>DATHNC010000182.1:0-41423 GCA_035486415.1 Saccharimonadales bacterium (SeqCode)
AACGGGTCCGGTTAAATTCTCAATCGGGCTCCCCCAACTGCCGGATGTTTTTGTATATACGTCGCCTGTAAGGGTGTTCAGGTATAAATCTCCGTCAACGCCAATGCTTGGAGATGGCACGCCTGCACCTGACAGCCAGCCAAATCCGCGAGGCCCAAAACTATTTACGTCTATCCAAGTTCCCGCCGCCGTCAATTGAAAAAGCGTTCCTGTTGCAGAATTTACGTAAAATTCTCCCGTGACGTATCCCGCAGCAGACGTTGGGTCTGATGTTCCGTAATATAATTGGCTGCCAGCTTGACTAAGCCTCCATACGACGGCTTGTCCTTCATTTACAATTTGCAACAAATCCAATGAGTTTGGATTTAAACCTCTTCCGAATACTGTGTTTTGACTTGTGTCGCTCATTACTTTTTCTCCGTGTCCGCTTTGCGGATGTCATGAATGATTTCTTTGACCTTCTTTCTGCCAATTGTGGGGAAATTAAATCTCGTAGCATTCGTTAGCGTTGTCTCTGGCATATCTGGATTTTGTTTCACGAACTCGACAGCCTCTGCGGTGTAGTCGTGTTTCCGAGATGCCGCCTCCATCACTATCCGACAGGCTTTTAGATAGCCAAGCCCAGCGAACTGGGCGCAAATCGTGTCCCTAACTTTCTGGATATCCGGACAAGTCGCTAGAAGAAGCTGTGCCGCGTTGATAGCTTCGGCGTCACGGCTTGTATCGACGGTAGGGCTTGGTGGCATCCAACCCGCCCTCGGTGTTAATGTCCCGGGCGGAACTAGACCGGACCCGGGTCGTGGGTTATTTCCGGAATTTTCCTCCTTGTTAGCCATCTCAGTTCTCCTCCGTTACCGGCGATACGCTCACGTCCCGCGATGAATCCGCTACTGTGACGGGATTGCGTCGAACGTCGGCCCGGTCTTTAATTAGAAAATCGATTATTCTTATGCACTCTTTAACCTGTAACTCCAGAAGCTCTACCTTCTGCTGATAACTCATGAAATCTCCTATACGGGATGTGTTTGAAACGCCCGTTTCGTTCGTTGTGATAAGAAAGAAAAGCAGGAGCCTCAATCAAACAGAGCCCCCTGCTTTCGTTACTTCTTTTCCGGCTTTGGTTCTGGCTTGACGTCGGGCTTCTTTTGTTCTTTCTTTCGAATTTCAAAAGGCAAACGGTAGGAAGCATTTTTGTGATCTTGATCTGTCATTTCTGTTTCTCCTTAAAATGTAAAAGGCTCCCTTTCGGGGAGCCTCTTTTCAACGGCGGTTGCTGCCGTTTGAAATCTATTCAGCCTTGCGAATACTAGATTTGCTGCCAATTAATATGGATTGATGTTCTGGGATCGTGATTTTAAACTTCGCTGCTTTTCTCCTTTATTGACTCAGTTTTAGGCTTTGCCCGGGACGTTTGCTCTGCGATTTGCTGCTTTTCTCGCTTGTCTTGCAGATAATCGCGAACGAGGCTCAGGACTTGAACCAGTAGGAACCTGTCCTCGAGATCGTCGCGGTACTTCTTTTCTTCTTCAGTCATTTCGGGCATGGTGTCTCCATCTTGGTTTATTGCGTCTACTCGGCTAGTGCCTCGTGGACGATTAGCTCGACGTCGGTGTCCTCGAGTTCGGGATACCGGATATTGATAAAGACTTTCAGCTCTTCTGGCGTTGTCTCAGTGCCCCAGAAGAGTGCGGCTTCTTGGGCGGCTTTCTCGAATCTGTCGTTGCTCATCCCTACCTCTCGAACCGCCCCACGCGATTACGGCGAAGCTCGTATTCGCCAGCGAGTTGCATCCGCTTGTCCTTCGTGGCTTTCCAATCAATCGCGCCCTTTCGGTCGTATATGAATTCTTTTCTGATAGCCGCGGTTGCGCCATGATCCAATTTTCCGTAGCGCGTATTTACGGAAACCCGCTCCGCTTGGCTCTGATCGGGGTTTTCTCCCGCGTTTTTCTTCAGCATGTCGCGGATTGCGTCATTTGGATTATTGAACTTCCCATCTGATGTGTGGCTGCGGAGGTCGCGTTGGGGCACCATGCCGGCGTCGATCTTCGCCTGCTCGGAAAGGACTCGCGGGGCCTTGACGATGTTACGAAAGACTCGGTCGGCGGGAGCGCGTGAGAACCACAGGAGTGAATCCCACGTTCCTTCTACCGCGTCTTTCAAAATCTCGTTCGTGAGTAACTGCCCGGGATACTTGCTTCGAATGAAATCCGCCAACCTGTCCTGAGTAGACTCCGGGAAGTCACCATTTACGAGGAGTCCGAGCGGAGCGTAGTTTTTCGCGAAATTTGCCGCCGTGGCGTTGTTGTGATCTCCTTGCTGTTTCGCGAGTTCTGCAGCCTTTCGATCCGCGTCTCGCCTCGCGATCTCGGCCTGCATCGCAGCTGATGTCGCGACACCGATGCCGTCTAAATTGTTCCGGTTGGCCTCGAGTGCCGCGGTCAAGCTGTCATAATCGTATTTGCCGTGGAATACCCGGTCGATGAATTCATGAATGATACCGGCGTTGCGGTCAGTATCCTGATAACCTTCCCGGGTCGCGAAGAACTTCACCCAGTTCTTGCAGAGCTGGGCTTCCTGCTGTGTCAGTGTCCGTGTCATGTTGTCTCCTCGCCTTTCGGCTTAGTCCTGTCCTGCCAACCGTCGATTAATTGGCTCCATGCTGCCGTTAAACTTCTTCGTCCAGTACCGGAACTGGTCCGGGCCCCACATGTGTTTGATTTGCTGTGCGCTGATTTCCGGCGGTAGGGAATACTCTGGTGCAGGTCGCTGGATGATTGCCCTCAGTTCCGCGGTGCTCTTCTTGTGCATCTCGGACCGTTCCTGCAACTCCTGCACTCGGATACGCAACTCCCCGACCGATTTATACCTATGCCCGTCCTTGACCGCTTTTAAATTCTGCGGACTGGTGCCGGGACGTAGGAGTTCGATAATCCGGTTCGAGAGTTCTTGCTTTTCGTCTTCTTCGTTAGGCCAGTGAGCTAGGCTCTCCCGTAACTTAGGGTGCTCATATGCTTGGTCGAGTGAACCTCCCGGATCGGCATCGATATCATCGAGGTCTCGGCCAAAATATTGGAACAAGATATTCTTGTTAGCCAAAATATTTTTGATTTCCGGGTGGCGGGCAAGCCAAACCGTCACTTCTGTATCCGCCTGAACCGCAATCTCTGTCGCCTCGGCTAACCTGTCCAACTTCTTCTGCTCTACTTTGTAGGTGCTCAATTTAATCCTCCTCTCTTTCATAGACTTTCGTCTTCGGTCTTTTCGGTTCTTCTAGTAGTCCTAGAATCTCGATCCGGCGTGCGGTAAGTGCTTCTCGGCCCGGCATCGGATCACAAACTAGGCACCGGACTTTGACACCTAGCCCGATGACTTCCCCGCTGATGATGTCGTCTGATCTAAAAAATATTCCGGACTTTTGACGGCCGTACTCGAGGATCCGGATGAAACCAGATTCGTTATAGTGGTTGTAGGAAACCACGATTCCATCAACGTACTGACCAAGCTTTTCTACCGCGTGATTATCATGGAAGTGTCGAAGGGCTTCCGTTTCTGGTTCGGGTTCAGGTTCGGGTTCAGGTTCGGGTTCAGGCTCGACGTCTGGGCTGAAGTGGTCCGTCAGCGTTTCGGCTAACTCCTCGATGCTCACCGCTTCTGGTGGTGCCGCGACTTCTTCCGGCGGAGCCTCGACGGTCACCGGTGGCGGTACGACGGGCTTCACGACGAACGCGCCCTGAATCGTTTGCGGCTTTTGTTTCTTTTCTAGTTTAAATTGATGCAAACTGCCATTCGGGAAACGCGTCATCAAAATACTATTCCGTCGGGCGTGTTGGATCGGAATTCCTTGATCAATTTCAGATTGCGAGAACAGCCGCTCGCAGAGAATGCAACGTTTTGGTTCAGTCATTTAATTCTCCGTAAAATCTCCTGTGAAATTAAGACGGCCGCCAGTAGGAGAGACCGACGGCCGCATCAGCGGACTCGAGTTCCGCATTTAAGCCGGCGTTCCGCAGGAAGCCGACTTAAAATCGTTTGTTGAGCTGTATTGAGTCGTTGAAACTATAAGTAGCCGAGCTCACGCAACGACTTCAGAGCTGCGGCGTCCGACGCGAGAATCTCGCTGGTTGACGTGGATCCGGCTCCATGTCCGTAGGGCGCGGGCTCGAGGTTATTTTTAAAATTATAGAAACGGGCCCATACTCCCCGTTTCCCGGGTGGCGGGCCGCCGGGACGTCTAGGATCTTCGCCGAACGGCTCCGTGATATAGCGTTCGGGGATCTCGAGCTCATTCATGATCATCCGGTCGAAATCGGTCCAGTCGTATTGAAAGTCCGGTCGGCGTCTGTGCTGCATGTACCACTCGACTACGTGTCCAAGGAAAGTGTGATAAAAATCACGATTCACATCATCTATGTCCCAGCCGAAGTGAGCCTTGTAATGGTTCGAAGGGTCGGCAAGTAGGGCTTGCCAAACTTTGTTGACCTGCATGTGATGCCGGGTCTCGAGCATCGTCAGAAGTAGGAATGGCGGTAACCATCCTTTACAAACGCCATATTTCTTGCCGTGCTCGATCATGTCTTCGTAGACGAACTCGAGCCATTGAGCCGTCTTCTCGTCGGTCGGCTTTTCATCCATCATGCGATAGACGTCTCCGACCTTCTGCCGCATGATATCCATGTCGTTCAGCCGCTCTAGTAAAATCGCGAGTTCGTCGGCTCGTGTGGGGTTGGTTTCTACATCAGTCCTGTTGAATGCCCACAAGGCCTCGACCTTGTTCCTTATGCCAGTCGGGACACCTGCGGCTTCGCGCTTACGCTGGTCCTGCTTTCGATTCCGGGCGTTCGCTCGCTTTTGAGCCTTTTTTGCCTTTTCGAGATTGAATCTATATTTCCTCTGCTCGCTCAGGCTGAGCCGGGCATATTCATCCTCGGAGATTTCGACAAAGCCTAGTTCGTCTGGCTCGCCTTCTTCTTGTTCGGCGTCTTCGAGTTCTTCATCGTCCGGGGTGGCTAGCGTCCGGGCTTGTTCTAGTTCGAATTCGTTATCGTCCATTTTTCCTCCGTTGTCGGGCGTTGATTACATCGCTATTCAGATTGCCTCGCCTGTTTCTTATCGCTATCAAGCCCGGGTGGAGGAGCGCCATCTCCTCGAGACTTAGCAAATCAGACTTGATGGAGTTACATTGAGGACAGCAAGCGGCTATGTTGTCGCTCGTGTGTTTCCCGGTGTTCTTGATTCTATCGAGACAGTGTCCGGTGAAGGACTGGAGTTCCGTGCCGTCCATCCCGCAATAGATACATCCGCCGGCCAAGACGGACTCGATGAAGTTCTCGGAATACATCAATCGGTCGTCACGCTGCCAGACCTTTTCTGACTCCAGTACTCGGCGTAGTAGCGTCATCTTCGCGCCTAGGCTCCGTTGTCGTTGTTTCAATCTCGTGTCGCGGCATTCCTCGCTGCAGGTCTTTGTCGGGCCCTTGAATGAACAACCACACTCCGGACACCATTTCTCACCCTTCTCCATTTCCTCTCCGCCGGACGTTCCGGCTATGATTTACTTAGTAGTAATTAATCTAGATCTTCGATCTTCTTGAACGTCCCGTTGTCGTCCCGGGCGTAGACAAAGCGGTGACCTCGTGGGATATCCACCGGGTGGCAGCAACTACATAGGGTGTTCGGGGTGCCATGGGGTGCGTAGACGCTGTGTCGACATCGCGGGATATTACTTTTCGTCGGATCACTTATCTGCATGTCCTTTCTCCTATTGGTTGAGTTGGTGATGCTGCGTTGTTGGGGTGTTACCTAAACTGCCGGGGTAATTGCGGACTGCCGTTTCAAACGTGCCGCTGCAAGTACCGCTGCCATTTGTTCTCTACGTTCGGGGCTGAGGACTCGACGGGCCCGGCTCCTGACGCCTGATATCTTGAAAACCAGTCTTGATTCCGTTTCGTTCGAGGGATCGAAATACCAAATCGATTCCGCGTCTGACTTTGTCTTGAGCCTCAAACCACCGGCTTCCGCCAACCGGAAACGTATCCGGAGAGCCTTATCGACTTTCGCGGCCCGGCTGGCGGGAAGAATCCGGAGCCTGAGTGAGCCGTCGGGGTCGTCCACATCGGCGATCTCCCCGAACTTGCCTGCGGCGATTTTCTCGGTCCCGGTATCGACTAGTTTCAAGTTGTAAGTCTGGGCAAACTTCAGCATCCTTTCTGTTGGTTGCATATCGTTCCTTTACCTTGATTGGCGTGGTGAGTTCAGGTTGCGTAAACCGGTCGGTCTGGACTGGTATGGCTACTTTTACGTCTTCGTAATTTCGTGTCTGCCAACTACATCGTGGGATAGGCGCGACCCGGAAAACTGGCTATCCTACGCGGTAGTCGAGACCGCCATGGGCGACCACGGCATGGGAGGTGCGGCCGGGTGACCTAGGCGTATGGGTAGCCGCCGGGTACCTTAATAGAGAAGGCCGGGCTGGCTGGTACGACCCGGCTATATTGTTGATTCGACAAAGATTATCATATTTTGAGTCCCGCAAAAGTGGTCAACGGGGCGGGTACACATCCGGACCCTGCCGGGGTTGCAAAAGCAATAGAATCAATACGATGGCTGGAAAAATCTTCGCGATCTTCAGGAGCTCGAGCCTAAAAAATTTCCCCTTTTTCCTCGGCCTCCACTCGAGGTCTAAAATTTCCCAACCTCGAATCGTTGCCCAATCGGCGCGTTTTCAATGTGTTGCGGAAACCATCCGGCTTCGAGGTCCTTGCTGCGCCGGGCTCACCGCGGGCTGGTTTGACACTTTTTGTCAGCGCCATTAATGGAAGCAATTAACTGCGGTTAGCCTAAATTGCCTATAATCAGTGTGTTGAAGGCTTGCGTCAAAACGATGTTGGGTCTTAGTCTAAAAAACGGCGATTTCCGGCCGTCTCGCCCTGTTCGCCGCGCCCCTCCAGTCCATGCCGAGACGCCTCGAACACGATTGCCCGTAGCCTAGGCGAAAGTCAGACGAACATTATGACGTCTGATAACCGCTATATTGTTTACTCAGATGGCCGCTGGAAGTCGTTTCCTTGCAATTAGATCGCTGTAAATGACGCGACTTATCGGAATTATCGAGGTCCACTTACGAGCCCTTTCGAAAATTGGTATTGAAAAGAAAGGACTTTAAGTTTCAGGATTGGACGAAATAATTATTTACTCTGTCCATTGTTCGAGCTCGGGCACCACGGCTCGAGAATCGCTAGCGGGCTCGCTGGGCGTTCAGAAACTCCGCTGTGCTGCTCACGGTGTCGTGCTCGAGATCGTTGCTGTACGGCGGTCTGGCGTTGAAAATACAGGGCATTCAGCGTCTATCCCGACCTGATTCGGGAATTTAGTGACGTGTTTCATTCAACTGAAGGTCTTTCAACGTCCAAAAGACGAGAAAAGCGTGACTTGCGAGTGAAATCGATAGAAATTACCCATTCGCCGCGACCTGCTACCCCATTAAATGGGCGAGTTACACGTTTCTGGTCGTCCTCGAGTCATCGGCCTGCTACGCGCCTAACTACGCCGCCAAGTACACTAGTAAGCCAATTACGCTGGTAGTCAGGTTGCCGCGAACCGTCGACACGGTTCCCAGTTCGAAGGCGTCATCACTTTGGCTCAAAACCTACTTTTCCGCCCGGTTGGAAATTTAGGCGGCAAGAACGAAGATGTCATCACTATGCCCATCCTGTGTGTCGAATCGCGCTTAATCACACTTAATTAGTGCCAAACTCTATAAAATATAAGATTTGACACACAAGATGACCATTCTGATGACACCTTCCATATCTATCAATATGCACGGGTTAAGTACGATTTTGACCTCGATGACACCTTCGTTCAAAAACCCGTTTCTGGCCCGTTCGGAGACCAAAAACACTAAATTAAGCGAAGGTGTCATCACGTTTTACCGAAGGCGTCATCAAGAAACGGGCCATAAACGAAGGCGTCATCACTTCTCACTCTTCCGGATCACGCTTCGGTATTCCGACCATTTTTCTATTCTGGCCACGGTTACCGGGCTCGAGAAACTCGACGAGTTCCTTCTCTTTGATTAACGTGCTGTACGCTCGGCTCCAGAAATCCATCCCGTGGCGTACGTGGTTAAGGTTTCGACAGAGCATCCGGTAGGTCATCTTCCCCCGGTTGTTGCGGAGCTCGCGGAGCATCTCCTGTTGAAGTCTGCCCTGCTGGTTATCGGCTTCGATAGGTGCCAGATAAGCGTTGACCGCCTGCCTAAACGACACGATGGCGTCGGCCCTTTCGATACAGTCGGCGGTCACGGCCGAACAACCCATATCAATCGCCAACAGGAGCGCGAACTTCTCGACGAGACCCCGGGCTCTCGGGTCGTCCCAGCGTTTCATCATTTCTTGAGCTTCGTGGACGTCTTCATACCGATAGGTCTCAGTCGTGACGGCTCGGTCAATCAGTGCTCGGGTCTTCTGAGCACCGTCCTGAATCGGGGCATCCCACATCGGGCCTGCGGGTCGCGGTTTTTCCGGACCGATACAGAAGAACATCCGGTCTTCCATCCCGCTAACGATTCCCGCCAATTTTGGCCAATACCGGTTGAACCCCTGAGTCGTGGTACACCAAACCATCCCGAATGTATAGCTGTCGGCCGGGAAGCTGAATTTTTTCTTGTGGTTTGATGTCGAGTTTCCAAAGTAGTTTCTGTCATACCAGTCCAATATATCGTTCGACATCGAGCTATTCTCGATTCCTATTTTTGCGACGAGTTTACCGAGCTCACTGTTGAACATAATCGCGTGTGTCGCATTGATGCGTTGCATGTCAAGAGCGAAGCCTTCGCTGCTCCCAGCTTGTAGAACGACGACCTTGCCTTCTGAATTCCGAAGGTCGGGCTTAAAAGTCGACAGCAGCCCGGCGTGCTCGAAGTACTTCTGCGCGAGTTGGCAGCTACTTGATTTGAAATATTTCCCGGGGTCTGATACCAGCCCAAGAAATAGGTTCCAGTTGATGGTTTGATTATGAAGTTTAATTTTATCCGAGAAGTAATTCATCATAATCTGGGCCGCACTGAGCCACAAAAATTCCGGGTTCTTTGAAGATGACTCCACTACTGGTTGAACGAAGCCGTCGTAAAGACTCGTGTCTTTAATGGCCCAAAGCGGGAACGCAGGCCGCGGAGAAAGGGATGTCTGATCGATTTCCACAACTGCGACCGGCGCGACTAGAGATTCTTCCGCTGGTCGTCCGTTGACTAGCGGTCGTTCTTGGATTTGTTGAGTAATCCCGTCAGGATATCGCGAGATCGAATTCGCAATCGTTTGGACCTCGGATGAGTCAAGCGGTGGTTCACAACGCTTTTCGTTGATTTCGGATAACTCATCAAAAATCTTTTCGGCGTCCCATCCAAATTCACGGCGCATCTTCCCGGCGATGCTAGTCAGCGTGGAATTTCGCGAACCTGAAATGATAGGCAGCTCTTCACTGACTGCTGTCTTTTTCTTGACTTCGAGACGTTCCGAGTTCCAGAACTTAATTTCTTCCGGAGTCGGGACTTCAGGAGTTCCGACCTTAACCACGCGGTACTGCCTTCCCGTCGTTGGATGGACGCTCCCCGGACTCACGCATTGCTCGTTGTCTACGCGTAGGCTGAAATCTTTATAAAGAGTCCCGCCTTCACCTTGGCTGATGTTCACAACGCCTTCAGACCAACGGTAGTAACGATGGCCACGTCCCGGACTGGACAAAATCATTAAGTTGCTTGAAAACTTATTCCCTGTCTTCTCGAACCGAGCCTTGACATCATTCGAATCCGCTTCGAACATAAAGAACTCGTGGTTCCTTGCAACGCTCCCGAAGTTGCAACCCGGGAACTGCTTAGCCCAGTCCCTAATCTGCTTGACGTCACATGTAGCTTTTTTCGGCCACTCAGTGATTCGTGGAATTTTTCCATCTTTTAGTGGAGTCTGTGGAATACCGAAGTTAGCCATCCACAATGCGCCATCCACCGGCGTCGGAAACTCACCATTCGCATCGGGTTGGACGACATCCGAAGTAATGGTTTCCTGATTATTAAACGGAGCATCGTGTGAAATCGCGGTCGGTTGCGGGTCCGCAGGTATATTTTGTTCCCGTGATTCGATACTTTCTTTGACGGACTGCGCGACATCCGCATCGGTTCGCGGCGTCGGGTATTTCGTGGCTAGCGGTAGGGTCGCCATGGCTACTCACCCGCCTTTGGATCCGCTTTCTGCCCATCCACGGGCTGCGTGACAGGTTCCGCCAAAGTCTGTGCCCCGACATCTGTCACGGTTGGTTCCAATATCTCGATTGAATGAGCGGAAGGAAACTTGCCCGGCGCGGGAGTCGCCAGCGCGACCCGAAATCGGACTTGGTCACCCACCTCAGGAATCAATTTGCCTTTCATGATCCGGTCACGGTGAAAAAAGAATCTTTCGCGGTCCGAGAATATAATCCCGATGGCCTTCACGTCATCGTACCTAATGATGTGTCCCAGCCGGATCGGTTTGATTTGAAACGTTTGAAGCCTAACGCCTTCTGTGTTTGTTTCTTTTTTAATCTCGCTCATGCCCTTATTCCTACCTGTATTGAGTTCAGCCCGTAGGCTGGCACCACCTTTCTTCGCGGCATGAGAATCCCTATGTGCAAGGTGATTAAATTTGCCGAACAACTAAAAACTTTTTGCTTCTACGACTGCTTTTCCTTCTCTTCCTTCTCTCGCCTGACCCGTTCGGCACCCGCGTCGGTCCAAGTGCATGCGCCTGAGCTATGCTTCAGGTGCTTGCCACACCTTCGGTGCCGGTCCTTGTCTTGCTCGCATTGCAGGCCATTACAAACTGACTCACAGCGGTTTTCTTTAAACATCGGTATCCTGTCGCGCTTCGCCCTTCGGCGTCTTTTAGATTCTCCTCGTCAAAAGATTGTCTTCCGGCCCGGAGTAAATTCCCGCATTACGGTGAATCTATTGTTTTGTCTCAGTCGTTTCTGCTTCAAAATCTGCGATTTCTTCTTTCGGTCCAATGGGAATCGGAACAAATCGTAATCCGGAACGAAACCTTTCAATCGTCTTCCGGAGTTCAGCGGGATTATCAAACGGCAATCCGTACGGTTTGGCGTCTGCCGCCAGAGCGTCAAGGTCGGAAAGCGTCTGCATTAACTCAGGCAGGGCGGGCAGAGTGACGTTGTGATTCATAAATCGCGACAATCCAGTAGGATTTAGTCCCGGGACGATCCGGCAGATAATTTCCGCAGAGATTCTGTGCCTCTCAAACGCTTCGCGGATTTTATCTTGATAAAGCATGACGCCCCTTGAAAGATTTTCCTGTTCGAAATCGAGTCCTAAAAATAACGCCTATCCCCAAATAAAAAAGGGACTCGACGAATCGAGCCCCTAAGGATAGGCATGAAAGAAACGCCGTTAGCGCGGCGGAGAAGTTTTGTCCCTTCTCATATAAGCACGAGAGCGTCGAAATATTCCGTAAGCGTAATATTGTCAGCAGGTTAAGCATTTTCATGCTTCGTTACGATATTCTTTTCAACACTCTTTTCAAGCTTGGCTGGATTTGGTTTGCAACGTTTGATTTCTGCCCGGATAAAAGCTCGATGTGTGCCGATGAAGTGCGCTCGGACATCCTGAAACCACGCTGAATTAAAATCACACAAACGGCACCGTGGGGCATCGCCACGAATACACACGACGTCTGCGAGATGCAGCGTGAAAATTTCTTTGTCACGCTTATCCCACTTTGCTGCAGCATTGAAGTTCTGTTGGTTCACCCACGTGTAATCAGTTTCTTTTTGTGTCAACCCATCTTCGAACGCTTTCGGATCCATTCCCGCATTCGGTCGTTTTCGGCCGCCGTTCTCGTGACGCTGACCATTGATATCAACCCACGCGTACGTGTCGACGCGCTCGGCAACAAACAAAGCATCGCCGCCGCTCGTTTCACCGTGGATCCGGCCGCGTAGGTCGTTGCTCTCAGGTTTGACTTTCAGGATCGCGTCTATCTCGTCCTGAATGGCTTTTTCTTTTGCGGCGTCCTTTTTTGTTTTTCGGTGCGAGCGCATCTTCGCGGCATCGTCGACGTGGATCCGCGGACGACCACGTTTCTTTTTGGCCGCGAGTATTTCCTGCTCGAGAGCCGCGATGGATTCCGGGCTGGGCTGAGCAATGGCAGGAATGGCAGGCACGGCTGCAGGCGGAGAAGCGATTTCTAGGCTGGGTTTTTCTTCAGGTGTGAAACGACCGGCTAGACCGATGAACAATCGTACAGCGGGTTTCTTTCGTGGAACATTCATAGTCCTATCCTCTTGAGCCGCTAAGCTCAAATATTTAAAATTTAATTGCTGTTTTGGTAGTGCTTAAGCGGCGGGAGAGGCGGTGTTGAGTTCTGGGCGCGGTTCGTAATGCTGTAAAGCCCTGAATGCCTATATGCCGTGGAGAGGTTATTTAAGTCCGTCTCTGGTATTACTGAGTCAGTAAACTATTTTTGCTGTCCGAGACCCGGCCGAAATTGAACCCCTGACTCCCTAATCGAACCCGGGCGTTCGTGCGCCATATTGACTCGTAGAGCGTCGTAGAATGTATTTCTAAATTCCGACGCGCGTTTGGTGTCCGGGGTGTGCCTTAATTATCTTAACTCGTGATACTCCCCATAGGACCACTCAGTCAGCAGGGTCCAATTTCGCGACTAACTGTATTTCCTCCAATCAGATGCAAGGTACGACCTCGGAAAAGTGTCCCGAAATACCAAAATAACCGCCTTAATTATCAATTGGTTACAAGGGCTGAAAAACACAAGTTGGCTAAAGAATCACGAGATTGGCGCATTTTGGAGGTCCGGCGCGACCCCTAAAAAATGAAAAACGGCCTTTTTTTCAATCTTGCAATGTACTGAATACGAGCATGTTATAACACACGATATGCGAAAACACTGGGCATTTCTAAAATTCCAGATTTTGGACTCATTTTGCACCGATTTCGTGCAAAAACTAAAAATATTTTTGTCTGTAACCATCTAATGTAAAAGTGGTTGCAAACTATTTTCATATTTCTTGAATTTTTTGCGTCCACTTTCCCGTCAAACGCAATATCGTGTGCCCAAAGAGTAACATTCAGACATTCGTCAATAAATTCCCACACAGGAAGCGATACAAATCGAAATAGCCGCTCTGGCATTGGTTATTTCACAACGCCTAAATAGACGGCTCGAAAATCACGCAATAGGAAGCCCGTACAGCGCCTTTAGCTTTTCAAGCCGCCGGGGTAGTAAATTTTGCCTTTATGAAATCCTTATCTTGGTGGCCAAAAAGAAGGGGTTACCAAACCCGCCTGAGTCTATTTTGCGGCCGTCCACTTAACCTTATTCTTGTCCAGTAGAGCCGCCACGTATCGAGCAGGGACGAATAATGAGACCCCTGAGTTATAAACCAGTGGCTTGCCCTCAACTATTACCGTTGTATTCCCGATTGCGACCTCGGCGTTCTCGTATGCTTGGCATACTCCAACCACGGCTCCGGTTGTAATTGAATATACTGGACCACCGCTGTTACCGTGATTAACGCGAAGGTCGGCAAGATAGCTATCCTCAAGTTTTGACATCGCAAATCCGGCAGGCGCATTGGGAGGAGCGTACGTACTATCATAGAATCCCCAAGAAGACGCGACTGTCCCGGACGTTGTCAGCAGGACAGCCTGATTAAGCGGGTAACCAGAAGTCGCTATGCCATCCCCATCCTCAGGACGTTTGATTGATAACCTGACCGGTTCTAATGTCGGGAAGATAGGGTCCTGCGGGCTCAAACCAGATGACGATCCAAAAGTTATTGAACCTAACGTCTCATACAGAGGTGTGTCGCGGTGGATCTCATGGAGTAATGCTAAATCATGGATTGCGTCTTGGTCGATGACTTCTACTTCAAAGACTCGAAATCCCGCCCGGACATTCAGGCGATTAATGCTGGCGATCCCAATCCCGAGGCTCTTTTTCCCCTTTGGGATGTTTATCGCCATCGTTTGAAATGCGTCAACAACATGCTTCGCGGTAATGAAGTATCCATCACCTACGTCGAACCCGGTGCCGAACAGGCCCATCTGTGGCTTTGTGAACGTCCCGGGTTCACCCTCAACGAGATAATTTATTTGGACCGTCGATTGGCGAATCAAGCTGATGGCTTCCGGCAACGTAATCGTCTTCGGAACCTTTTCACCCGGACCTGATGAACGGGAAGACGGAGTCGTGGTCTGCCCCGAGACCGCACGAGAGCCTACCCAGAGTAGTAAAACCCAGATTACTCCGGCAATACCACGGATTAAGAATGGGCGTCTGTTACCTGTCTTGAAATCCGCCATTAACCCTCCAAGTAGTTTGTTCATAAGTTAGAATTGCCTACGTTACTGACCTTACCATTAAACGGACCATCAGCAAATGTACTTGTGCCCCGTAAAAAGCCACGGGAGCGATTCCGCCAGATTCAAGTCCACATAACCCACACCACAAGAGATAGCCCGGCAGAGAGCCGGGAAATGGCTAGTACGGGCGTATCCAGACCGCCACCCAGACTTGAGCCCCAGACGTACTGGACCGCCATGTATCACGGATGTGATACAATCGCGACATGGTAAAGCAACTGAGGGCTGTTCGTATAAAAGAAAAAGATTTGGAAGAGCTCAAGAAGCTCGCCAAGAAGGAAGATGAAACTGTCAGCTCTTTAATCCAGCAGGCGATCCGCGAATTCCTTAGCAGGAAGGCGGCAAAATGATTCAAGCAACCCTCGACAGACTTTCTCCGGCTCTTATCCAGCGTGTCCAGAACTCAAAGAAGTTCCAGCAGTGGCAGCTTCAGCGGATACTCTACTCACCCGTAGATCGCAAACAGCCGGTTACTGAGCAGCACTTTTCTCCGGCACAGCTCGCCTCTCAATGGGGCCTGAGCGACGACACGATCCGTCGCTTGTTCGATGGTGTTGAAGGAGTCCTCCGTCTCGAAAAACCCACTCGTGCCGGTAAGCGGCCACGCGTCACGATCAGGATTCCGCTCAGCGTCGCAGAACGAATCCACACGAAGTTGTCCACCGGGAGTAGATAGATGCTAACCCTATTCAGGCGACACGGCAGGAAGTGTAAACACGATTCCCGGAAGCAGAGGAACTGTAAATGCGCGATTTGGGCCGACGGTTTGATCGGCGGGAAAGAAATTCGGAAATCCCTGAAAACAAAAAATTGGCAGCGGGCGCAGAAAAAGGTCCGCGACATGGAGATCGCTGACAAAGAGCCTGACGAGCGGATCACTATTGAACACGCTTGTGAAGCTTTTCTGGAAGACGCTAAAGCTCGCGGTCTACGAAATTCAAGTTTGGAACGCTACGATCCCCTGTTCACACGCCTAAAGGAGTTCGCGGCTTCGATGGGCCTGCGGTATATGAATCAGCTGGACCTCAATTCGCTCAGGGAGTTCCGCGCCGGCTGGGAAGCCCAGAATTACGGGGCCCGGAACGAGTTGGAACGTCTGCGGGCACTGTTCCGCTTTGCTCATGACGCCGACTGGATACCCGACAATCCGGCACGCAAGCTCAAGGCACCACGGATCGCCCCGGCACCGACTCTGCCTTTTTCTAAAGACGATATGAAAAACATCCTGTCGGCGTGCGACGCCGCGGAAGCGAAGGGCTCCCGGCATCGGCCGAATAACGTCTTGCCCATGAAAGCTTTCATACTTTTGTCCCGCTACAGCGGATTGCGAATCAGAGACGTCGTGACGCTCTCGAGAGACAAGATCCACGAAGGCAGACTATTTTTGCGAACCGCGAAAACCGGCACCGCGGTCAAACTGCCGTTACCGCCCGTGTGCCTCGAGGCTTTGGCGACGATCCCGGCAAGAAACCAGTATTACTTCTGGTCTGGTCAAGGCTTGCCAAAAACTCGAGTTACCAATTATCAGTACGCGTTGAAAAAGGTATTTGCGAAGGCGAACGTGGCTGGCGGCCACCATCACAGGTTTCGGGATACTTTCGCCGTTGAGCTACTGCTCGCCGGGACTCCCATAGAGCGGGTCGCAATTTTGCTCGGCCATTCCTCCACAAAAGTCACGCAGGCTCATTACAACCCGTGGATTCAAGCGAGGCAGGACCAGCTTGAAGAGGACGTCATCAAGACTTGGTGACAAAAAATTGGACGGGTACATATAGGGTACACGCGTTACTAGTATTCATTAAGCTATTCACTATATTCACTTTGGTGTCTTGAGAGCAGGTGGGAACGACCAGCACTTGTAGATGAGCAAGCCCCTTCCCCCTCGCTCAAAGACTTGTGTAAGTCGTCCATCGGAATGCGTCCACGAATTCTTTCTAGTGCACGATTCGTGCCAAATCCTCTTCCTGACCTCAATGGCATACTTACCTTGATTTGCTTATATTTCCGCCTTGGTAATTATCGCAATCGTTAATTCTGAAGCGTATAGAATCCTGTTTCGGGATGGCGATCTCCCGGCTCGGGAATTTTCTGAATTCATACCACCCACGTCACCGCACTACTTTCCTCCTTTTCTCGCGAGTGTAATCCGGTAGAAGCGATCGCGGGTCAATAAATTTTGGCCGCAACTCTGCCATCGAGCAGGATATTAGACAGGTCTCAAGCCAACTGTGCAATTTGGAATGATTTTCCAGATTGAAACATCCGGCTCACCCCCGGGCGTCAGTATGATTTGCCAGCAACGGAAAATAGAGAGCTTAGCTCGCTCAGTTCTCACTCCCAATGGAACCCAACGTGCCACATCTTACGGTGAGGCAATGACCATGAAGCGTAAAAAGCTAGGGGAACTTCTTCGGGATCGCGGACAAATTTCCGCAGCAAATCTGCAAAAATTGTTTATCGAGCAAGAAACTAAGATGGTCCGTCTCGGCGAGTTGATCCTTGAATCAGGCTTGGTTGACAAGCCTTCTCTGATTAAAGCCCTCGAGGACGTATCCCTTGTGCCGTATGTCGATTGTGGGTCGATCCGAAGTGATCGGGAAGTCATGCAGCTCATTCCCGAATCCATGGCGATGCGCTTAGACGTCCTTCCCATTCGCATGGACCAAACTCGTCTCGTGGTGGCCATGGCTGAGCCCCAAAACTTGACAACAATTGATGAAGTTCGATTCAGCAGCGGCAAAGATTTGTCGCTTCGGTTTGGATTCCGCGCGGAAATCCAGAAAGCGATTGCCCGAAATTACACTCCTCAGGAAAAAGATTTGAATCATAAGCAAGCACTGCCAGGAGTGATTGACGAACCGACGGGCGACGAACAAACCGTTCAATTCATTTCGACCAGTTCACGTCAGGCAAATCGCGATGCAATACAGGAGATTCAAGCCGAACACAATAAAAGAAAGACACCGGCGGTCCGCCTGGTTTCGGAAATTATACAAAGAGCTATTTTCAAGCATGCCAGCGACATCCATGTTGAGCCGCAAGCCACTTGCACTACTATACGGATACGTGTGGATGGGGTTTTGCGCGAGTTGGAAACGGTTCCACTCAGCATCCAGAATTCCCTCATATCCCGCTTGAAAATTCTATCAGACATGGACATTGGTGAGCGAAGGGCCCCGCAAGATGGGCGATTCATGGTGTCAATCGGTAAGACTCGCGTGGATATGCGCGTTTCCACCTTGCCAACACAATATGGAGAAAAAGTAGTGATCAGGTTGCTTGAAGCAACGGCTCCGATATCCGGGTTCAACGAACTGGGCCTGCCGCCCAATTTAGCGGCGCGTTTGCTTCAATCCTTAGCGCAGCCACAGGGAATGTTACTGATCACGGGGCCCACGGGCTCGGGAAAAAGCACGACCATATACTCGGCACTCAACCTGTTACGCAAGCCGGCGGTTAATGTGGTTACGGTGGAAGACCCGATTGAATACGCGCTACCGGGCGTCAATCAGGTGCAGGTAAATGCGCGTGCCGGGCTTACCTTTGCCGGTTGCCTGCGCTCAATTCTGCGGCAAGATCCGAACGTAATCATGATCGGAGAAATTCGCGATCTGGAGACTGCGGAAATTGCCATGAAAGCCGCGCAGACTGGCCACTTGGTCTTATCAACGTTGCACACCAACGACAGCATTTCGGCGGTGGCTCGCTTGCTCGACCTTGGCATTCCGGAATATCTGATTGCTTCGTCAGTGAGCGCAATTCTAGCACAAAGATTGGTGCGCAAACTGTGCTCCTGCCATGGATATAAGGACGTTACGCCTGCGTATGCCGAACGCCTGAAGGCGGCTGGATGGGCCAACCCGCCAGCAAATATCGTCTGGCCGAAGGGCTGCAGCCTTTGCGATTACACCGGATACAAGGGGCGCATAGGCATTTATGAATTGATGACGATCGATGAACCCATCCGTGCCATCTTGCGTGGCTCTTATAAACCCGATCAGGTTCGGGACGCGGCTCGTGCTGCAGGAATGCGTAGGATGCAGGAAGACGCTTTAGAAAAACTTCAGGCTGGAGTGACCACGCTCGATGAAATTATTCGAGTCGTGCCCATGGATGTTCAGAGCGATGGCGTATTTGAGCACTGCGGACAAAAACTTTCCGCATTATTTCGCTTTTGCCCGTATTGCGGAATTGCACGTGAACTTGAAGAACTCAATTCCTCTGCATCATCACTGGAAGTTGGGGAAGGGGTTCTGAATTGAAAAAAGGCCCTGTGGTTAAACCCAAGAGAGCCCGCCCAACATTGCGAACGAATGGAACAAAATCTCACGCGTGTCCGCGCCGAAAGAATACGCTTCTCAATGGGAAGACATTGTCATCGGCCATGTCCAAATTAAATAACGAAGTGACTAGGAGTCTTTCTATCCATTTTCCTGAAGGCAGCGTCATAACCCTCAAATTTGTGTTAACTCAGCTAGAAACCAGTCTGCACGCCTATGACCAAGAGACTTATCAACTTACGGACATCGGACTGGGGCTCGAGACGCTCAAACTTCACCCTGAAGCTATTTAACCAATTAAGTAAGAGCTGAAAAGTGTTTCATTAAGGCACACATCCTGAAAAACCCCGGACCTCAGGTCAACTGCCCAAGTTAAAATCAAATTTCATCTGATAGATTTTATAAGTCATTGTGTGGGAGGGTCCCTTGGATTCGAACTCATTGCTTACCCAAAATCCCGATGTCAAGCAAGCTGCCCCTGCGGAAACTCAACCAAAGCCGACTGTTCCCACAGCGGCCCTGGTTGCCACTTTGCTCCAAGTCTCAAAACAGGTGAGCGATCTGATCTTTTCCCCGGGCCGCGCGCCGCAAGTTGAGTTGAACGGCCAACTGAAGGAAGTAAATATAACTGGTGTAGGGCGTCTCACACCGGAGGCGACGCACAGGATCGCCATGGACTTGATCGGGACAAATGAAATCGTATCGTCCAAGCTGGAAAAAGAAGGCGCAACGGACCTATCGTATAGTTTGCCGGGGCTTGCGCGGTTTCGAGTTAATATTTTTCGGCAACGCAGTACACATGCCATCGTGATGCGCGTGATCCCACAGGCTGTCCCGGATTTCACTTCGCTGAATTTACCGCCTGCATTGGGTGAAATCGTGGGACTGAGAAATGGAATCGTGCTGGTTACCGGGCCGACCGGATCGGGGAAATCGTCAACACTTGCGGCGATCATCAACAGGATCAATGAAGAAAAAGCCTGCCACATCCTGACAATTGAAGATCCCATCGAATTCTTGCATTTACATAAAAAATCCACAATCCATCAACGCGAACTTCATAGCGATACGCCGAGTTTCGCGCTGGCACTTCGCGCGGCATTGCGGCAAGCGCCGAAAGTAATTCTGGTCGGAGAAATGCGCGATCGGGAAACCATAGAAATAGCGATGGAAGCGGCTGAAACGGGACACTTGGTTTTTTCGACGCTGCATACGGTGGACGCGTCAAAAACAATTGAGCGAGTCGTTGGCGTGTTCCCTCTGGCGGATCAGCAGACGATACGCGCGCGGCTTTCGAGATCGTTTCGATATATTGTTTCGCAGCGCTTAATTCCCAAGAAAGATAAATCCGGGCGTGTGGCGGCCATCGAGATATTGAAATCGACCATGCGCACGCGCGAGTATGTGGAAAAGGGCGAAACGGAAGGCAAATCGCTTCTGGACGCCATGCGCGACGGTGCGAACGACGGGATGCAACATTTCGATGGTGAATTGGAGCGCTTAGTGCGAACTAATATCATTGACCTGGAATCGGCGCTCAGCTATGCGTCAAACTCTGGAAACTTGAGATTGGAATTGTCGGATTTGGCGGAAGCCGCACCGGCAGGCGTTTAAATTTTCTCGGATTGTTAAGACAATTTTTCCGTTGGTGGACCTGTTCTCTTTCTCTTGCGCAACGTATTGCATTTTTGAAAGCGGTCTTTGCTTGCCTCTCAGTTTGTAAGTCCTGCATTGATTCCTCCAAGTTGTGATTCTTCTTGCGGGCTGGGTCGGCCTCTCCCTCCCGAAGATCACGGGACGGAGAGGCCGCTACAAAACCGCAGCGCATCGCAGTTGCTTTTGTGGAAGCAGCCCATTTTTCGGGCGGGCAGCTTTTTTTCCACAGCACTGCACAATCTAAATTGAGGCACTCCCCTTCCGAGTCCAGTCCCAGTACTATGTGCTAGTACGCTCCATTCTCCAATACCACCAATTTTCCGACTTTTGCGCTATCGGTTTTTATTCCGATCAGATTGACAATCTGGCATGCCATTTCGATTCAGTGGATTCCGGAAAGTGGTTTTTACGGCGATTTTCCTGGGGACTCTCTCCGCTGCTGCCCTGGCAAATCAGGCCCCGATCCTCCTTTCGGGGCCTGCAACTCCGCTCTGCTACTGCCACTGCGCGTATGAATCTGGCAAAAAGCATTGCACGAAGATGTGCGAGCTGCCGCAATACCAAAATCGCTGGTGGGCTGTTTCCTGCCATAAGAAAAATTCAAATTCCATCGAGTCTTCTTCTCCAGACGAAAACAAGGGCTCCAGGAAAACGAATCGAACCGAGGAATCTCACCTGTAAGGCGCTTTCAGCGACCCTTCCTGCGCCGGAACTCTCCTACAATTATCATTTGTTTTGCTTCGCATTGCGAAATTCCGAATGCCATTGAGCTGTATTATTTCGACCGTGCACGGTCGATATTCTCGCTAAATCTGCGCTAGAATGTTTCTCCAGCCGATGCCTCGCAGCCGGGTCGACTGGCTATTTGCGATTGTATGTCTAGGCTGCGTGCGGGACGAATTTTCTAGATTTCGATTTCAGAGGAGTGCCCTTGTCGATTAACGATGCAGGCGTTTCGGCAGCTCGAGCCGCTCTGCGGCACGATTGGACGCGCGAAGAAATTCAGCAGATCTACAGGCAGGCGCTTCCCGATCTTCTTTTTTCGGCGCAACAGGCGCACCGCCAATTCCATGACCCCACGCGCGTGCAGTTCTGCCAGTTGCTTTCTGTGAAAACCGGAGGCTGCCCTGAAGATTGCAGCTACTGCCCGCAGAGCGCGCACTACTCGACGGAGGTTACCCGCGGTGGTCTTTTGCCAGTGGACGAAGTTCTTGAGTTTGCCAAGCGCGCGCGCGGCGAAGGCGCCACGCGTTTCTGCATGGGAGCGGCCTGGCGCAACGTCCAGGAGGGCGAGGACTTTGAAAATATTTTGAAGATGGTGCGCGGCGTCGCTGAGTTTGGCATGGAAGTCTGCTGCTCGCTCGGCATGCTCGACGATTCCCAGGCGCAACGACTGGCCGAAGCGGGGCTGACGGCGTACAACCACAATCTCGACACTTCCCCGGAATTTTACGGTCAAATCATCACCACTCGAAATTATGACGACCGCTTGCGCACGCTTGCCTCCGTGCGAAAAGCAGGAGTGACTGTGTGTTGCGGCGGGATTATCGGCTTGGGCGAATCGGAAAACGATCGCATCGGGCTCCTGCAGCAGCTTTCCACGCTCAATCCGCATCCGGAAAGCGTGCCTATCAATGCGCTGGTGCGCGTGACGGGAACTCCGCTGGAACAAATTGACTCGCTCGATCCGCTGGTTTTCGTTCGCACCATCGCTACGGCGCGCATTCTGATGCCCTCATCGATGGTCAGGCTGAGCGCGGGGCGCAAGGCGTTGTCCCGTGAGGCCGTTGCACTGTGTTTCGTGGCCGGCGCCAATTCCCTTTTCATCGGCGAAAAATTACTAACGACTGCCAATCCGGAACCGCAGGACGATATGGCCATGCTGCAATCGCTTGGACTTGAGCCGCTGCCGCTGCACTAGACGAGCGCTAGACGATTTTTGTGAACATCCATCAACGCATCCTCGCAGAGTTGTCCGAACTGGAATGCCGCGCCCAACTGCGCGAACTGCAAATGGTTCACGGGATCGATTTCAGCTCCAATGATTACCTGGGGCTCGCCACCGATCCGCGATTAAAGCAAGCACTTGCGGAAGGCGTCGAATACTCGGCGCGTCTCGCGTCCACCGGATCGCGGCTTCTATCCGGTCACTCGGAGGCGTGGACGCACGTGGAACAGGATTTCGCGCATTGGGTAGGCGCGGACGCAGCGCTATATTTTACTTCCGGCTACGCGGCAAACATTGGACTCCTCAGCGCGATCTTGATGCCTGGGGACATTGTTTTTTCAGATAGCGCCAACCATGCCAGCCTGATCGATGGCATACGCCTCAGCAAATGCACACGCGTTATTTTTCCACATCTCGATTTGGAATTTTTAGAGAAGGAACTTCAAAGCCATGCGTCGGCGGCCGGCGCTCGCATAATCGTTGTCGAAAGCATTTTCAGCATGGAAGGCGATCGAGCGCCTTTGGCCGCTCTGGCCGCGCTCGCGGATCGCTACGGCGCAGAATTAATTGTCGATGAAGCGCACGCGATCGGCGTGCGCGGTCCGCGTGGCAGCGGTTGCGTGGCGGAAGCAGGGCTTTCCGCGCGCGTTCTGGCGTCCGTGCATACCTGCGGCAAAGCGCTGGCTTCCGCGGGAGCCTTTGTCTGCGGTTCACAGAACTTACGGAACTTCTTGATCAATCGCGCGCGCACTTTTATTTTCAACACAGCGCTTCCTCCATACTTCGCTTCGCAGGTTGCTGCCGGAATTAAATTTGCCGCGGAAGCGAATGCAGAGCGCGCCCGACTGGTCCAGCTGAGCGCTTTCCTGCGAAACGAGTTGCGCAGCAACGGTTTTTATATCGCCGAGAATGATTCGCAAATCGTGCCTGTCATGCTGGGGTCGAACCATGCGGCCATTCATTTTGCCGACCACGTGAGAGCCAGAGGATTCGGCGTTCGCGCGATTCGCCCTCCCACCGTCCCTGAAGGAAGAGCGCGCCTGCGCATTTCCCTTACAGCCAAACATTCGGAAGATATTCTGGCGGAACTGGTCTTGGCAATGGTCCACGCCCGCGACGAATTTTCCTCCCCGCGCGCGGTTTCTGTTTCCCAATGAGCGGCTACTTCGTTACGGGCACGGATACCAATGTTGGTAAGACGGTTCTCTCCGCGCTACTTGTGGCTGCGTTAGATGCCCGCTATTGGAAGCCCGTACAGACAGGCGTAATTGAAGGAACCGACCGGGAATCTGTTCGGAAGTGGGCTGAAATTTCAGAGGATCGGCTGGCCGAAGAAAGATATCGATTCGATCCGCCCGTATCGCCGCATTTGGCGTCGAGTATGGCGGGAATCCAAATTCATCTGGATGATTTTGAATTGCCAGCTGCGCCGAATGGCGCGAGATGGATCGTCGAAGGCGCGGGTGGAGTTATGGTGCCGCTCAATGAACGCGATTTAATGCGCGATCTCGTGCAGCGCATCGGTTTTCCAATCGTTATCGCGGCGCGCACGGCACTGGGAACGATCAATCACACGCTGCTGACGCTCGCCGCGTTGCGCGAATTGCGTTTGCCGATTTGCGGAGTCGTGATGATTGGCGATGAAAACTTGGAGAATCGTCGCGCAATCGAGCACTACGGCCGCGTGTGCGTTGTCGGACAAATTCCTATGCTTAAAAAAATAAATCGTTCGACACTGCTTGAAGTCTTCAAAAGCAATTTCGATCGTCAGGTATTCCAATAAATTATGAGCGCTTCAGATTTGCATCTCTGGCATCCCTTCACACAGGAAGGTGTGGACCCGCCGCCGCTCGTTGTTCGGGGCGGCAAAGGCGTGTTCATCGAAACGCAGGACGGGCGTCAGATTCTGGATGCGATTTCTTCCTGGTGGGTCAACCTGCACGGGCATTCGCACCCGGCGATTGCAGAAGCAGTGGCCAAGCAGGCTGCGAAGCTTGAACACGTTCTGTTCGCTGGTTTCTCGCACGAACCTGCCGAAGAACTTGCATCCCGCCTGGGCAAAGTGATGCCTGCTCCCCTGCGCCATGTTTTTTTCTCGGATGATGGATCCACGGCAGTCGAAGTCGCGCTCAAGCTGGCGTTGCAATATTGGAAGAATTGCGGTCGTCCGAAAAAAACACGCATCGTTGCTCTTGAAAATGCGTATCACGGTGACACAGTCGGCGCGATGTCCGTGAGCGACGATTCCCCGTTTACCGCGGCATTCGATTCCCTGCGAATCCCTGTGTTGCGCACTCATTCCGCATCCTGCGCGCACTGCCCTGTCGGCCTTACGCGCGCAACTTGCCACATCGAGTGCCTTGATAAATTAGAACGCCTGCTCAACGAACAAGGTGATGAAATTGCCGTCGTGATTGTCGAGCCGCTGCTCCAGGGAGCGGGCGGGATGATCGTGCATCCCGAAGAATTTCTGGCCGGAGTTCGCCGCCTCACAGATGCGCACGATGTCCTTCTGATCGCGGACGAAGTTCTTACGGGATTTGGGCGCACCGGCCGCATGTTTTCCTGCGAGCGTGCTGCTATCGTTCCCGATTTAATGTGCGTGGCGAAGGGTTTGACTGGCGGATTTCTGCCGCTGGCCGCAACGTTTGTAACAGATCGCCTTCACGACGCCTTCGTGGGCGGCGATCGCATGCGCGCCTTCTTCCACGGGCACTCTTACACCGCGAATCCCATCGCCTGCGCTGCGGCAAATGCGTCGCTGCAAATTTTTGAACATGAGCCGGTTTTTGAGCGCATCGCCGCGATTGAAAAAGTGCATCGGGAAAGGCTTCCTGCATTCGCTGCCCGTCCTGGCGTGGCAGACGTCCGGCACATTGGCACCATCGCCGCAATCGAATTGAGCGTTCCTGACGCGGGTTATTTGTCGTCGCTGCGCCCAAAGCTGTACCAATATTTTCTGAGCCGCGGCGTCCTTTTGCGCCCCCTCGGCAATGTTATCTACATGTTGCCTCCGTACGTGATCACGCCCGACCAGGTAAATTTTGTGTATGACCTAATCCAGGATGCTCTTGCATGGGTCGAGAAATCGACTTAGATGAAGTGGCGATCTGCCCTCTCCGTCCCGAAGAACGCGGGACGGAGAGGCCGCTACTGGACCGAAATCCTTTGCCTTGGCTATCGTAGCGACCGCTCGCTCTTCAGAGCGGGCAGCTTTTCTGCGAGTGCAAATGGAATGGATGCACATCGAATTTTAGCGGACTTGCAGGGCGCATCCAGGGACGCTATCCTCTTTGGGCGCATTGAGAAGTGAGCGCCCGTTTAGATGGGCTTTAGTAGGATAGGCTTCAGCCTGTCCGGTTTGAATTTTGCCCATGCAAAGTGCAGCCTGGCTATACAGGCTGCGGAAAAAAAGGCCTTATTCTGTGATTCTGAGCGAAGAGAAGAATCCCTCTTCGATTTAGGTTTGGGAAAAGAAACAAAGAGAGATTCTTCGCTTCGCTCAGAATGACAGGATAGATTACTTTTTCCGCAGCCTGTAAAGCCTGTCCTACTGGAATAAGTACGGAAAATTTGCTGAGGCTACGTGATCAAGCTTTCTCTTATCGGGATGTCTGGCGCGGGAAAATCGCACTGGTCGCAGAAATTTTCAGGCGCCGGATTCCATGTGATTGGCGTGGATGATCGCATTGAAGCGAAACTCGCACCCGAACTGGCGAACGAAGGACACAGCGGTATCGGCGGCGTAGCCGCTTGGATGGGATGGCCGGACAGCCCGACTTATCGCGCGCGCGAAAAGAAATATCTGGAGTGCGAAGTAGAATCGATGAACGAAGCGTTGAACGAAATTGAGGCATCCGGCGATCAAGGAATTATTTTGGACACAACGGGCAGCGTTGTTTATACGGGTGATGAAATCTGCCGCCGGATGCAAAAGCTTAGCAAAGTAGTGTATCTCGAAGCTTCGCCAGAGGAAGAAAGCCTCTTGATCGAGCGGTATTTGTCCAACCCCAAACCCGTACTATGGGGAGATCAATTTTCCCCGCGCCCCGGCGAACCCATACTCGATGCGATTGCACGCTGCTATCCACAACTGATCGCTCACCGAAAGGAAATGTACAAGCGCTACGCGCACCGCATAGTTCCCATGGATCTCATGTGGGATCTCACGATCGACGCGCGCGGCTTTCTGGAATATCTCGAAGCACAGACCCGGCCCGCTCAATGAAATATAGAAGCACATCCCATCGCAGCCCTGAGGCAACTCTGCGCGACGCCGTTCTTTGCGGGTCGGCACCCGACGGCGGACTTTACATGCCGGTCGAAATGCCGCATCTGTCGCAGGATTTCCTGGATCGACTGCCGTCGCTCGCGTTTCCGGAAATTGCGCTTGAAGTAGGCTCGCTATTTACGGGCGACGAAATTCCGCACCATGTTTTGCGGAAAATTGTGACGGAGGCATTTAATTTTCCCGTTCCGCTCGTCACGTTGAGCGAGCGCCTCCATATTCTTGAACTTTTTCACGGGCCAACGCTCGCGTTCAAGGATTTTGGCGCGCGCTTCATGGCCCGCCTCATGGGATATTTTGTCGAGGAATCGGGTAAGGAGCTGACCGTAATCGTGGCCACCTCCGGGGATACGGGCAGCGCGGTGGCGCATGCGTTTCTGGGCCTCGCCGGCATCCGTGTGATTATTCTCTACCCATCGGGCCGCGTGAGCGAAGCGCAGGAAAAACAGCTGACTACGCTGGGACAGAATATTACGGCCCTGGAAGTCGCCGGTTCTTTTGACGATTGCCAGCGGCTCGCCAAGCAAGCGCTCGTCGACCCGCTGATCACCGAAAAGCTTACGATCACTTCGGCGAACTCCATCAACATTGCGCGCCTCATTCCGCAAAGCTTTTATTATTTTTCTGCCGTGGCGCAACTTAAAAATCCGGATGCGCTTCCCGTGTTTGCCGTTCCCAGCGGCAATTTTGGAAATTTGACGGGGGGCCTGCTGGCCAAGCGCACTGGCCTGCGCATCGCGCAATTTGTCGCTTCGACCAATGCGAATGACGTAGTGCCGGAATTTCTACGTAGCGGCAACCTCATTCCACGCGCTTCCCGCCACACGATTTCCAACGCGATGGACGTGGGAAACCCAAGCAATTTCGCGCGCATTGTTGACCTCTACGGTAACGATCTGCAGGCCATTCGCCGCGACATCTGGGGATGCAGCTTCAGCGATGAGGAAACGCTGCGCATGATGCATGATGTGAACGAGCGCTATGGCTATGTGCTTGACCCGCACACCGCCGTTGGCGTCCTGGGCTGGCAAAGCTTTGCGAAGCAAAATCCCCCTACTACACAGGGAATCATTCTGGCCACCGCGCACCCCGCGAAATTTGACGAAACCGTGACCCGCGCCATCGGCGTGCGTCCGGAAATGCCCCAACAGCTGGCGGCCATTCTTGAACGGCAGAAAAAATCAATTCTCTTTCCCAATCGATTCGCCGATCTGCAGGAATTTCTTCTCGCAGCAAACTCCTGATATTGTGTTGATAGGAACAGGAGCATAAATGAAGATTTTGGCGGCCATTGGCGGCATCGCTATTTTGCTAATCACGCTTTGGGAAGCGTTTGAAACCATCATTCTGCCTCGCCGCGTCACGCGTCCGGTTCGCATCGTCCGAATTTTCTACCGGGTCACGTGGGTATCCTGGGCCGCCATGAACCGTATATTTCGCACAAAAAAAATGCGGGAAGCGCATTTGAGTTATTACGGACCGCTTTCACTTCTTGCTTTGTTCGCCGCCTGGGCGACGCTTCTTATATTCGGCTTCGCCCTGCTTCATTGGGCGGCAGGGTCCGCAATAAATACCGGTGGTGAGACACCCACATTCAGGACTGATTTTTATTTGAGCGGCACGACCTTATTCACATTGGGTTTGGGCGATGTAACGCCGCGATCTGCATTGGCGCGCGTGATTACCGTATGCGAAGGCGGAATGGGTTTTGGATTTCTGGGTTTGATGATTTCCTACCTGCCAACTTTGTACGGCGCGTTTTCACAAAGGGAGCTAAACATTTCGCTGCTGGATGCTCGCGCAGGATCGCCCCCAACAGCCGGCGAATTGTTAAGAAGACATACACAATTTGCGGAAGACGAAATTCTTGCTCCCTACCTGCGCGATTGGGAAATGTGGGCTGCGCAACTGATGGAGAGCCACTTGTCTTACCCGGTGCTCTGCTATTTTCGCTCGCAACATGACAATCAGTCCTGGCTGGCCGCATTTACCACAGTATTGGACGTGACCGCGCTTTTCATCGCGTACGGCGAGGGCGCTGCCAAGTGGCAAGCGCAATTGACGTTCGCTATCGCGCGCCACGCCGTTGCGGATTTGGCTGAAGTCCTGCGGGTTCCTAGCTCAAAACCACCACATGACCGCCTTCCCGCGCATGAAGTTTCGCATGTTCGCGACCTGCTTGTGGAATGCCGCGCTTCGACCAAGTGCGGTGAATCGGGAGACCGAAAGCTCGTTGAGTTGCGTGAAATGTACGAGCCGTATTTGTACGCATTATCTACACGCCTGCTGATGCCGCTTCCATCCTGGGGCGTTGGCCGCAATTTCGTGGAAAACTGGAAGCGCTCGGCATGGGATAGAATTTCGGGGCCTGCAAGCACTGGAAGCAAAACGACAGAATCCAGCCATTTCTGATTTAAAATTTCATTCCACGATTGAAAATTCAGATTGGAAATTTCGCATTTCAATTTGAGATTTTAAATTTTAGATTTGAAATTCTACATTCGATCGAACTCTTCAAACCTAATTCAATTTGCTGCAGGAGAAAAATTGCGAATTTTGTGGCGACAGCGTCCCGCCGGCGGTTTTTCGCTTGCCCACAAAAGAAAAACGCCGGCAAGATGCCGGCGCCACGAAAATCTTCCCAAAAATCGATTTTAAACTAACTTTCGTCATCCGTTTCCGGGAAGGAAATTTCCGGATCGATGATCGGAGCGGTCAGAGGTTCCATCGGAAAATCAACATCCTGTGGACCAAGCAGTTTCTTCTGCGCGCGGCGTTCTGCTTTCGCGCGCTGCTTTTCCTGCCTTTTCATTTCTTTTTGACGCTTTTGAAACGTGGATTTCGACGTAGCCATACTAATCTCCTTGTGTGGAAGCGCGTGCGGACAACCAGCAATTTGTCAGCATTAGATTGCGCGTGAATTACCAGCGAGGTTCGCGCGGTTGCCGCGGACTATCGCGATAATCTTCGGTCGAGAACCGGCCACCTTTGCCGCCGCCTCGCCCGCCGCTACCGCCACGGTTGCGATCCCTGTCGCGATCTCGATCTCCACCACGGTCGAAACCACCGCCGCCACCGCTGCCGCCGCTTCCCCCGCGGGGTCCACCGCCGCCACCGCCACCGGCTGCTTTCGGCCGAGCTTCATTCACCTTCAAAGCTCGTCCACCCACTTCTTTTCCATCAAGCCCCGACATGGCCTTGGTTGCTTCGGCATCGTTGGGCATTTCAACGAATGCGAATCCACGTGCACGTCCCGTTTCGCGGTCCATTGCAATGTGAACCCGAGTCACCTGTCCGAACGGTTCGAAGAGCGCGCGCAGCTCCGATTCCGTCGTTTGGAAATTCATGTTCCCGACAAACACGTTCTTCATAATTTTCTCTCTTTCAAAGAGTGGGAATCTGCAGAGAGCGCGGCGTCAATGCCCGGAATCAGTACGCTTTGTGGCGATAGTGAGCACCGGATGAAGTCACGAGGGGTTAACATCAGCAACGTCCTGGTAGGTGAAGGGAACCCCTGACTCCCATATAAGACTCAACAACTATATCATAACTTAGAGATTACAGGCATTAGCACTGAATTTTCGCGTTACGGATATCAAGAATTGAGCCGCATTTACTCAAAGTTTGTCTTACCGATTGGGATTTTGACTTCGGGCTTAAGTTTATTTGGCGTGCAATCCCATCTGGTCCGGACTCGATTGTAGTGGGAATTATGTGGCGCGGGCTTCAGCCTGCGGGGTTTGGTCCTTGCAAGGACGAACCACCGCAGGCTTGAAGCCTGCGCAACAAAAAACTACCGCAGCAAATCTTCCAGTTGAATTTTCGTGTCTGTTTTTGCGTCGCGATATTTCACGATGACTGGAGTGTACAGCGAGATTCCCCACTCTTTGCCCACGCCATTCGTAATGGCGCGAGACCCGGCAATCACCACAGCTTCCTCGGGAATAATTAAAGGGTTCAAGTCTGTTGCCGCATAAACCTTACCGCGTACGATATCGTACACAGGAGTCGAGCGATTGAGAATAGTTCCCGTGCCCAATACCGCGCGGCTTTTTACGATTGTGCCTTCATAGACGCCGCAATTCCCGCCCACTAGAACGTTGTCTTCGATGATCACCGGCATCGCGCCGACGGGTTCGAGCACGCCTCCGATTTGCGACGCAGCCGAAATATGGCAATTCTTGCCGATCTGCGCGCAGCTGCCAACGAGTGCGTGGGAGTCGATCATCGTGCCGTCATCGACGTATGCGCCAGCATTGACAAACATGGGCGGCATGCAAACCACGTCACGGCCAATGTAGCAGCCATCTCGAATGCTCGATCCGCCAGGCACGATGCGCACGCCGTCGCCTTCGTCAAAATGTCGCACCGGGTAGGAATCTTTGTCGAAAAATGGCTGCTTCGCTGAGTCGAGCGACATATCGACGACCACACCCATGCGGAACCCGACGAGAATTCCCTTTTTCACCCACTCGTTGGTCCGCCAACCCGTTACGCGCGAAGCGTCAGGCTCCGCGGACCGGATGCGGCCCGCGTTCAATTCGGCTTTAAACGTGCGAAAAAACTGGTGATCGATTGCGGAATAGCGCGCAGGCTTCGTATCAAATAACGTTTCGATATGTTTTTCGAGTTTCTCAGATGCGGTTGGCAACGTGAGCCCTTTCGAGGAGCGCGAGGGATTCGAGCACAGTTCGGATTTTCGCGGCGCTTTCGACGCGCGGCGGCACAAGGGGCAAACGGAAAACAGGTTCGAGCAAGCCCATTTCCGCCATGGCAGCCTTCACAGGCGTCGGGTTCGTCTCGACAAAATTTACTTCCAAGAGAGGCATCCACTTTCGCAACCAGGCGCGAGCTTCCGCGAAATTCCCAGCGAGGCAAAGTTGCGCAAAGCTCGTCATTTCGCCGGGAATCACGTTGGACGCGACGGAGATGATTCCCTTTCCGCCCATCGCCACAAGCGGCAAGGTGATCGCGTCATCGCCCGAAAACACCAGGAAATTTTCAGGGACTTGCTGAAACACCTGCGTGATTTGCGAAATGCTTCCCGAAGCTTCCTTCACGCCAATAATGTTTTCAATTTCAGAGAGCCGGCGCACGGTTGGTGGATCGATGTTCACATTTGTGCGCGGCGGAACGTTGTACAAAATAATGGGCAGCGAAGTCGCCGCTGCTATGGCCTTGAAATGATGATAGAGGCCTTCCTGCGTCGGCTTATTGTAATAGGGAGTGACGGACAGAATTCCCTCGGCGCCCAGGCGCTCGCACTCGCGCGCCATTTCAATCACGTGGTGCGTGTCATACCCGCCCGCTCCCGCGAGCACCGGCACCTTGCCCTTGGACTCTTCGATCGTGATAGCCACGACGCGCAGGTGCTCTTCGTGCGTCAACGTGGGGCTTTCCCCCGTCGTGCCGCATGGCACCAGAAAATTTATTCCCGCCTCAATTTGCCGGCGAACCAGCCGTCGCATTGCCTCTTCATCGAAAGACAAATCCTTCCGGAAAGGAGTAACTAGCGCTGTGCCGCATCCACTGAATCCTCGAAACATGGTCCCACCTCTTTTAAAAATTATTGATTGACCGGGCGTCGCGCTGTTTTCGCGTCGTCCGAAAAAATAACATCCCCAAACTCGTGCAACCCTTGCTTGCCGATCACCCACTGCGCCGCTTTTAACGCTCCGCGCGCAAATCCCTCTCGGCTGCGCGCCGTGTGCCGCAACGTGATCGTGTCCGCCTGCGAGTCAAAACCAATTTCGTGCGTCCCTGGATTCGCGCCCGCGCGGTTGGAGCTGGCGTCAATTCTCCTGGAAAATCCGGCGTGCTGCATTTCCTCGATCAGCTGCAGCAGCGTTCCCGAAGGCGCATCCTTCTTCGCGGTATGATGCACTTCCCAGGCCCACGCGCCGTATTCGGGCTGGCTCGCCAGCAGCCGCGCAGCCTCCGCCACAACTCGGCGAAACACATTTACGCCAATCGAATAATTCGGACTGTAAACCACGCCTACGCCGTAATGGTCAACCGTGGCACGCACGCGATCTATCTCGCCATACCAGCCCGTTGTCCCGACAATTGTCGGAACGCCTATGGCGCAGAGAGCCTCCACATTGGCAACCGCCGTGTGCGGCGTTGAAAATTCGATGGCCACGTCCACGCCTCGAAAATTTTCCGCCGTAATTCCCTGCTGATTCACGTTGGTGTCGATGTCCAGCTTCAACCCAACCGAAAATCCCGCATCCGCAGAAAGCAGTTCGATCAGCCTGCCCATTTTCCCGTATCCGACGATTGCCAAATTCCTAGGCATGGTGCGCCTCCGCTTTGCCGAGAAGCGTACGCGTCATCTGCGCATACGTTTCGACTGCGGCAAGCAACTCTCGTTTAGATATTTTTTCCTGCGTTGTATGCGCAACATGAATGCTGCCCGGCCCAAAGAGAAACGGCTCACCCCACGATGGCACTAAAACCGGGATGTCCGTCGTGAACGCAACCACGTCGGTTGCAAAGCCATCCAGCGAAGCGAAATGCATGGCTGGAAGAGAAAGAATTTCCCTGACTTCGGCGCGGTCGCCAATGGCTGAGCGCAGTGCCTGATCGACAATCTTTCCGTCGCCGACAAGGCGAATCGCCAACTCCGCCTTTGCAGCATCAGGAATGATATTTGGCGCGCGGCCTCCGGATATCGTCCCGATATTCAGCGTCGTTTTTCCCATGACTGGATCTTCCGGTAGCCTCATTCGCCGAATCGCTTCCAGCGCGTCCAGAAGTTTTTCAATCGCAGAATCGCCAAGTTCCGGGTATGCGGAGTGCGCCATCTTCCCCTTGGCGATAATCTCGTAACGCAAGATCCCTTTCGATCCCAGCGCGACCTTGCTCTCCGTAGGCTCTCCATTGATAAGGTAACGCGAGCCGCGCGGCGAGCGCGAAGCGACTTCCGCTCCCGCGCTGTTGCGCTCCTCTCCCACCAAAAAGAGCAGGCCAAAATTTCGCGTGCCGCCTTCAATCAGCTTTTCCGCCGCCGCGATCATCGCGGCGATGATTCCCTTTGCGTCGCAGGCGCCGCGCCCGTAAATATTTTCTTCGTCTTCACTCGAAGGGAAAAACGGCGGGACCGTATCCATGTGCGTCGAGAGCACCACAGTCGGAGCACCCCACTCCGCATATACATTAAATCGCTCAGGCGATACGACCATGGCCTCCGCCACGCCGCCCGTTCGTATCGCAAGCGTGGAGAGATAGCGCAGCAGGTAATCGCCCACCGCCCTCTCGTTCTCCGTGATCGACTCAATGTCGACCAATGCGCGCGTCATTTCAAATGGATGCATGTTTTCAGTAGGACAGGCTTCAGCCTGTCAGCTTTTCTTCCCCATAACACCGGTAAGTAAAATATTTTTGTCCGTAGCTCAACAAACGGAAAAACCAGACAGGCTGAAGCCTGCCCTACCAAACCCGTTAGATTGTAATCCTCAGAATGGAGTTGCGCGCAGGGAAAGAAGCAGGACGCAGGAAGGCACCGGGCGTCTCGCTCCTCATAGCGCTCCACCCGATTCCTCGGATGACAGTGAGCCGGCCTTAGCCAAGCCCCCCAGCCGCCTCGGCGGGACTGCCGCAGGCAACTTCGGCGGAAGATTCCACGACACCTTTCACACGGCCTCCGAAGTTCCTCGGAAATTCGGCCGAGCTACTGATTGCCTCCGCACCTCTATCAGGACCAAATTAAGATATCACTCCGTTGCAAGAGCGGTCAAATTGGGGCGGCGAGGTAGAACTAGCGCTGTCATTTCAAGCGGGCCATATCCCAGGCAATTTTATAGAAGTTCTGCTTGAACTTGATTCGCTCGGAATTGCTCACCACGGAAAGTAGCGAATATATGGACAACTTGCGAAAGATGCGCACGCGATCCGAGAATTGGACTGCCCTGGCGTGAAATGGCCCATAGAATTTTTTTAGATACTTATACTTACTTTCATACCGGAACGGAATTGATTTCGTCGATCTCGATTGGCCGCTGACATGAATAATAGTTGCGCTGGGAAGAACATAACAGGGTACGCCGCGATTCAATAGAGTGTGGGCAAGCGCGGAATCTTCGTAAAAAAAGAAAAAGTCCTCGTCAAAGAGCGTCGGAGGCGGTATGGCCGATCGCCGTATCAAGAAAAATGCGCCCAAAACTCCATCGACTCTAAGCGGCTCAGTAGCTTTACCTAATTTTATATTTATATATCTCGCCTGTACCTTGCCAAACCAGTTAGCATAGTGTGAGAAGAGAGATTTTGAGAACACCATTCCCTGGATTCGTCCGTTTTCATATGTAAGCAGAGGGGCGCAGACTCCGCCATCGCTTCTTTCTTCCAGGAATTTCCAGAGTTCTATCAATGCACTGCGGTTCAGGATAACGTCCGTGTTGGTCACGCACACGTATTTGCCGGCCGTGGCCTCCACCCCGCGGTTGATGGCGCGTCCGTAACCGATATTTTCTTCCATTTGCAGATAATTAATTTCAGGGTGGGCTTGCAGAAATTCCCGCGAGCCGTCCTCGGAACCGTTATCCACCACGGTAAAATTAAATGTGAAGGGCACTTCCAGGGTTTTGAAGAAGTCAGCCAGCCGGGTTATCCATTGCAGCGTATTGAAGTTGACCGTTATGAATGCAATATCGACCGGCACGGCGGATTCCTCTCCTGTGGTATCGGCCAACACGGCAAACACCCATTAAAGTTTGAGTATACATTAATTGAAAAATTGCCTGAGATGAGAACAACAGCAGAATCATTGCTTGATTGCAAAGTCGGGATGGCTGCGCTATGAATTCGATCGATCTCCATCCGCGGCGATTGCGCGAAGGGGTTGTAGGTCCGAAACAATTTTGCGCAGGGCCGTCGGCTCATCTTCAGCCGATTGCGGTGCGGCAGGATTGAAGAAACGATTCGCGGCCAGAATACGTAATTTGGCCTTTGCTTCCGGAGAAAGCTTGTCGCAGGAATAAATCACGACCAATCCTGCCGTTTGGAAGGCGAAGTATTGACTCTCCAGTTCAACAAATGAAAGAGTGTCTTCGCTTAAGAGCAAGACTTCGAAGTGATCGTCAAAAAGGGCGCGTTCCAGCCGCATTGCCTGAGCGATGTTACCTTCAACCACTACCAATGCAGGAAGATGACCGTGGCGCTTGAAGCGCTCTGGAGCGGTCACTGGAACCAGTTCGCGAGTCGCCGGATCACTACTCACAGTTTGATCCGCAAGATCGGCGCGAATCATTCCCGCGCCCAGCGTGGCATTGGAAATTGGATCGATCAGAATGAAACTGCCGGTGATGCGATTCTGCGTGTAGGGATCGAAGAATAGCGGGTTGACGGTTTCGAGTTCGACGTACGCGATGTCGTTCATCTGCAGACTGCTCGCGGGCTCATGCGCGAGTGTATTGACATTCACGCGATAGTGAATCTTCAGCGCTTTTGCTCGCACAGTGCGCGAAGTATGCTTCAGCAAATAACTTTTTCCCGGCTCGGCTGCCTCAGAATTAAACCATACGACCATCGCATCGAAATGGCGCGATACGCGCGGCGGGTGCGCCGGCGAAACAAGCATGTCGCCGCGGCTCAAATCAATTTCGTCTTCCAGCGTCACGGTTACGGACATCGGCGGAAATGCTTCCGGAGCGTCGCCATCAAACGTGACGACGGCTTTCACGCGGCTCTTTTGTTCCGATGGCAGCGAAACGACCGGATCGCCCGGGCGAATCACTCCGCTGGAAACCTGTCCCGCAAAACCGCGAAAGTTCTGATCAGGGCGAATTACATATTGCACAGGAAAGCGCACGGCATCCGACGGCGTTTCCATGCGAATGGGCACGGTTTCAAGATGCTCCAGAAAAGTCGGCCCGTGATACCACGGCGTGTTCGCTCCGCGCTCCACCACGTTATCACCAGCCAGGGCGCTGATCGGAATCGCGACGACGTGCGGCACAGCCAATTGCTTCGCGAGTGCATCGAAATCGCTGCGCAGCTTCAGAAAAACTTCCTCGCTGTAATTCACGAGGTCCATTTTGTTGATGGCCACAAGCACATTTGGAATTCCAAGCAGCGACGCGATGTACGTGTGCCGGCGCGTCTGCGCCAAGACGCCTTTTGTCGAGTCGATCAAAATCACCGCGAGATTGGCGGTCGAAGCGCCAGTAGCCATGTTGCGCGTGTACTGCTCGTGGCCTGGCGTATCGGCAATGATGAATTTGCGTAGCGGCGTTTCAAAATAGCGGTAGGCAACATCAATCGTAATGCCCTGCTCGCGCTCGGCGCGCAATCCGTCCGTGAGCAGCGAAAAATCAACAGCGCCCGTCGAGCGATTGATGCGGCTCTTCTTCACGGCCGCCATCTGATCTTCAAAAACAGATTTCGAGTCGTGCAGCAGACGCCCGATCAGAGTCGATTTGCCATCGTCCACGCTGCCCGCCGTCGTAAAGCGCAGCAAATCTTTTTCAAGATTTTTCTGCATGAAGGACTCGAAGCCCCAGGCTTCCTGATTGGCAGTGATGCTCATCAGAAGTAGCCCTCGCGCTTTTTAATTTCCATCGAGCCTTCCTCGTCATGATCGATCACGCGGTTCTCGCGCTCCGACCGCCGGAACGAAATCATTTCTTCAATTATTTTCGCCACTGTATCCGCCGTGGAGACAATCGCGCCCGTGCACGGCACGCATCCGAGCGAGCGCATGCGCACCACCATGCGCTGCGTCTTCTCCCCCGGCAGCAAGTCCCACTTGTCGTAGGCCACAACGATCGACCCGCCGCGAATCACCACATTGTGTTCTCTCGCGAAATACAGCGGCACGATGGGAATATTTTCGAGGTAAATGTAAAACCACACGTCCGCTTCGGTCCAGTTGGAAAGCGGAAACACGCGAATGCTCTCGCCCTTGTTGATGCGAGAATTAAAAATGTTCCACAATTCGGGCCGCTGATTTTTTGGGTCCCATTGACCGAACGAATCGCGGAACGAATAAACGCGTTCCTTGGCGCGCGATTTTTCTTCGTCGCGCCGCGCGCCGCCAAACGCGCACGTAAAATCGCCCTCCGCCAAAGCATCGAGCAGTGATTTCGTTTTCAGCAGCCCGCAGCACTTTTGCGTGCCGAGCACAAACGGATTCGCGCCCGCGTCGAGCGCTTCCTGATTCTTGTGCACGATCAACTCCGCGCCAATCTCCCGCGTGTAGCGATCGCGAAACTCAACCATCTCCGGAAATTTATAGCTGGTATCGACATGGAGCAGCGGAAACGGAATTTTCCCTGGAAAGAAAGCTTTTTGCGCGAGCCGCAGCATCACCGAAGAATCTTTTCCGATCGAGTAGAGCATCACCGGGCGCGCAAATTCCGCAACAGCCTCGCGCAGGATGTGAATGCTCTCTGCCTCAAGTGCGCGCAAGTAGTTGATCTTCTGCGGCGTAAGCAGCGCGGCCCGCTCGCTCGCGCCATTCGCGGTGGTCGTGTTCATAGTTCCGTTGGATGTGTCAGCCATCGATATTGATTCTTATATGCGCTCGAGTAGGACAGGCTTCAGCCTGTCTTCTTTTGACTCTTGCTGCCCCTGAAAGTTCAAAACCAGACAAGCTGAAGCCTGTCCTACCAGTGTCCACTGCAACTTCCTAATTACCACGTTCCCATGCGCCAGATACAACAAAACCCACCGACCGTTTCCTCAGGTGGTGGGTGCGCGTCGTTAACAGTCTGAGCCAGTCTGGCTAGTCTCGAAACTCTTCGCCGGCGTGACTACCCTCTCCACCCTGCTCCCAGGCAAGCGCGACAACTCAATGGGCCACAACAATATGCGCAAGCCCCTGCATGATGGATTCGTAGCTGCATGCCCAACAGATTACCGGAATGCCCAAGCCGTCGCAAGGCGAAACTCGGGGGTGGTGCGGGCTTCAGCCTGCGGGGGTGGGTCCTTGTAGCGCCGGCGTCCCGCCGGCGGTTTTGCGCTGCGTTGCGATAGCTGAAACCAGCCGGCGAGACGCCGGCGCTACGAAACCTAAACCCCACAGCCTGAAGCCCGCGCCACTAATGCCCAACACAAACATAGCGGAGCCGATCCGTCGTTGCTCCATTAGTTTCACGAATAATTACCGAATCGGATTTGTAAGAGCTAAAGGAAACGACGCCCGCCGGCGTAGTTTCATCGGAGCCGGTGCACGAAAAAAGCGCATCGGTGAACGGCAGTTTTGTAATGGACTGCGATGCCCCCGAATTCAAATTCATTGTGCCGCGAACAATAATCGGCAGAGTTTCCAAGGACCGAGCGCACATTTGCGTTTCTCCCTGAGTGCTCCCGCAGTTCTCAACTGCCGCAAGCGATGCTGTCCCCGTTGCCGCTGGATCCGTGATCGTATTCGTTCCCGCGACGGGCGGCGCGACATGCGTAATCGAGCCGCCTTCTGAGCCAAGCAACGCCACGCCCGGAAACCGCGAATTTAAATGCGGCGAACTGGTGATCACCGATTGCGTTTTTCCACCTCCCACCGAATACATCCCCAAACTGCCGCCCTCAGCCGATGCAGAAATAATTTTGTCGTTGATCTGATCCGCCACCAGATTTCCGGACGTCGCAACAACACCGAGCACCGTCAGGTTCCGGGAGTTATAAGCGTTGGAAAAGAGGACGCATTCGAGGGTGGCAGGCCCACATTCGATGTTCGAGGCTGTCACCGCGCTAGTTGCCCTTTGCGAGCCCACTAGCAGACAGGAATCGACATGCTCGCAATGAATGTCCGTAAACGAGCCGGACGAGTCGATCTGAATTCCCGCCCCCGGTGACGGCGCTCCATCTGAATTAATCGTCGCGCCGTGTATTCCGCGAAATGCCGCCACTTCCCTGACGATCACCGGCACCGTCGCCGCGGAACAGTTCGAGCATTTGCCGTAAGAAAGCACTTCCAGATCTTCATACGGCCCGCTATTCTGCGCCGCTGAAGTTTCCACATCCAGGCCAGCTGCCGGGCAATTCACGATCAGCACATGGCGCAAACCGGACTCTTCCTGTGACCAAGTATTTCGTACACCCGTCGCGCCCACCTTGTTTTCGCAATCCACAGTCAGATTTTCCACGCGTACGCCCATCGCAATTGGCGCACTGCCCATCTGCACAACGGGAGTCGAGGCCGGAAACGACGGCCCCGCCTGGATGACAGTCCCGGTCGACCCAGCATCACCTCGGCCCGATCCAATCATCTGCGATTTGTTGGGGACCACGATGCTAGCGTTCGTAATCCAAGTCCGCCGCAACAGATGAACCTCGGCAAATACTTTCGATGGCAGAGAGGCAAAGGGATTTGCCGTAAACGTTTCAGGCAAATTGTCATACACAACACATCCTGGCGGCGCGCAAGCCGCAAGTGACGATGCGAGCGTTTTGTACTTCACGCCATCGACCATGAGAATTGCATTCGAACCGATTGGCAGCGCATCCGCGGCTTCGTTGCGAGTTGTTACCGATCTTTTGCCCTGGGAGGACTGTCCCCGTTGTTCATCTTGAGCAAGGCATGGCGTTGACAGCAGAATTGCTATAAACAGAAGAAAGTAAGGTTTCATATGTCTATCCGGCTGTGATGTGGAGTTTAGTGTTGTTACAAACTGCTCTTAGTTAAATACAAAGCGGCTCTATTCTGTTGGATGCAGGGATTGCATCTGGCGAAATATCGTCAGCCAAGTTTTTCGGGCAAGGCCAGACGAAATTTCGTCACTCAAGGGGGCTTCGTTCCAAAAGGAAAGCTCTTGACACAGAATAAGCAACTCCCTATAATTTGGCCTGCTGGACACGTGGCGATTTAAGGCAACTTGCTCCACGTAAAAAACTGCTAAAGAGTCGGACGAGCACTCAGACTAAGTTTTTTGAGCCCTCCCCCTCTTTGGCGTGGAGGGTTTTTGTTTTTAGGAAACCTCTCTCACGCCGCCCAACCTGCGGCAGTTTACCAGTCAAAATCTGGAATCGATTCTCCCGCTGCACCATCTGAATGTATGCGGAGCGATCGCAGGAGGCCAAATGGCCGAACATTATCAGCTCAAGTGCCGTGAATGTGGAAAGCTCTGGGGAAATCAGCCGCGCTCGTTTTGCGATGAATGCCTCTCGCCCCTTGAAGTGATTTACGATCTGGAAGCGATTCGCCCGCTATTCACCCGCAAAAATATTGAAGCCGGGCCCACGAATCTGTGGCGCTACAGTGCTTTGCTTCCTCTTCCGGAAGATTATAAAGCCACGATCCCAACAGGCTTCACTCCACTCGTGCAGGCGCGCCGCCTGGGCAAGCAGCTCAACACTACCAATCTTTATTTGAAGAATGACGCCGTCTGCTTCCCTACGCTCTCTTTTAAAGATCGAGTGGTGGCAACGGCTTTGGCTGCCGCACGGCGTTTTGGATTTCAAGTCGTGAGTTGCTCTTCAACCGGAAATCTGGCGAACGCCGTGGCCGCGCAAGCCGCGCGCGAAGGCTTCGATGCGTGGATTTTCATTCCCTCGGACCTCGAAGCCGCCAAGGTAACCGGCACGCAGGTGTTTGGTGCGAAGCTGGTGCGCATTGCGGGCAACTACGATCAAGTGAATCGGTTGTGCTCGCAGATCGCTGAAAAATACCGCTGGGGATTCGTGAACGTGAATCTGCGGCCGTACTACGCCGAGGGCTCGAAGACCGTGGGCTACGAAATTGCCGAGCAACTCGGCTGGCGCTTGCCGGACAACATTGTTTGCCCGATGGCCGGCGGCTCGCTGATCACCAAAATCCGGAAATCATTTAATGAGTTGATCGCTTTGGGCCTGGTCGAGGAAAAGAAAGTGAAATTCTTCGGCGCGCAAG
>DATHNC010000183.1:0-93439 GCA_035486415.1 Saccharimonadales bacterium (SeqCode)
CCAGTCCGTCACCAGGTGATCATGATCGTCACCCGCTTTAGCATCGTGGACCGGCACGAGGGCGCAAAAAATTGCAGCGCCGAGAATCAACTGAGTCAATCCCAATCGCTTTAAAAATGTCGATTTCATTTCCATCCTCGCCACTTTAGTGTTCGACGCAAAATTTCAAAGGCCCAGCTAAAGTTGGGTCTATGCACCGTGATTCAATCCCGTTGAAAAGTCTTTACAGTAATTCTTGGGCACGTTTCCGTGTGGGAAATCAATCCGTAGCAACTGCGATTTCAGGCTTGCGAAACCCGACCTTGCGGTTCGAAATAGTAAACTTCAGACTACCTCAAACAATTATTCCGACAAGAATTAATGGGTGTGAATATAGCGAAGACGTCGAATGGAAAACAGATTCTTATTTCGTAACCATTCCAATGTGTTACCCCCACCTAAATTTCGGACCATCACTGGACATCCGCTCGGTTCGGTGGCATTTTGCGCCAGTTTGTTCAATATCATCGATTTTGAGCGGAGAATCTAAATCCAATATTCTCAATTAGATCGGCGATGTATCCTTTAGATATGGTAACTATTCGGATTATAGTGGCATTTTACTTCCACGATATTTGCGCGGTCATGCAGGATCGTCCTTTGCCAAAATTTTCATGTAGAATAACACCCATAGAATCAGCCGGTTAGCAAAGAAGCTTATTCGATTTTCCTTCCCAGTTGGTCCCTCAAATGCTCCCCTAGAATGACGAGGATATCCAGTTCCTATTTCAGTTTGGAATCTAGACTTTATGCATATAGAGCCTCTTACCAGATGTGTCTCTCCCTCACGTTTTCACCGCAGCATGGCTGGCGGAATTCGAGGCATTCTATTCGTGTGTGCTCTCTTGGGGATTGGTCTTGCCGGCTGCGGCTCAGGTGGCGGAACGACACAGACAGGTCCGTCTACTTCGCCGGCGACTCTTGCTAACACTAACAATCCAAGCGCTTTTGTCGTTGGAATTGATGGCACTTACACGTTTAACGCATCCGGCACGCCTGCCCCAATACTTAGCGAAACAGGCGCATTGCCAATGGGTTTATCTTTTGCTAATAACGCTAATGGCACAGGGGCTCTAAGCGGAACGCCGGCTGCGGGGACGGGGGGGACTTACCCCATTACCATCACGGCTCAAAACGGAGTGGGTGCAGCGTCAACGCAAAATTTTACTCTCGCGGTTAACCAGTCTGCAACCATTACCAGTGCTAGTAATGCAGCGCTCATCTTAGGGAACCAAGGTTCATTTAATGTCACTGCAACAGGTTATCCAGCTTCAACGATTTCTGAATCCGGTAATTTACCTGCAGGGATTTTGTTTAACGCGGCGACCGGCACACTAAGCGGAACGCCCACTGTCACCGGCATCTATCCCATTACATTCACTGCACACAACGGAATAGGAACGGATGCAACACAAAATTTCGCTCTGGCCGTGAACCAGACAACTGCTATAACCAGCGGGAATAATGTCACGATGACCGTAGGCACTGTAGGTTCATACCCAGTTACTGCAACTGGATTTCCAGCACCCACATTAAGTGAAACAGGCAATTTTCCAAATGGGGTTCAATTCACAGGTGGGGTAATTGCCGGAACACCGGCAGCTGGGACGTCAGGAATTTATCCGATAACAATTAATGCGCACAACGGAGTTGGCTCGGACGCAACGCAAGCCTTTACTCTGACCGTAAACCAGGCGCCAGCGTTCACCAGTGCCAATGCCGCCACATTTTATATTGGCGCTCAGGATACCTTCTCGGTGACATCCACGGGTTCTCCCGCGCCGACACTTGCGGAAGCAGGCTTCCTGCCCACCGGAGTTACGCTTAACTTTACGACGGGCTTATTAAGTGGGTCATCCGGCGTTGGACCGGCCGGCACATATCCGGTCACATTTATCTTGCACAACGGCGCGGGACCGGACGTCTCGCAGACCTTCACACTCACGGTGGTGCTGGGATCGTCCTCGCCGTCCATCAACAGCCCGAACAATACAACATTCGTTATTGGGTCGCTGGGCTCTTTTAGTGTTACAGCCACCGGATCTCCCACACCCGTATTTAGCGAAACTGGCGCACTGCCAACAGGAGTTTTGTTCAATACTTCTACAGGTGTGCTGAGCGGGACGCCTGCTGTCGGTAGCCTCAGCAGCTATCCCATCACCATCAATGCGACCAATGGCGTAGGCACTGATGCGACACAGAACTTCACGCTTACGGTGGGTGCCGCACCATTGATTACCACGCAGCCGCAAAGCCAGTCAGTGAGCGTTGGACAGGGCGCCACATTTACGGTTGCGGCAACGGGATCAACTCCATTGAATTATCAATGGCAGGTCAATGGTGTGAACATCGGCGGTGCAACCTTTTCCTTTTATTCCCTACCCGCGACGACGGCCAATAACGATGGGACGACAATCACCGTAGTAGTCAGCAACGCGGTGGGTAGCGTTACCAGCACCGTCGCTACACTGACCGTAGACACCCCTCCAACCATCGGCATTTCTCCTGTCAGCCAAACTGTAGCTGTTGGTGAGGCGGCAACATTTACTGTGACTGGGGTTGAAAAAGGAATATTACCGTTAAGTTATCAATGGGCTAAAAATAATGTCAATATCGCCGGAGCAACTTCATCGAGTTACACGACGCCCACAACACTGCTATCGGACAGCGGAGAAAAGTTCAGCGTCACGGTATCGAATACACTAGGAACTGTTTCCAGCGCTGCCGCGACACTTACGGTGTCACAGGCTGCCTCACCCGCAACTTATTATGCGGATTTCGCCAGTGGAGCGGACACGAACAGCGGATTCTCGAAAGATTTTCCGTGGAAATACGCTCCGGGCATGCGGAGCTGTGCGTCCAATTGCGCGCTATTTGTGCTCCACCCCGGTGACAAGGTGATTTTCAAAGGCGGAGTTACCTGGGATGTAACCGGATTCCCGCTGGTCGTAAACGCGTCAGGGGCGAGCGGAAACTCCGTCTATTACGGAGTAGATCAAACGTGGTTCGCCGGCAATACGTGGAGCCGACCAGTATTTGATTTGATGAATTCAACGTGGGGCGTGGCACCTATTCTTGCCAATTCCGTGAATTTCGTCACTTTCGACAATCTGGAAATCACGAATGAAGAAGTGGAAACTACCGGGTCCTTGACTCCGCGCAGCGGTATTACGGTGAGTGGCGGCTCGAATATTACAATTCAGAATTGTTATATCCATGGCTGGAGCATTCGGCAGCCGCAGAACGGCAGTGACCAATTTCCAACGGGTGGGATAGCCTTTTACAATGGATCGGCCGCGGGCACGGTTCAAAATTGTGTTCTCGATGGAAGCCCCGAGAGCAACTCTGGAGCCGGCATCTATGGCGGCACCACAATCCACGGGAATGTAATCGAGAATACCCCGAACGGAATTGTAATCACTGATCCGTCTGCCAACGTTAGCGGAAATCAGGTATTCGACGTTCCTTATTCTGTCGATCCGGTGGAGAACAGCAACGCGATATTCTCATTTAGCAGCGCATCCATCTACAACAACGTTGTTCATGATCTTGTGCCGGGAGCTTCCACACTTCATTTGGAGGTCGGTGCTAGTCAGACAGGCAACACGCAATATGTTTACAATAACCTTGCTTGGAATGTAGGCGATACCTCACCTATTGTGATTTCGTCGGAGTTGTTAGACTCTGTGTCCACGTCGAATCAATTTATTTATAACAACACATTTTCGGGTGGCGCTATGGCGGGATGCATTACCGTTAACCCGAATTACTTCGTGCCTACGAATCTTACGGTTCAAAATAATCATTGTATTTCTGATACGCCAGCCACGAGCGCATGGTGTTGGAACCAGGCGGGAGGCAATTTCGGTTGCGGCTCCATATCGAATGTTACTTTCGCCAACAACGTGTTGATGACGAGCAGTGCGGCAACTTCCGCGGGATATGTCCTCAACGCTAGCTTTCAGCCAACCGCTGCGAACAGCGCTACCGTTGGATCTGGCTTGAATCTGAGTTCCAATTGCACGACGATCGGCGCCCCTCTGTGCAGCGATCGTTTGAATGCTCTACGCCCGAGCGGTTCGACGGCATGGGATGCAGGCGCGTATCAGTTTCAATCGGACGCGGGAAGTGTTGCGCCCATCATCACGCAGCAGCCAATTCGGCAGGAAATTGTAGCGGGCCAAACGGCGACATTCAGAGTGATCGCGGCAGGATCCGCACCTTTAAATTACCAATGGCAACAGAATGGAGCCAACATCTCCGGAGCAACGTTGTCCACATTGATATCTCCAGCAAGCTCGGCGGATGGAACGGTGTTTAGCGTCGTTGTGAGTAATGTTGCGGGCAGCGCGACCAGCAGCCCAGCAATACTTTCGGTTAGCGCGGCACCGGGTCAGCTGACTCTTAACCCATCCACTGGTTTCAATTTTGGAAATGTAAACGTCGGTACGACGAGCTCCGCGAGCATTACGCTCACCAACACGAGCGTAGATTACATCACGCTCTCCAACACAAGCGTCGCCGGTGCAGGCTTCAGTGCCAGTGGCGTGCCTTCCGGCATTATTCTGGCTCCTGGAGAGGTTGCGACTTTGAATGTGCAATTTACCCCATCGGGATTCGGTGCCGCGACGGGCAGTGTGGTCATCAACAGTGACGCGACAGGCTCTCCCATCAGTATCCCTCTGTTGGGTTCAGGAATCATTCCAGCGCATTCGGCAAGTTTGTCGTGGAATCCGGACTCTTCCCCCGTGTTCGGCTATAATCTGTACCGAGCGGCAGACCCGTACGGGCCCTACACGAAACTCAACTCCGCGCTACTTAACGTTACCCAATTTACGGATTTGACGGTTGTTCCAGGCCAGACTTATCTCTACTGGGTGACCGCTGTGTATTCCGATACGCTCGAGAGTCCTTTCTCGGATTCCGTGACCGCCGTTATTCCGATTCCGTAGAATTTTAATTCCATAAATGTTTTTAGAACCTTGTTCCGAATCTAAAATCAGAAATTTCAAATTTGAAATCGCAAATCTGAGATTCAGAATGTGGAAACAGAATTGCGATATTTGAAATCTGAAACAATCCAGCCTTCGATGTTTTCGCGGGTCTTGCTGGGTTGACATCCTTAAACAATTGCAGTTCTGCAGTAGACCGCGATTTTAGAGCAGGGATTTATATTTCACACATCGACCCTGAGGACGGGGAATCTAAACCTCACCGTCTCACGATTATGCACTTCCAAAAGAGCGGTGGGGATGTATAAATGACCTCAGAGCCGCTCTTTGGCGAGTTTATACCGTCACGTAAGCGGCCCTTAGAGGGTGGTCCTGTGACAATTGCGGTCGGTTTCAGGTACGACGATGGCCTTCTTCTCTGTGCAGACACACAATATACTGGCCAGATTAAATTTCGCGGTTCCAAAATCCTAGCTAAATCTTATGCCGATGGGAGCAAGTCCGCATTCGTGATAATTGGTAATCTGCGCTATGCGCGGATGTGCGTAAATCTGTACGAAGAGATGGTTGAAGGCACTCCCGCACCAGAATGTACGCTTAGTAAAATGAAACAACTTCTTATTTCATGTGTTAGAGAGCTTCATCACGGGCACATTTTCAAACATCCCCGACGTGACGACATTACCGTGCAGTTCCTGATCGGTTTATGGTCGGCAAAAACAAAAGGAGACGTGGCCTTCCTGAGCACCGAAGATACTTCAGTAATCCGGTGTTACGGCTATGACTGCCTCGGTAGTGGAGAGATGCTGGCCCAACAATACATCAGACCGAAATATCGTAGAATTACTGACATTACCCAACGCCCGCGTCATTCCGAAGATTTTGTCCGTCGCTTGGCCGTCACAGCCCTGAATAACGTCAAGAAGTATGATGCTTTTTGCGGCTATGACAGTGAGTATCTGACAATCACGAATGAAGGCGTCATGTCTAAAGTGCAAAAACTCAACCTGTCTCCAAAATCGCCAAAAAAGAAATGAGGCAGACGTAAACAATGAGAAAAATCATTCTGGCAGCGTGCGGATTGCTGACGGCCACATTGTCCATTCGCGGCCAAACCTCTCCGTCCAAGCCGAAATCCGTGCCGCCAAAATCGACGAAATGGAGCGTGTACTTCGACTAGTGGGATGAGGGTGAACTAAAAGACTGTGAGGCTCATTCGGAGTTTCCTGATTTACTCATCTCCGACATAACTAAAATGGACTGAAATGGATCACTAGTGAACCTCATAGGATCGCACGCCTACGACAATCCAGAAGCCACGCAGGAACAACCCGAGCAGGCAGCACTCAATTACATAGAGATTCATGGTAAGGATTTTCTCGTCACCTTTAAGGACACACGGCCAAAACTACACGTAGGAGTCAAGATCGTGCGATGGCAATGCACTAAGGACAAAACCAAAGCGTGCAGGCGGTGAGGCTTCAAAAGTCAAAAACAGAACATGAGAGCTTCAAGCCGTCAGTTTCTAAAAAGTCAGAACCGGAGCAGTGACCATATTACGGAGCGTATCCAGGAACAAGTCACGATTCTTTCGGCGATTGAACCGGAAGCCCATTTCTTCGAGGTAGGCCGCCAGATGCTTTGCACTCACATGATGCCAAGTTCCGCGCACGCCACGCTTGAACAGAGAGAAGGCGTTTTCGATGGTATTCGTGTGAATGTTACCAGCCGTGACGTACACGTTTCAGCTGTGATTGATGGTCTTGTGTTTTTCTCTACTAACGCCAGCCCTTTGCATTGCGAATGGATAGGACCGATAGTCATTGGTCACGATCACGTCTTCGCTGATGTTCTCAGGAATGTATTTCGCGAGAGTACCCGCTTTCACGTCTTTGGAATGGAATAATCGAAGCTCTCCGTTTCGCTGCCAAATCCCAACGACGATTTCTTTGTTTTCCAGTCGGCGGTGTCGGCCACGTCCACGGTTAATTCCACCGATGTAGGTTTCATCGATTTCGACCGTGCCATCGAGCATCGGCTTGTCCGCTTCTGCCATTGCAGCGCGAATCCTATGGCAGAGATACCATCCGGTTCTGTAGCTACCGATTCCGAGCGTGCGTTGAATCTGGCAGGCCGACATTCGCTTCTTCGCTTCGCAGAGAAGCATGGTTGCGAGGAACCACTTTTCCAGAGGAAGATGGCTGTCATTGAAGATCGTGCCAGCGGTTACGGTGAACTGATAGTCGCAATCTTTGCAGTAAAAAAGCTGTTTGTCGGTTTCGAGTTCTACGACATCGGCATTACATCGCAGACAGCGCGGGCCTTCGGGCCAGCGAAGCCGTCCAAGCAGTTCACGACATTGTTCGTCAGTACCAAACCGAGAGATTACGTCAGTTAGATTTCGTGGGTTCATTTGGAGGCTCCGTGGACTCAAAGAAGAAGCGTGAGATGCTGCACCGGGTACCAACACGGAAATTCATCGCGTCGATAAAGAAAGACTTGAGGCGTCAGATTCGCGCAGCGTCTTCCGGTAAGTTGAAGAAGTAGTAGGCTTTGCGTCCATGTGTAAATCATTCGCCGTTGCCTTACTTTTGTCAGGTGCATAATCGTGCACCGCCTTATCGAGGATGTCAGCAGAGCCAAATGGTTTCCAGAAACGATGAGATTCAATCTGGCAGGGAAGATGACGAATTGAAGTGTTGTGCGTAGGGTGCTCGCGCTGCAAGCGGTGATAATTTACGTGAAGTTTTTTGCGTGGAGAAAAATTGGCGGGATATTGCTGTTAGCTGGGTGCGAATGTTTCGAAGAGGACTATTTTTGCGAAGTTACCGGCAGGCGATGCAGTGCGAACTGATTTTGATCAAGAAGATGCGCGCGGACCAGGAATACTTTCCGTTCCTTTAAATCTCCGGCATGAGGGTTGTATCGCCGTCAAAGGGAGTGCCATACCAAAGCGCACCATCTGAAAGCGTTTTGTGCAACGCCGGATTTGCGCCTTTGTAATAAAAAGGAGTGGCGGGGAATGTTCGCGAGTACGGATTCCACTGCGCACACAAACTGCGGATGTTTGGGGGGAATCCCTGTAATTCAAGAACGTGGCTTCCCGCTATTTTTCCATGCTTATAAGCCGCGGATATTAGGGCCCGTATAATTTCCGGATCATCCTGTTTCACGATCATGTCCACCACCCAGGATCGCCGCAGCCCGTTCGAGTTTCCCGCTTCATCGCGAATCGTCAGGTAGCCTGCCAGTTGGCCATTCTTGCGGCAGCAAAGCACGCTTGTTTTTGCTCCGTCGTTGGGGAGATTGTAGTGCCATTGCAAAAATTCCAGACTGCGATCGGCAAGCAGGCGGGCGCCTTCAGCAAGCTTTTCATTCCACAGAATTTCAAATTCATTTCCGATTTCGGTGGTTTTGATTTCGCTTACTTTAAGTTCTTTCGCCGATCCTCGCGGGTAGCGTCTGCGAAAAATCTTGTCCATCCTTACGGCAATCGAAGCGAAGGCGCCGCCAATTGTGGAAAGCGCCGGCTTGACTTGCAGTTTTTTCATCACCGTCTGCACAAAAGGGTAGGGCCGCAATACCCAGAAAATTACAGTCTCATAATCCGGCTGAGGCATGGGCACGCACCCGAAGGCACAAGCGATTTTTCCGGTAGCCTCCACTGCGGTCGTGGAAATGTACAGGTCGACAGGTTTTTGAGCGTAAAAAGCAGCCATCAGCCTGACGGTATGTGCGCGGTAGGCGGGTTCAGCCACGAATCCCGACCCTACAACAGCGGTCAACGTTTTGCCTTCAAAATGATAGAGAGAGGAAATGCTCGCAAGGTAACCGACTATTTTTCCTTCCGCTTCCACGACCCAGCCAATCGCACCGCTCGTCTTCATTTGCTTCAGCGCCGGGTTGCGCTCCCATAAATGCTTCCAGTTATCCAGCGGATCCGGGGTCAGGCCCCAGCGCTGTTTCAGATCCGTGATGGCCTGATAATCCGAGAGCTTTGCCTCGCGGATTTTAGCGGGCACGAGCGAAGTTGGTCCCGCTGCCTCGTTTGCAGGATCGGCGGACGCATCTCGTCGCGACCTGATCTTTTCAAGAATCGCGTTCGTTACTCTGCTTTCAATTGAGGCCATATTGCTCGGACCGTGTTTCCTTGCTCAGTTGTGAGATTTCAGTTTTCGCATCAAAATGTCTTCCAAGAAGCTTCCGCTTAAAAGCGATGACTCTCGGCAGCCATTGGTATGCGCCGAGGATCTTGAGCCGAAACTCAAGCTTCCAATCCGTGGGGTTCACGGCAATGCGGCCGGTAACAAATTCTTTTGGATCCGTAAAAGCGGGCGTGGGCGAAACGCTAAAAACTCGTTCATAGCCGGCTTCGCGGCACAATTCCACCAAGCGCCAGTTCAAGGCTCCATAGGGAAAGCTAAAGAGCTTAATATCCCGATTCAACAGCTTTTTTAATTCAGCACGGGATGCGGAAATTTGGAACTTCGCCTCTTCGTCGGATAAGGACGGCAGCCACGCATGGGTCATTGTATGGGATCCAAACGAAATCAAATCGGACGGCAGCTGTCTTAAACATTCCGCGGTGGCAATGGTCTCGTGGTCGCCCCCCTCAAGCCCATAGCCGGGCCAATGAGGAGAAGTTCCAAGCAGGCCAGGTGGAATGAAAAAAGCCATAGGAATTTTTCTTTGCTTGAGTTCGGGTATGGCATTCTCCACGGCACTCATGAAGCCGTCATCGAATGTCACCGCGACATGATTCTGGCCGGGCCGCAATGGCTCATTATGATCTGCAGCAATGGGTTTGGCGTGGAGCAGCAGGATATCCATTTGCGCGGCGAAACGGTTTCGTTCTTCGGGAGCTACCGCATGATAGTGAATTACGACACACGTGCCCGCGGGTGTATTTCCCATCAGTGAGCGGATTGCATTTCCTGCTTCTATACACAGGAAGTAGCCCAGGCTGACGGAAAGTTTGATCAAGCGCAACAGGTTGTCCTCAAGCTGGTCTTTCATTGGGCCATCTTTCTGAACGAAAGCGCAATCTTTGTGTGGCGGAAAAGTTGAGCTTCAGAAAATGCCTGAAACACATATCTAAACCAAGCCGGACAAAGAATGAGATCCGTTCATAGTTGACAGCAATGAAACTCTGCGGGTATTTCATTGCGCTACTAAAAATCGCAACAAATGCCGATTGCCAGAGCACGAGCCGGATCCGGAAAATGAAGTTTGCTGTGGATATCCACCGGGCTGAAGAAAATTGCAGCTGATCGCCGAGCCCTCATTCTCGACAGTTCCAACCGCAATCAGTAAATTCACTAATATTACAGGATGGGCTTCGCCCCGGCGAGTGGTCCCGCCGGATATGAGTACGCATGCATTTCTCGCCAGCCGCCGCATCTTGCTCAACTCCGTTTGAGCAGTTCCACTCCAACTGCGGTTATGCGCTAGTGTACACCGAATGAGCGGTCGGGTCGCCGATTCAAATGGAGAAGAGACATCGTTTTCTGCTTCTGTTCGGCTCTCAAAAAAGTAATAAATTCCGCGGTTACCGGGCGCGGCTCGCGGATGATCGAGGACCAGAAAAAGCCCGCCAGTCTTGCGAAACTGCCCAGGATGAGCGGCTTCTCGCCAAGGCGCTGCAGACATTTGAAAGTTTCAAAGATGGGATCGCTGCCAAAGCTATAATCCATTCTTCCCTGGCGGAATTTGTGTCGAACCAGGATGTCGCCTGTCCCTGTGGGCCTGTGATGCGAGATTGGGAGTTCCGGGAACGCTTCCGCTGACCAGCCCAACATTCTGGCCGAAGTTTGCGCATGCCAGTCTTCGCCACCGTATTCGAGAACGGCATAGCCTCCGAACGCTTCGTAGCATTCCCGACGGACAAGCTGGGCAGCGTGGGCTACTGAATATACCCGGTTGCTGCTGCGTGTGTGGAACTCTCCGTCTTTTCCTTCGTGAACAAACCCGCCGGCGATGCCCAGTGTGGGATTCCCTTCAAACTTGTCGATCAGATCCGCGAAATATGACGGGCCGATTGAAATGTCGGCATCTAAATTTCCGATAAATTGAAAAGGAATGTCCGCCAGAAGCTGAATGCCGGCCTGCAGGGCCATAATCTTGGTGCGAAAACTTCTCCCAGGTGGCCGCGTTACACGCAAAAAACGGATGAAATCATGCTGTGCCGCGTAGCGCTGGACGATTTCATCTGTCCCGTCAATACTGCCGTCACTAACGATGACCCACCTTTGCGGCAACTCGTTTTGCGCGAGCATGGACTGTATCGTTTTCTCGATATTTTCTTCTTCGTTGTATGCTGCGGTTGCCAGAACGTAAGCACGCCTGTTTTTCGCGGGTTCGCTCATTGTTTCACCAGTTCGTTCAGGGTGCTGAAGTCAAAAACCCAGCGTAGACATTTCAAATATTGTTTTACTTCATTATTTGCCCTGGTCCGCGAGGATTTTTTCGTTAGAAATACGATGGCCCACCCTATCGCTCTGACGGCGTAACTTAAGAATCCAATCATCAAGTAAAGAAACATGGAGAAACGGCCATGATATTTTTTCCAGTATTGCAGATTGGCACGCTGCAATTCGACATTAAACCTTGAAGGCGCGTTCGCGGAACTGGCCCCGCCGTAATGAATCGCCTTGGCTTCGGGATAAAAAACCACTCGCCACCCCGCCAGATGAAATCGCTGGCACCAGTCCACATCTTCCGCGTACATAAAAAAGCGCTCGTCGAGCGGCCCAACCTTTTTCAAGGCGTCCCGCCTGGCCATCCATAGCCAGCCGTTCAGCACATCCATATCCCTAATCTGGTCAAAATGAAAATCCTTCATCAGAAAACCGCCGAATGGCCCATTACCTTTGAAAATGGAGTCCAAAAAGAGAGCGCGCACGAAAATATTCCAAAGAGTCGGGAATCGCATTCCGGAACGGTACACACGCCCATCCGTTCGTAACATTCCGGGCCCCAAAAGCCCGATGGTGGGCTGCTGTTCCATGTAAGAATACATTTTCTGCAGACAATCAGAGGGAACGTTTACATCCGAGTTGATTAAGCAAATATATTCGCCGGTCGCTTCTTTAATCCCGACATTATTTCCCTTTGCAAAGCCCAGGTTGGCGCCAGTTTCTATGAGCTTCACATTGGGAAATTGTGTGCGAATCATCTCAGGCGTGCCATCGGCGGAGGCATTGTCCACAACGATGATTTCCGCGGAGAGATTTCCGTCGATCGTACCCAATGAGGTCAAACACTCTTCCATGTACTTCTTGGTGTTCCAGCTAACGATTATGATTGAAAGATTGGTCACGGGAACCTTGGAGTCAATTTGTTGCTCTTGGGTTGTCTGAGAGCTTGTAATCATTTTTAATTAACCTACGCAGGCTGCCCGGTGTCATTTACGAAGACACGTTTGGTTTAGCGCCGCATGAAATGGATCAATCACAAATTCTTGTCGAAAGACTTATTTCCTTATGGGTTTCGCTGACAATCGCCCAGTGACCATGCGTCCATAAGATTCGAGCGGTTTGGAGTTTTCCGACGCGTAAGCAGGGCGCAATGCCATTACAACCTTGGCCGGCTCCACTTGCCCAGGCACCGTTGCGGTGGCTTCCGCAGGGACACTGAAGTAAGCAGCAACAATGATGGCCAGGAATGTGTACCACACCACCTGGGTTTGGTCCCAATAAGATATTCCGAAGAATGCCACCGCGTTTGCGAACAGCGCGGCTCCCAGCGACCAGTTGTAGAGCGCCATATCCTTATTCCCGATCGAAGCCCTCCAGGTTTTGCCCACAAACTTGAACCCATAGACGATAGTTGCGACGAAAAGAAGGAAGGGGATCAGCCCCGTGGAATCCGCGATGCTGACATATTGATTGGCTGTATCGAACATATCCCAACCCCATGCACCCGTGTCCTTCACTCCAAAGAGCCACCAATCCTTAAAGTGTAAAATGCACTGATTCACGAGTTGATAGCGATGGTCTCCCGACGAGCCGCCCACTAAATCCACACGAGCAATCAGTTGCCAAACAGGCGCTTTCATCAGGATGTGCAGTGAAACGAGGAGCATGACGATTCCCCATCGGATCGGGCGCATCATGTTGCGCATGGGCCACATGCAAATGGCTAGTATGCCTCCCGCGTAAGCCAGGATGGGTGTGCTTGATGCCGAGGCCAGCACGATCACCGTCGATGCAGCCAGCCCAACCAGGGCAAGCTTCAGATTCTTCCTGTCCTTCAGCCATAAGCCAATAAAGAGCGGTGCCAAAATTGCCCCGAACGTGCCGGCGAGAATTGAGTGGCCGAACCCGGCTAATGCCCGCAAGCGCTCGCCTCTCACCATCAGGGAACCGTAAAAAGAGGCATGCACCCCTCCAAGCAGAGCGTAAGGGTTGTGCCCCGTTAACTGTTCGTAGGACATAATGCCTGCGACAACAACGGCAACATAGATCAGAGTTCGCACAGCCTTATCCGCATCCGAAGGGTCTCGGATTAGATATCGCATCAAAAAATATAATCCGAACAAGGTATAAAGATCGCCTAGCTGCCGAACGAGCATTCCCGAATCTTGCCAGAGAAGAATTGCATTGAAAAAAGTGAAGAGCTCGAAAACGATTATGGTCTTGTCCAGGCGGGTTATTCCGCCGCTGAAAATTTTTTCATTCGATCCAATTTTTGCCCAGGCCAATCGAACCATCCCGAAGAGCAGCAGAATTCGAAGCATTGGGAAATGAGCTCCGCCCAAGACGATAATCTGGTCGATCGGGACTAGCAGGCCAACCACGAGAAGAGGCACGATAGCTTTGGTTCGGGGCAACTTTAGGATCAAAATCCCCGCAATCAAGACCACCAGCAATACAACGGGGTTGACGACAGTCTGCCCCGGCCCGCCTCCGAAATGTAGATGTTCAGGTTCCACGCGCTATCCCTCGCTTAATGTTCCCAGACGCCCCTATCATCCTATTTACGATTAACTTAGCAGGGGTTAGCACATATTTTCCAGGCACTATTGCATTAACAGGTCGCGTGCGATGCTTCGCCATGACTCGGAATACCGCTGATATCTTCCGGTAAATGCTTCCATAAGTACTTTGGAAATTCTTGCGACCCTTCGAGCCGACCTGATCTTCTCGCGGTTTAAGAGATGGATTCTCTGTTCCTGAATCAGTCGAAGTGATGCGTCGGGACATGGAAGCAGTTCAGAGACGCCTTGGATGCGTTCGAAAAAAACCCGAAAAGCCTCCACCTTTTCCACCCTGCTGTTACGGTTGGACGCAAGCGAGGCCAACATCTGTGGGAGGGGTTTATTAACGGTTCCGACGACCTGCATAGCGTGCTGCCTGTACAGAATCAAAGGTTCCGGTATAGGAATTCCCGTATACAGAGCTGACCCCAGGGCGGCGATCCAGTAATCGTGCATCCAACCCGGTGGGACCGGGAGAAAAATATCTCTGAACTTGGAACGAAACGCCATTGTTGCGCCGGTGACCACATTTTGTTTGAGCAGGATTTTCAGTTGTTCAGGGCCGGAGAAACGCTCCCAATTTTTTCGGATCTCTACTGTGTCCCACAGCCGTAAATTCTGCGGCGTCCCATCTGCATTCACTAACTCCGCGTTTGAAAAAGCGTATACGGCTTCAGGATGCTCCTCAAAAGCAGACAAGAGTGTCGCGAGTTTCTGAGGCTTCCAAATATCGTCTTGATCAGAAAGAACGATTATATCGCCGGTACATAGTCGGATCGCCTTCTCAAAATTCTTAGCCGGCCCCAGCCGCTCCTTATTGCTGACAACTTGAACATGGAATGCGGCCTGTGCGGCAAAAGTCTGAAGGAGTTGAGCCGTATTATCAGCAGAGCCGTCATCGCAGATCACCAATTCACTGGGAAGCTGGGTTTGCGAAGCGATGCTCTGCAATTGCTCCCACAAGTATTTAGAACCATTGTAGGTGCACATGGCGACTGAAATTTGTGGAGTAGCCATTTTGCTTGATCCTAGGTTGGACGATGGATAACTTCGGCTCAAAGCCTGGAAGCTGGCCTTTCATTAAGATGCAACGTCATTTCTAAGATTTTTCGACTTGATTCAAGATTGGGCCCCGCCCGAATGATAGGGACTGAGCAATCCTTTGCGCAAAGGCGCGTTCATCTGACGTCAGGTATGAATACCATGCGTAAAATACATACGCGACACTGACGATAAGAACATAAACCATTGCCGCGGGCACATTTTTGCTGACCCAGATCGCTGACAAGAAAAATGGGCAAGCCGAGAGCACCATCCACAGAAGCCGCCTGGTGCCTGCCTTGCTTTCCACGAGAAGCCGGCCAGAAAGCCAAAACATAATTAGGGAATCGATGGTAGCCCGCAACGCCCAGGCTATTCCAGCACCCTCAATGCCGAATTGTTTGGTCAATCCCCAAAATAACAAAAGGTAGCAGGGAAGTTCAACGAGATGAACCTTGGCTGGCAGGTCAGGCCGATTAGCGGCCTGAATTTGCCAAAATGGGACTTGAGCCAGGCTGTTTGCGAAGACACCAACAACGAGCACTTGTAGAACTGTCGTGGACTGGGCCGCAAATGTAGAGCCAAGCCAGAGATGCAAAACGAACTGCCCCAGGGCCAGTGCGCACAATACAATTGGAAATAGCGAAAGAAAGATGTATTTCGCCCCTTTTTCATAGAGCATCGCCGCGCGATTTTTATCATGGACAAATGCTGTCGCAAACGCTGGAAACAGGACGGCAGCGATAGCGCTCGGAATGATCCACATTTTCGTGGCGGCTTCATACGGCGTTGCATAGTAAGCAACCGCGGACATCGAGATTAACGCCCCGATAAGAAGCCGATCTAGGCTAACCATGATGGGGCTCACAATATTCGTTACCGTCATCCATCCGCCAAAGGAAAACATGTGCCTGAAAGGGGCGCCCTTTATTGTTATCGCATGACGCAATGCGGGCGTGACTCGCAGGCATAAGACGAAGTGAATCGCCCACGCAATAAAACGCGAAATAACAAGAACGAGAACGACGGGACCTAGTGTCCTTGAAAACGGAAGGACCAGGAGCGGCGCAAGATATGAAAATAAACTGATCGGCAACCGGGTTGCGCTAAGAAGGTCGAACCTTTGATACGCGGCCAGGAAACCACGTAGAGCCGCACTACTAATGACGACTGGCAATGAGATGGCTACGAAATGGAAAGATAGTAAGGTTTCCAGCGCGATTTTGGGCGGAACCTTTAAAATATGATACACAAGCAGCGGTGAAAATAAACGCAGGATGACAGCCGCCACCAGCCCCATCGCACCCATTATTAGAACCACACTCCAAAAAATGGCGGGGATATCCTCGTCCTTGGCCAGTCCCAACTTTTCTGCCACCAACTTAGTCAGCGCCGCGCTAAGACCCAGGTCAAAAACACCGAATTGACCCTCGACGATCCAGATCAAGCTGATGACTCCGAAACGGTCGGTCCCAAGGTACTTCAACAAAACTGGCACTGAAACCAGCGCAATTAAAATGGACCCCACGCTCGCGCCGAGGTTCCACACGGTACTTCGTGCAAGCAGTCGCCCGCTGGTTAGATGGTCTCCCGCTGTCTTAGACTTTGCCCCAGGACTTGATGCGTCCAAATCGGGTGCGTCGGAGGGGGATGGATCTGCGATCATATTTTTCATATAACAGGCTCCAAAATACTCAACCTACTTAGATATCTTTAAACCGAATACCCGTCGGGATTAGCAGTTCCTCGCACGCCATGGAAAATGACCACTAGAATGATGGTCATCCGCTTATCCTGCGTTCTTAAATTGAACAAGTTTTAAAACTCTCCGGCGATCGGAGCCCGCAATTCCTTACCTGCTTTGGCCGGATTGAATAACTTGATCGGAAACCAGGCTGACTGGCGAACATTCGATTGATTTCACGCAATGTGAATCTACGATTCGTCAATTTTTAGGCTTTGTTGCCATGACAAACTGGATGAGGCCGCCGTTGCTTCTAAGCGGAAACGTTGCGAATTCGACGCGTTCAAACCCCATTTTCATCAAGGTTTCGTTGAGCGCGCCTTGTTCATAACTCATTCCCAGCATAGGGGGCGTTCCGCCATGTTTCATGAGAAAACGCTGCAAACCTGACCGGAGATCGAGAATGGAGAGCAATTGCCGGTAAAGAAAATTGCAGAGCTGAACGAATTTCGCGCTCGTAATGGTGGGGAATACATGAATTGGCAAATGGATCATCAACGATCCACCCGGCTTCAGTGTACGGAAGACCTCCCGGAAGTAGGTATAGCCGGCTTCAGCAGAAGGCAAATGCTGAAGGACGTGACAAGAAAATGCGCCGTCCACAGTGTTATCTTCGAGGGGGATTGCAATGCCCTTGGTGGTATGCCACTGAACATTGTCGGCCCTGACGCGGGAGGACGCATAACGAATCATGTCCTCTGAAATATCGAGAGCGTTACCGTTCTCGAACGCCTTGCAGAGCTGATTCGTAATTCGTCCCGCGCCGCAACCGATCTCGACAAATGTCCCGGGCGTATAACCGTATTTTGCCCACCGTTCATTGAAATCCTGCCAGTCCGATTCGCCCAGTGCATAAAACTCGGCATCGGTCCATGGCGAGTCGCCCTCGACGTTCTTGTTTGCCCAACTGGCCACTCCGAAAAGGGGGTCCCTTCGACCCCATTCAACCCACTCGGAATTCGATTTAAGTTCCATTTGTTACCTCCCGTTTGCAAAGGTCCATGCGATTGAAAGCAGTATCTAGCGTGTATTTCGCGCTGAAAGTATTTTCAGCAGAAAAACCGCGCAAGTATGTTTCACGCTTCTTATGTCTAGCTTAGATTGGTAATTCGCAACGATGTTTTCAGAGTCGTGCTTGAATGAATCGGTGAGGTCGTTCCCGGCATTGTCAGCCGTTAAGCACGTTGGGCAATTTCAACGTGCCGGCGCGCAATCACACTCATTTTTCGATCTGGCCTAAATTCCCCGCGCAGTGTAAGTCAACTCGTAAATCAAGATTTCTATCTATAGCAAGATAATTGAACAAAATTAGTGAACAATGACCGTGAGACCTGTCGGCGGATTCGGCTTTGACGCATTCACGCCGTTGAACTGGTATGCGCCAATATCCCACGGTCCGCTGGTGGGGCGGGCAACCGCGGTTCTTTGCGATCCAGTGATCTGGTGTGTGACCGTGTTGTAATTGATGCCGTACGTGGTGTCGCTGAGACATGCTGTGCCGGCAGCCTGATTGAGCTTCGCGATTGCCTGGCAGGTCGCAGTCATATTTGCACCAGCCAAAACGGTGGCGCCATTGGGACTTGTAGGTGAGAAACTGAATGTTTGTCCCAGGGTATAACCTTGTCCATTGGCAGTGGCCTTGGTCTGTGTAACCAGATTGGTTCCGGAAGGAGCAGGGGTAATATCGGTTATGAAGTGGTTGTTAACGAGAGTTTCCACAGGCAATTTTCCACTTAGGCCGCCGAGTCGCACGCACTCCCCATTCTGGAGCGAGCTGTCCGCTCCACACTCTTCGGTATTATTGAATATGTAGCATGTACCGCCTGGATTGGTGATCGACTGCTCGCACATCACATTGTTTCCAGCGGGTGAAGCATCCGCAACTACGTTATTAAAGAAATAGCTGGTTGCGCCTGCGGGCGGCGCAATTTGAATACCCACGCCCCCGCATGTGTTCATGTCGCCGGCAGGGTTGCCACAGTTAGGTCCACCCATGATCTGGAAGTAGTAGTTGTTGTATACAAGCATCCCGCTGGCTGGGTCTTGATTGGATTCCATCGCATTGTTGTGATCGTTAGCGCCGATATATTCGACCACACCAGCGTTGTTGAACGTGTTGTCATGGACGAGCGTGGCCAGGAAGTTCATCGTGTCGTTCTGGTAGGCGAAGTAATTGTGGTCTATTTCTTCCCCTTCTGCACCAGCATAGATGGCCCCTGTGCTGCGTTGGTCCGTATCCGCTCCATCGAAAGCGTTGTAGGATATGCGGTCATGGGCAGCGCCGCTGTAGATTACGTTAACATCTTCGTTCTCAGTTGCTCCGGCTGCGTGACTCCAGCCATGGAAATAGTTATCGTGAAGTTGACGGTAATCACCGCTGCCAAAGGAGATAATTCCTATCTCGTTTGAGGTATTGACGGAATTGTAGTGAAATCCTGTCCACTCAAACCATGCGATTTCCAGATAAGAGGCGTCTATATTGACCATGAATGCAGCGGTAGAACCCGGCCATGTCCCGCCACCGCTCAAGATAGGACGATTCCAGGCATTTGGACATACAGACGTGTTGTACCAAGTCTGGTCGAGTCCGCCAACTGAGACGTTGTTGCCGGACGTGCCACTGAAAGTCCAATTCCATGATCCATTGAATGTCCAGGTATCGCATCCCATGAAGATGAACTTGTCGCCCGCCACAGGCTTATAGGAATTGGCGTTACCGCTCGCTCCTGGCATTGCCGGTGCATTCTTCCAGGGAGTCGTCTTGGACTTAGCCTGCGCAGATGTGTTTGAATCGGATCCGATAGAACTGGATATGTAATACGTGCTCTGCCCCATAGCTCTGGGCGCCACAAAGCAAAGGGCCAACAATAGGAAGATTGCATTAGGTATTAGTTTTGACATCGCCTTCGTTCTCCTCTTCCACTTTTCCCAGGTGTCTTTTTCACGGCAGTCATTGTCATTTCAATCATCGAACTGGACGGTCTTTGCGCCGTGGGCAATCTCCAAGCCTGCGTTGCGGATTGCCAACTTTCCATCTGCTTGTCGTTCCTCGAAATTTGTTCTCGTCAACCATCCGATAATTTAATGCGCCACAGCTTTTACGTTTGTCGGAGGATTTGGCTGAGTCCCCGAACCGCTATTCCATTGATACGCTCCCGCATCCCAGGCGCCGCTCGATGGGCGTGCTACCGTCGTTCGCGCGGGACCAGTCACCGTATGGGTTGTTGTGTCATAAACGATGCCGTAGGTGGTATCCGACTGGCATGCGGTGCCGGCAGCTGCATTTAAACTGTAGATTGTGGTGCACAACGAAGTTTCATTGACTCCAGACCCCACGGTCGCGCCGGACGATGCAGTTGGCGAGAATGAAAAGGCTTGAGCCAGAGTGTATCCTTGCGCGTTCGCCGCAGCCTTGGACTGGATCAGATTCGGATTCGGATTTTGCGTTACTTTGCATCCAGAAGTGCAATCGCTGGTCGTATACATTGGGCTTGCACTTGAAATCGTATGATTGTTGTAGAGATTGATAGCAGCCGGAGATTTGCTTCCGTTGAACGATCCGGCACGAATCGGCATTCCTCCGGGCGGCGTCGAATCCGTACCGGCTTCCATTGTGTTATTGAAAATGGTGCATGTCCCGCCGCCGCCGCTTAGCGCGTCGGCGCACACCACTTCATTCGCCTGATAAAGTGGTCCGTTCGTGATGACATTGTTGAAGAACCAGCTTGTTTGCCCGGAGTGAGGGGCAAGCTGCAAAACAATGCCACCGCTATTGTCAGTGGACGCGGGATTGACAAAGTAATTGTTGTAGAAAAATGAATTCGCGGATGTTGGGCCGCTGTTTTCCTCCATAACATTGTTGTGCGAGGCGCATCCGGCGTAACACTCGCCGCCGTCATTGGCCAGCACGTTGTCATGGAATGAGACGATGGAACCCTCGTTCACCGCATCAATAATCCACGAAATATAATTCTGATAAATGTCGCCGCAGCCGCCGGTGGTATAGATCCCGGTAAAATCATCTTTTGCCGTGTCGCTGCCGTCAATCGCGTTGCGGTAGATGCTCGTTGTCGCATCGGTGTTTCCGGTATGGCATAGAATCGCGGTCACGTTCCCGCCAGGATCGCCTTCATTGATTCCCGCCGCATGTTTCCAACCGTGAAAGTAGTTGTTGCCGATCGTGATATTCGTCCCGGTGGCTCCGCGATCCAAATAGCCAACCCAGGCGGTAGCGCTGCTACCGAGGTAAAAACCGGTGAACTCAATCCACGATACAGTTACAGAAGAAACGTCGGAAAGCGCCAGAAAGAATACCTGCGCGGATCCGCCATTCGGAAATGTCCCTCCACCCGTAAGGATGGGGCGGGTCCAGGAGGCGCCGGCAAACCACGTCTGATCCAAACCTCCCACCTGAATTGGGCTGCTGCTCGAACCGCTCCATGTCCAAGTCCAGGGGAAAGAAGAAGAAGTCCAGGTGTCACCGCCGCGAAGAATAAAGCTGTCTCCCGCCTTGGGCGTGATAGAGGAGCAGGTGCTGGAACAGTTCGGCATCCCCGGCGCATGCAGCCACGGCGTGGTCTTCGCGGTTCCGTTGTTTGAATCGGAGCCACTGGCCGCGATGTAATAGGTTGTTGCGGAAACACTCTTTGCGGTGAAGAAAATCACGAAAAGCGCCAGGGCCGAACTCAGCAACGCCGAAGTTAGAATGAACCGTTTCAAGTCGTTTCTCCTGTCCGCTGTTTCCGAGGTCAAAGTACATGGCGTGGATGAAGCGTCGCTACTGTCCGCCAGGCCAGTTTATTGTCAGTCCTTGGCACTGTACCCGGACAAATCGGCAAGCAAATCATCACTTTGTTTCTTGCAATAAGCGGAAAGCTATTTGAGGACAGGGTCCGCAGTGGTGGATAGCCGATTCGATTGCATGGTGACTTCGGTTACGATCGTCTCGATGATGCGGGCTCCCGCCTTCCCATCCCATTTCTCGGGGGCGCATCCGCTGTATTGTTTCTGTCGCTGTGTTTTTACGGCTTGATGAATATCTTCACTACTGGTTCCGGCAATCACGTTTGTGCCGCACGTAACGGTGACAGGTCTTTCCGTGCTCTCCCGGACGGTCACGCAGGGAACCCCGAGGCAAGTGGTCTCCTCCTGAATTCCTCCTGAGTCCGTAACCACGATTTCAGCGTGTTTCATGAACCAGAGGAAATCCAGATATGCGACGGGGCCAAGAATATGAATCCCGTTGGATGGCGGAGCTTGCTCATGCCCGTTTGCTGCAGGATTTCCATTCTGCGCTTGGAAGTAGGAATCCAAACCGAATTCGCTGATGCGCTTTTGCGTTCTGGGATGCGCCGAAAAGAAAATTGGTCGCGAATTCGACAGTTCCTGCAAGCCGTCCAGGATGCTCAGAAAAGTTTCCCGATTATCCACATTCGATGGGCGGTGCAGGGTTAGCAACGCATAAGGGCGCGCACCGTTTTTTGCGGATCCATTGGTGAGCCCAAACTGTTCCAGGATTTTCGACTGGCTCGCTTTTTCCTGAGAGGCCAGCAGGGAATCGATCATGGTGTTTCCGACGAAGTGGATTCGTTCCTGGGCGACTCCTTCGCGACACAGGTTCTGCACGCCGCTCTCTTCGGTCACGAAATGTAGGTCTGAAAGGTGGTCGGTAATGATGCGATTGATTTCCTCGGGCATTGCGCGATCGAACGAGCGCAGCCCGGCTTCAACGTGCGCGATGATGGGGCGTGCTCCGCTTGCGTCATAGGAAATTTTGGCGGCCACGAGGGCGCAGGCCACCGTGGAATTCACGTCGCCGACCACGATCAGCGCGTCGGGCTTTTCCTGCTGCAGCACTTCCTCAAAACGGCGCATGATTTCCGCCGTCTGCGCAGCGTGCGAGCCGGATCCAATTCCCAGATGCACGTCGGGCTTAGGAAGTTCCAGGTCCACGAAAAACGATCCGGACATGGCCTCATCGTAGTGCTGTCCAGTGTGAACAAGGATGGTCTGGATCTTCTCCGTTTCCACCGGTTGTTTCGAGGCAGACAGCCCCGCGCTCTTGCGATTGTGTTCCCGCATCGCAACGATCATGGGCGCGGCCTTCATGAAGTTCGGCCTTGCTCCAACGACAATCATGATTTTCATAAGGGGGGTCCTGGAAAGAAAAAAATCAGAGTCGACTATTCCAACGATGGTTCCAACCGTGGTGGTTTAAGGAGTGGTCCTTAATTATTCGCGTTCCCAGTTGGCAAACGCGTAGAGAAGCCAGCCGAGTTCGTAGGGGCGGCACTCATGCAAAACGATCAGGCCGTTGCGTGATTCACGATCCTCGCGGCCAGTCAGGAAATTCGCGGCGAGGTTCCAATACCTGTAGGGCTTGGTTCTCCCAATGCAGCGCCAGACAACGTTCGCGGAATCGTCCTTCATGTTGATGCCGAGCTCGTTGTCATCAATCCATTCCAGGCCCTTATAGATCCAGGGACTGAAATCGGATTGGATGGCTTCGCCCAGTGCTAGAAGTGCCATCGGTCCCATGGCGTGCTGGTGAACGGAAAAAACAGGGAAGGTTTCCACGACCTGGCCGTTCGTCGAATCGTAGTGCCACCACCATTGCCCGAGCGATCCCTGGGCCTTGCAAATGGTGAGGGCACAGTCGAGCGCGGTCTTGATTGCTTTCTCATCGCCGTACGCCAGCGAAAACTTGGTCATGCCATAGATCGGATAAACCTGATCCGCAAAGCTGCCCATGGTCGATCGCGCCACGCCGGCGAGTCCTTTGTTGCCGCCAATATGCCCGAAGATTCCTTGTTTTCCCTGGTTCTGGTGAATCAGCCGGTAAGTTTCCTCGGCAATTTCGCGAGTGCCGGCGATCTTTTCGGGGCGCGCCAGGGCTTGATGCGAAAGACCCGTGAGGAACCAGGATAGATACATGGTGTGGCGCTGGACGGTGTCGTTATATCGATTCAGGGCGTTCTTGATATCGAACTTCTTGTCGAGCTCCTCGAGACGATTGGGCGCCACGAGCGCGCAGGTCCACAGGAGCAGGCCGAGATCGCCGATATTGGTGATCCACTCGGAATTGACCAGCAACCCGTCAAACACTTTTTGGATGTCGATGGGCGATGTTCCCCCGCTTTGCTCGAGCCGGTGCAGCCCCATCAGGGTAATCGCCGTATAGCGAGGGGAAATGCCTTGCTGAACCATGCCAGTTTCAGTTTTTTGCAACGTGAAACAGAACAGCTGCTTTTCAGCATCGAACATCGGGACGAGTCCGTTGACGGCGAGCGTGTTCAACCGATGAATAACAGCTTGAACGTTTTCCGGGCGGTTCATCAAAACTGGTTCCGTTGAGCTCATCGCTGGGTTTGACCATTTGCTGGGCATGTTTTCTCCAAGATCATAATTATATTTTCGATAATTGTTTGCAAAGCTGGACGAGCAGTATTCTCTGGCTGGGCCGGGCGATCACGTCGTTCTAAAAGAATTTTCGTGCGCACATCCTTGATTTCCTGAATCAGGGTCAATCGGCCGTTTTTTTCGAGATATTTATCGACCGCGCCGATCTTGCCGCGAAAAACGCTGTAGACCGGAACGCCAAGCGCGGCTGCTTCCCGGTTCATTGTTCCGCCGCCGCTGATCATCAGGTCGGAGAACCAGATGAGGTTCAGTCCATCCACGGGCTTTGAGGGAATAATCATGCTGCCCGAGGCAATCAGGTCAGCCCATTGTTCTCGCAATTGATCGCCCTGTTTCTGGTTTCGCGGAACGACGACCGAGCGCACATTCGGATTTTCCGATAAATGGCGCAGGGCTTCCGCGAACAATAGTTCGGCTTCCGGGTTGTGGTAATGCGCTTCGGTGGCGGGAGGCCGCAAGGTTACGACGATCGCATCGTGCGGAATCCCCAGCTGTTCTAGAATGGATGCATCGGGCACAAACCCCGGAACGTAGACGTCTTCTTTCAATCCCGGATATTTGCAAACCTGTTCAGGCTTGCTGCTCATGGCATTGCCCGGAATCACATCAGGCATGAAAACCCAATCGGCTTCGATAAAGCCCGTCTTGGTGCTGTGTTCGTAGTCATGCATCATCACGGTCGGAACACCCAGAAGCTTGCAGACGAGGACTTGCGCGCGCGAGCCGTGAGAAAGAGCGAGATCGGCATGAAATCCGGCAGCCGTGGGAACGAGTTGGGCGGAGCGCATCAGGTTGCCAAGCACCTTGAAAATCTTGTTTTTTCCGTAGTGCCCGCCGATCACCTTGCACTCCAGTTTGAAAAAATCCAGGAGCTGGCAAACCTGATAAATGTCACGGGCGGTCAACTCCACTTCGAAGCCTCTTTTTTTCAGTTCGTCAATAATGGGCAGGAAAAAGGGCACGTGCGGAGAATTGTCAATGTCGATCCAGATCTTTCGCCCGTTCCCTGTTCGCGGCGAGGTTGCCTCAGGAGAGGCATCCCGGGACTCCTGCGGTTCGACCTCCACGGGAGAAGCCATGGAAAAAGTGCTGACATTCAGATTGGGATTCAAGCGGGCTGTAATATCCGACATTCGACCATGCCTATCTCGCCTGCGTGCGGGGTGGAAAGCAGGCAAAATGCTTAGAATTAATATAATTAATAAGTAACTATATCGTGGAAGAGCCGATACGCGTCTCCGAAGCGAGAATCCAGAATGAAACAGGCCGTACGGATAGGTCTGTTTTACTTCAGCAGAACTGCAGTTGTTGCGGCGCCGGAGAAAAACTCCGGGTGAAAAATCCAGTGATGCAAAAAGCGGGCAGCGAATCAGTAAGCGCCGTCGCCAAATATGACTGCGAGCGGGGTCTTGATCAGGATCTGAATATCGAGCCAGATCGACCAGCTGCGCGCGTACCGTAGATCGAGACGAACCATTTCATTGAAGCTGACGCGGCTGCGCCCGTTCACCTGCCACAAACCGGTAATTCCAGGTTTCACTTCCAGCACGCGGCGGCGGTGCCATAGATCGTATTCCTTGTATTCGTATGCCAGCGGAGGCCGCGGACCCACGAGGGACATGTCGCCCTTCAGAACATTGATGAATTGCGGCAATTCGTCGAGGCTGCTGCGCCGCAGAAATCGCCCGATGCGTGTGATTCGCGGATCGTTCGTCATCTTGAAAACTTTCTTGGTTTTGCCGTCGCCTTTCCCTTCATAGGCGCCGCTGATCAGGTTCTTCATGAACTCCTGATGAATCTTAAGATCGTTGTTGGCGTGCATGGAGCGAAACTTCAGGCACGTAAACGTTTTTCCAAATTGCCCCAGGCGGTCCTGCTTGAACATGATCGGGCCCTTGGAAGTCAGCTTGACGATGGCCGCGATGATCAGGAACATGGGCGCAAGAACGATGAGCGCCGCGGCGCTGCCGACGATATCGATGGCTCTTTTGATCAGAAAAGAAAATTTCTTCGCCTTGTATTGGTAGAACAAGTCCGGATAAAACGCGGGATCGGCCTGAATCTTCGAAGGTGTTCCGTCCGACTCATCTGTAAAAATATGCGCCGTGATATGGATGTACTGAAGTTCGCGCTTGTTGACGTGAGTCGGCAAAACCTCGCGAATTCTTTCCATCAGTTTGTTGACGGTTGCTTCATCGTCCACTGCGCCCAGTTCCGTGAAGATGATTCCGATAATCGAGTTCTTCTTGTACCAGCCGGCGGGATCCGTATCCCTGCGCACGGCATCCGTCGCGTTAATGATTCCGTTCAAAATGTTGGTGCGGCTCTCGATACTTGTGGCGTCGTCCGCGTCGAGAAGCAAAAGCAGGAATTTCTTGTTGGAGCGCTCGGCGCGCTTTCTTTCCAGCCCCAACATGGCGAGAAAAACATTTTCAGGCAGCATTTGCTGCATGAAGTCCGGGGGCGAGAGAATAGCCCGGACCGAGCCTTGCCTTGAGTGGCCGTAATCTTTGTAAGAGGGCTCGTCTTGTAAAATTGGCTTGACCGTTTGGCTCATGGTTTCTTTCTTTGCGTCCGAGGATCTTGTGCCGAACGCAACTCCTGGGTAGCATGCAAATGGGCTACCGCCATAAAACTCCCGATCGATCTCTTACAAACCTTTTCTTACGTATTGACGTACTGCAATTTGCGAACCAACAGCAATCTCGCGAACGGCGGTGTTTCGGCCCAGGTCTCGCAATCTAACTTGTTGAAAAGAAGCAGTATGTAAGAGTCGACCTGCGGTACCTAAAAACTCGGTAAACAGACGTGATCTGAGTCTTGGCAAGGCCTAAGAAAAGGCTTGCTCCAATCGAGAAAACTCGTTCTCAAACCTGATACGAACCATCGTGCAGGGAAGCTTTCAAAAATTCAGACAGTTCTCGAGGGGAAGCTAACTAACTTTGTTTCATTACCATGCAAGCATAGTAACTCATTGTGTAAGTGCATCGAGGTCTACGCTCTCAGCTAGACCCATTGCATCGGCCGGAGCTCACTGAGCCAACTGTTGCATGTAACCATTTGTGACCTAATGGGAAGCCAAGGTGAGATGTTCTGTTACCTGTTTTTAACACTTTTCATTGGAATCGAAAGGCTTAACGAGTTGGATTGCCTGCAAGACTACTCGGATTATCTCCTCAAATGCGCCAGCAGCCAAATTCTTCAAGGGATCCCCGCGGGTTATTGACCGGGTTGAAACTTAGGTGAGTCTTGCCGGAACCAAAATATTGCTGATGACGTCCTTCCGAAATTTGTTCTGTGCTTCTTCGCTGGACGCGGCGGCCTTGCTGAAGGGTTCGACAAGCGAAGAATCAATTTCAACCGCTACTGAGCGCCTCAGCAGGGTTACAGAAACCACCAGGCGGTGATTCTCTTTCATTTTCACTACGATGCCATCGAGCCCGCGCAAAGATCCGGATCCGATTCGAACGCGCTCACCCACTTCCAGGTAAGGCCAGGGTTGAGTTTGCATGCCGGATTCAATCACGGTTTGAATTGCACTTATCTCCGTCTCATCGATGGGCGTGGGAATCCGGTTGTATCCGATAATCTGGATGACCCCAGGAGTTTTGAGAATCGGAAGCCGAAACTGAGGATCGAATCGGCAAAACAGATACCCGGGAAAGAGAGGAGACTCTAATTCCTTAACCCTGTCAGACCAACGCTTCTTGAACTTGTAAAGTGGGACAAACTGTTCATACCCTTTGGCTTCCAGAAAGCTGGCAATCGCGGTTTCGTGCCGGGTTCTTACATGCACGGCGAACCATGGCAGCTCGCCATTCCTTGTCCGCGATTCAACCGAACCTTCAGGGTATGTACGATCCATTCTCTTTCAGTCTCGCTTTCACACGACGGCCAAAGCTACCGCCATTTTGTCCCAATACAAGTAATAGTCTTAGAAATCGAATATATAAGTGCATCTGACATGCCACTCAGCCAGAGTTGGTTCCAGAACGAGAGTTTCTGAATATGCTGATAGTAAAGGGGTTAATTCTCGACTTGCCGTGTCGGATTGGAAGGTTGATCAAGATTTTAGGGAAAAGGAGAAAAATCTTGCCATCTTATGCCACATGAATTCCGACGTCCCGCCAACTCGGGAAACAGCCCAGCCCAAAATGAGACTTAAGCCCCATCAAATTGAGTGACCTAGTCAGAAGGTGGGTCGGAACGATTTAGGCAAAATATTCGTCCCTGCGTCACCTTACCACTTAATTATTTTGAGCTGTCCTTATCATGGCTATAACCATATTCCCCGTAATAATTTGAGCTGGAATGTTTCTTCTCAACGGCGTTCAGCACGACGCCCAATAAATTCTTAGTTTGCATTTCCTTGCAGGTTTTTTGAGCTACTTCCGCGGGTGTAGACGCGGCCCGCACCACCAGCAGAACACCATCACACAGGTCAGCCAGCCCGCTGGAGTCCGCCACCGGGAGACATGGCGGAGAATCCACAATAATCCAATCAAATACATGCTTCATTCGGTCGATCAATATTTTCAGTCGTCCGCTCGAAAGCAACTCGCTCGGATCCGCCACCTGACTACCGCCCGAAATGAGGCACAGGCTACCTTTTTGACCATGTTGGATAACGGCCGTTTCTGCGGAAGTCCCGCGTAAATAATCCGTGAGGCCTGGCGTAACAGGGGCGCCCAACGGAACATGCAGGCGCGATCGGCGCAGGTCAGCATCAATCAAAAGAACCCGGCAATCCTGTTTCCGTACAAAAGACTGCGCCAAATTATTTGCCAAAAAGGTCTTTCCCTCGGCTGGCAAAGAGCTTGTGACCAGAATCGTTTGCAGTGGCTGATTTCCGCGGAGTTGATAGAGGCGGGAGCGCAATGTGCGGAATTGCTCAGCTCCGTGGGAACCTGATTCTGAGTTGAGAAAAACGTTTTCACTGGGGTCCGGATGCCATTGGGGATGAGCACAGTGCTTGATGAGTTCCTCAAACTGTAGTGAATCACTGTGCGGTGCAGCAAGAACAGATGCATGCGAGAGAAAATTGGTGGCGGCAGCCGGGGATGAATCCCCCCCGCCTGTTTCGACCTTTGCCGATTCACTCGGTAATGCTGCGACTTCGCCTTGCAGCATTACGGCGCGCTCCTGTTGAGCCTTTTGCAGTGCTTCGTGAATGCGACTCATGATTTCCTTTCCCTCGATGTTCTTGGCACGGCGTTTCCCTGTTACAACGGTTCGGGTAATTCGCCTGGACTCTGGATCGTTACCTTGCCGCTTTCGGAGCCATGGGCTTGATCGCCGGAATCATGCCGAGAACGGGCAGGCGAAGAGAAACTTCAACGTCTCTTTCCGTCCTGAAAGACGTGTCCTGCATTTCAAGAATGTAAGCGAGCCCGAATCCCAGACCCAATCCCCCGACAAGTCCAGCAAGAGCAAACATACGACGATTGGGGAAAGAAGGCTGGTCCGGCAGGTTGGGAGGATCGAGCACACGGAACTCCTCGCCTTCTTGCCGTCGCTCCAGGTCGGAGGCCATGGCGGACTCGTCCCGTTTCTTTAACAGATCATTGTAGAATTCAAGCGCTGTCTGGTAGTCGCGGGTTAGCTGCTTGAATTGCTGCTCAATCATCGGGCTGGATTCGACGCGTGCCTGCAAAACGCTAATCTGCTTCTTGATCTGATCTTGTTCCTTGGTTCTCTCTGTGATGACTTGATCGAAAGTATGAATTTGCGCGCGTAACTGGGCGATCTGCTGCGGTTCTACTTTCGATCTGGAAGTCCTGTCGGCGTCTTCGGGCTTCTGATTTTCGGATTCTGCAATCTTCTTTTTCAGCGCAGCGATGTCCCTCTTTACTTTGACGACATCGGGATAATCATCGGTGTATCTTGCCTGAAGGCGCGCCAGCTCAGTTTGCAAAGGAGCAAGCTGCTGCTCGGGGGTCTCACCACCGGTTCCATCCTGAACCGCTTGCCATGTGGCAACTTGTTGACTCAGCATCGATTCGGCAAAACCCTTGTCCTGTTGCGCGCGCGCAAGTGCCTGTGTCGCTGCATCGAGCTGGGAGGTCAAACCCGTCAGCAAATCCAGATTGTTCTTCTGATCATCCGGCAGTCCGTGGAAATTCCGAGTCTTGAAGGCCGCCAATTTGCTGTCCTGGTCATCCAACTTGGCCTTCGCCTCCGTCAGCTGTTGCGCCAGAAACTGGGTCGTATCTTCGGAGTGTTGTTGGCGGAGATGAACGTTCTCGTCGATAAACATTGACGTAATGGTGCTGCAGACTTCTTGAGCTGTCTTTGGATTGCTCAACGTGACGTTTACGTAGAAGCCGGGCAAGTTGTTGGCGCGAGTTTCTGCCATGGGCAGGATGGGAGTGACTTCGATCGCTTTCTGCAACTCGGCGACGAGGTATTCCATTGGCTTCCGATCAGCGTCTTTCGGAAACAATCCATATTGGCGGATAATCGGTTCCAGTCGGCTGCGGCTCAAGATCTGTTGCTGCATGCTGGAGAGGCGCTGGCTCATGTCAGAAGTATCCGCAGATTTCACGAGGTCCGATGCGACGGTCGGCTGTGAGACGAGTACCAGAGTCTGCGACTTATAGCGATTGGGCAGAAGTTTGGAAACTCCATAGGCGAGCGGCGGCCCCAAAATGACCATGATAAAAATTAACAGCCATCGCCTTCGAAGCATCGCGACGTAATCTTGTGGCGTCAATTCGCGCTGCGTCATTTCGCCCTCTTTTCCAAAAATTCTGAAACTTTTGCCAATTTTCACTCCTACTAAATGATGCCAGACCGAAGATCAAGCCACTGGAATGCCATCTGGCCTTGCTTCGGTCGCTCGAGTCCAAAGGATGATCTCTATTGAATCCGAGGAACTTATGCCCCTAGGACGACAAATACGAGTAGGGGGGTGATATGGTTTCCCGGAGAGATGACTTGCAAGGCTGATGCCAGCCTACCTTGAACTATACAAGTAACTGGGTGTGAGGTAATGGTTTGGTTTCCAAAGAGTTACATTCCGGACGTAGGCCTTCAAATCCTGAAATTGAAGAAGAGAGTCCAACGCATGTTCCATGATTGGGCAAATGTTTTCCATTCTTTTCTTTGAGTGATTCGGTGTGAGGTGATTTCGCAACTCTGAACAACGAAACTCGGAGTTCCCAGCATCTTTAAGTCTGCTAGGCAATTCATGACCAAGCGAGCCTGAAGAGTGAGACCCTGATTTACTATTGCTCTGTACGTCACTATTGCGCGCAACTTGCGGAAAAAAGTATTTGCCAGCGAATTGAAAGATGATATCAAAGTAACCGGGACGTCAAGGTGGTTCACTCCGACCTTGTGTCAGGAACGAGCCTGATTTCCCTCGGAACAGCGTAAAACAAAGGCTTTATCCTAAAGAAGGAGCAAAGACATTTATGAAAGGTGTCGTTCTGGCAGGCGGAACCGGGAGCCGCTTAAATCCCCTTACCCGAGTCACGAACAAGCACCTGCTCCCCATTTACGATAAGCCGATGGTGTACTACCCCATCCAAACACTGGTGAATGCGGGCATAGAGGAGATTCTGCTGGTCACCGGCGGCAAGAATGCAGGAGACTTTCTCAGGTTGCTGGGAAACGGCCGCGACTTTGGCTTGAAGCACATCAATTACACGTACCAGGAAGGCGAAGGCGGGATCGCCCAGGCGTTGGGATTGGCGGAATTTTTCGCCGGCAATGAGCCAATTTGCGTGATTTTGGGTGACAACATTATTGAGGGCAATATTTGCCAGGCGGTTGAAAATTTTAAGAAGCAAGATGGCGGGGCAAAAATTCTGCTGAAGGAAGTGACCGACGCGCAAAGGTTTGGCGTGGCGGAACTTCGCGGAAATCATGTGGTGGGCATTGAAGAAAAGCCAAAAGCCCCGAAATCGAATTACGCCGTGATCGGAATCTATTTGTATGACAGTAGCGTATTCCAGAAGATTCGCCGCCTGAAGCCTTCGGGGCGCGGAGAACTGGAAATCACGGATGTGAATAATTTCTACGGCCAGGAAAACAAGCTCACCTATGAAGTCCTGGACGGCTGGTGGACCGATGCCGGCACGTTTGAATCCTTGCTGCGCGCCAATCAACTTGTGGCTGAAACAGGCGCGAACAAAATGAACATGGCGGAGACCGTCGGGTCCCGGGAAGTGAATCGATGAAAATCTTCGTTACCGGAGGGGCCGGATTTATCGGCTCCAATTTTATCCGGCATATTCTCTCGCTGAAAAGAGATTATAAAGTAGTAAATTATGACAAGCTGACCTACGCCGGGAACCTCGCGAATCTGGAGTCGGTCGCGGATAATCCGAATTATAGCTTTGTGCGGGGCGACATCTGCGACGCCGCGGCGCTCGAAGAGGCCATGCAAGGGTGCACGGCTGTCGTGCATTTCGCGGCCGAATCGCATGTCGACCGCAGTATTTACGAACCCGCTCCCGTGATTGCCACGAACGTGACCGGCACGTTTTTCATGCTGCAGGTGGCGCGCAAACTGAACATCGAACGATTCGTCCATATTTCCACCGATGAAGTGTATGGCGACATGCCGCCAGGCGGATTTGCCAACGAGGAATCGCAATTGCAGCCGAGCAGTCCGTATTCCGCATCCAAGGCCGGGTCGGATTTGCTGGTTCGTTCCTACGTTCGCACGTACGGATTTCCCGCTCTGATTACGCGCTCCTCCAATAATTATGGGCCGTTCCAGTTTCCTGAAAAATTTCTGCCCTTGATGATCACCAACGCGTTCGACGATAAGCCGCTTCCGATTTATGGCGACGGAAAACAACAGCGCGATTGGCTCCACGTGGAAGACAACTGCCGCGGAGTTCTGGCGGTTCTTGAACGGGGCAGGGTTGGCGAAGTTTATAATATTGGCGGAACGGACGTGGAAGAGAATCTGACCATTGTCCGCAAGGTTCTGAAGTCAATCGGCAAGCCGGAAACTTTGCTCACGCCGGTGAAAGACCGTCCAGGGCATGACCGCCGATATGCGCTTACCTGCGAAAAGATGGAAAAAGAATTAGGGTGGAAACCGGAAATTCTGTTGGACGAGGGTTTGCGACGCACCATCGATTGGTACCGGACGAACACAAAGTGGATGGCCGGCGTACGAGGCGGGGAATACCTCTCCTACTACGACAAATACTACGAAAATCGTGATTCTTCGCTGCACGCGCTTACCTCAAGCGGGGCCAAAGGCCCCAAATGAGGCGGGCCTGATTCCGACCGGTTTCAAAACTTTTCCATATTTCACTTGTGATTGCGTCTGTTTAGAGAAAATTCTGATTTTGTGGGGAATGGATTCAATTGCAACGAGTGAACACATCGCTCCCGGACGTCTGGGAAATTCAGCCTAAAGTATTCCGCGATCCCCGCGGATTTTTTCTGGAGACCTACAACCGAAACCGGTTCGCGGAGATCGGAATCCACGAGACTTTTGTTCAGGATAATCACTCGCGTTCGTCACAGGGAACGCTGCGCGGGCTCCATTATCAATTGCGCCATGCGCAAGCGAAGTTGTGCCGCGTGATCGAGGGAGAAGCCTTCGATGTGGCCGTCGATATTAGACGTGGCTCGCCGACATTCGGAAAATGGGCCAGCGTCCTGCTCTCCGCGGAGAAACAGAACCAGATATTCATTCCGGTGGGATTTGCGCATGGATTCGTCGCGCGGAGCGAATCGGTCCAATTCTTGTACAAGTGCAGCGAATTCTACGATCCGAGTGACGAACATGGCATTCGTTGGGACGATCCTTCGTTGGCCATTGCCTGGGGCGTTTCCAACCCTCTGATTTCCGAAAAAGACGCCAAATATTCGGTCCTAGCGGAAGTCTCGCCAGATAACCTGCCTAAATATTCCAAGCCATGAAACCCGCCATACTACTTGTTGGAAACAACGGTCAGGTCGGACGCGAATTGAACAGGATGTTGCCGCAAATTGGCGATGTGCAATCGCTTGGGCGCGAGCAGCTCGATCTTTCAAAGCCTGAGGAAATTCGCCGCGCCATCCGCACCTTTCGTCCAAACCTGATTGTGAATGCGGCAGCGTACACCGCCGTGGACAAAGCCGAGACAGAACAAGATTTGGCGCGTGCGGTGAACACAGAAGCGCCTGCCGTGATGGCCGAGGAAGCAAAAAAAATCGGCGCTCTTCTGGTCCACTATTCCACGGATTACGTTTTCGATGGGACGAAGACCTCGCCATACGCGGAACAGGACCAGACTAATCCTAAAAATGTGTACGGCAGGACGAAACTTGAGGGCGAACTCGCGATTCAGCAGTCGGGAGCGTCTAATTTAGTTTTTCGCACGGCCTGGGTTTACGCGAGCGAGGGTAAGAATTTTCTTTTGACGATTCTTCGGTTGGCTACGCAGCGCGAAGAATTAAAAATCGTGTGTGACCAGAGCGGCGCCCCCACCACGAGCCGCGAAATCGCCAGGGCCACTACAAAAATTTTGTCGCAAATTTTCGAGCATGAAAACGGTTCCCATACTCCAGCGGATGCTCGCGGCATCTTTCATATGACTGCGGGCGGGCAGACGACCTGGTTTGGTTTCACGCAGGCAATTCTGGATCATGCGCGGAAAATTGATGCAAGCGTCACATGGTTTGCGGCGGCCACTAATAGTCGTCCCTTAATTGTTCGCAATGTTATTCCCATTCCCGCCATTGAATATCCCACGCCGGCGAGCCGTCCGGGTTACTCTGTCCTGTCGAACGAAAGATTGAACCGAACATTTTCCGTGCGCTTGCCGGACTGGCAGACGCAGCTTGCTGGCATCTTTTCGAATTCATAGCCGCTGAATCTGTGAGGGGTATTTCCTCGTTTTGGGATTTTTGTGCGGGAATTAGTTTGCGGTGCGTCTAAGAAAACCGCTGGCGTGACGCCGGCGCCACTTTCGGTCGAAGAAGTGTTATAAATTTGCTGTTGGGCTGGGAGGCGTGTGTGACTGAAAAAATTCTTCGCTCCAACATTGAAAGCAGCGTTCGGGTCCACGGCCAGTTACTGGAGGCGTGCTTACCGGCGATGATCGCTGCGTCGAATGCGCTCATTTCGGCTTACCGGGCAGGCCGCAAAGCATTGTTCTTCGGCAATGGCGGAAGCGCGGCGGACGCGCAACACCTGGCCGCGGAACTAGTTGGGCGATATCTGCGTGAACGAACTCCGATGCCTGCCGTGGCGCTCTCTGAAAATACTTCCTCAATGACGGCCATCTCCAACGACTACGGCTATGATCAAGTGTTCTCCCGCCAACTTCAGGCTTTGGGTGTTCCGGGCGATGTGGCAGTCGGAATCAGCACATCCGGAAATTCAACGAATGTTGTAGAAGCTCTGATACGCGCGCGGAACATGGGACTTTATACAATTGGGCTAACAGGAACTTCCGGCGGCAGAATGCGCGACCTCGTGGACACGTTGATCGCAGTGCCCTCGGGAGAAACGCCACGCATCCAGGAATGCCATATTCTGGTGGGCCATGCGTTGTGTGACGCGGTGGAGCAAGCGATGGCCACCTCGTCTTCAACGTTTTCTGGGAGTCAAGCAGGGGCTAAAGGTTAGAACTTATCTGGGTATGGCCGGACTTTACTAAGGTCAGGTGGCCGCTTAGCCTTCAGTGTGCATGGAAATCGCAATCTTGGACGCCCGATCTTTTCCCATGTGCGTGATGAAAGCGGTTTCGATTTTTGTTCGGAGTCTCTCTGTAACAGGAGTTTCCCCTTCCAAGCTTACTTCGGTGAAGATGATCCCCAGGATCGCGCCTTTCCTGTACCAACCAACCAAATCCGTCTCACGTTTGGCCGCGACAATTACGTTGATGGCTTCTTTCAGAATTCCTTCGGCGGAACCATTTTCCAGATTCGCGTCCAGGAGCATCAGGACATACGGTTTTCGGGATCGTTCCGCGCGCCGGCGCTCGAGCGTCAACATGGAATGGAAGACTCTTTCTTCCAGAACTTCCATGGGCTGTGAGCCAACTGTCCTACGCGGTTGACCCTGTCCATTCACCTTTATCTGGGACTCGCGTTGCCCCAGAGGCAGAATCTTCAAATCGCCATTACCCATTTTCTCTCCCACCAGATTCGTTTCAGCTAGAGGTTGCATCGTCGGAACCCTTAGCGCACACAAGACCTGAATTGCCAGACCAACTTCCAAGCCAAACAGAAGTTCTGTCGAACTAAGCCTAAAGCTAAGAGGTGATTGTTCCTAAAAACTTAAGAGAGCCAGTTGCGTAGTCCTAATAATCCATAAACTTCATTCACATACTTTTCGTTCGTGTACATCGGGCGAATTGTAATCCTGAATTCAAACCTTTATGTGCAATCAATCTGCCACAGTAACTCTGGCATTCCAAGTGGTTCCATTTTTTTTCAAGTACGTAGAGCATTGAAAAAGAAAGAGTTATATTTTAGAATCCCTCCACATTTGCGCTCCTCGCTTATACCGTTTACCAAATACGTCCAGAAAAGTGAAAAGTATTACCAAGTTGCACCTAGGTCATACCAATTTGACAAAAGCGCAGCAGCACCGCTAGCTCATGGCGAGTAAAACACCACGGCATCGATTTAGTTGCGAAGAATCGTGTTTTGGTTCAGAAGAGTGAAGGACTTCACGGCATTTCAGTCATCCGTCTGTTTTATGGCGTAGCCGCCTGGATTTTGCACTCGCCACTTCCATGCAGATTGAATAATCGACTTCAAATCGGACACGGAAGGATCCCAACCCAGCACGGATTTCGCCTTGGAGGGGTCAGCGATCAATCTGACCGGATCTCCTTGGCGTGGAGGTTCGATCTGCATGGGGATGTCGTGACCGGTGACTTGGCGAGCGCACTCGATGACTTCCAAAACCGAATAACCATTTCCTGTTCCTAAATTAAAAAAATCTGAGTTCCAACCTGCCCTGAGGTAGTCGAGCGCACGTATGTGCGCATAAGCCAGATCAACCACATGAATGTAGTCACGGATAGGAGTTCCGTCAGGGGTCGGATAGTTATCTCCGTAAACTCTTATGATTCGCTGTTGCCCTAGCGCGGCCGCCAAAACGTTTGGAATTAAGTGCGACTCCGGCTTATGGTCTTCTCCGCAGCGTTCCGTGGCGCCCGCGGCATTGAAGTAGCGAAGGGCAACGAATTTCAACCCATACGCGTGGTCATATGCGCTGAAAAGCTGTTCCATAAATAGTTTGGACCAGCCATAAGGGTTCTTTGGCCATTTCCGGCTTAGTTCCTTGATCGGGATTTCTTCCGGATCGCCATAAATGGCGGCGGTAGAAGAGAAAACGAGTCGTTTGACGCCGGCTTGAAGCAGCTCTTCGGCGAAGGCGATGCCCTGTGCGACGTTGTTCTCAAAATATTTTGCGGGGTCCTTGACGGATTCACCTACCTCAATCATGGCTGCGAAATGGATGCAAGATTCCACGGCGTGCTCGCGGGCGATCCGTGCCACAAGGTCCCGGTCGGCAATTTTCCCCTGGTAAAAGGGGATATTCGCGGGCAAAGCTGCCCGGTGTCCGTGTGCGAGGTCGTCTAGGACGACGACGGCTTCGCCTTTTGCCAGCAGACACTCGACTGTGACGCTTCCGATGTAGCCACTCCCGCCAGTTACAAGGATCGCCATGAATCCTTACCTCTTTCCCATTCTCTCTTCTTGCTATACAAAAAGAAACGGGGTGATGATTTGCGCGGAATCAAGTGGCCTGCCGCCGCAAAAATAAGTTTACCTTAACAGATTTGGATGATTCCGGTGAATTTCACCGGAGTATGATTAGAATGTGAAAATGAGCCAAACCTTTCCTGCCGCCTCTTAGAAAGCTATGGACAGGAGGGGCTTTTCGGCGAGAAGATCGGCTGCACAAGCTCAAAGCGGGAGGGAAATTTCCATGCCATACGCTACCGAAGAAAATTTGACCGAGCTGGCGCTGAAACAATGGGAAGCGTCCCACTCACCCAGACTTCGCCAGATCATGCAGTCACTCGTAAAACACCTGCATGGATTTGCGCGCGATGTTGAGCTCAAGCAGGATGAATGGCTGATGGCCGTCGAATGGTTGGCGAAGACCGGTAAGCTTAGTTCGGACAAGCGCCAGGAATTTATTCTTCTCTCCGATGTACTCGGCATCAGCATGCTGGTTGACGCGATGAACCATCGCTTCCCCGATGGCGCAACGCCTTCAACCGTCATAGGTCCTTTTCATATTGATGATTCTCCCGAAATGGCGATGGGAGCGAACGTGGCGGAGGGGCTCGCCGGCGAGCCAACTTTTCTCGTTGGAAGTGTGCGGGACATGGACGGGAAACCCATCGAAGGGGCAAAGATTGATATCTGGCAGGCGGATGCCGATGGACTCTATGAATCGCAGCTGGGCGCTGATGAGCCTGTTTTGCGCGCTATTTTCCACACGGGAGCGGACGGAAAATACGCGATTCGCACGATTGCGCCTCCGGGATATTCCATCCCGATGGACGGCACGGTGGGCGATCTGCTTCGTCAGACGGATATTTCACACTTCCGGCCGGCGCACATCCATTTTCTGATCAGCGCTCCGGGATATGAGACGCTGGTCACGCATTTATTTAAGAAGGGCGCGAAGTATATCGACTCCGATGTTGTTTTCGGAGTGAAGGATAAGTTGATCGTTGAATTTGAAAAACATGCGGCGGGGAAAACCCCTACAGGAGAAAATTCAGCGGAGCCGTTTCTGGTAGTCAATTACGATTTCACGCTTAGCAAATCCAAAGTGCGATCGGAATCGGAATCGGCGCTCAGCAAGGTTGCTGGTTAACTTCGTTGAAGGTCACTCCAGCGGTTTCGACATATTAATAAAGTGGACCGGGATTTTTGTGGGGGTAGGATCATCATATACATCCGTCCCGGTGTCGGCGTATCCCCAGCGGTGGTACATCTCGTGCAATTCGGTGCGGACATTGACGATTTTCAGATCGCTGAATCTGCAACCGATATCTCGAAAATATTGTTCCACTGCGGCGACCAGTTGGCGCCCCACGCCGACTCCCTGGCGCGGCGGATCGATGGAAAGCATTCCAAAATAGCCGTGCTCGATTCTCAATTCCGCATAGACGCATCCGACAGGGCGTGAATCCTCCTCCGCCAGAAGGAACATTCCTTTTTCCATGAGGGTCCGGACAGTCGGGGAATCCGTTCGGTCGCGCTCGATGAAGAATTGCTCCACGAGGAACGCCTGGTTGACCAAACGGACGATAGCGTCGATATCTTTTTCAGTCGCGATTCGTATGGAAATCATGGCGCGCATAAATCATATCAATTCCGCGGTTTGGTTTCATTTCCCCGGCCAGACAGCCCATAGCGTATTGTTCCCCTGATGTTCGCCCTGCCACGAAGGAATTGTGGAACCCGGCGCGATTCGAACGGGTATACATACTGAGGACGGCGGTCAATTCGCCCGTGCCAGATTTTGCATGACCGACTGTTTCAGTAGGGGGCAATTCTAAAATGACTTCAAAACACAAATATCTTTGGATTTTGGCCGTATTGCTGGCCGTTCCCTTGATGACTTCCAAATCTTCCGCAGCGCCATATCAGGAAGGCGGTCCAGGGGGAGGGCAGGGTCGAGGTGGGCCCAGAGGACCCATGTCCCCGGACGACCAGCTGAAACGGATGACGAAAGATTTTAATCTGACGGCTGACCAGCAAGCGAAAATCAAGCCGATCCTCGTAGATGAGCAAAAAAAGATGGAGGATTTGCGGAATGACTCCAGCCTGGACCGGCAAGCCATGCGCGGGAAAATGATGCAAATTCGAAAAGATACGAACGAACAGGTTCGCGCACAGCTGGATGATAAGCAAAAGGAAAAGTTCGATAAGCAAGAACAACAGCGTGAAGACCGCATGGGGAATCGCAAGGGCCCCGGCGGGCCGGATGGAAATGATTCCGGCGGCAATCCTCCACCTCCGCCACAGAATTAGTTTTTGGCTTTCAGTAGCACAGAATTCAGCCTGTGGGGTTTAGGCTTTGCAAGGACTAAATTCCACAGGCTGAAGCCTGTGCTACTGAAAGCGCCTCAAAATCCGTAGAGCTTCGCGGGATTTTCCACCAGGATTGTCTTGCGTGTCGCCGCGTCCGGCACCCACTTCGGAAGCAAATTCAGCACCTGGCCATCGTCGATTTTGAAAAATGGCGTAATTTCGGAATTGCTGCGTCCAGGCACGGGGATTCCCGGATGCGGCCAGTCACTGCCCCACAAAATTCGCTGAGGATTGGCGGCGATCATCGCCTTGGCAATCGTCGCGACATCCGCATAATCAGGAGACAGAGTTGAACTGCGATAGGGCGCGGATATTTTCACGTAGGCTCTGCCGCTCTTCAGCAATCCCAGTAGGGAATTAAAACCGGGCTGCTCGACGCCCGGCGCCGCTTGCGTCCCGCCGAAGTGATCGAAAACCACCGGCATGGGCGCGGCCGCAACCAGATCCTTGATTCCTTCGATCACAGATAGCCTCGCGTAAATTTGAATGTGCCATTTCCGATTCTTAATTCTTTCCACCGCTGCCTGAAAGCGTTTGCGCCCTGCGGCAGGATCTGTCTCTCCCGCGGTTTCGAGATTCAGGCGGATGCCGCGCATTCCGGCGCGATCCATTTCGTCCAGCGCGGAATCCGGAGTTTTTTCGTCAATCACGGCGACGCCGCGCGCACGCGAGCCAAGTTTTTTCATGGCATCGAGCGCTCCAGCGTTGTCCGTGCCGTAGACCGTGGTTTGCACGACAATCACGCGGCTCATGTGTAGCGCTTTGTGCAGCGATTGCAACTCGCCAACCGAAATGGGTTCCGGCGTATACGGGCGCGTGGGCGCGTAGGGAAAATGCTGCGGATCGAATGTATGCACATGGCAATCGCAGGCGCCTTCGGGGACTTCGAAATTCACGGGGGTTGATGGCTGCGAAGCGCTGGCAATACTCAAGTATGGCCTCCAAGCGAGGCCGGCCGCCCCCGCTATGACTGCGCCTTTCACAATTTCACGCCGCGTAAACATGAATTTTCCTCCAAATATTTTGCCGGGAGATTATAGCGCGAAGTCCGAGTCGTTGTATTGGCGTAACGCTCGACCTCTCGTCTGATGATCGACGATTTATTTCAAATCCTGGCGATGATCTTGGTACAATTCAACAAACCGTATAACATCTTATATTCTTCGAGAAATACGGACGCGCTTGTCCTGCGGAAGGAGCAATATGTCGCGCTTCAGAAATGGGATGATTGTGGCAGTTTGTGCGGCACTTTGCTCCGGGATCGTTCTTTCCGCGCCGCGGCCTGCGCCGCAGGCGACAGCATCGCTGGCCAACGATCCGAAGCTAATCGAGGATCTCGTCTACGCCAATCGCATCCTGTTTGCGCAATCCGTGCTGGATGGATTTGGGCATGTGAGCGCGCGGAGCGACAAGGACCCGAGTCATTTTCTGATGGCGAGAAGCATGGCGCCGGGACTCGTCACGGCGAGTGACGTTATGGAGTATGACCGCAACGGCGAGCCCGTTGATGCGCGCGGCCGCAATTCCTATGTCGAGCGGTATATTCATGCCGCGATCTACCGTGTGCGGCCTGATGTAAAAGCCATCGTGCACAGCCATTCCCCGGACATTATTCCTTACAGCGTTACGGGCACGACGCTTCTTCCCATTTATCATGTCAGTGCGTTTCTCAGATTGGGCGCGCCAATTTTCGATACGCATGGGGAATTTGGCGACACGGATATGCTGATCCGTGACAACAAGCTGGGAGATGCGCTGGCCAAGGTGCTGGGCAATAGCGGTGTCGCTCTCATCCGCGGCCATGGATTTGTGGCCGTGGCGGATTCCACGCCGATCGTCGTGTACCGTGCAATTTACACGCAGACAAACGCGCGAGTGCAGGCCGATGCCATGAAGCTGGGAACAATTAAAGTTTTGACGCCTGGCGAAGCGGCCAAAGCGCAGGCGATTGTGGAAGCAACGGTTGGACGACCGTGGGAATTATGGAAGACACAGGTCGGAAAGATTGAATAACGAATTCACTAAAAATAAAAACGGGGAGCAGGCATTTTACAAATGAAAACCTATAAGATCGCGGTGATTGCAGGAGATGGTATCGGAAAGGAAGTTGTGCCGGAAGGATTGCGCGTGCTGGAAGCGGCGGGCAAGAAATTCGGAATCGATTATTCGTTCAAACACTTTGACTGGAGCTGCGAAACATACGCGAGGACCGGAAAGATGATGCCCGATGACGGGCTTGCGCAGCTGCAACCGTTTGACGCGATTTTTCTCGGCGCCGTCGGCTATCCCGGCGTGCCGGATCATATTTCGCTGTGGGGTTTGCTCATCCCGATCCGCCGCAGCTTCGATCAGTATGTAAATTTGCGGCCGGTAAAAATGTTGAAGGGCGTTGATTCGCCGCTGAAGAGCGCGAAGCCGGGCGAAATCGATTTCTGCGTGGTGCGCGAAAACGTGGAAGGCGAGTATTCCAACATCGGCGGGCGAATTTACAATGACACACCCGAAGAGATGGCCATGCAACAGACCATTTTCACGCGGCGCGGCGTCGATCGCATCATGCGCTTTTCGTTCGAGCTTGCGCGCAAGCGCAAGTCGCACGTCACCTCCGCCACAAAATCGAACGGCATCATCCACACCATGCCGTATTGGGATGAGCGATTTGCCGCAATGTCCGCGCAGTATCCCGATATTCGCGTTGACCAATTTCATATCGACATTCTCACGGCGCACTTTGTGCGCAAACCGCAAATGTTTGACGTTGTCGTCGGATCGAATCTTTTTGGCGACATCCTTTCCGACCTCGGGCCCGCCGTCGTTGGCTCCATCGGAATTGCTCCTTCAGCGAATTTGAATCCGGAAAAGAAGCATCCATCGATGTTTGAGCCCGTGCACGGCTCCGCGCCGGACATTGCCGGAAAAAATATTGCCAACCCCATCGGTCAAATCTGGTCCGCTGCAATGATGCTGGATCATTTCGGCGAACCGGCTGCTGCGGCCGCGATTGAGCGCGCTATTGAAGAAGTGCTTACCAAGCCGGAATATCTGACGCCCGACCTCGGGGGCAAAGCCAGCACGCAAGTTGTCGGCAAGGCGATCGCAGACACGCTAAGCAAGTAGTCTTCGTGTTTTTGAATTACGATTGCAGAGGTTTTTTGGCTACAATTTCGGCGACGGCGCGGCGATGAGCCGCGTCGTTTGCTTTTCCCTCGTGGTAATGAAGAATTTCCCACCCTGCAAAATATTTTTTCAATTCACCGGGACGCAAGCGGAACGGACTTTCTTCTTCTCCCGGTTCCATGAGGTGAACGATCGAAAGCAACAGCCCACCAGGAACGACGCCGCGCTTGGCAGGTTCAAAAAGATTTCGCTGCAGGTAGTAACAAATGGCTATGAAATTCCAGCGTAAAGGCTCAATTTCAAATCCCCCATTTTCCAGGTCCGCGACGATTGCATTTATTTTTAAGCTGCGGCCCGCGGCGCGCGTTCGCAGAATTTCGATTGCGGCGGAAGCTCCATCGATGGCCGTGACATCCCATCCGTGTTCCGCGAGCCAGAGAGAATTTCGGCCCGCGCCGGAGGCTAGATCGAGCGCCTTGCCGGGAGCGAGATTTGACGCAGTGGACACAAGTAGCGGAGTGGGCTCGGCGCTTAAATCTTCTTCAGGGCGTTCACGCGATCTGTAGCGTTCATTCCAGCCGTTGATTTCCATCTGTTTTCCCGTGGCTTCGAAATTTTCGGGTGCGGTTTATTGTAGCTCGCCTCTTCAGAGGCGAGGGTTTAGATATCGCGTCATCTAAATCCCCGCCTCTGATCCTTCGTTTTCATTCAGGACAAGAGAGGCTGGCTACGGTAGTTGCACGCGTTTTTTGTGATGGATTATTTGAAGAATCGCCGGCGAGACGCCGGCGCTACTTCTGCTAGGAACGGCGCGTATTTCGGCTATATAATCGGCCCAATTGAAACCCGAAAAGGTGGAACAGGAGATACACGATGCGCACACGCACGCGTTGGGCGGTGATGGCGATTCTCGCGTTGTCGGCATTCGGACTCAGCAAGGTGGTGCCCGCAAAAAAGGGAACCGCGAAAGCGTTTATCACCAACAGTCTGGCCGATGACATTACCGTAATTGACCTTGGCACGCTCAAAGTGACGGGGGCGATCAAAGTTGGCAAGCGTGTACATGGCGTTTGTGCTCCGGCAGACGGAGAAAAACTTTTTGTGACGATAGAATTGGAGAAAACTTTCAAAGTGGTGGATACAGCCACGGGTCAAGTGACTTCGACGATTCAGCTCCCGGGCAGGCCGAATCAATGCGCCTCCACTCCGGATGGCCACTACGTTGCCGTGCCAAATCGCAGCGGCGATACGGTAGTGATCATCGATATTCCCATGGGAAAAATTGTGAAGGAATTGCCGGTGAAGATGCCGCACAACGCCTACAGCACGGGCCGCAACGATGTCATGTACGTTTCCTCCATGGGCGAAAACGCAATCTATCGCATTGACCTGAAGAAAATGGAATATACGGACAAGATTCCCACGAGCGGAATTCCGCGGCCCTATGCCGTTACGCGTGATGAAAAAACTTTGTACGTTGCGCTCTCGGATTATCACGGCTTTGAAATTATCAATATCCCGGACAAGAAACAGATTGCGAAAGTCGATTTGCCCGCGGCGCCGCCCGCGGATTGCGAACTCGAGCCGCACACGGAGACACATGGAATTGCGCTCTCACCCAACGAAAAAGAACTGTGGGTTACAAGCCTTTCGGACGGGGGAGTGTATGTATATGATGTCGCCACAAAAAAACTTTCTGCGGAAATTGCCACGGGTTCATGCCCCAACTGGATCGGGTTTTCTCCGGATGGGAAATCGGTGACCGTAAGCAACTGCGCGAGCAACGATGCGGCCATCATCGACGCCAAAACTCATCAGGTGCTAGCGAAGGTGAAGACCGGGGAAGGACCTAAGCGGCTGTTGGCTATGGTCGTGCCCGAGTCATAGATTTTTGCGTCCGCCGGTCTTGTTTTAATTTTTTGTAACGGCTTCAGAAGTCAAAAGAAGACAAGTTGAATCCAGTCCTACTGGAATTAGCACTCAAATACGGGTTGCCATGCACAAACTTAAAATTAATTTAAAAATATTAATTATTCTGGGAATTCTTTCCCTGGGGATCATTCGGGAGAACGCTATGGCACAGGATCGCGGTCAGGGACGCTCGATGGTCATTTCTCAGGGCGGGATCGTGGCTACGGAGTCTCCACTCGCGTCGAAGGCGGGTGCGGCGATACTCGAGCGCGGCGGAAATGCGGTAGACGCGGCGATTGCGGCGCACGCCGTGATGACCGTTGTTGCGCCGATGTGGAATGGAATCGGCGGCGACCTGTTCGCGATTGTCTATGACGCGAAGAGCGGAAAATATTACGGATTAAATGCCAGCGGCTGGGCTCCCGCCGCGCAATCGGCGGAGAGACTGCGCCAAAAGGGCTTGCGTGAAATGCCGGCGCACGGGATCGAGCCTGTCACGGTTCCAGGCTCGGTCGACGGATGGCAAAAGCTGCTGGACCGATTCGGAAAAAAGAAAATGAATGAGGTGCTGGCTCCGGCGATTCAAATTGCCGAGGACGGCTACCCGGTGACCGAGTGGATTGCGCAGCACTTCGCGTCCAGCGTCGACCTTTTGCATGAGAATGATGCTGCGGCAAAAACATTTTTAATTTCCGATCGTGCGCCGCGCCTGGGCGAAATTGTTCATAATCCTGATCTCGCGTGGTCGTTGCGACAAATTGCGCAGGGCGGGCGAGACGCATTTTACCGCGGAGAAATTACCAAGCGTATTCTGGCAATGTCGGCGCGCCATGGCGGGACGCTCGCGGCAAAAGATTTCGCGGATTATTCGAGTGAATGGGCCGAGCCGATTTCCACAGCGTATCGCGGCTGGACCGTGTACGAAATGCCGCCGAATGTGCAGGGAATTGGCGCGCTCGAAATGCTCAATATCATGGAGCAATTCGATCTGCATTCGTACGGTGTGAATACCGCGCGCGCATTGCACGTGCAGATCGAAGCGAAAAAATTGGCGTACGCGGACGTGCTGCGATACATCGCAGATCCCAAAATGGCGAAGCTTCCAGTGAGCGGGATGCTTTCCAAACAATATGCCGCCGAGCGAGCAAAACTAATCGACATGGACCACGCGAATTGCGAAGTTGGTCCCGGCACACCCGCTCCGAGCGCGGGCGACACGACTTATCTCAGCGTTGTGGATCGCGAAGGCAATATGGTTTCCTTTATTGAGTCGAACTATTCTGAATTCGGCTCGGGCCTCGTCGCGGATGGGACCGGATTCGTTTTGCATAATCGCGGCGCACTGTTCAGCCTGGACCCCGCGTCGCCGAACGTGATTGCCGGGCGCAAGCGGCCGCTGCACACGATTATTCCGGCGTTCATGGAAAAGGATCAGATACGAATCGCGTTCGGAATTATGGGCGGATGGAACCAGGCGCAGGCGCACGCACAATTTGTTTCGCACGTTGTGGATTTTAATCAGAACATTCAAGCAGCCTTAGAAACAGCGCGGTTCACGAAGCCCACTTTCACCGGGTGCGACGTGCTGCTCGAAAATCGCATCGCGGGAAATGTGAAGACGGAGCTGGAAGCCAAAGGGCACAAGCTCACGATGCACAACGGTTTTTCGGATTCGTTTGGCGGCGGGCAAGCTGTGATGCGCGACTACGCATCGGGCGTGAATTATGGCGCGTCCGACCCGCGCAAAGATGGTGCGGCTGTGCCAGAACTGGTGATCAAGAGTTGGGGGCAGGAAGTTAAGTAGAACAGGCTTCAGCCTGTTTTGTTTCGACTTTCCCCGCCTCCACAAAAATCAAAAGAAAACAGACTGAAGCCTGTTCTACTAAATTCAAGCTTTCGCAGCTTCGCGGCCAGCGATTCGCCCGAAGGTTAGAGATCTTGCCAGGCCATGCTGATTAAATCCGCCGGCTGATTCTCCCGCGCAGTAAAGTCCCGGCACAACTTTGCCCCACAAATCGATCACCTGGGCTTTTCCGTTGATGCGCACGCCAGATAGACAATCGTGAACACACGGCGTTGACCACGCGGCATAAAATGGCGGCGTTTGAATTTTAAACTGCGGTTTCGGCTTTTTAAAATCTTCGTCCGTGCCGCGGTCCACAAACGAATTGTACCGCGCGACCGTTTCCTCAAGCGCCGCGCCCGGCATAGGCTCCTTCTGATATTTGCTGACAATTTTTCCTGCAAGCTCGTGTAGTGAATTCGCGGCAAAGAACCAGCCATTGGGATCGACATAAGGCGGTGCAACGATCCAGTCTTCGCGTTTCGCTCCTTCCGCATCGAAGATGGCCCAGATCGGCCCGCCGCCTTCCGCTTTTCCGCCGCTTTGTTCGAGGCAGGGATTCCACCAGTCAAAACCCGTCGCGAGTTCATTCACAAAACGTCGGCCAAGCTGGTTCACCTGAATCAGATTCTGGAAGTCCGCCACCTGCAAGCCAATGGCGCGCGCGAGCGCCTTGATCGGGCTGTTTTTCAGTTCATCGGGTCGCTCGCCGCCACCGTGCGGATATCCATACTGGTTGCCAATGACATATGGTTTCTCAAAAATGTGCGAGCGGGCTTTCGTTTCGACCGTCTGGCTGGCGGCTCCCCAGAGAGACGCGCCTACTTGCATCGCGGCAATTTCTCCATCTCCTGATTGGCGCGAATACGGCTCGCCAACCACTTGATATTCCTCGGTGAGGCGTGGATCAAACATTCTGCGGAAATGTACGTTGCTGGTGTGGCCCCCGGTGCTGAGAATCACGCCATGCTTGGCCTGGATGTTCAAAGTTTTGCCTTCGTGCGTAGCGGTAATGCCCAACACCTGGCCGGAAAATTGCTGCTCGCGAATGACGCCCGTCATGCTGTGCATGAGGAGAATCTGCACGCCGAGTTTTCTCGCGCTGGCTTCCAGAGGACGGATGAGCGCCGCGCCATTTCCGCCATTTGGCGCATAGGTGCTTACTTCGCCGCTCCAGGCCGCGATTTGCGCCCGCGGCAGGTCATGAGGTCCACCGTCCGCTCCCAAAGGCGCATGGTCCGGAAATTTGACCCCATGCGCCACCAGAAATTCAAACGTAGCCACGCTCTCGTCGCAAAATGCGCGGACGATTTCCCGGTCGCTGAAGCGATAATCGCGCCAGTTCACCAGGGCCTCGAACATTTTGTCCGGGGAATCTTCGACGCCGAATTTTTTCTGCAGGCTCGTACCACCGCCGAGGGCAATGTTTCCGCCGCTCTGAATGCCGTGTCCGCCGATATCGTAATTTTGCTCGACGATGATTACGGAAGCTCCCGCCTCGGCTGCGACAATTGACGCGGGGAGACCGGCGGCTCCTGACCCGACAACAACGACATCGGCAGAAAGATCCCAGTGACGCTCGGGCTTGGCGGCATCTGCCTCTTTTGCGCCAATGCCGCCGAGCGCAGCGGCGCCCAAACCCACGGCCGCTTTTTGAATAAATCCTCTGCGCGGAATATCCGAATTTTTAGGAGTCGTCTTGCTCATATGTTTTTCTCCTGCGTGAAGATGTCGTCTGCGCGCAAAGTAAAATGTGAAGTTACGAACTACGAGTAACCAGCGATTCACGCTTAATCTGCGCGATGGAAGCTGCGCCGGTTTGGGCCATGAGCGCCTGCAATTCTCGCCGCAAGATGGCGACCACGGTTTCGACGCCTTCCTGCCCGAACGCAGAGAGGCCCCAAATATGTGGGCGTCCGATGCCTACACCAGTTGCGCCCAGCGCAAGTGCTTTATAAATATCCGCGCCGCCACGGAATCCGCTATCGATCATCACGGGAATTTTTCCTCCCGCGCCCGAAACAACTTCCGGCAAGCATTCAATAGTTCCGCGCCCGCTGGCATCTTCGTGGCCGCCATGATTGGAGACAATGATTCCGTCGACTCCGTGCTTTACGCACAGCGCTGCGTCTTCGCCGGCGACGATGCCTTTGAGGACAAGCTTCATGCGCGTCATATCACGGACGCGCTTCACGTCATCCCAATTGAGCTTCACGCTGGTTTCTCCCTGCAATGCACCAATCGCGCCGAGCACATCCATGGGAGTCGATGGAGTGATTCGCGAGATGGTCGGAAGGTTGGAGTGGCAGCCGACGCAGCGGTCGTCGGATTCGCGATCAAGATCGCGCACACCCACGCGTTGCAATGATTTCGCGCCAATCGTGTTGGCCCCGCCGTCGTCGATGGTCCAGACAAGCACCGGGCAGCCCGTCGATTCAAAGCGGCGGAGCGCTTTTTCGTCCATGCTGCTGCCAAGTCCCGCCAGCCATAGCGGTTCGCCGCGAGCCGCAACCACATTTTCAATTCCGGTCGGATCGATCAGGACCACCGCCGATCCCGATAAAATTTGCAGCGTTCCTGTCGATTTGGCTGCGCGTGCAAGAACGACGGCCCCATCCGGATAGTAAGCGTTCATTCTGCCAACGGGCGAAAAGAAAATCGGCGATTCCCAGGTTTTTCCAAACAGCTTTACGGACTGATCGACCTTGGTGATGCCGTATAAGCGGCGCAAGCGGACTTCGTATTTATCAAAACCCTGGCGATTGGCAAGCATCGTTTCATTGTTAAAGGAACCGTCCGTGATGAATTCGTAGTGAGCGGGCGTGAGTTTTATGCGGGCCACGGCTTCAAAATCGAAAACATTCAGCGCTTCCTTCACCGATTTAATTACAACTTCGTTCTGCTCGGGCAGGGGCGCCGCGAGAACATCTTCGATCCAGCGCGAATTGAAACCTGCGTAGGCCAACACAGGGCTGGCGGCGAGAAAACTTAAAAAGGCGCGGCGATCTGAGATGTGTTTGGAAGGTGCCATGATTCCACGATCCTCTCGAATTCATAAATGCATGTGATGTAGAAATAGCGAGGTTAGCGCAGCTGAATAGAGCAAGCAAGCGTCGAAAGGCAGCACTGGCATGCTCCCGCAAATTGGGAGCACAACCACGGACCGCAAAGTTTCACTCCGGTTCGCGGGAAGTATCCGGAACCACGGGGCGCGGAACGCGTTCTCCGCCGGGCAAGGCTTCTGCCTGATGGCGCGCCGCGCTCTCCGCATGGCGCGGCAGATCGTTCACGGCATGGGGCTGAGGAATTCGGGTCGACGCCATCTCCGTTCGCTCATCGAGGCGGCCAAAAATCATTTTGCCCGCCGTGGTTTGATGCACGGAAGTTACTGTGATGTCGATCGTCTTGTTAATCATGCGGCGCGCGCCATCTACCACAACCATCGTTCCATCATCCAGATACGCGACCCCTTGATTGTATTCCTTGCCCTCGCGCAGGATAAACACGCGCATCGTTTCTCCAGGCAGGACAACCGGCTTCAAAGCGTTGGCCAGTTGATTGACGTTCAGGATTTCGATGCCCTGAAGCGACGCAACCTTATTCAGGTTGTAATCGTTGGTGATAATTTTGCCGTCGTAGCGCTTGGCCAATTCGATAAGTTTTAAATCCACGTCCGCAATGTTGGGAAAATCTTCGTCCGCAATTTCGATCTCGAGGTGCGGCATCTTCTGAATGCGCTGCAACACTTCGAGCCCGCGCCGCCCGCGTTGCCGCTTCATCGAGTCAGCAGAATCGGCCACAAATTGCAATTCGCGCAACACAAATTGCGGGATCAGCATGACGCCGTCCAGGAAATGGGCCTCGCAAATATCGGCGATCCGCCCATCGATAATGACGCTGGTGTCGAGCACCTTCGGCATGCGCCGGGTACTGCGCTCGCTACCGAAGAGGCCACCGAGGGCGGCCAGGTTCAGCATGTCTCCCTTATTCGCTCCCACCACCAGGCCGATATAGGTCATCACCAGAAGAAGCGCCACGTCCATGAAGGACCGCGAGCCTTCCGGTATGGAGGTGCGCACTAAAATCAGTCCCATCAGGTACGCGCCGAGAATTCCCAGGATGGAGCCAATTGCCCCGCCAATCAGGCGGCGCATGCTGGCGCGTTGCAGCCGAATTTCAAATAAGAACACGGAAACCGAAAATGCCAGGCCGACGCCTGCCGCCATCAGATTGGTTAAGCCAAAAGGATGAAAGTGGTATCCAGCTGCAACGCAAGCGGCCGCAAAAATCAGCCGCACGATCATGTGGTCCCACCAGTTCCCAAATTCGGGTTGCGTCTGTTCAGGTGTCGCGGGGCGTAGTGGAAACGGCACGGACGCAGGCGGAGGAACAGAAGTTCCTTGCCGGGAAATAGGATGACTCATGGACCCTCAATTCTTATGAGGAAGAAAAAAAATCCCCACCACACACCTAGTATGAATCGGAATTAATGGGCTAACCCAGGACGATAGGTATAAAGCAGCCCTTTATATCTCCCACATATCCCATTTCGAATGGATTAGTCAAGCTTTTATAAAAATAGGAATCGAAAAGACCCAATTTACCCCCCTGGTTTTACAAAAATTTGCGCTGACGATATTTAGTCAGGTTGCAACAAAGGCACCCGAACTGGAACTATTCGGCCGCTTTCGAATACCGTGTGCTGTAATGCCTCTTCAACCACTCGGGCTATGACTACAATTTCACCTGTATCCGACCCACTGCCGCGGGCGAAGTCCTCCTCCCCGCGCGGCTGCATTGCACTCGTGATCGCATGCCTGCTGTTCCTTAATTTTTTCTATTTCCTGTTTTCGAGCGGTCGAGTCCGCACGATCGATGAGGTTTCGGCAGATTTTCAGGTGGAAAGCATCGCCAGGCACATGACTGCCGCGATTCCCCAAGCGATTGAAGCCAAAATGTTTTACGGCACGATCGACCGCTTTGGACACGCCCAATCGCCTTATCCCCCAGGGCAGTCGTTAGTCATGTTGCCGTGGTACTCCGCCGGGCGATTTGTAGGTCAGCATTTACCGGGGTTGCCACCGAAAGTACGTGACATCGTCACGGATTTCTTCTTAACAGGGGAAAGCGCCTTCTGCTCCGCGCTGGCCGTCGCGTTTACGCTGTATATCTTTATCCAGCTCGGTATTTCGACGAAAATTTCCTTGCTGTCTGCGGGAATTCTCGCGCTGGCCACGCCCCTTGCCGCCTATTCCGGATGGCTGCTCTCCGAACCACTTGCGGCTGCTCTTTTGCTTGGCGCTGCGGCCGTCCTGTTTGCCTCAACCCCGGGAACACCCGTAAATTTGACTCGTGCCTTCGGTGCGGGAGCAATGCTTGGGGCAGCGATATGGGTGCGACCGACGCATGTCATCATTGTCCCGATTTTCTTTGTCGCGCTGATCCTGCGAGAACGGGAAAAAGGATGGAACGCGGCAATTGCATTGGCCTTAGCGTCAGGTGTTGGCGTGGCTCTTCTTTTGTGCCGGAATGCTTATCTCCATGGGAGCCTGTTCGATTTTGGCTATCCTTCAGCCGCGGAAGGCGGCAAAGCGCTGAACACGTTTGAGACGCCGCTCACCACTGGTCTTCTCGGATTCCTGGTTTCTCCAGGCAAATCTATTTTCCTGTTTTCGCCTCCAATTTTACTGGCGCTCGCCGGCCTGTCGCGTTTGTGGCGCCGCGACCGTGGACTGGCCTTCGTGGCCGCCGCCGCGCCAATTGCCTATCTGCTGTTTTTCGCAACCTATACGCAATGGGAGGGCGGGTATTGCTACGGCCCGCGTTACCTCGTGCCCGCGCTGGCCCTGCTGGGGCTGGGCGTGGGTCCTGCGTTGGCTTCAAATCAATCGGAGCAGCAACCTGCCCCTCGCAACATCCGTCTTCTCGCAATTGCCGTGTTTGTTCTGGGGTTTTTCGTCCAGGCGATTGGAACCACCACCAGCTTCCTAGAAGCCGATGTGGCTGGCGGTTATTACGATTCACAGTACAACTACCGCATGAGCTTTTCGCCCATTGCCCTGCACATTCATCTGCTGGTGCATTATGCAGCTTCCGGGGCAGCGCCGATTGGCCGGGGTTTTGACAAATGGTGGGTGTTTTTGTCCAAGGCTGGCGCTTCAACTTTCGCACTGGTTGTCATTGCGGGATTTCTGATTGCGGGAACTTTGATTTCAAGTTGGTTCTTGCGACGAGAATACAAAAACGCTGTGGCAGTAGAAAGCCTTTCTTAGTTGCCCATGTCATCCTGTTGATTTTGAATTCTGATTAACCAAAGCTCGCAGCGTAAATCCGCGGTTCCATATTAAATCGAGCGGGAATCGACTTGCTGGCGCAGGTCCGCCAGGAAATCCACGAGAGGACGCGGGCCCAGGTCGCCCTTGCTTTGCTGGCGCACGGATACGGTTCCAGCTTCGGCTTCCTTGCCGCCAACGATCAGCATGTAGGGGATCTTCTGTAGCTGCGCATCGCGAATTCTGGCTTGCAGTTTTTCGTTACGGTCGTCCAGATGGGCCCGGAAACCGGCGTCTTTCAGCGCGGAGACAACTTTCTTCGCGTAATCCGTAAATTTCTCGCTCAGCGGCAAAACTTCCGCCTGCACGGGTGCGAGCCAAACCGGAAACGCGCCGGCATAATGCTCGATCAGGATTCCGAAGAAGCGCTCGACCGAGCCCCACAGTGCGCGATGTACCATCAGAGGCTGATGGCGATTGCCGTCCTCGCCCACGTATTCCAGGCCAAATCGTCCGGGCAAATTGAAATCGAATTGCACAGTGGTCAGCTGCCAGGGGCGGCCGATGGCGTCGATCAGCTTGACGTCAATCTTCGGCCCGTAAAACGCTGCTTCGCCTTCCATGCGTTTAAACGGAATGTTCAAGCGGGTGAGCGTGGTTTCCAACGCGCCGGTTGAGCGAGCCCAATCTTCGGGCGAGCCGGCATAATTTTCCGGATGATTCGCGTCCCAATCCGAAAGCTCGACGACGTACTGGCTGAAGCCAAACGTCTTCATCACGGCGAACGCGAAATCGATGCACGCTTCAATCTCAGACTCGATCTGTTCCGGCATGCAGAAAATGTGCGCGTCGTCTTGCGTAAAGCCGCGCACGCGCAGAAGGCCATGCAACACGCCTGAACGCTCGTAGCGATACACAGTCCCGAGTTCGGCGAGACGCACCGGCAATTCGCGGTAGCTACGCAGGCGCGATTTGTAAATCAAGATGTGGCCCGGGCAATTCATGGGTTTTAATTGGTAGTCGTCTTTTTCGACTTCCACCGGACCAAACATATTTTCACGGTAAAAATTGGCGTGGCCGCTGATCTTCCACAATTCGAGCCGCATAATGTGCGGCGTAACAACCAGGTCATACCCGCGCTGCAGCAACTCATCGCGTAGCCAGTCTTCCATCACTTTGCGGATCAGGCCACCTTTTGGATGCCAGAAAATAAGGCCTGGTCCGGCCTCTTCCTGAACCGAGAACAGATCCAACTCTTGTCCCAAGCGGCGATGATCGCGCCTTTTGGCTTCTTCGAGGCGATGGAGATATTCGTCCAGCTCCTGTTGCGTATAGAAGCATGCGCCGTAGATGCGCTGCATCTGCGGGTTGCCTTCCTGCCCTTTCCAATAAGCGCCGGCGACGCTCATCAGCTTGAACGCGCGAATACGTCCGGTCGAAGGAATGTGCGGACCGCGGCAGAAGTCGATAAATTTTCCAGTGGTGTAGAACGAAACCATGGGTTCGATGGCGCGCTCTTCCACCAGTTCACATTTGAAGCCCTGATCCCATTTGCGATACAGCTCGATGGCCTCAGGTTTCGGCATCATCTTACGTTCGTTGGGGATATCCTGCCCGGCAAGCTCGCGCATTTTCTTCTCGATGCGTTCGAGGTCTTCCGGGGTAAAGGGCTCTGCGCGTACAAAATCGTAAAAGAATCCAGTGTCAATCGGTGGTCCGATACCCAGTTTCACGTTCGGGAAAAGCTCCAGCACCGCAGCAGCGAGCAAGTGCGCCGCGGAGTGACGCAATACTTGAATCGCTTCCGGATCTTTTGGCGTGAGGATCGAGAGCCGCACGTCCTGATCGATCGGCGCGCGCAAATCGACTAAAAATCCATCAGGGTTTGCGCCGGTGTTGAGGCGCGCTTCAGGAGCAGCATCGGGAGAGGTTTCGCTCGATGCGCTTGCTGGTGCGCCACCTGCCGCGTGAATCGGAGCAACTCGGGCAACCAGCGCTTCCTTTGCCAGGCGCGGCGAAATTTGCTGAGCAATTTCCGCCGCTGTCGTGCCCAGGGGCACTTCGCGGATTGCGCCATCCGGCATCGTAATGTGGATCATATCCATAATTTTAATTAGGCTTTCAATCGGCGAGTGCGAAATGAAGCTGCGCCCAGGCGCCCAAGGAATTACCTACGCTAGCAGATGGTTGCAAGCATGGTCAAGGCAACTTCACTGGTCGTCTCGGACTCGGTATTTTTATTTTCCCGGTTTAGCTGGCGGAGGCGGAATGGACTCTTCGCAGAGGGCAGTTCGTGGAAACCTCTTCTATTGTAAAATCCTCCTCGGGCCGGGCGATTTCCATGGCGCGCCCAAGTGCATCGGACTGTGTTTCAAAGCATTCCCAATCCAGATTTTTACTGCCTTCCCAGTGAATGTGAAAATGGGTGTGTGGACTTTCAGGGTACGATCTCATTCAGCCCTCCAGTCAGGCAAGTCTGGCGTCCAGCGCTATCTGTTAGCGAATTCCAGGGCGTCTACCATTTCTGTTATACCGTGCTCGTTCTGTGGAAATCAAGGAATCTCTGAATTTTACGGACGCTTCAAAAGATGTAAGCGGATGTTTATAAGAGATTTACACATTATTTTTTCATAAAGGAATACGATTTGCCCGGAGGGCATCTGCAACCTTACTTTCCCAGTTTTGGGCGCTTATGAATTCAGCAGAGCTGAAGGTGGGAGCCGAAAAAAGAACGCTACCAAGCCTGCCGCTGCGGGGAAAAGAATTTGAATTTATGGGGCCGAATCTTCATCTCGGCCAATCCGGTTGCATTGGTTTGCGGACTTTAGAGTCTATGTAAGGACTCGGTTTTGGATCATGTAGCGCCCGCCTTCAAGCGTGCATCCGCTTGATTTCAAAGTGCCCGCCTGAAGGCGGGCGCTACAAAAACGCGTCGATTTTGAGTTCGCACACAGACTCTTTAGCTTCGACTTCCTAAAGAATCGTGCCATGCGAATTCTCATCAAATAAGGTCAGAACGCCAGCCGCGGTGTGTTGCGACCCTTTCGAGCGGCTGATAGAATCGATGTGCGGAATTTTTGTGCAAGCCCCGTGACGGTCAGGGCTTAATTTCCACTTAATTTGTGCGGGCTGAAATTGCAGTCCCACTTGATTCCATCATTTTGAGCGGCGTACGATTCTGCCGCGGAGGACACTTGGCTAAATACGATCTGGCAATTATCGGTAGCGGTCCGGGGGGATATAACACTGCGATTCGGGCCGCCCAGTGGGGCCTGAAGACCCTGGTCATTGAAAAAGATGGGTTTCTGGGCGGCACCTGTCTGCATGTCGGCTGTATTCCTACGAAAGTGCTGCTGCATCATGCCGAGATATTTGACAACTTCAAGCATGCGAAGGAGTTAGGCATTGACGTCAAGGAATTTTCGTTGAACTGGCCGGCGGTGCTGGCGCGTAAAGAAATGATCGTCAACAAACATGCCAAGGGCATCGAGTTCCTGTTTCGCAAAAATAAAGTGGAAAAAATGCAAGGCTGGGGGAAATGGGCAGGCCCCGGACGGGTCACCGTTGAAAAGGACGGCAAGATCACGGAAGTCGAAGCCACGCACATCATGTTCGGAACAGGCTCGACGGCGCGTTCACTTCCCGGGGTGGAAATCGACGGGAAGACGATTCTCAGCAATATCGAGATTTTGCAACTGCCCGCAGTTCCAAAAACATTGGTGATCGTCGGGGCAGGGGCGGTGGGAGTCGAATTCGCGTCGATTTTCAATACGTTTGGGACCGAGGTCACAGTGCTGGAAATGTTGCCGCGCGTGACGCCCATTGAGGATGAGGAAATTTCCGCGGAACTGGAAAAATCGCTGAAGAAAAAGGGCATTCAGATTTTTACCGAAGCCAAAGTTTCGACCGTGAAAAAAGAAGCCGATGGCGCGACAGTTACCTTCACGGATAAAACGGGGAAGACCCAAACCATCGCCGCCGAAAAAGTGCTGATGGCCGTTGGCCGCGTGCCAAAGACGGACAATCTGGGCATCGATAAATCGAAGGCGAAAATGGAGCGAGGGTTTGTTCACGTCGGCCCGTACATGGAAACGGCCGAGCCAAACCTTTACATGATCGGCGACATCGTTGCCGGCATGCCGCAACTGGCGCATGCCGCTTCCATGGAAGGCATTTCGTGCGTGGCGAAAATCACGGGCCACCATATGCCTCCGATTGAAAAGACGCGCATCCCGAACGCGACGTATTGCGAGCCGCAGGTAGCGTCCATCGGTTTGACCGAGAAGGCCGCGCGCGAAGCGGGCTACTCCGTGAAGACTGGAAAATTTCCGTTCATGGGCAACAGCAAAGCGACAATTCTGGGCCACCACGAAGGCTTCATTAAGGTCGTGACCGATGAAAAGACCTCCGAAATTCTGGGTGTGCACATCATCGGGCCGTTTGCGACCGAAATTATTTCCGAATCGGTTGCGGCCCTGCAGCTCGAGGCCACTGTCGATGACCTGATGTCCACCGTGCATGCGCATCCGACGGTTTGGGAAGCGATGTCCGACGCGGTCGCTGCCGTGCGGGGGCTTTCGATTAATGCCTAGAGGCAGTCGGGAGTTGACAGTTCAGAGTTAAGAGTGGTGCGTGTATTGTCCGTATGAAATGACCCCGGGTATGAATTGCGATTGAGATTTACAGGGGGAATTCATGAAAGAAACGGTGCAGGAATATATTCAGAGGATTCTTTCGCAGTCTGCCGGCAAAGATCCTGTGAAAGTGCAGGGCTCCACAGCCGCGAAGCTGAAGCGCCTTGTTCAACGCGCGCCTGCAGCCAAATTGCGGAAGCGGCCCGCACCGGGGAAATGGTCCGCCAGTGAAATTATTGCGCATCTGGCGGACGGGGAAATTGTTACAGGGTGGAGAATACGGCAGATACTGGGCGCTCCCGGAACTTCTCTACAAGCTTATGATCAAGACGCGTGGGCTGCTGCAGGCCACTATGAAAAGCGGGACGCGCGAAAATCGCTGGAACAGTTTCGCGTTTTACGCGAAGGAAACCTCGCGCTTCTGAAATCGCTGACGCCCGAACAACGGAAGCAGCACGGCCTGCACGCCGAGCGTGGTGTCGAGACAATCGATCATATCGTGCAGATGATCGCGGGGCACGACATCAATCATCTGGGGCAGGTGGAGCGGATTCTCGCGCGGAAGTGAAGTTAAGATTCTAGAGTTTAGAGTTTGCAGGCGAAACACATGAAAGAGTTGCTGGCTGTCGATCTTGGAGTCGTGGAATATGGCGCGGCGTGGGAGTTGCAGCGCCGCGTTGTGGCTGCGCGCAAGGCCGGAAATATTTCAGATGTGCTGCTCCTTTGCGAGCATCCTCACGTGATCACGTTGGGGCGCAGCGGGAAAATGGAGCACCTGTGCGCGCCGGACGAGATGCTTCGCCAGATGGGCGTTTCATTTTTTGTTACAAATCGCGGTGGCGACATTACCTATCACGGTCCCGGGCAACTGGTTGGTTATCCGATTTTGAATCTCGGAGAAATTCGGCGGGATGTGGGCTGGTACGTGCACGGCCTGGAAGAGGCGATGATTCGCGCGACTGCTGAGTTTGGAATTGCATCGCGGCGCGTGCCGGGGCGGACTGGGGTTTGGGTGGATGTGGCGGCTGCGCGAGAGGAAGCTGAGGAAGTTAAGGAAGTTCAGGAAATTAAGGACGAGGAAAAGCTCGCTGCGATCGGCGTGCACATCAGCCGCTGGGTTACTTCTCATGGATTTGCGTATAACGTTTCCACCGATTTGCGGTATTTCGATCTGATTGTGCCTTGCGGGATTGTGGGGAAGCGGGCTACATCGCTTGAAAAATTGTTGAAGCGAAACGTAGGATTTTCTGAGGTTAAGCCTCGAATTTCCGGACATCTTGCGGAATTGTTAGGCCTTCGAGTGCGCACGTGCGCGCGAGAAGAGTTGGATGCAGCGCTTCGCGAGCATGATGAAAGCGCCGCGTTGACGGTTTAGGATTTTTGCGCATTTTGTAGCCCGCGTCTTCAGACGCGGGGGTTTAGGTGGCGCGACAATAGAAAAACCTCGCCTCTGATCCTTCGTTCTCGTTCGGGACAAGAAAGGCGAGCTACAGCAGGGCCGGCACTCTGCCTGGGATTTGGCGACCCCGCGAAATTATGGCTACAACTCAGCTAACGCGCGAAAAGCATCTTGAGCTCTATTATTTTATGCGGCTTAACCGCGAGCTTGAGAACCAGATGGTGCGGCTGTTCCGCCAAAACAAAATTGTCGGCGGGCTTTATCCCAGCCTGGGTCAGGAAGCGATTTCCGTGGGCACGGCTTACGCATTAGGCCCGGGTGACTGGATCGCGCCGATGATCCGCAATATCGGTTCCCTCCTCGTGCGCGGTTTTAAGCCCCGAGACGTCATCACGCAACATATGGCGCTTGCCACCTCTCCCACGAAGGGCAAGGATGGCACAAGCCATTTCGGCGATCTGTATTCACGGCATGTAGTGGCGCCCACATCCATGCTTGGCGATTTAATTCCTGTGATGGCGGGCATCGCGATGGCTGGTCGATACCTTGGCCAAAATATTGTGACCATGACGTGGATCGGGGATGGCGGCACATCCACGGGAGTGTTTCACGAAGGCTTGAATCTCGCCGCGGTGCAGAAGGCACCTTTCGTATTGATCGTGGAAAATAATCAGTGGGCGTACTCAACGCCTACGGACAAACAGTCCGCGTTGCGCGATCTTGCCGACCGCGCCAAGGCCTACGGCATGAAGAGTTTCATCGTGGATGGGAACGATGTGCTGGCCGTCGAGCGCACCACGCGCGAAGCGGTTGCTTTTGCGCGCGCCGGAAACGGTCCCGTGCTGATCGAGGCAAAGACCATGCGCATGCTGGGGCACGCGCAGCATGACGCTGCGGAATACGTGCCCAAAGAGCTGCTCGCATCGTGGAAGAAGAGCGACCCGCTCGACCGGTTTGAAAAATTACTGACCGAAAAAAAAATCTGGGACGCCAAAACGAAAAAGGAAATCGACGAGCGCGTCGTGCGCGAAATTCGCGAGGACGTGGAATTCGCGGAAAACTCGCCGGTTCCAGCACCCGAGACGGCTGAAGAAGGCGTTTACTGCGAAGGCTGTCATGCGATTGATGCGGAGTGGAAGCGGCCGAAGGAAGAAGTGATGCCGCCGCGCTCCAGCGTAAAGGCCGAATGGCCTTTAAAATCGATTGCAGGAAATGGAACGCGCCCGGCCGCTGCGAAGAAGACTGCAATAAAAACTAAGGCTGCAAAAAAGCCCGCCCGCTCCGTGGCCCGCGCAAAGGCGGGCCGCTGAGAATGGCTGAAACCACGTATCTCGAAGCTATCCGCCAGGCGATGTCTGAAGAAATGGACCGCGATCCCGCGGTCGTCCTGATCGGCGAGGACGTTGGCGTGTATGGCGGCGCATTTAAAACTTCGGAAGGGTTGCTGGCGCGATTCGGTTGGGAACGCGTGATCGACACGCCCATCAGCGAATCGGCGATCGTAGGCGCGGCGGTGGGCATGAGCTACGCGGGCTTGCGGCCCATTGCCGAAATGCAATTTATTGACTTCATCGCCTGCGCCTTCAACATGATTACGAACTACGCCGCGAAATCGCATTACCGCTGGGGCGCGCCCGTGCCCATCGTGTTGCGCGGCCCGTGCGGCGGCGGCGTGCATGGCGGGATGTTCCACTCGGCGAATCCGGAAATGTATTTCGTGCACACGCCCGGGCTGAAAGTGGTTTGCCCGTCAACTGCCTATGATGCCAAGGGACTTTTGAAATCCGCGGTTCGTGACAACAACCCCGTTCTTTTTTTCGAACATAAATATTTATATCGTAGAATTAAGGAGGAACTACCCGTCGGCGATTTTACCGTGCCGATTGGAAAAGCGGTGGTGCGGCGCGAAGGGCGCGACCTCACCATTGTGAGCTACGCGGCCATGATGCACACTTCGCTCGAAGCCGCTGCGGAACTGGCGAAGGAAGGCATTGAGGCGGAAGTGATCGATTTGCGGACACTTCTGCCGCTCGACAGCGAGACGATTTTGTCCTCCGTGCGCAAGACGAACAAACTGCTCGTGGTGCACGAGGATACGCGCACGGGCGGCATCGCCGGAGAAATTGCCGCTATCGTCACCGAAAAAGCGTTTGAGGATCTGGACGGGCCTATCCGCCGCGTGACGTCCTTGGATACGCCGGTGCCATACGCGCCGGGGCTCGAAGAATATTTTATGCCCAATACCGCCAAAGTCGTTCGTGCGGCGCGGGAGCTGGCAAAGTATTAAAGCATTCGTGAATCGTAAGTTGTGATTCGTGAAAGTATTGGCGGAATCAGTTTGCAAGAGGGTTCGAGAAGACCAGGTTTCCGGCAGGTTCATTTGTGGACATCCCCGTTTGCCTGTAAAATCTTGACTTCTCTTGAATTCATATGAGCAAAGCGTCGATTATGTTTCACGAATCACAAGTTACGAATCACGAATCACAGGTTACGATCCGCTAATTACGAAAAGAGGAGAATTATGGCCGTTGACGTCATCATGCCCCAGATGGGGGAAAGCATTTTCGAAGGAACGATTACCAGGTGGCTCAAGAAGCCGGGAGACCGGGTGGAGCGCGATGAACCGCTGTTCGAAATCTCGACCGATAAGGTTGACGCAGAGATTCCGGCTCCTTCCGCTGGAGTGCTGAAAGAGATCAAGGTCACCGAAGGCAAGACGGTGCCAATCCAGACGGTGGTTGCGGTCATCGACGCGGCGGGATCGGAAGCGGCCGCTCCTGCGGCTGTCCCACCCCCCCCACCCGCGCCCAAAGCTGCGGCCCCAGCGCCTCAAGCTACAGCCCCGGCACCTCCGGCCCCTGCCACGCCAGCGCCCGCAGCTCCACAGGCGGCCAGCGCGGCCCCCGTAGCGCCCGCAGTACGCGCCAATGGGCAGAAGATTCGCAGCTCGCCCCTCGTTCGGAAAATCGCCAAGGAACACAATGTGGACCTCGCCTCCATGGAGGGCAGCGGCGCGGGCGGCCGCATCAGCAAGAAAGACATTCTCGAAGCGGTGGAAACGGGCGGTCCGAAGCCTGTCGCTGCGGCTGCAGCTCCTGCCTACACTCCTCCGGCCGTCGAGCCACCGCAGCCTGCGCCCGCGCCACCGCCCGCCACTGGGGGAGCTACGGTTCACCCGCTGCTCGAAAACGCCGTGCCGCGCGAACGCATTTACTTTGGCAAGTATGAAGCGCAGCCGATGAGCATGATGCGCCAGCGCATTGCCGAGCACATGGTGGCTTCGAAGCATGTTTCGCCGCACGTCTATTCAATCGATGAAGCGGACATGACGCGCATCGCCAAAATTCGCGAACGTTCGAAAGCCGCGTTCGAAACGAAGTATGGGACGAAGCTGACATACATGCCGTTCTTTGTACGCGCCTGCGTTGAGGCATTGCGGGCGTTCCCTACGGTCAACGCGTCCTGCGACGGGAATACAGTGGTGCTGCATCGCGAAATCAACGTGGCCATTGCCGTGGCCCTGGATTGGGGCTTAATTGTGCCGGTGCTGAAAAATGCCGAGGAGAAAAATTTCCTCGGACTTGCGCGCGGCATGAACGATCTGGCGGAACGCGCACGCGCCAAAAAGCTGAAGCCCGAAGAGGTTCAGGAGGGTACTTTTTCCATTACCAATCCCGGCGTGTACGGGGGGCTGATGGGATTGCCGGTGATCAACCAGCCGAACGTCGCCATCCTGGGGATTGGCGCGATTCAGAAGCGCCCCATGGTGATCGACGATGCGATTGCCGTGCGCTCTATGGTGTATTTGACGCTGTCCTACGATCATCGCGTGGTCGACGGAGCGGTCGCGCATCAGTTTGTCGGCAAAGTGAAATCGTTCCTGGAATCGTGGAACGAGGACATTTTGTAGGGAAGAAGCGGTGATTGGTGACTAGTGACTGGTGAAAAAGAAGGCCAATTTCCATTAACTTGGAAATTGGCCTTTTTTATTTTTGTTACAAAATAATAACTAAATGAATAGTTAACACTTGACATAACTTCGCGCATGCGGTTCAGTTACCAGTTACCAGTTACCAGTTACCAGTTACCAGTTACCAGTTACCAGTTACCAGTTACCAGTTACCAGTTACCAGTTACCAGTTACCAGTTACCAGTTACCAGTCACGAATTACAAATCACGATTCACAAATTACAAATTCCCGGCCTTCAACACGGGCGCCACGTCATGAGCCCACTTGCGAAGCTGCGCGAGTGGAACGACGCGAATATTGCTGTCCAGTAAAACTCCGGAAACGAATTGATCGCGGCGGTTGCCGCGGTCGGGTTCGCGTTCCGTGACCGCCAGGAATTCGGTGTGGTTTACGTGATCACGAATCGCTTTTGCCGTGTAGGCGAGGAGTTTGGCTTGTCCCGGATCGCGGCCGAGGGCCACGGAATGGACAAAGCCTCGCGTGCCGTTGCGGCGGTAGGAAAAATCGAGGCGCATGGGATCGCCGGGAGCCGTGAATTCCTCGACGCGCACGGAGCGCTGCATGAGGCGCAGGATTTTTTCGGTGCGAAAATAATCAGCGGCCTGCGCGCGGACATCGTTGCGCGTGCGGATCTCGATCACGCCACGGCGCGGCTCGCGCAGGGGTTCGACCTGTTCGCGGAAGATGCGGTCGAGTTCGAGGTCAGGATCGCGGGCAAGTAAACCCTTGCGGGGCGCAAGCTGTATGGCGTTGGAAAGAGTCTCATCGAATTTTTGCAGAATGCTTTCCGAATCCATTTCGCGACCGGCAAACTGCCGGTAAAATTCCGCGGGCAGGCGCAGCAGCAGTTCTTCGTCCGCGGCCGGATGCACACGCCGCAGTCGCGCGAGATCTGAGGGCTCTTCGAGCCAGCGCTGGCGGACGCGGCCCGTTGCCGGATCAAGCAGCAGGACGCCGATGTTCACCCATTCGTCGCGGATGAGATTTGGCTGGTAGCGCACCACGTGGTACGCGCAAGGTAAAAGTGTTTCGTCAGGCATGTTGCACCTTCCAATTTGGAAACGGATCGCGGCCGGAATTGCGCGCAGAAAAAATTAATTCGCGCACGCGCTGCCGCCGTTTATACAGGCGTTCGATGAGCTGTTCCATAGCGTCCCAGTCCCCTCCGTACCATTCGGGCGGAATCTGCGCGGCCTCTTCGCCCAGCACGCGCTCCGTGATCTGATTTTCCAGGCGCGAAAGCCATGGCTCGAAGGCGTTCATTCCATCAACGGTTTGGTAGACGCGCTGGCGCATGTATAACCCGCGCAGCGGCGCATCGGGAAAGTCCCATTCCCCTGCATTGAAGCAAAATCCAAAGTCGATCATCATCGCCGTGTACCCTGCCATCGAATAGGTATTCGCTGCGAGGGCCATGACCGCATTTCCGGGTGAGCCGTTTCCCGCTGCTACGGCGAGGTCGCCAGGGTCGCGAAAAAAAATTGCCTGCCGGCCATTGGTATTGCACGTCCACTTGTCGAGGACCAGAACGCCCAAAAAATCCGGGAGATTCCGAACGCAGAGTAACTGCTCATCCGGCAAAAAATCGTGCACCGTCATTTGCGCAGGATGCCCGGGAAACTGCGAGCCAAATTGTTTTCCCGCCGCGCAGGGTTTTCTGCCCAAGCCCAGCTGCATGACAAGGTCCGGCGTGTAGGCAATGATTTCCGGCCGTACATCGACGACTTCCACTTGCGGCACGCACAATCCCAATCGCGCCGCCAGCCTTGTAGCGAGCATTTCATTGGCCAGAATTTTTAAATGTTGCGGATTATTTTGGAATTTGACGATGTAATAAGCATCGTCCTCGCAGCGCATCAGATGGGCTTGCGCGCCACCACGCATTCGCCTCACATGCTCGATGGCAAGTTTCATGACAGCCATGCTAGACAGGCTCGACGAAACCCGCAAGAAAATAGTTCCGCTATGGGAAATGAGAATTACGTGGAGGGAAAATTCTTTGATCTGTGTCGGAACGAAACAAAATGCGCCGCGGCTTCCGCATAGACAAAAGGCCCGGAAGATACTCCCGAGCCTTCGTCCACGAAACCCATTTGTAAAAATCAGCTAGCGCTTTTTGCCGCGCTTGCCCGCTTTTTTCGCTGGCTTTTTTGCCGGCTTCTTCTTGGCCGCTTTCTTCGCGGCCTTTTTAGAAGCGGGCTTTGCTTTTATTTTCGCTTTTTTCGCGGCCGGTTTCTTGGCCGCTTTCGGCGGCGCCTTTTTCTTTGCAGCCGGCTTCGGAGTGGAAGCGGGTTCAGAAGTCGCAGCCATATCCGGACGTTCGGTTATGACCAGTTCCTCTTCGGTTTCCTCTTCGATCGTTTCTTCCGGGTCCCCACCGAGTTCTTCTTCCTCAAAATGCACGAACTCGTTTTCATCGTTCTGGTCTTCTTTTTCGTAGGCCATCCACATTCTCCCTTCGATTATTCGCCATTTCGAGGAATTCGACGGCGTTTGACGCCATCGCGCGCTTATAAACGGAATTCGGCGTTGTTGTCAAGAGTCAGAAAAATTCCTGCCGGTTCCGTGTGCAAAACTTTTTCAGCATTCATGCCCGCAAGCACCGGTCGATCCTGGACAAGCCGGCAACAAGGCAGCCACCAAATGCCACAAACCCGAACACAATATAGAGATAAAACGGATTAAAAAGCAAGGAAGGACTAGTGAGTTTGCAGAATGGTCAGCGTATCGCCTACCTGCAGAGGCCTGCTGAACAGGTACCGGTTTCCTGCTTGAATGGCTTCCACCGTCGTCTGGTAGGCGCGCGCGATGGACCAGAGAGTTTCTCCCTGTTTCACACGGTGAACGACCGAGCTGTTGGCCCGCGCTTCCATGACGGGAGGCTTCTTTGTGGTGCTCGTCTCCTTGGCAACCACGGGAGTGGTCACCGTGGATTTGGCCTTGTTGCTGGCTTCCTGCTGTTGACCTGGCGCCGGGGTCATGCCGCCGGGATAAATACGCAGGGAGGTACCGCGCACGACGTGATCGGCCTTCAAATGATTCCACTTGCGCAGTTCGGCGGTGGTCACGTCAAATTCGTCGGCGATGGTGGCGATCGTATCGGTGCGGCGAACGCGGTAGCGAATCAGTTTTCCGGTGGATGCCTCGGTCCGCGCTGCAGCCGGAATAATCAGTTTCTGACCCTCTTCGAGAGGCGCGCCGACGGCCAGATCGTTGGCATCCGCTACTTCGGCGGTAGAAACACGGTACTGTTTGGCGATCGAGGAAAGCGTTTCACCCTGCTCGACTTTATGCCGGCGCCAGCTGACCCACTTCTCTGGCGGTATGGAGGCAATCTCGGCAAAGAAACGTTCCGCGCTGCCCTCGGGAATCTGCAAAACGAAATCGGGATCGGGCGGCGTAACGAGGCGCAACAATTCGGGATTCATGCTGCGCAGGGATTCCAGGTCCGTGTCGATCGTCTCGGCCACAAGTCTCAAGTCGATGGCCTGCCCGGGCTTTACTTTATCGGCCTTCAACGCAGGTTCCGGCTCGAAATCAATGCCGTAGCGCGCAGGATCCTTGGAGATCAGGGTCAAGGCCAGAATGATCGGCACGTAGTTCATTGTTTCTTTCGGCAGAACATTGCGGTGATACAGTTCCCAGAAGTCGGCATAGCCGGTTCGTTCCACGGCGTGTTGCACGGCGCCAGCGCCCGAGTTATACGCGGCCATCGCCAGGTACCAATCCCCAAACTGGTCATACAAGTCCCGCAAATCCCGCGCCGCCGCACGCGTAGCTTTTTCCGGGTCCTGACGTTCATCCACCCACCAGGTCTTTTGCAATCCATATTTCCGCCCTGCAAAGGACATGAACTGCCACATCCCACGCGCGCCAGCCTTGGATACGGCCTGCGGCAAGAATGCGCTCTCGGCTTGCGCCAGATAAATCAAATCCTGCGGCATCCCTTCTTCTTTCAGGACGCGGCGCACCATTTCACGGTAACGTCCCGCGCGGCGTAGACCGGTTTCAACAATCGCGCTTCCGCGGGGCGTCTTGAAATAATTCAAATAGGCAAGTACTGGATCGTTCACCGTGAGCGGAAGGTCGTGGTCGATGGCACCCACTTCGCCTTCGGCGCGTCCACGCAGGTTGGGATCGAATTTTTCAGGCTGGGGAATCGGCTGTTCCGCAATTTCGTCGATGGGCGCGGGGATGGATTTCTGTTCGCTAAAACCGTCACCGGCGCGGAATGCTTCGAGTTCGTCCAGGCTGACTGTGTCAATAATATGGTGATACAAGGCGCTCAGGTGGGGGTCCGTATCGAGATCAAAGCCACTGGCAAGCAAGTGGTCGAGCGCAGCGTCAAACTCTTCGCGCGCCTTGCCCAGATGCCCAGCCTTAAAATCCTGTTCGCCGGCGTCAAATGCTGCCTGGCTTTCGGTAGCCACTTGCTCAGGTCCGGGGGGAGCGGGAGCTGCAACGGGTGGCGCAACTTTGTGCTGGGTTTCGACGGGTGCGGCTGCCTGAACGGGCTGTTGCGCGGGTAAAGCAATTTGCGGCGGTTTAACTTGAACCAGTTTTTTGGAGGAGTCGTCGCACCCGGCGAGACCCGCCAATACACCAGCCGCAATGAACATCCAAGCCGCCGATTTTTGAGCGCGATTTCCCATAAGGTTTTTTTTAACGGTCTGAGTCAGTTTGGAACGACAAGTCGAACCGTCCTCCGCATGGAAGAGAGCAAAAGCCTCGCCAAACGGAAGAGCAGATTCCCGCCACCAGGAATTCCGCTAATTCAATTGTAAATCACATGCCCCCAAGGGGGTCAATAGCGAATGCTACAGCCTGTTAATATTTGTGTAACCCACCAGGAATCAAAATCTTAGGAGAGTGCCTGCTTCAAATCAGCCAGCAGATCGGAGGCGTCTTCGAGCCCAATCGACATGCGCACGGTGCCTGGGCTGACACCTGCTGCGGTTAATTCTTTTTGGTTCAGTTTGAAATGGGATGTGTAAATAGGGAGCACAATGAGCGATTCAACTCCACCCAGACTCGCCGCGAGGAGGAAAATTTGTGAGCGATCGCAAAAGCGGCGCGCGGCCTGCAATCCACCCTTTATATCAAAAGCCAGCATTCCGCCAAAATCCGTCATTTGCTGTTTCGCAAGGCTGTGAGATGGATGCGAAGGCAGACCCGGGTAATGAACTCGCTGAATTTTCGGGTGGCGCTCGAGAAAGCGCGCCACGGCCATGGCGCTTTCGCATTGCCGGCGGACTCGAATTTCAAGAGTCTTCAATCCGCGAATTAACAGATACGCGGGATCCGGGTCCATCGAGCCGCCGAGTGAGATCATCATCTCGCGAACTTTTCCGACTCGTTCGCGGCTCCCCGCCACGGCGCCGGCAATGATATCCGAATGCCCAGCGAGATATTTTGTTGCACTGTGAACCACCAATTCGAATCCCAGGTTCAATGGCTTTTGCAGGATAGGTGTCGCAAACGTGTTGTCGATGATCGAGACGAGCCTGTGCTTTCGGGCCAGGGCCACGGACTTCTTCAGGTCAACGAGGCCCAGAGTGGGGTTCGTTGGGGTTTCCACGTAGAAGGCACGTGTCTTGCTGTTCACCAGTTGATCGAGGCCATCTAGGTTTGCATCGACGTAGTGCACACGGATTCCCATCCTCGGCAGGATGTCCCGCATCAGCCGGTAAGACCCGCCATAGAGTTGCCGCGTGGCGATCAGTTCGTCGCCAGCCTGCAGCACGGATAGCAGCGCGCTTGAGATCGCCGCAGACCCCGATGCCGTGACGAGCGCGGCCTCTCCATTTTCAAGTCTGGCGATTTTTTCTTCGGCTACGGCGAGCGTGGGATTGCCATAGCGCGTGTACAAATAGGCCTGGGATTTCCCCTCGGCCCAGCGTTTCATTTCCGCCGTGTCCGCGAAAGTGAAATTGGCGGAGCGCACGATGGGCGCGGTAACTGAGGTATTCCGTTTGTGCTTCGGTTCGCCGCTGTGGATGGCGAGCGTTGCGTCAGACCATGAGGGAGAGGTTTTCTTAGGCATGATGCGGTTATTTTTTCACGCGGATGAAAATACGCAACTTCCAATTTGGCCCAACCCTGTGGCCCGCCTGTGAAGAGGCGGGCTACAGCAGGTGCGTACCAATAGGCAGGCCAGAAATCGAGGATGCAAATAGGGTCACCGAAGGTTTTTCTTTTAGTCCGCTCCTGCTTACTTGTCTCGCTGCGTCCTTGCCTCCTTGCCTCGTTTTTTTTCATTAACTACACGTGCTCTTCTTCCTCGACCTCAACTCCACGAGCCGCCTTTGCCGCGGCAATCACTTTCTCGGCGATTTCGTTCGGCACGTAGTCGTAGTGCGAATACTCCATCGTATAGGTGGCCCGGCCCTGCGTCATGGAGGTCAGGGTCGTCGCGTAATTCAGCATTTCGGCAAATGGGACGGAGCCTTTGACGATGACGGTCGCCCCGCGCACTTCGCTGCCATTGATCCTCCCACGTCGCGAACTCAGATCGCCCATGATGTCGCCCGAGTATTGGTCAGGCGCATTAACTTCGACGTGCATCACGGGTTCCAGGAGCGCCGCGCGGGCCTGCTTCATGCATTCTTTAAATGCCAGCGAGCCGGCAATCTTGAATGCCATGTCCGAGCTGTCCACGTCGTGATATTTGCCGTCGTAGAGGATGGCCTTGAAATCCACGACGGGGAAGCCCGCCAGATACCCGCGCTCGGCGCAGGCGCGAATGCCTTTCTCAACCGAGGGAATCCAGTTTTTGGGAATCGCGCCGCCGAAAATATCGTCGATGAATTCAATGCCGGTGCCGCGCGCAGCGGGTTCCAGGCGAACGCGGCAGACGCCGAATTGTCCGTGCCCTCCGGTTTGCTTTTTGTGCTTGCCTTCGGCATCGGCCTTGCCGCGAATCGTTTCTCGATAGGGCACCTTGGGCGGGTGCAGCTTGAGGTCCACGTGATAGCGCTTGTGCAGCTTCGCGACGACCACTTCAATATGTTGCTGCCCCGAACCAGCCAGCAAAAATTCCTTGGTCTGCGGATCGCGTGAAAAGCGCAGCGATGGATCTTCTTCCAGAATTTTGTGAATCGCGGGACCGATGCGGTCTTCATCCGCGCGCGTCTTGGGCTCGACCGCGAAGGTGATGGAGGGCTCGGGAACGTGAGGCAGAGGGTAGTGGATGGGGGAGGCCTTGTCGCCGAGCGTGTCGCCGGTAAATGTTTCCTTGAGCTTCGCGACGGTGCCGAGGTCGCCGGCATGCAACTCCGGCACAGCGGTTGCGGTCTTCCCCTGCATCACCTGAATGTGCTGTAGGCGTTCGCACGTGCCGCGCGTGAAATTTTGCGGCATCGCATCATTTTTCAGGACGCCGGAGACAACTTTGAAATAGGTGATGCGACCCGCAAAAGGATCGGCCAGCGTTTTGAACACAAATATAGACAGTGGCTCGGCGTCAGCAACTTTTCGTTTAATTTCATTTCCTTTGCTCGCGGTTTCGCTGTGCCCGATGGCCATGCCGCGCTGCGACGGGTCGGGAAACACGTCGGCCAGCAAATCGAGCAGCGAGGCGCTGCCAATATTGTGAAGTGCGGAGGTCAGAACGACAGGATGAATACGCTTGGCCTGGAAAGCTTCGCGCAGTCCTTTTCGTAAGTCTTCAATCGGCAGCGTGCCCTTCTCGAAAAATTCCTCCATCAGCGCGTCGTCGCCCTCGGCCACCATTTCCACAAGCGTTTCGTGCGCGATCTTCGATGGTTCGGCGAGTACCGCGGGAATCTCTTCGATCTTCGGCCTGCCGTCGCCGTCCGGCGTGTAGAAATGAGCCTTCATTGTGATCAGGTCGATTACGCCGCGAAACCCTCTCTCCGAGCCGATCGGCAACTGCAACGGCACTGCGTTGCGCCCGAAGACACGCGTAATCGATTCCATGGCGCGGTCGAAATTCGCCAGCTCGCGATCCATCCAATTGATGACAAACGCGCGCGGGACTTCGTATTCAATTCCGTAGTCCCAAACTTTTTCCGTGACTACCTGTACGCCCGCCACGGCGTCTACCACGACCAGCACGGCGTCCGCAGCGACGAGCGACGCGCGCGTGTCATTCAGAAATGTGCTGTAACCCGGCGTATCCAGAAAATTAATTTTAATTTTTTCCTCGCCGCCTTTTCCAAGCAGCCCCGATGGGGCCCATTCGGCAAAAGCCAGGCTGGTGTGAATCGTGATTTTTCTGGCGATTTCCTCTTCGTCCCAATCGGTGACAGTGTTTCCTTCGGTGACCTTTCCCAGCCGCGTGGTCATCCCCGCGGTAAACAACAACGACGACACCAGCTGGGTTTTCCCCGTGTCGCCGTGGCCGGCAATTCCCACATTACGTATGGATTGCGTTTCGTAGGCTTTCATCGCTCTACCCCCTTATGTGCCGCAGGCGGTGAGCGCGGCAAGTGCCGCGGCCGCATCGGAAAAACTTTTGCGGCGAATTGTCTGGAAGGATGAAGGTTCGTCTTCCGGATTCCCGGTCGCGTCCCCCTATTTCGCGGATGCTAGCACGGCTCAGCGTGCAGGGCAATGCATGTAAAGGACGGCCGCAGGTCCTGATACTCTGCTTGCTCGAACCATCCCAACTACCCGCGCAAGGATAATTCGAGGCAGGTGCCACGACGAAAGTAAAAGCACAGGATCGGATCCCGTACAAGAACTGTACCTCCGGCCAGTATCCCCCTTAGACACACCAAAACTATAGTTCTATTGCAGGATGAATTTAAATCGGAGGCGACCAGCCCATGATCGATGAGATTCGAAAAGCTATCCACGAAAGAAAGTTAATTCGTTTTAATTACACAGGTGACTCAGTCAGCGGCTTCAGGGAAGTTGAACCTTATCAAATAGCATTTACCCGGGCCAATCATCTCGCCTTGAGCGCTTGGTTCTTAAGCGGGGCCAGCGAGTCGGGGAGTGGTGCCGGGTGGAGGAGCTATTTATTGTCTGAAATCGACTCGCTGACCGTTCTTGAAGAACATTTCGAGGGCACCCGACCGAATTACAAGCCCGGCACGAATAAGATATATCACAACATTCAATGCGAGATCGGTCCGTCGAATGAGCTAATAATTTGAATCAGAACTGAAAATTTCCGGTGAAGGCGACTTGCGGTTTGCGCGGATCGCAGCGGCGGATCTGGCCGATGCGGAAATATTTTTCGCGGCGGCGCTTTAATTCGGTTTCAAGCGCGCGATGATTTTCGATGGGCACGACGAGAATCATGCCGACGCCCATATTAAATGTGCGCAGCAAGTCGTCGCGCTCGAGTTTGCCGAGGCTTGCGAGGTAGGTAAAGATGGGCGGCACGGGCCACGAGCCGAGCTCGATTTCCGCCTGAACGCCGCGGGGCAGCACGCGAGGCAAATTCCCCGGGATGCCTCCTCCGGTGATGTGCGCCATCGCCGAGAGCCATCCTTTGGCGACCGTTGTTTTCAACATCGGCCAATAACAGCGATGCGGACGCAGCAGTTCTGCGCCGATCTTGTTGCTGACTTCGGCGACGTAGGATTCCGGCTGCAAGCCTGCGTGATCGAACACCAGTTTGCGCGCAAGCGAATATCCATTCGTGTGCAGCCCGGTGGAGGGAAGCGCGAAAAGCAAATCCCCCGGCTTCACGGCATTTGTCTTTTTCAGGCTCGCGCGTTCCGTCACGCCAACGATGAATCCGGCGAGATCATATTCGCCCGGCGCATAAAAGCCCGGCATCTCCGCTGTTTCGCCGCCGATGAGCGCGCATCCCGCCGTGTGGCAGGCGCGCGACATTCCTTCCACCAGCTGCTCGACCACATTAGGATCCATTTTGGACATGGCCAGGTAATCGAGAAAAAAAAGCGGCTCGGCGCCGAGTGTGAGAATGTCATTAACGCAATGATTTACGAGATCGGCGCCTACTGTGGAGTGAATATTCATGGCCATGGCGATTTTCAGCTTGGTGCCCACTCCATCGGCGCTAGAGACCAGCACTGGTTCTTTCCACTTTTTATCGAGAGCAAATAATCCGCCGAACGATCCGATGCCTCCGATCACCCCGCGCGTGAACGTGCGCGATGCCAGGCGCCGTATGCGCTCCTTGGCCTGATCCGCAAGTGAAATATCCACACCCGCTTCGGTGTAGTCCATGAACATTGACTCTTTCTGCCGTGGCGAGAGGAGCCGGGCGGCGTGCTCCCGTAAGATTAGAACATCGGGCCGATTAAAATAATTTTCCGATTAAAAAAGCTTGAAGATACGTCGCCAGCGCACGATGCTCGGATGCAGCAGAATGCTTGCGTAGGCGGTCATGCGATCTCGAACGTGCCCCGGATTCCATGTTTCCTCGGGCGCATCGATGGACATATACACCATGATGGGAGTGCCGATAATATTTTCTCTGGGCACAAATCCCCAATACCTGCTGTCATAGGAATCGTCGCGATTATCCCCCATCATGAAATATTCGCCGGCGGGAACGGTTACCGGACCGTAATTGTCGGTCGGGTTCGGCGGGTCCGCGCGGTAGGGTTCCTTGAGAGGCTTGCCATTGATGGACACAACGCCTTCACGAATTTCCAGTTCATCGCCCGGCAATCCGATCAGGCGCTTGATGTAATCGGGAGTTCCGGGCAGCGGCGCGCGGAAAACAATAATTTGCTGGCGATGCGGATCGCGCCAAAGGCGCATGTGCAGCGGTGTCATTGGCAATTCGGCTTCGTAGCCGAAACGGCTCATCAATAAATGATCGCCGACGAGCAAGGTTTTCTCCATGGAGCCGGAGGGAATCACGCGGGCCTGCACGATCGTTCCCGTAATAAACAAAAATGCCAGAATCACCCAAAGCCAGGACAGCGCTTCGCGGAGAATGATCTTATTAATGTCCGGTTTAGCTGGCGCTACAACCGGAAGCGTTTCTTCAGCGTTCATTCGGCATCACCTGAATTTCCACTGCGGGTACATCGATTTCCACGGTTCGAGATTCGAGTTCGGCTTGCGCTCCGTCGACTGGATACACCCCCGTATAGCAGGAAGTGCAGAACGAGCCGCGCGTATCATCCACCGCGAGTTTCAAATTCGATAGCGAAACATAACCCAAAGTGTCCGCGCCCAGATACTGGCGAATTTCTTCGATGGAACGCTGCTCGCGATCGGCTGGGAGCGAACCTTGATCCAGTCTTGCTTCAAAGGCTGCGAGTTCTTCCGCTGTGAGGCGGGGGCGCACGCGCGATTCATCGGACGCAATTAATTCCTCGCGCGTCGGCGTATCGACGCCGTAATAGCAGGGCGAAATCGTCGGGGGGCAGCTGATGCGCATGTGAACTTCCGTTGCGCCCGCTTCGCGGACCATGCGCACGATCTTGCGGCTGGTGGTGCCGCGCACAATGGAATCGTCCACGAGTACGACGCGCTTTCCGCGCAGAAGTTCCGGCACTGGATTGAGTTTCAGCTTCACGCCAAAATCGCGAATGGATTGCTGCGGTTCGATGAAGGTGCGGCCCACATAATGATTGCGAATCAGCCCCATGCGAAAAGGGATTCCGGATTCCTGCGAATAGCCAACCGCCGCGGGCACGCCGGAATCTGGGACAGGCACAACGATGTCAGCGGGAACTGCGTGTTCGCGAGCAAGCATGCGGCCAAGCATTTCGCGGCTTTGCTCGACCACGCGGCCGAAGACCAGACTGTCCGGGCGCGCGAAATATACATGCTCAAAAATGCATTGCTGCAAGGGTTTTGGCGCGGCGAAACGCAAGGACTCGATTCCGGATCGCGAGATGCGCAGCATTTCTCCGGGCTCGATATCGCGCACGTACGTCGCGCCAATTAAATCGAACGCGCAAGTTTCCGAGGCCACGACCCAGGCGCCATCGAGCTGCCCGAGCGCCAGCGGACGGAAGCCGCGAGGATCGCGCAGCGCGTACATTTCGTCGCGCGTGAGCACGAGCAGGGAATATGCGCCTTCGACCTGGTTCAGCGCATCGGCCAGCGCGCTCGAAAGATTGCGTGCCTGGCTGCGTGCGATGAGGTGCACGATGACTTCGGTGTCGCTGGTGGTTTGGAAAATCGAGCCGCGATGTTCGAGTGTGCGGCGCATTCTTGCGGCGCTCGGCAGGTTTCCGTTGTGCCCAAGAGCGAGTTTGCCTTTGTTGCAGTCGATCAGAATCGGCTGCGCGTTCATCAGCGAAGTATCGCCGGCAGTGGAATAGCGCGTATGGCCAAGCGCCGCTTCTCCTGGCAGTCGCGCGAGGACATGGGGCTGAAAAATATCGGCGACCAGGCCCATGCTTTTTTCCATGTGCAGCTCGCGTCCATCGCTCGAAACGATTCCGGCGGATTCCTGTCCGCGATGTTGCAGCGCGTAGAGACCCAGATAGGCGAGCTTCGAGGCTTCGGGATGGCCGAAAACGCCGCACACTCCGCAGTGATCGTGAAACCGGTCATTCTCAATTTCGATCAAACGATTCATTCTGCCTTTCGGAGATCGTTGGCCTGCAGAAGCCGTCCGAGGGCTCCGCTCCACGCGTCAGCGAGGGAGGGGACTTCAGCGCTGACTACAATCTGTCCATTCAATTCGATGCGGAATTCGCCTGAGGCGACTCGGCCGACTTCGACCGCTGCCACCTCATATTGTGCCGCAATCCGGCGCACGGCGGCAACATTTTCGGGAGTAACTGATACGACTGCGCGCGCGCCGCGTTCGCCGAAGAGCGCCAGTTCGTCCGGCTCTTTGCTCTTGAACGAAATTTCCGCCGAAAGTCCGTTGCTTGCGAAGCACGATTCGGCGAGCGTAACGGCTAGTCCGCCATCGCTTACGTCATGCGCCGATTGCAGCTGGCCTTCGCGCGCCAGCGCCACCAGCAAATTAATCAGGCGTTTTTCTGCTGCGAGATTTACGGCGGGAGGAGCGCCTGCCTCGATGCCCTGCATGGTCCGCGCATATTCGGAGGACGAAAATTCTTTTGCGCCATTTGCGTCCATGACAGGTTCACGCGCGCTTCCGTCGAGCAGCATAATCGCATCGCCCTTTGCACGGAAGGCCATTCCAAGCGCTCGCGGAGCATTTTCAATCATGCCAAGCACGCCGAGAACGGGTGTCGGATCAATGGAGCGCCCGAGCGTTTCGTTATAAAAACTTACGTTGCCACCGGTGATGGGAATTTCGAGCGCGATACATGCCTCGGAGATGCCGTCGATCGCGCGGCTGAATTGCCACATCACCTCCGGTTTTTCCGGGCTGCCAAAATTCAGGCAATTGGTTGCGGCCATGGGCTTCGCGCCGGAGCACGCCACGTTGCGCGCCGCTTCGGCCACGGCCAGTTGCGCGCCGACAAAAGGATCGAGGCGGCACCAGCGGCCGTTGCCGTCGGACGCGAGAGCGAGCGCGCGTTTTGTTCCTTTAATTCGTACGACTGCGGCATCGCCCGCGCCCGGAGCTTCGATCGTGTTAGTGCGCACCATGTAATCGTACTGTTCCCAGATCAAACGCTTCGATGCAATCGCGGGTGCAGCGAGCAGGGCGCGAAAATTTTCGGTGAGATTTTTTCCTGGCGTGGCGAATTCTACGTAGCGCTCGTTCGTCACCGGCGCTGGCGCAGCGATGGGGCGCTGGTAGACAGGTCCTTCCTCGGCAAGCGCGTGTGCGGGAATTTCGGCCACCACTTTTGCATGATGCAAAACACGGACGAGGCCGTCTTCGGTTACGAGTCCGATTTCGACGGCGTCGAGGCCCCACTTGGCGAACACTTTTAAAACTTCCTGCTCGCGCCCGCGTTCCGCGACGAGCAGCATGCGCTCCTGCGATTCGCTGAGCATCATTTCGTAGGGCGTCATGCCCGGCTCGCGCTGAGGCACGCGCGCAAGTTCCATTTCGATTCCGAGGCCGCCGCGCGACGCCATCTCGCACGACGTGCTGGTGAGTCCTGCCGCGCCCATGTCCTGAATGGCTACGATCGCACCGGTCTTCATTGCTTCGAGGCATGCCTCGAGCAAAAGTTTTTCCATGAAAGGGTCGCCCACCTGCACGTTGGGCCGCTTTTGCTGGGACTCCTCCGTGAATTCAGCAGATGCGAGTAGGGACGCGCCATGAATTCCATCGCGACCGGTTTTTGCGCCTACATAGACGACTGGATTGCCAACACCGCGCGCTTTGGCGAAGAATAAATCTTCCTTCTTCGCAATGCCCAGCGCCAGGACGTTGACCAAGGGATTCGCTGAATAGCCTGCCTCGAATTGCACTTCGCCGCCGACTGTTGGAACGCCAAAACAATTTCCGTAGTGTGAAATCCCGCGCACAACTCCATCGAGGATGCGGCGGTTGTGCGCAACTGTTTCCGCGTCAACATCGGCTGAAGTTTTAACGCCTGCGTGCGGGAGAGAAATCGGACCGAAGCGCAGCGAGTCGAGTACCGCGATGGGACGAGCGCCCATTGTAAAAATGTCGCGTAGAATTCCGCCGACGCCGGTCGCCGCACCTTGAAACGGCTCGACGTAGCTGGGGTGGTTGTGCGATTCCATTTTGAATGCAGCGGCCAGGCCGTCGCCGATGTCCACAACGCCGGCGTTTTCTCCCGGCCCCTGCAAAACCTGCGGGCCGCGCGTGGGCAGGCGGCGCAGATGTACCTTGCTTGATTTGTAGGAGCAGTGTTCGCTCCACATCACGCTGAAGATGCCGAGTTCCGTGAAATTCGGATCGCGGCCCAGGATCTTTTGAATGCGTGCGTATTCGTCGGGAGAGAGCCCATGCTCGGCCGCCAACTCCGGCGTGACTTTAATTTCGGTGTCCATCATTGGTTTCGACGCTGACAAGTTTCCAGGAACCTCGGTAGCACAGGCTTCAGCCTGTGGATTTAGATTGCAGAGTGAGTGACTTTGCCCGGTAAATTCAGAAATCATATGCCATAGGCTGAAGCCTGTGCTACTAAACTTAAGACGAAACTCCTGCCTGGATTAGAAGCGATTCGATCAGAGAGCGAAAAATCACCTGGCCATCGGCCGAGCCGAGCGCGGCTTCCACGGCTCGCTCAGGATGGGGCATAAGGCCCACGACGTTGCGCTCTCGATTGCATATTCCCGCGATGTTCGCGAGCGAACCGTTCGGGTTGGCCGATTCCTCGACGCGCCCGTCAGGCGTGGAGTATCGAAAAATAATTTGCTCGTTGCGTTGGAGTTCACTGTGCGTTGCGTCATCGCAAAAATAATTTCCGTCGCCGTGCGCGATGGGTATTTGCAGCACTTGGCTTGGATCGGCCGAGGCGGTAAAGGGCGTGTCCGTGGATTCCACCCGGATATGCACTTGGCGGCAGATGAATTTCATTCCCGCGTTGCGTTGCAACACGCCTGGAAGCAGTCCCGCTTCGCACAAAATCTGGAAGCCGTTGCAGATGCCGAGGACGAGGCCTCCGCCTTGTGCGAACTTTTCCACGGCGCGCATCACCGGTGAAAATCGGGCAATCGCTCCCGTGCGCAGATAATCGCCATAGGAGAATCCGCCGGGCAGCAAAATAGCGTCAAATTGATTTACATCTTCCGATTGGTGCCACAGGAATTCGACAGGCTGGTGGAGAACTTCGCCGAGTGCGTACCAGGCATCATGATCGCAATTCGAGCCCGGGAACACCACTACTCCAAATTTCATCGCTGGAAATCCCCCGCGACATTTTAACACATGCCGCGGGGATATTCTGTTCGGGATACGGATGCGACGCCGGCGGGGCTACAAATTAAGGCGATGCATCCTTATTTCATTTCTGAAGCTGACGTCGAGATGGAAAACTATTCCGTTTTGTCTTCTACTTTTTCAGCGGCGTGCTCGGTCTTTTTCGCGGCCTTATGGGTTCCTTTTTTCACTTGGTGGCCGGTTTTCTTGGCGGTTTTCTTCACGGCTTTACCAGTATCTTTCGCTGCATCCTTGGTATCCTGCCCGGCGTCCTTCATATCTTGCTTCGCGGAATCTTGTGCCATCAGGTGTGCGGGTCCCATCGTAAAAAGAAGCAGCATTGCGAGCGATGCAAAGATACTTTTCAATATGCGAATCATCAATCCCCCTTTAATTTTCCTTACGAGATCAGATGTTTGCAGGGATGCGGGCGAAGCGAAATACGCACTAGCCTTGATTGGCCAGTTTAGAAGCTGTAGGAAAAAGATTGCAGATTGTGAAAAAGAACCGGAAATGACCAGCGCTAAAAAAGTGGAAATCGCCCGGATACACTAACGGAGGGCCTGATATGGAAAGGCTCAATGCGGCAAGATTGTAATCGTGGCGCCTTAAGAAACGGCCTTAGTGCCCCGAAACATGCTTCGGAAGCATTTGTCCCGGGCGGCGATGAATCGCCAGATTCACCAGCTCCAGAACCACCGGAGTTGCCAGGCCCACAGCGACTGAGCCAATAGCCAAGCCGAGAATGCCGCCAGCTAGCAGGAACATGCCTAGCACGGCGAGATTCACACTTTCATATACTTCCAGGACGAGATCCCCAAAGATAAAAGCGATTGCAGCAACTACGAGGCCCCAGTTCACCCAGACACCCATGGAATGGTCCTCCTAACGGCAGATTACGCAGACATTATCACCATGCAGCCAAAGTTACAACAATTTCATTGAGCTACCCGGTACCGCAAAGGTAACTACGTAAGACTAGAGTAACTGTTGAAGATGGCGAGATGAAATGAGTTAAGTATTCGGAGCGTGATCTTTATTTAAGTAGCACAGGCTTCAGCCTGTGGGTTTTGATTTCATTCCATGCATGCAATTTGAGTTATCTGCGGAAAACCCACAGGCTGAAGCCTGTGCTACCTGGATTTTCTCTTCGTTTTTTTACCGGTGCTCAATTTTGCGGATTTGGCCGCAGCCATTTCCTTGCGGCGCGACACTGCCCAACCAAGTTTGTTCATCTGTTTTCCGCGAGCGAGGCCCAATGCATCGGCCGGAACATCCTTGGTGATGACCGAGCCTGCTCCGACGTAGGCGCCGTCTCCCACGCGCACAGGCGCGACGAGCGCAGTATCGCTGCCAATGAATACGCCTTTCCCGATCGTTGTCGGGTTCTTGTTGACGCCGTCATAGTTGCAAGTAATTGTTCCCGCCCCGATGTTCGTTCCGCTGCCGATGCGCGCATCGCCGAGATACGTTAGGTGCATGGACTTTACGCCTTCACCGAGCACGCTCTTCTTCACTTCCACGAAATTTCCTACGCGCGCGTTTTCTTCCAGGCGCGCGCTTTCGCGAATGTGCGCGAACGGTCCCACCTGAGTCCCGCGCGAAAGATGACTGGCAGTGACCATCGTGTAGGGTTTCACGAGCACATTATCTTCAAGCGCCGCGTCGTACAGGACGCTGCCGGTGCGGATTGTGCATCCCATGCCCACGCGAGTTTTCCCCAGAAGCTGCACACCAGGCTCAAGCCGCGTATCCGCTCCGACGGTAACCTCTGGATCGATCAGCACCGTATCGGGTAATTCAATCGTGACGCCCGCGTCCATGATGGCCACGCGCTTGCGCTTGCGGAATACGGAGTCTACTTCGGCCAGGTCTGCGCGTGTGTTGCAGCCCAGAACTTCGTCCGGGTCCGATGCGAGCACGGCCTGCACTTTTTCCCCCTTCTGCCGGAGCACGGCAATGGCGTCCGTCAGATAAAGTTCCTTGTGCTTATTTGTCGGCTTCAATGTCGAAAGGGCGGGCCACAATTTTGAAAGGGTGAAGCAGTACATGCTGGAATTGATTTCACGAATCGGCCGCTGCTCGGAGGTTAACGCGGAATCTTCAACGATGGCCAAGACCGATCCGTCCTCGTGCCGCACGATGCGTCCGTAGCCCGAGGGATTTTCGATTTCAGCGGAGAGAATGGTGGCTGCGGCGCCGCTCTCGCGGTGCGAGCGCGCCAGCGCGGCGATGGTTTCTGTGCGGATCAAGGGCGCGTCGCCCGGCAAAATGATCACGAATTTTGCGCGCGTGGGAATTGCGCGCTTCGCGACCAGCATTGCGTGGCCCGTTCCGCGCTGCGGCTCCTGCAAAATTGTTTTCCCACCGAGCGGCGCAACTGCGGCTGTTACGTCATCGGCCTGGTGTCCTACAACGGCCACAATTTCGCGTGGCTTGACAGGCTGGCAGGCGCGTACCACTTGTTCGACAAGCGGCCTGCCGCCCGCACGGTGCAAAACTTTTGCCAGGGCGGATTTCAGGCGCGTGCCTTTACCCGCAGCGAGTATCACAATCACAAAATCGGAGTTTGCCATGGATGTATTTTCAGCGTTCCACACGGGAATGACAATCCATGGTAATCAGGAGCGGCGCGAATCGAATACTTTATCGACCAAACACATGATTGGTTCGTTGGGAATTTGAGCGGGAGTCTTAGTCCGCGGCAGAGGCGGAGACTTCGGCAAGTGGGTGCGATGGCTCTGCCGAGGCTTCTCCATATGTCTCGGTCCACACCGAAGGATCGGCAAGCAGGCGCGTAACTAGCTGTGTATGCAATGCATGTCCGGCTTTGTAGGCCTCCACACGAGCCAGCAGTGGGCGTCCGACGAGAGCCAGGTCGCCAATCAGGTCAAGTGCCTTGTGCCTGCCAAATTCGTCCGGGAATCGCAAAGGCCCGTTCATGACACCGTCTTCGTTCAATACAATGGCGTTTTCCAAGGAACCGCCGCGAATCAGCCCCATCCGCCGCAATCCTTCAAAATCCTGTACAAAGCCAAATGTTCTTGCGGGTGCGAGCACCCGGCTGAATGACTCGCGGCTTACTTTCATCTCAATTTCTTGCACTCCGACGGCCTTATGTGCATATTCCACGTAGCAACGCACGCTGAAATCGTTTGCTGGATAAATCCCGATGCGCCGTCCACCGTCCGAGAATTCCAATGGTTTTACGATTTTCAGGTACCGCCGGCGCTTGCGCAGCTTCCGGATGCCAGCCTGGACAAGCATTTCGATAAATGGCTGAGAGGAACCGTCAAGGATGGGCAGTTCCAGCGCATCGATCTCTATGTAAACGTTATCGACGTCGCAGGAATAAAGCGCGGCAAGAAGGTGCTCGGTGGTCGAGAGCAGCACGCCTTTTTTCATAAGGCTCGTGGCATAGCTTACGCGCGCCACGTTTCGCACATGCGCCTCGATCTCAAAGTTGTCCAGGTCAATCCTGCGGAAAACGATGCCCGTGTCGGCGGGAGCTGGCACAAGGCGCAAATGAGATTTTACGGCGGTATGCAACCCGATTCCGCTGGTCTCAACGGGTCTTTCTATAGTTGTCTGGAAGCTCATTCCCAACGATTATTGTAGCATGTGATGGGCCTTTGCCTATGTTGTTTATATGCTTAGAATCATATATTTAGAGGGAGTGATAGAATTGTGTGTGGCAAAAGAGCCACAAAACGAACTGTTCCACGTGGTGGAATGGCATCAAAAGTCGCTCGCTCTACGCCTGAATCTAAAGAAGAAAATGCCCGTTCACCCCGAAAAATAAGACACGGGACGCCTCCGCGAAACCGCTTGCGCGCTGCCGTTGCTTTTGTGGCGCCCGTCCTTCCGTTCGGGCGGGCAGCCGTTTTGCATGTGAGATCCAAATCAACGCGATAAGCTGGACCGCTTGTGTCTGTCGCAAGGTCCGCTTAGAATGAATAGTTGAAAAGAGCGCAGATGGCTTCTCCGTTTAACATCATTTCGAATTCTGTTCCAGCGCAATCCCCCGGGGCGCCGATCGATCCGGCGGCACACCCCAGGCCGGAATGGCTGCGCGTCAAATTTTTTAACGGCCCCAAATATCAGGATTTGAAACGCCTGATGCGCACGCTGGAATTAAACACGGTGTGCGAGAGCGCGCGATGCCCGAACATGGGCGAATGCTGGGAGCACGGCACGGCGACCTTCATGATCCTGGGGAATATTTGCACGCGGGCTTGCGGATTTTGTGCAGTGCCTTCGGGCAAGCCGGCGGGGCCACCCGATGAGCAGGAACCTGAGCGCGTGGCCGAAGCGGCGGAGCGAATGGCTTTGCGCTATGCCGTCGTGACCTCTGTGAATAGGGACGATCAGCCTGATGGCGGCGCGGGAATTTTCGCGCGCACGATCCATGAAATTCGGAGACGCCTGCCCGCCTGCAAGGTGGAAGTGCTGATCCCAGACTTTCGCGGGGACTGGAGCGCGCTGGAAACCGTAATTAGCGCGCGGCCGGACGTCTTGAATCACAATACGGAAACCGTGCCGAGGCTTTACCACGAAGTTCGCAAGGGCGCTGTGTATGCGCGTTCTCTCGAACTCTTGCGGCGCGCGAAATCCTTGGCGCCCAAGATGCCGACGAAAACGGGGCTGATGCTCGGTCTCGGCGAAGAGCGCGAAGAAGTGCTGGCCGCGATGCAAGATTTGGCTGCGCAGGGTACGGACATTTTGACTCTTGGCCAATACATGCAGCCGACGCGCGAACACCTTCCTGTCGTGCGCTACGTCCACCCGGATGAATTCGCCGAATATAAAAAATTAGGCGAAGAGATGGGCTTTGCGCATGTTGAGTCGGGTCCGCTCGTGCGTTCTTCCTACCATGCGTTTGAGCAGGAAGCGGCTGCACACACCTAGCAATCATTTTCATTTCAAAATGAAATCTGGATTCAGGTTTTAGTAGCACAGGCTTCAGCCTGTGGGTTTTGGTTCTTGCAAGGACAAAATTCCACAGGCTGAAGCCTGTACTACTAAAACCGCATGTCCATTTCACGATGTCTCTCAAAATGTCGTAAGATTTCCACCGGCATCCGTTCCTCCGAGGAAAAATTCAATGAGACGCGAATTGATTTTTGCAAAATTATATTCCGTGTTTGTGCTCGTTGCCGTCCTATGCAGCTTCGCAATCCCAGCCAGAGCGGCGCAAAATTCCACGCCTTCCACTTCGTCCTCCGCGGCGTCGCCTTCTGGCGAAGACGTTTATCAGAAGCGCTGTGCGCGCTGTCACGATCAGGAAGGTTCTCGCGCGCCTTCCAAGGACGCTTTGCAGAAACTATCCGCCACGCGAATTCTGCGAACGCTTGATTTCGGATTGATGATGGCAGTCGCTTATCCGATTAATCGTGCCGATCGCGAAGCCGTCGCGAACTATTTGGGAACGAAAGCTGAAGAAGCGCCACTACCTGCGAGCGCATTCTGCGCTGCAAATGTGGGGATAATGTCAGGGCCATCAAAGAATTCCTGGGCTGGGTGGAGTCCGGATGCTTCCAATGCGCGTTTTCAGACCGCCGAGAGCGCAGGGATAGCAGCGGGACAAGTACGACATTTGAAATTGAAATGGGCGCTCGGATTTCCGGGAGACGTGACTGCATTTGCAGCGGCGTCGATTGTGAACGGCACTTTGTTTGTGGGCAGCGCGAGCGGCGCAGTCGAGGCTGTTAATGCAAGCACCGGTTGTATTCATTGGGTGTATCAGGCCAATGGTCCCGTGCGCGCAGCAATTTTGCCAGTACAGAACGGCTCTGAAACGTCACTCCTGTTTACAGACTTGATCGGCTGGGCCTATGTGGTGGATGCGAAGTCCGGCAAATTGATTTGGAAAAAGAGGATTGAATCCCACGACGCGGCGCGGCTGACGGGTTCGTCCGTGGCGTTGAATGGAATTGTGTATGTTCCCGCCGCGTCTTGGGAAGAAACGCGTTCGCTTGATCCGCAATATGTGTGCTGCACATTTCGCGGGAGCATAACGGCGTTGCGCGTTCGTGACGGTTCCGAAGTTTGGAAAACCTACATGATGGATCCGCCGAAGAGAACCGGCACGAACAGCGTGGGCGCGGCTCAGTGGGGACCCTCGGGCGCTCCAATATGGTCCGCGCCGACGATCGACACCAAGCGAGGATTGCTGTACATCGGAACGGGCGACAACTATTCCGTGCCTGCAACGGGAACAAGCGACGCGGTGATGGCGTTGGAATTGAAAACGGGGCGCGTCGTGTGGATTACGCAGGTGCTGGCGAATGATGCCTACACTTCCGCGTGCCGCACGAAGGGAGTGAATTGTCCTCCGCCGAATGGTCCCGATTTTGATTTTGGTTCTTCGCCCATCCTGGTTCGCGCGCCCAACGGAAAAGAAATTATTGTCGCGGGACAAAAATCCGGCCTCGTGTATGGATTCGATCCGGACGCGAAAGGAAAAATACTATGGCAAACGCGCGTTGGAAAAGGCGGTCTCAACGGCGGCGTGCAATGGGGCATGGCCAGCGATGGGCAAAAAGTTTATGCGGCAGTTTCGGATGTTTCCGGCGTGATGAATACGGCGGGGCCTGTGGGTGGCGCAACATTTGATCCCGCGAAAGGTGGCGGGCTCACCGCGCTGCACCTTGAAGATGGCACGAAGGCGTGGTATGCGCCGAGCCATCCATGCGATCCGCCGCTGCCTGGTTGCAGTCCGGGACAATCCGCTGCGCTCACACTGATTCCGGGTGTTGTATTTTCTCCGGGGCTCGACGGGCACTTGCGCGCGTTTAGCACCGAGGACGGCGAGATGCTTTGGGATTTCGATACCACTGCGCAGACGTACTCCACCGTGAACGGAGTCGCTGCGAAGGGCGGCTCGATCGATGGTGCGGGGCCTGTGGTTGCAGGGGGAATGGTTTTCGTGAATTCAGGTTATCCACGCAATGGTGGTATGCCGGGCAATGTGTTGCTGGCGTTTGCGCCGGAAGAGTAACTGCATTTTGTAGCGCGGGCTTCAGCCTGCGGGGTTTACGGTTTTGTACCGCCGGCGTCTCACCGGCGCCACAAGCGCCAAATTCCGCAGGCTGAAGCCCGCGCCACATAAGATCAGAAAATCGTATTAATCCATATTTACATAACTGATAAATACGCGTATAAATGTATTTTCTGGAGGTTTCCTTGCGTTCCGAAGAATTACTCAATCCCCGCGATGCCGCTCGTTCGCTGGGGATCAGCTATCCCACGCTGAAGCAGTGGATCTATAAAAAGAAATTGCGGAGCATCCAAACCGCGGGAGGGCATCACCGCATCCCAGCATCGGAAATTGAACGATTTATTCCGCGCACGGAAGAAAAAGATACGCTGGCCGGACGTCGCAATTTCCGCCGCATCAGCGGGCGCAATCAATTAATTGGCAGGATCCTGGAAGTGCGCTACAGCGGCCTGCTGGCGCAGGTGAAGCTCTCCATTGGCGGCCAGCGAATTTCCTCGATCATTACGGCGGATGCCGCGCGCGAAATGCGCCTGGAAAAAGGTCAGACAGCGGCAGCACTTATCAAATCAACCGAAGTCATGATCGTTCGCGTGTGACACAAGAGGAACATCCTTGAAAAACACTCGCATAAAAGTTGCATGGGTGGGGCTCGCCGCAGCTGTTTTGCTCGCGCCATTTTTTGCCGCGCGTGCGGCTATCGAATCGATGTTGCCGCAAGTTCCCGCAAAGCCGTGCGGCACGGTGACAGTCGCCGCGGCCTCCGATCTGACTTTCGCGATGAATGAAATTGCCGGTCAATATCAGAAGGCTAGCGGCTGTTCGGTTCAGTTGAGCATGGGCTCGTCCGGAAATTTTCTAACGCAAATTGAAAATGGCGCGCCCTTCGATGTGTTTTTCTCCGCGGACATCGCCTACCCCAAGAAGCTAGAAGCGGAAAGTCTTGCCGCGCCCGGAAGCACGTATTTATATGCAATCGGCAAAATTGTTTTGTGGGCACGGAATGATTCCGGCGTGAATGTAAGCAAAGGCTTTTCCGCGTTGCAGGATTCCGCGGTACGTAAAATCGCGATTGCAAATCCGGCGCATGCGCCTTACGGCCGCGCCGCAGAAGGAGCGCTGCGCAAAGCAGGCGTGTATGACAGCGTGAAAAGCCGCCTGGTTTTGGGCGAAAATATTTCGCAAGCGGCAGAGTTTGTGGAATCCGGAAATGCCGACGCGGGAATTCTTGCGCTTTCGCTCGTGCTTTCCCCCACGATGAAGGACAAAGGCCGCTCCTGGAATATCCCCGAAAATTTATACGCGCCGATCGAGCAGGGCGCAGTCGTGGTGCTGTCTTCAAAAAATCAGCAAGGGGCAAAAAACTTTCTTGAGTACATCAAGCTGCCCGAGACAGCCGCACTTCTTGCGCGATATGGATTTGCGCGTCCTGCAAATGCTTCAAGCGGGGGGAGGCATTGAACTGGCAAGCAGTTCTTCTTTCGCTCAAGCTGGCGATTTGCGTTGCGGGGATTTTGCTCGCCGTGGGCATGCCTATTGCGTACTGGATCACGTTTTCGCGATGGCGTTTAAAGTTTTTAGTGGAAGCAATCGTCGCGCTGCCCATCGTGTTGCCCCCGACGGTGCTTGGCTACTACATCCTCGTGGGCCTGGGTCCGCGCCATTTCGCGGGAAAAATGTCGCAATCGTTGTTTGGGCATACGCTGCCATTTACGTTTGGCGGCTTGCTGATCGCGTCCGTGATCTACAGTTTGCCGTTCGCCGTGCAGCCGTTCGCTGCTGGATTTGAATCTGTGGATCGCCGGTTGATCGAGGCGGCCTGGACGCTGGGAGCGTCGCGGTTAACTACTTTTCTTCGGGTGATTCTACCGCTTTCCGTAGCCGGCGCTGTTACGGGAGTTGTGCTGAGCTTCGCGCATACGATCGGCGAGTTCGGCGTGGTGCTGATGGTCGGAGGAAATATTCCTGGAGTGACGCGAACAGTTTCCATCGATATTTACGATCAGGTGCAGGCAGCGAATTACGATGCGGCGGATCAGACGGCCGTGATTCTGCTGCTGTTTTCTTTTTTTGCGCTGGCGCTGATATATGGAACGAATCGGCGAGCGTTGAGTTTGTGGAGAGGTTTTAAGTAGCGCGGGCTTCAGTCTGATGGTGTTAGCCCTTGCGAGGGCTAAATTCCGCAGGCTGAAGCCCGCGCCACTGAAAGCGAAACATGTCTCTGGAAGTCGAGATTGAAAAAAAAGTAGCGGGATTCCAGCTGGCCGTTGAATTTGCAACTGACGCGGCGCCGCTCGGCTTGCTCGGGCCTTCGGGCTCGGGCAAGTCAATGACGCTGCGCGCGATCGCGGGGCTGGAAACGCCTGACCGCGGGCGAATCGTCTTGAATGGAAATGTGCTGTTCGATTCCGCGCAAAAAATAAATGTACCCGCTCGCGAACGCCGCATGGGTTTGCTTTTTCAAAATTATGCCCTATTTCCGCACCTGACGGTCGCAGAGAATATTGCCTTTGGTTTGCAACACGTTTCTGATTCAGAGAAAAAACGGCGCGTGGCTGAGCAGATTGCCGCCGCGCATCTGCTTGGGCTTGTGGAAAGATATCCCGCAAAACTTTCCGGAGGCGAACAGCAGCGCGTCGCATTGGCAAGAGCACTCGCCACAGACCCTGCTGCATTGCTTCTGGACGAACCATTTTCGGCGTTGGACACGCATTTGCGAGGCGCGCTGGAAAGGCAGCTTCGCGAAACTTTGGCGACGTATCGCGGGTCGACCTTATTCGTAAGCCACAATCTGGAAGAAGCCTATCGCGTTTGCGAAAAAATAGTGGTGCTGGCGAATGGAAAGGTAGCGGCGCAGGGGCCGAAGGAAGAAATTTTTCGCCACCCTCCAACGATTGAGGTCGCCCGTGTGACCGGCTGTAAAAATTATTCACGGGCGCGCCGGCTTCCTGACGGTTCCATTGAGGCGACAGATTGGGCCTGCAAGTTGAGCGTTGCGCAGCCATTTGAGAAATCGCCTGGACATGTGGCAATTCGCGCACACCACATACGCGTTTATCCGCCGGACTATTTTGTGGCGAAAACTTTTCGGAAAAATATTTTTCCCTGCTGGCTGGCGGCGATGACCGAAACGCCATTTCGAGTCACGCTCGATTTGCGCATTGGTCTGGCGCCCTCCAATTCAAACGATTTCCACGTGCAGGCTGAGGTTTTCAAGCAGGAATGGGAATCGTTTCGCAGTCTTCCGCAGCCGTGGGCGATGGAACTTGCGGCGGAGAGGTTGTTCTTGCTGCCGGACTGATTTGGAATGGATTCTATTGGAACACGTTTCAGCCTGTTTGCTTTTGAATTTTTTACTCTTGCTGCAAAAGTCAAAAGAATACAGGCTGAAGCCTGTTCTGCTTAATTCAACGGCTGCGTTGTGGGCGTGCAGCCTGGGACTACTCCCGTGCAGGTATCTCTTACAAATAATCCAATGGACGAAGCGGAAATCGAGCCCAGGTTTGTGGCCGAGGTTTCGAACGTAATGTAGCGACCCGTGGCGTCGATCGTCGCCGATAGGATTGCGGCGTTAGCTTGCGCTACAACTGTGCCGTTGGAGACCGAAACAATTTGCGTTGAAGGCGTGCAGCCGGAGGCAACTCCCGCGCACGTGTCTCGGACAAATGCCTGCATGAGCCCATTCGTCGCGGGCGACACGAGATTTGTGGCGGCAGACAGGAATGCTACGTAGCGTCCATCAGGACTATTCGGCGCGCTATTCGCGCTGATGGATGGCGAGACGCTGTCCCCATTGGCCGGATTGCCGCCGGTTCCAGTGGAAACGAGAGTCGTGGAAGGCGTGCAGCCGGAAGCTACTCCCAGGCAAGTATCCTTCAGGAAAATATTTTGTGTTGTCCCGGGCGTTTCTGTCGTGCCAGTGGTTGAAGCGAGCACGAACACGCCGAAGCGCTGGCTCGCGCTCAGGACCGGCAATGATAACGGAGCACCTGGCACGTTTGTAATGGTCGGCGATCCGGGCGTGAATACCGCGAACGGCTCACTGTTCGAGGCGCCCAGTCCGGGCGTAACTGCAGTGATCTGATTCGTTCCCGTGGCGCCGAGGTTAGCCGCAGGAATGAAGGAAGCGATTCCTCCAGAACCCACAAATATCGTTGCAGGCAAAGGATTGCCATTCCACTCGGCAACCGTGCAGGGCGACAAACCATTTCCATTTAAGGTCAGCGCGATTGCGGGCCCGGTCTGAGCTTCAGTTGCCGCGCTCGTCGGCGAAATCGAGCTGAGGACGGGTGTGGGCGGAGTCGTGCCGGTGGGCAAAGTGGACACCGTGAACGGGAGCGAGTTTGAATTCGTCCCTGGATTCGCGCCGGACACAGTGATGGCCATCGTGGCTGGAGTTGTGGCAAGAAAAGCAGTGTCCGCAGCCGTAATTGTGGCGGTGAGCTGCGTTGCGCTCACAAAAGTCGTGGGGCGCGGCGAACCATTCCAATTAACAGTGAGTCCATTCGCGAAACCTGTGCCATTCACGGTAAGAGTCAGACCAGACGGGCTGCAAAAGGGCGTGTTGTTCGCAGTAGTTGTGGACGCAGAGAGCGAAGTTACGGTGGGCAAAACGATACTGAACTGAAATTGTCCAGATGCATTTGTGCTCGACGCAGGACTTGCAATTGTGAGCTGAGCCGTTCCAACTGAGGCAATGTCAGCGGCCGGAACGACGGCGACTAATTCAATAGGATTCCCAGCAGTTGCGCTGATGTACGTGGTCGCCAATTGAGTAGTACCGCTACCATTCGTCAGCTGCACGACCGAGCATGGGAGGATATTCGTCCCGGTGACGGTCAACGTCGCGCCGGAGGCACCAGCGGTCGCTGTCGCGGGCAAGACGGCTGCAATAGTCGGTGCGGGCGGCGTCGACGGCGAAATCGTAAAAGGAACTGAATTGGAGAGGATACCGGCACTCGAAACATCAATCTGGACCGTGCCAGAAGAAGCCAGGAGTTGAGCCGGGACAATAGCTGTGAGTTGCGTTGCGCTTACAAAAGTTGTGGCCAATGTCGATGGCAGGGCAGGGGGCGGATTTACGGCCCATTTTACGACCGAGCCAGCTACGAAATCTGTGCCAGTTACTGTCAGCGTGATGTTCGAAGGACTGCACGACGGCGTTGCGTTGTTCGAAGTGGCGGACGAAGATACGGAAGTAATCGCCGGCCCGGTGATGGTGAACGAAATTTGACTGGAAGCGCCACCGCCGGGACCGAGTGTGAACACATTAACCTTAGCGGTTCCTGCAGCAAGAAAATCCGCGGGGGGCACGGTCGCAGTCAGTTGGCTCGCGCTGTTGAACGTGGTGGGCAGCGTAGTAAGGACGTTGCTGGGGCTGGTCCATTGAACTACGGAACATGGAAGAAAAGTTGGAACAGCACTTGAGTCTGTCACGGTCAAAGTTAATGCGGGACTTCCAGCTCCAGCGGAAGTTTGAGACAGCAAACTTAGTTTGGGAGCGGCCAGTGCGGCGCTCGGAGTCGTAAGCGTGATGGGCGATGAAGGGGACGTGCCAACCGAGTTGGTCACCGTGACGCTGGCCGTGCCGGGGAACGCGGCGTTAGCAGCCGGGACCAATGCGGTCAGTTGGGTTGCACTCACGAAAGTCGTCGCGCTTACCGGCGGCCCCGAGCCGTTCGGTTTTAAGAGCTCCGCACCATTCCAATTCACTACGGCGTCACTCGTAAAATTCGTGCCGTTCACGGTCAGCGTAAAACCCAGAGTACTGCAGGCTGGAGTCGAAGCTACGGAAGTGGTGGAGGCTGAGAGGGATGTGATCGCAGGCGGTGTTCCGGGCTGAGCTGCGATTGTGAAAAGGACCAGGTTCGAAATTTCGGTTGTCGTCGTGTTATTGATGTTCGAAGTGGCGGATTGCGCGGAGCCTGGAATTTGAACGGCAATTTTTACCGTTCCTGTGGAGGTCAGTAAAGACGCGGGGACCGGCGCAGTAAGCTGAATACTGCTGACGAGTGTGGTATTCAGCGGCGTAGAATTCCACAAAATAATTGCACCTGCAACGAACCCTGTACCGTTCGCCGTGATCGTAAAGCTCTGCGATCCAACCGTCGCTGCGCTTGGGCTGACGAACGCCAAGGTAGAGGAAGACGTCTGAATGGATAGGTTCGTATTGTATTGCGAACACGCGGAAACCAGTCCGCACGCCATAATGACCAGAATTAACCACTTGCGCGAACACATCCGAACACGCTCCTCGCGAGCTACCCTGCCGGGACAGCGGGCAGACAAAAACGCATCGATATCAATTCAGGTGCTGAGGGAGTCAGAGACGTTCCAGAGTTCCAGCAGGCTCCGCGCTTCGTTTTCACTGTAATGGCAGTGAAATGCGCGATTATAAAGAATGGCCCGCGCCCCAAAATTGAGAAGAACCCCCCACCAAACCAGGCTGCTTCTGATACCACCGGGAAACTAGCAAGTCAACCCGGAACGCCGTCCCATAGCTTACCGCAGAGCTGGTGAGATGCACAGGGCTGGAAGGCACGTTGCCCAAGATTTGCGGTGGGAGCGGGAAGTCAATCTGGCTGCCTGGAAGGATTTGGCTTCGAACCATGCTCCAGGCCGGCGAGGGCTTCGCGCGCCAGAACGCGGGCACGGTCGGCGCACGCCGCCCCTTCCCAGGGAGCCGTGGCTACCGAACGAAACCTGGCGGCGGCCTCTTCGCTGTGGCCCAACTTTTGGTCGATGTCCCCTTCGAGCAGCAAGAAAATGCAGTTATTGGGGTACTCGGTGAGAAGCGGCGCGGCGGCTTGTTCGGCGCGCGCATAATCGAAATCATAATTGCGAAGGCTCTTGGCCATGTTGAAGCGCGCTTCCACCGGGGTTAATTCGCCCCTGGTGGAGGCAATTTCCAGCTGGCGCAAACCTTCGTGTTTGTCACCGCCGGGGATTCCCATGAAGAATCGCAAAATTTTGGCCATGGCCGAGAGCGTGTCGACGTAATAGTTGTAGAGGCCGAGACCCAGGTAGGCGTCGGCCATGTTGGGATTGAGTTCCAGGCAGCGCAGCAAATGTTTTCGTGCATCGACTCCCGCGCGAGCTACCGGAACTTTTTCATAACGCAAGCCGAGCAGGCGAGCGCGCGACGCGTAGCCTAATCCCGCGTACAGTTCCATCTCCGCCGTGTCTTGCTTGGCGATGCTGGCCTCGGCCAAGCTTGCGACTTTATCGGCAAGCGCGAGCTCGGCGTCATCATCAGCATCCGCCGGACGCGCATGGCTCCAGGCATCAATCGTGTTGTATTTTCTTTCCGACCACTTGCAATAAATATTCCACCACAGCACTTCCGCTTCGATCAGGTAGCCGAGGGGATGATCCGGGTGCGCGGATTCGAGTTTGTGGGCCAGCGCAATGGCTTCTTG
>DATHNC010000184.1:0-29558 GCA_035486415.1 Saccharimonadales bacterium (SeqCode)
TGAGCCACAGTGAATCTAAACCAGCCCGCCCATAAAGCGGACGGATTCTACGAGAGCCACTTCAAATGCATATCAGTCTTGCTTTTCATGCTTTGAAAGAAAACCCATGGCGCGTTCGCGGGTCTTGTCTGGATTAATGCCTGCGCGGCGACACCAGTATTCCCACGAACGATTGAAGCCTTCGCCGGGTTTTGCCAAGGCTAGCCTTGCATTCGCCTTTTCAATTTCACCGCGCGTGAGAAATTTTGTGTTTCCCAAGCGGCTCGCCATCAGTTGCAGATGCGCATTCACTTCCAGATAGATGGCGGTGTAGACAGCTTCACGAATCGATTTGCCGACCACAGTCGAACCATGCCCGCGCATCAGGACGCAGTTCCCTGCGCCGACCGCGCGCGCCAGATTTTCGCCCATCGCGAGGTCCGATACGAGCAGGTCCGTATCGCCAAAATTTGTTTGCGCGTCCCAGACAGGAACTTCTTCGCCTAATGTTGCGGAACTGTGCACAACGGGGCGCAGCTTTTCTCCCGTCAAACCAAACGGAATGGGTCCGTGGCTGTGACTGTGAACGACAGATTGGATGTCGGGCCGAGCCTCGTAGAGCGCGGCGTGAATGAATCGCTCGAGATAAGGTTTTCTTTCCTGCAGGTCGACAGTTGCGCCATCGAGCGTGAACTCCATGATGTCTTCCCGCTCCACGAGTTCAGGCGATTTTGCGCACGAAAGAAAAAATTTACCGCTGTCCTCGGGATGACGCGCGCTGACATGCCCGAAAGCGTCAACGATCCCTTCCGACGTCAAGATTCGATTTGCAACAACGAGGTCCTCTATCAATGAGTCGAGATTTGCCATGCACTTCCTTCCCAAAAGAAATAATTTCAAATTGTTTTATGAGCGTCCGAAATGATTATTTAAAGACGAAACGCAGCTCTGTTGACATCTCCGCTTCCGCTGCCGATCTGCTGTAGCCCGCCTCTTCAGAGGCGGGGTTATTGGCGGTTCGGCATCTAAACCCTCGCCTCTGAAGAGGCGAGCTACAACTTCGGTGCCACCAAACGTTTAGAGAATATGCCACGCTCGGCAATAACTTCCATAAAATATTCGGCAACGCGGGATAACACACTTGCCACACCGGCAATCGGTCCATTGACAACTGTTCCTGGCTTCGACATCCTATGGCGCACAGGTCAGAGTGAAAAGCTGGTTTATGAAAAAGCTGCCTCGGCTTGATTTTCTTTGCGGAGTTTTGTCGAAATGTCATCGCCCAACGAAAAAAACATGTCCGCGCTGCTCGATGAACGCCGGACATTTCCTCCATCGGAGGAATTCAAAGCGCGCGCCAGCTGGAACGATCCGGAAATTTATGAGCGCGCGGCAAAAGACCCGGAAAGTTTCTGGGCGGAGCAGGCGAAAAATCTCGACTGGTTTGAGCCATGGGAGCGCGTGCTGGAGTGGAACGCGCCGTGGGCGAAGTGGTTCGTCGGCGGCAAGCTGAACGTCACTTATAACTGCGTGGACCGGCATGCGCGCTCGGCGCGACGAAATAAAGCGGCAATTATATGGGAGGGCGAGCCGGGCGACTCGCGCGTGCTGACATTTGGAATGCTCGAGCGCGAGGTGAACCGTTTTGCCAACGCGCTGAAATCGCTGGGCGTTGTGAAGGGCGATCGCATCGCGCTGTACATGGGAATGGTGCCCGAGCTGGCGATCGCGATGCTTGCCTGCGCGAAAATTGGCGCGGCGCATTCCGTGGTCTTTGGTGGATTTTCGGCGGAAGCGCTGCGCGAACGCATCAATGACGCCAAAGCGAAAGTATTGATCACGGCGGACGGCGCGTGGCGGCGCGGCACCGTGGTGCCATTAAAAACCAGCGTAGACGATGCGCTGACCGGCACGCCGACGATTGAAAAAGTGGTTGTGCTCGAACGTGTTGGAAAAACCTCGCAGCCTTCCATGAAGCCGGGCCGCGATGTGTGGTGGCACGAAATTGTCGCCAACGCTTCGGACGAATGCGCCGCGGAGCCGATGGACGCTGAGGACATGCTCTTCATCCTGTATACCAGCGGCACAACTGGAAAGCCGAAGGGCGTGGTGCACACGACCGCCGGATATTTGCTTGGCGTGAGCACGACGCACCGCTACGTGTTCGACATCAAGGAAGACGATGTGTATTGGTGCACGGCCGACATCGGCTGGGTCACGGGCCACTCCTACATTGTGTACGGCCCGCTCGCCAACGGGACGACGACCGTGATGTACGAAGGCACGCCCGACTTCCCGAACCGCGGGCGCTTCTGGGAATTAATCGACAAATATGGCGTGAATATTTTTTACACCGCGCCGACTGCGATTCGCACTTTTATGCGCTGGGGCAAGGAGTTTCCTGCCAAATATAAACTTTCTTCGCTGCGGCTGATCGGCACGGTGGGCGAGCCGATCAATCCGGAGGCGTGGATCTGGTACAACGAAACGATCGGGCACGGGCGCTGCCCCATCGTCGACACGTGGTGGCAAACCGAAACCGGCGGCATCATGATTTCTCCCCTGCCCGGCATCACGGCCACCAAGCCCGGCTCCGCCACGAAACCGCTACCCGGAATCGTCGCCGAAGTTGTGGACATGGACGGCAAGCCTGTGGGGCCAGGCGGAGGCGGCTATTTAATTTTGAGCAAGCCGTGGCCATCGATGCTACGCACGATTTATGGAGATCCGGAACGCTACGTACAAAATTATTGGTCGCGCTATCCTGGAAAATATTTTACGGGCGACGGCTGCAAATTAGATGAAGACGGCTATTTCTGGCTGCTCGGCCGAGTGGATGACGTGATGAACGTTTCCGGGCACCGCATCTCGACCTACGAAGTGGAAAGTGCCCTGGTGGACCATCACTCGGTGGCAGAGGCGGCGGTGATCGGCAAGACGCATGAAATTAAAGGCCAGGGAATTTCCGCGTTCGTCACGCTCAAAGAAGGCATTCAGTCGAGCGACAAACTGAAAGACGAACTGAAGAATCACGTTGCTACAAAAATTGGGTCGATCGCCAGGCCTGACGATATTTTCTTTACGGCTGAATTGCCCAAGACGCGCAGCGCGAAAATTATGCGGCGGCTGTTACGCGATATCGCCGAGGGGCGCGTGCTCGGCGACACTACGACGCTTGCCGATCCTTCCGTCATTGCCAAGCTTAAAGAGCAGGCCAAGGATGAAGGGTAGCGGATCGCTTCACGGGTTCGTGGGCTGATTGGTCTCCTTGATTGAGCGGAAAAAGCCCGCCTCTGACCCTTCGCGTTCTCTCAGGGCTAGAGAGGCGGGCTACAACATTGCTCACTTCGAAAGGCGTTCGATTCTGTGCGGTTCTACGCGATTCTGTACGGTTGACGCCCCGTCTATCGCGCCCTAACATATACGTATGGTTGGTAACTCCCCTACCCAGTTAAATCCTCGTCCAGAGAGCTCGCTTGCCGATCAGCTTGGGCGGCCTTTACGCAGCTTGCGCGTTTCGGTCACGGACCGGTGTAACTTGCGCTGCAATTACTGCATGCCGGAGGAGAATTACGTTTGGCTGCCGCGGCAGGAACTCCTGACATTTGAGGAAATTACTCGCTTGGTGGATGTGTTTACTTCGCTGGGCGTGACGGATGTGCGCCTCACGGGCGGCGAGCCGCTGCTGCGGCGTGATCTTCCGCAACTTGTTCGAATGCTGGCAGGCAATCCAAGCATTCGCGATCTGGCGCTCACCACGAATGGCGTTTTGTTCGCTGAGCAAGGCGAAGCATTGCAGGCGGCGGGGTTGCACCGCGTCACGATCAGTCTGGATTCGCTGCGGCCGGAACGATTTGCGGCGCTGACGGGGCGCGATTCGCACGCTGAAGTGCTTGCGGGAATTGTGGCTGCGCGGCGGCTTGGCTTTCCGAAATTAAAATTGGATACCGTCGTGCTTCGCGGCGTGAATGAAGACGAGCTTGCCGATTTGATCGAGTACGGGCGCGGAGTTGAAGCCGAAGTTCGCTTGATCGAATACATGGATGTGGGCGGCGCGACGGAATGGTCCATGGAAAAAGTTTTTACGCGTGCGGAAATGCTGGAGGCGCTCAGCAAGCGCTACGGGGCGATTACACCACTCAATGAAAATTCGTCCGCGCCCGCCGAGAGGTTCCGACTGCTGGACGGAACTGTGTTTGGGATCATTGCTTCGACCACGACTCCCTTCTGCAAGACCTGCGACCGTAGCCGCCTGACTGCCGACGGGCTCTGGTATTTGTGCCTGTATGCGCAGGCGGGAGTCGATCTGCGCAAAATTTTGCGCGAAGGCGCGACGTCGCAAGAGCTTGCCGCACGCCTTTCTTCCATCTGGCGAGCGCGCACAGATCGCGGCGCTGAGTTGCGGGCCGCAACGGGCCAGCGCGGCGTGCTAATCGGGATTGAGCAGCTGCGGAAAGATCCGCACCTTGAGATGCACACGCGCGGCGGGTAGGAAGAATTGCATTCAGTAGCACAGGCTTCAGCCTGTGAGTTTTGGCCTTGCAAGGACTAAATTCCACAGGCTGAAGCCTGTGCTACTTAGAACCTGCACTACAACGTAAAGATGGTGTAGACCGAAGTGCGCAGCGCGTTTGAATACAAGTGATCTGACCAGTAGCGGCCGAATCTCCAGCCAATTTCCCAACGATTGCTGATTCTCTTCATTTTGTAGGCCAGCGAGGAATCGAGTTCGCTGCCGTAATGGATGTGCGGATAGTCCGAGTGATAATCGTAATAAATAAATGTGGCGACGGCGCCGTCGAGGAATCGTAGAGGTCCGCTGGCAGTGACGTAAGCGGCTTCCAATCCGTGACCAGCAGGGATGCTGGGATTATAAAAAAACAAATCCGTCCAACCGTTGCGCGGAGGAGCAAGCGGAGTGGTCAACAAATCCGTGGCGCTGCGTCCTCCTAAAAAAGCGAAGCTAGCTTTTACGCTGAAATCGCGCCAGCCGGGACCTATTTCACCAAGAAAATAGTTCTCGTCCACCTTGTTGGGATTCGTGCCGTAGTTTTTTTGCTTGGCGTATTCCGCAAGATACAAAATGCTCCAGTCCGGAGTGAGTTGGTAAGGGCCGGTCAGGCGCAGGCCATACGTTTGTGTCGATGTCGCGAATTGAGCCGCGCCTCTAAAATTAACCAGCAAACCGTATGCGGAGGCATTAATCTTGCCGAACTTATCCCACTTCAAGTTGATTAATTCCGTGTGCATGGGCTCTTCACCATCGGTGGCGTTGTAGCCATCTTCGCGATAGAAGCGATTGATGTATGCGTACGTGAGAGAAAAATTCTTCGGGAGATCTATATCCAAACGAACTGCGTCGAATCCCCCGTGCACCTGGCGCCAGAAGGAATAGCTGAGGAATCGCCCGTCGTTCAACGACAGTTCCTGGCGCCCAACAGTCAGCGACATGCTTTTATCCGTAAAAATTTGATGCGCCCATTTTACGTAGGCCTGGTTCATTTCCAAACTTTTCGGATCCAGGATCGACGGAAGATTCGGATGATTTTGCGATGGAAGCAATGGAACACTGTAGTTGGCCGGACCTGTGGCGATGACGGCTTCTCCCTGCGCAAAAACAGAGAATCCGTGATAGGCCGGAGTTTCGTACCCGAGAGCGATCCTCCAGGTCGGAGCCTCTGAGGTTCCCGTGAAGGGCGCGCCGTCGCGTTCAAAGGACTCGAATCGCCATCGGGTGCTGAAGGATATTTTCCCTTCCTTGAGAAATGACATTAAATCGCGGGGAGCGGATTCTTGCGGAGCCGCAGCTTGCGTTGCCGGATCTTGGGTAGCCTGATCCTGTGCCGCCAGCGGCAGAGGAAAGAAAGCGGACAGAATAATTCCAAGAAATGGGGCTATAAAAGAAATCCATTTCAATTTCATTATTGACTGGCCTTGCTCGACTCGATTGCGCACACAACACAATCGGCCTGATCAGAGATTCGCATTATTGGATTCACCCGTGCGCTTATCCTACATCAAGCAGGACATTACTTACATTTGGAAAGGAAGTTAAAAGGTGCATCAATTTGAATTTTGCAGGAATACAAAGGCAAAAAAGGCTGCCTGCCCGGAAAGACGAACTGCCTCTACGAAAGCAACTGTAATGCACGGCGGTTTTGTAGTGGCCTCTCCGTCCCGCGATCTTCGGGACGGAGGGGGCGACTTTGCTCGCAAATTGACCCGCTACTGGAATTTAATTAAGAAAGGACTTGATTCGGAATTCAAATTTGAAGCAGAGCGGATCAACGTTCCGCAACCACTTTTTCGATGCGGCGGTCGGGAATAAGCCAGATAAATGCGACCAGGACATAAATTGCCATCGATATTCGCGAATCTAGAAACGCGAGGGGCACAGCAGCAGCGTAGAGGAATAATGAGGTTTTGCCTTTGTAATCGCGTCCCATCGCCCGCGCGAGTGTCGATTCTTTTCCTTCGAGCGCGATTAATTCGTAAGCAAGAATCGTGTACGCTGCGCCAGCCAAGAACAACAGACATCCGTAAACCGCCACGGGCACAGTGGCCCACTGATTCAAGCCCATCCAATCCGTGGCAAACGGGATCAGCGACAACCAGAACAACAAATGAAGATTGGCCCAGAGGACGCGTCCATTCACTCGGTTGACGGCATGTAGCAAGTGATGATGATTATTCCAATAAATACCGATGAAAATAAAACTGAGCACGTAGCTCAGGAAGATGGGAATTTTTGGCTTGAGGTCGGCCAGAGCGGAACCGTGCGGGGCTTGCAATTCCAGCACCATGATCGTGATGATGACCGCGATCACACCGTCACTGAATGCCTCGAGGCGTCCCTTGCTCATTCACCAGTCTCCCGTGTGCGGACACATGGTAGCCGCCGGGGAAGTTGCGCACAAGCGTTCGCCGTGTCCGATCCCGCTGCGCCCTAGTATGTAATTCGGAGTCGCAACGAGACGCAGACTGAGTTCAAAACTTGCGGGATTCGCTGTATAGTTTAGACATGCCACTTAGCACGATGACGAGGAGACGATTGCGATCCTGGCGCACGCGCGCGCGCGAACTGCGCGGCCTGGTGTGGGGCTTAATTTCCACGCAGCACCCTCTTCTCGTACACATCATTCCGATCCGGCGCTGCAATCTGGCGTGCACCTATTGCAACGAATTTGACGATTTCTCAAAGCCTGTGGATACGGCGGAAATGTTGCGGCGCATCGATCGCCTCGGCGAACTAGGGACTTCCGTTGTCACGATCAGCGGCGGAGAACCGCTGCTGCATCCTGACCTCGACGTGATCATCGCGCGCATGCGCAAAAATAGAATTCTTTCCGGAATGATCACCAACGGATACCTTCTAACGAAGGATCGCATCGAACGGCTCAATCGCGCCGGGCTTGAATACCTTCAAATCAGCATCGATAATGCGATGCCTGATGAAGTTTCGATGAAAAGCCTGAAGGTGCTCGATCAGAAATTGAAATTACTTGCAGAGCATGCGGTGTTTCAGGTGAACATCAATTCGGTTTTAGGCAGCGGTGTGAAAAATCCGGAAGATGCGCTGCAGGTGGCCCGGCGCGCGCAGGAACTCGGATTTACCAGCACGGTCGGAATTCTGCATGACGGACAGGGACAACTGAAACCGTTAAGCGGGCGCGCCATCGAAATTTTTGAAGAAATCATGGCCATGGGCAAGCGTGGATTTTCGCGCATCAACGGCTTTCAGCACAATATCGCCAAGGGCAAGACGAATGACTGGCGCTGCCGCTCCGGCTCTCGCTATCTCTATATTTGCGAGGATGGCCTGGTGCACTGGTGCTCGCAGCAGCGCGGCTATCCGGGCATTCCATTGGAAAAATATTCTGTTGAAGATTTGCGCCGCGAATACTTCACGAAAAAACATTGCGCGCCGCTGTGCACCGTTTCCTGCGTGCAGCAAATCGCCGTGGTGGACAACTGGCGCGGGCCACAAACGCTGAAGCCCGTAGCCACGCCGCCGTCGTCGCCGGAATCGCTTGTGCAGTTGCGGTAGTGGGGAATTGTGACTGGTGACTGGTGACTGGTGATCAGTGACTGGTGAAAACCGTACTTCTCAGCTTTTCTCTTCTTTTCTTCCGTGTCCTCTGTGTCCTCTGTGTTAGAGAATTTAGAGTTTACTTCGCGCACAGATATTCAAAAGCTTTTGACACAGAGGGCACTGAGAAAAACTGGAGCCTTCTTCCTATAATTTATTAAACTTTGCCGACTAATCTTGTGCTTGGACCGAGTTTTCTGATTGGACTGGACTGACAGTTTTCAACCTGGCCGCCATCACCTGTTTTTTTATTCGCCAGGGGTTTACAACACGATTCCACCACATCAGTGATCCGGTAATAAATAGAACCGCCGGGGTAAGGCCAACCGCCGTCCAAATCATTTTTGTTCCGATCCCCGCAAATCTGCCGAAATGCAGCTGAGCAAGCCAGAACAGTACCTGATCTCCAAAACGCAGATTCCTACTGCCAACAGTTAATGGCTCCAAGTAATCGACGGCGGAGTTGAAAACATTTGGAATGGAGAGATAAATTCCGGACAGCGCCCACAGGAAAAAGAAAAGAAAACTCCAGAATCCGAGCGCGCTGTGGAGCGGCCAGTTCACTCCCTTCGGATTCCCTTTCCACCGGAAACTAAGAGATCGGCGCCATGCTTCCGTTCCAGGCCACCAAATCACCGCGCCTGTCAATCCGAGAAACACGGTGAAAATTCCTCCCGCCGCATTCCACAGGCGGCCAGTCGTTCCCGCCAGAAGATTATCGTGCAGGTCGACCAGCCATAGGACGAAGCGAAATCCCCATCGCAAGGAATCGCCAAGGTCTGCGCCGGTGTAGGGATTGAAGAGCCGCTGCAATTTTTTGCCCGGCCGCTCGAGCCAAATTTCGGCCGCCTGATCCGGATTTTTTCGCAGCGAAACGCGCGTCACTTCGTAATCAGGGTGTGTCTGCTTGGCAATTCGCTTGAGCGCATCCTCATCCATACGCACTGCAGGCCCAACAGCAACGCGAGGCTCCAACGCCAACGTGCGCGTAAGCTCCCGGCGAAAAACGACGGCTGAGCCGGTTACGCTCATGAGTAGAATGTATAAACCCAGGCCGATTCCCGTCCACAGATGAACTTGAAAAAGCGCTTTGCGCAGCAAGACCGTCTGCGGGCGTTTCTTCCATTTTTGCCAGACGCTCATACGAAGTTCACCCGCGGGGAGTCCATTCTAATCCTTTTCAGAAGCGCTGGAAGACCTGGCTTGAATGGTCCAGTTGCTGCGAGCAAGACGACATACGCCGAGAGTATAGCAAAGGAAAGGATAAGCCTTCGGATCGTGAAATACGGCAAATGAGTTCAGGCTGACGCGGAGGCACCGAGTTCCACGCAGGCCAGAACTGTCATGAAGAATAATTCTACGTGGCCCGATGACCGGCGATTCCGTCAAGAGTCAGATTCTTTGACATCTGCAAGATAACGCTGGGCTTCATTACAAACCATGCTTGATCCAACCACAGGAGAATGGTGTCCTCAGATGCGCAAAGTGCTGCATCGTACCAGTACCGACGTAATAAGTAAGGTACGTAGTTTCATCGTTATCCACGCCCGCCGAGGATGGAAATTAACGTGCATTCTGGATATGTGATTCCCAAGAATATCCCGGAGAAATGGCTTTCGATTTTGAGGCGAATCACATGACAAAGTTGCGATTGCAGTAATAGATCAGGATGGAGCAACGGCCAGAAAAACTGGCTGCAAAGGAGAAATTTAGCTCATGGGGCCGGATTTCAGAATATTTATTGTCCGGCATTTCATTGATTTCATCCTGGTCATCATGTATGGCGTGAAGGTTCTGTTTGTCAGCAAGGCCGACCTGAAAACAAAATTCATCGGCGCACTGCTCTTGTTCGCCGTCATTTATTTGGGTGAGCTTCTGCAAACACAAATGATGGCCGGGCCCGAGACAACTACACTCTGGTCGATCGCCATGGCTATCGGGCTGCGCCTTGTTGCCCTGAAAATAATTTTTACAGTTATTGATGCGGAAGGTAATGGGTAAGGTTCTTGGCGATGCTATTCAATTTTTGTATGAAATCTGATTCGAGACCATGAGGAGAGAATCGTGGAAAACCAGGCAGTCATGATGGTCCTGATTTTTGTAATTGTATTTGCATTTATCGTGCTGGCCTCGCTGCTCGGATCTTTTTTCACGATCAATACGGCAGAGCGCGGTGTGGTGGAGAGATTCAACAAATTTTCCCGAATTGCCGGCCCCGGACTGTCGCTGAAAATTCCATTTGCCGAATCCGTGCATCACGTGGACATGCGCGTGCAAGAACTTCCGTTCAAGATTGAAACCAAGACGAAGGACAATGTGTTCGTCGTCATCCCCGTCTCCGTTCAATTTCAAGTCCTTCCGGATAAAGTGGCCGACGCCTATTACAAGCTGACCAATCCGCAGGGGCAGATTGAATCGTATGTTTACAACGTGATCCTGGGACACGTTCCGAAATTGGCGCTGGATGAGGCTTATCTTGAAAAGGATCAGATTGCCAAAGCAGTGAAGGATGAGCTGGACGCGACGATGGAGAATTTTGGTTTCACAATTGTGCGCGCGCTCGTCACCGACATTGTGCCGGACGCGCGAGTAAAAACCGCGATGAACGACATCAACGCGGCCCGGCGCGAGCAGGAAGCGGCGCTGGCAAAGGGCGAAGCTGAAAAGACGATCGCGGTAAAAAGAGCGGAGGCTGAGGCGGAAAGCAAGCGACTGCAGGGCGAGGGAATCGCGGCTCAGCGAAAAGCAATCATTGCGGGGCTGAAAGAATCCGTCGAGGATTTTCAAAAAGTGGTGGCGGGATCCACGGCGCACGATGTTATGACGCTTGTGCTGCTCACGCAGTACCTGGATACGTTAAAGGAAATCGGCGCATCCGCTAACACCAATACGTTAATGTTGTCGCACGCCCCCGGCGAAATCCACAATCTGCGCGAACAAATCAGCCAGGCCATCGTGGTGGGCGATCTGTTAAGCGAAAATGTGGGGCACAAAGGATGATGGGCGGCCTGTAGCAATCCAACTCAGTCCTCCGCAATTTTCATTTTTGAAGATTGCTTGCCGGGCGAAATCCTATTTATTTTCCTTGAGTATTCCCAGGTTCAATTTTTTCTGCGTTTCGTCACTGGCGCGCTCGATGTTGGCATCGATTTCTCCTCCAACAAGGAACGTCAATCCGGTCACATAGAGCCAGACTGTGAGAATAACCACGGCACCCAACGAGCCATAAATTGCGGTGTAACGATTGGAGAAATTCAGATAGACCCGAAATCCAACAGACGAGGCCAGCCACAACAGCGCGCCGAATGTGGATCCTGGCGTAATCCAATACCAATGCCTGCGTTCCGCGTTTGGGCCATAAGAATAGATCAGCGCGTAGGAACAAACCACAAAGAGCCACGCAATCGGCCATTGCAAGACTTTCCATATCGCGATCATTACTGAATTCAGATGGAGTGTGCCCGCGGCCCAATTAATCAAAAAGCCGCCCACCAGCACAAGAGATAAGGCAGAAAAAATTAATACGGCGATGAACAGCGTCATCCCAATCGCGACGACTCTGACTTTAATCCACGAGCGGTTGTCCTTCACGCGATACGCCCAATGCAGGCCGGAAATCATAGATGAAATTCCGCCGGATGCGAACCATAAAACTCCCAAAATGCTAATCGTCAAATTCCCTTTGCTTGCGTTTTCTGCGAGTTCATCGATGGTGTGACTCAAAAGCTGAAAGGCCTCAGGAGGAAGGAAATCAGCAAAATAGCTGAGCAGATCGATGCGCAACTCGACGCTGCGTGAAGCAAACAAGCCGAAGATCGCCAGGAGGAAAACTAATAATGGGAAAAAGGCCAGCAAAAGATCGAAGGCGAGACTGGATGCGCGCTGCGTCAGGTCGTCCTCCAAAGCATCACGGAGCACGCGCTTCGTGAGTCCCCATGGCGTCAATCCGCCCAGGTTCCAGATCAAATTGAATTCATGTCTGGGATTGCGATGCTGAATAGTCATATCGGCAGGACTCGATTGAGAGTCGTCGGTTGCATTTCTGGGACCGGGATTGCAAACTGCGTGCTCCGCGTTTTATTTTCCGCGATTTTTTACGGAGTGGGGGGCAATGCGAATATTAACTCCTGCCACCTCCTCCGGCTAGTGCGCGGTCTACCGAAAGAGCGCCGCCGCCGGCAATCACGATGGCAAGCGTCATGGCAATCATCAAAAGTTGATACTCCATTCCCTCGCCTTTTTGCTTGCCGGCCCAGTTGATGAACATGCCAAACTTGCTCGTCACCATAATGGCGGCAACCGTCATATCGACTGCAATACTGAATGCGGCAATACGGCTGAGGAAACCGATGATCATTCCTATGGAACCAAAAAATTCCGCCATGATGACAAGAAAAACCAGAGGAGCTGGAAACCCTCTTTGGCCAAAGCCGTGGATCGTGCCCATAAATCCGGCGCCACCGAACCATCCAAACATTTTTTGCATTCCGTGCGGGAGCATCACGCCGCCGGCTACGATTCGAATCAGCGTAAGCACGCCGTCATTTCTGGTTCGGAGCAATTTTTTGAACATAGTTGACTCTCCGCGTTTCTATTTGCGCGAGCGATCAGGTCAGCAAAAACCAAGATTAGATTTTGTGTGCTTATTTATTGAGCAGAGGAATGTCCTTGCCCTTCGACGGCATGGGAATGGATTTCAGGTAAGCATAAATATCGGCCAAATCCTGATCCGAAATCGCTTTGGCGGAATAAGGAGGCATGTTGTTTAACGGCTTGCGAACCATCCCCAGGAAGCCATCGAAAGATAATAATGGAGGCCCGATGCGCACCGCGCCCGTCTGTGCAGCTCCCTGCCCCTGGCGCCCGTGGCATTCGTAACATCCCACAGTATTGAACAGCTTCTTTCCGTTCTGCGCGTTGCCCGCAGGGGGAGCATCGGCAGATTGTTGAGCGCGCGCTCCCGGACACGAGAACATTACGGCAATGATGAAAAGAAAAAATCCCATGCACCGTTTCATCACGCAAATCTCCTTTTCGAAATAATGATTTTCTATTTATCGAGGTTGCGTGACCACATCCACCAGGGCCGGTTCGCCGCGTTTCACGACTTCAATTGCTCGTTTGAGCACGGGACCCAGGTCGTTCGGATCGGAGATCGGACCTTCACCGTACATGCCCATGCTTTCGGCAAGTTTGGCGTACGAAATATCAGGGCCCGTAATGGTTGTGCCGGTTCCGCAATTGGAGATGCCGCGGCTATGGCGATCCGCCATGATTTGCACTTGCATCACTTCTTGATGGTAGGCGCGATTGTTGTGCATGACGTGCAGCACGGGAATTTTGTGATGCGCTGCGGTCCATAAAATTCCTGGCGCAAACATCAGGTCTCCATCGCACTGAATGTTTACTGTCAGACGGCCGTGTTTGCGATTTGCAAGTGCCGCTCCAGTCGCTGCTGGCGCATTGTAGCCGATGCCGTAACCACCCGCTCCGCCGATATATTGATAATGCTTGTCAAAATTCCACAAGCGTTGCGGCCACTTGTTGACAAAAGTGGTGGCGCCCACGAGCGACCAGTCTTCGTCCTGAATCTGCCCCCATAGCTCCATGCACATGCGCGCCGTGCTGATGGGGCTGGCGTCCCAGGCAAAGGCTGCTGCGTCACGTGAACGCTCAAGCGCCTGCTGGTGCGAGGCTTTCAGGCGCACGCCACGATCTTGAAACGCGCGTTTGCGGTCATCCGTGGTGAGGCGCCTCACCGCTTCGGTCAACGAAGGCAATGTGGCTTGCGAATCAGCGGCCATGGCAATATCCGCTTCGTTGTAACGTTGGAAGTCCTGATAATTTGCCTTGATGAAAAGATCATCCGAGCTGATCGTGATGATCTTGGCGGTTGGCTTGGTGCCGGATTTCGAGGTCCGCTCGATCTGATCGCGGTAACTGTGCGTGATGCCATACAAATCGGCCACGTCCAATCCCAGAATTACATCCGCATCGGAAATAACGTTGCGTGCCCTGTCAGATTGGTTCAGCGGATGGCGAGTGGGAAAGTTCATGCGGCCGGCCTGGTCGACGACCGCGCACTGCAACGATTCCGCAAGATCGACGAGGCATGCAAGCCCGGCGGGAGTTCGCGCCGTGCGGTCGGCAATGATAACGGGATTTTCGGCAGCAACCAGGAGACGCGCGGCCTCGTTCACGGAGCCTGAATCGCCAACAGGCGGCATTTCATTCGTCAGTTTGGGAATGCGAATTTTTGCGTCTGAAGAAATCGCGTTCTCTTGCAGTTCGCCATCCGCGACGATAACGACGGGTAGGGTCGGGGGCGTCATCGCGATTTTGTAAGCGCGAACGGACGATTCGCCAAAATGTTCCAGGGAAATTGGAAGATCGTCCCACTTGGTAAAATCACGCACCATGGCCGCGGCATCCTGCACACTGTGGAACCATTCGACGCCGGGGGCGCGCTTCGTCTCGTCAATAATATTTCCGAGGATCAAATAAATCGGCACGCGATCGCAATAGGCATTGTAAATGGCCATCGCGGCGTGCTGCACACCAACCGTGCCGTGCGCGAGCACAGCCAAAGGCTTCCCCTCGACTTTATAATACCCGTGAGCCATGGCGATAGACGACTCTTCATGGCAGCAGGTGATAAATTCGGGAGCTTTGTTGCCCCCGTAATTGATAATGGACTCATGTATGCCGCGGAAGCTCGATCCGGGGTTCGCGCATACATACTCGAAGCCAAGCGACTTGATCACGTCCACCATGTAATCGGAACCGGTGCGATCCGCCGTCAACACCTCGGCGCCGGTGGGCACTTCGGTCTCCGCCGCAGGCGACATAGCAGGAGGAACCGAGCGCTTCAATTCGGGTTGAGCGGCAACGGTTGCCGGCACAGCTGCCAGGGCCGCAGCGCCTGCAGCCGCTCCTTTCAAGAAATTTCGACGATCAAGCACTTGCTTAGGTGATTTAGGCATAAATTTGCACCTCGATATGCGAGCAGTTTCACCCTTATATCACAGGAACTAAGGCAGAAGCCATACCGCGAGCCATGAGATTCGTACCGGCCAATGCAGGGGGAACTTTCGCTGGCAGTCATGGTTATTAGCAAACGGGCTACACCATTGCTATTCCGGAACACTGTACCTCAGCGGCGTTGACGCTCCCTTGACGTACAGCTATGTTCGATTGTGAGGCAGTGTGGCGTGCCGGCGGTTCTCCCGTTACTACAAGGCTTTGGGACCGGCGAATAACTGGCAGCAATCGCTCAACTGGGCCTTGGGGACTATAATTTAACAGTGAACACTTTGATCAAAGCAGGCCGTTACGATCTCCGCGAGGAACTTGGCCGCGGCGCAATGGGGGTTGTGTTTCACGGGTTCGATCCGGTGATCGGCCGTGATGTAGCCGTAAAAACCTTGCGACTGTCAGAAGCTGGAACGGGGCTTTCACGCGAAGAGCTGGTAGGACGCTTCCAGACCGAAGCCCGGGCTGCGGGACTTCTAGCGCATCCAAATATCGTTGTGATCTTTGATGCCGGAGAAGAAGACGGCCTTTTCTACATCACGATGGAATTTGTGGAAGGCAAAAGCCTGCAATCCGTGATCGACGCGCGGCAACCCTTCCCTGTTCCACGCGTGATGAAGTTAATGGACCAGGTTTGCTCCGCTCTTGATTTCGCGCACCAGCATAATGTGGTACATCGCGACATTAAACCCGCAAACCTGATGCTGACCGCTGACGATGTTGTGAAAATCACCGACTTCGGCACGGCAAAAATTCTGCAGTTCGGAACAGCGCAAACAGCACACGTGATGGGCACGCCTTCCTACATGTCGCCTGAGCAGGTGAAGGGCAAGCCGGTTGACGGCCGGTCCGATATTTTTTCACTCGGCGTGATTCTCTATGAACTGATGACGGGAGAAAAACCATTTCCCGGGCAGAACATCACCACCGTCATCTACAAAATTATTAATGAAGAACCGATTCCGCCGCGCTCGCTTGACTCTACGATTCATCCCGGCCTTTCCGCGGTCATTACTCGTGCATTGGCGAAGGAACCTGCGGATCGCTTCCAAAGCTGCCATGAGCTAATGAGCGCTTTGAAGAACTATCACGAAATGATTGGTCCCGACACGACTGTGCGGATGGCGCCAGTCAATTCGAAGCCGCCAGTCAGTTTGAATCGGACACCAATTCAGCCGTTACGTCCTGCGGCGACTTTCCCATTACATTCTGTTGTTCAGCCAAATGCGAAATCGAACGAAGCTGAAATTCCTGTATTGCCGTTTTCGCCTATCGTATTGGAAGAGGAGACTTCGAAGAAGCGCGGCGGATGGCTGCTGACGCTTATTCTGCTTGGAGTAATTGGATATGCAGGATATCGCGTGTATCCGCCGGCGCTGGATTTGTGGCAGCGGACCCACGAAGAGATCGAAACTCCCAGGGTAAAACCCAAAACGGAAGCTGCTCCAGCGGCACCGTCAGCGGATGACGCGAATGCTAAGTCTGACGTTCAGTCTAGCGATGCGCCGTTGATGTCCGCTCCGATTACGTCGCCCGCACCGTCAGAGGATCCTTTGCCGCTGAATAGCGCGCCGCCGGCCATCACACCTCCGGCACCTGTAAAAGCTCCCGATGCTGCCGCTTCTGCTGCGATCAACCCTGATAAGCCCGTCGCTCAACCGAAACCCGGGCCGGCTGCAGGTCTAACACCAGCGCATTTATTTGAGCTAAAGCTACGATCTGAATTAGCGGATTCGCCATTGCAAAATAAAGTGACGATCCGCGCGACTGCGAATGCGCTTACCTTGTCAGGCTCCATGAACATCGCCGAGCATCGCGAACTGATGACCCACCTGCATAACGTTCCGGCGGGTGTACGCGTGATCGACGACATTGATCTCACTGGCGATTCCAAGGCTGCTTCCGCGTCGTCCACAACTTCGGGAGCATGGATATTGGTTCGGTCTGCCCCTCCCGCAGCTAGAATCCTGGTGGACGGCAAAGATACAGGATTGCAAACTCCTTCAAAATTGGGATTGCAACCGGGAGAGCATGAAATCCAATTGGTGCGCCAAGGATTTGGAACCGCGCATAGAAAAATTGCCATTGAAACGGGCCAAACCCTTCAATTTACGGAAACGCTGCCGGTCGAACAAAATCCTCAATAGCTTTCAGGTGATGTGCGATTCCGATCTCCTGAGCTGCATAGACATGAACCAGACCATAGGAACTCGTTCTTCCTCGGTTGTAACAATTCTACCCCATTGTTTTTCGTGGGTTAATTCATTGGCATATGTGCGCCTCCAATACCCTTTATTTCAGCAGGCTAAAGGCGCATTCTGACGGCATATGGCGTGCTCTCCATTGGGTATACCCGTGCCCCCGTTGTACCCGGGTCCAACCGATTTACTGCCATTTCGGACCGGAATTACTTTGTGGCGATCAGGCCGAACCCGATTAGAGGTCACGACAAGGAACCGCTTTTCGAATGAAGACCCTCGACAATTCGAAGATTGATCCCGAAGAAGATATTCCTGTCGTAAGCGCGGTGCCTCTCCCGGCTAAAAAGCAGGAAACTCCTCTCGCCGAAGTGATTCCCGTTCGTCCGGCATTTTCGAACGCAGAAACAGCCGTCGTTTTCTTCCTCCGCCAATTCCGCGTGCTGCTGGGTGCGGCTCGGTTGTATCAGCGCAATCATCCGCGACTGATGGAAATCCTTGCCTCCACAGAGCAGCAGTTGCGCATAGCGCTTGCGGCGCGCACGCCTTTGATTCTGGCCATCGAACCCAATGGAATCCTTCTGCCTGGCCAGGAAAGCGGAGCGTCGGAAATGCTGCATGATCAGCGCGGCGAATTGAAATCTCTGGCGGAAGAGCTTCTTCGCAGCGGCATTTGCTCCATGCTCTTCACGCTACCCATCAACGTGGGTGAATTGGATCATTTGGCGCATGAGATCAGCCTGGTCCCGCGTAGCTCCTCGCCGGGCGATACGGCATCCCGAAAATTGTGGGACAACTGGATTAAGAGCCGTGGCGTTGTGGGCATTCGCATTAATATACCGACGGAGCGGCGTGATTCCCTGCTCCTGGCGAGCCTGATGTCAGTCGTGCTGGCGTATGAGAATTCCTCGCAGCATTCTTCTCATTCCAAAGCTGTGCATTCCATGCCGGAGGCAAGCTTCGAACAGATTGGCAACACCCTGCGCGTCCTTACAAAACTGGTCCCACCCAGTGACCCGGAGATGCAGCCGTCGACCGGCGATATTGCGCGCCGCTTTCATTCCGTCGTATCCGCTAGCGATCCTGCGTCCATCTCGTTAATCGTGTATGGCGTTTCCAATGTGCGGGCGCGCGAAGGAGAATCGCTGGGGCCCTATCTGGAAAGGCTGACGGACGACCTGGTTTTGGCATTTGTTGAGCAGGAATTTAACGCAGGCCGCGCCACTCTGCCCGCCATCGGTCCATTGCTGGTGAGGCTGGATAAGGAACGAGGGCAGGCCGATAATTCGGGAACAACCAGATTTGGCGGTTCGCAACATGATGAACTTCGTGTAGCGCAATTATGCGAAAAATTCTGGAACAGCCAGCCAGCCCAGGTGAAAGCGACGGCCTTAAGAAGTCGCGATGCCTGGTGCGTGCCAGCCAGCGTGGTTTCTCGCTTCCTCGAACCGTCGGTTGATGCTCCCAACAAAAAAGATTCAGACGCAGCGGCTCGGGAAAGCCGCGAAGTACTTTTGTCCTACAGCCGCTGCCTGGAGTCTGAAGAAAACCGGGCGCGCCGCACCGTGGCCGCGGGACTTGCGGAAATTTCCGTGCAGATTGAAAAATTGTGGCCGCATCACTCCATCGCGGATTTAGGGCCGGGAGTTGTCCGTGCTTTATTAAAGGAAACCTCTCCCGGAATTGCAGGTCTGCTTTCCGCAGCAGTAGAGAAGCTCGCACGAACTTCCCTGCTGAAACATGAATATGCCGAATTTGAAAAAATCCTGGAGCCACTCGAAGCAGCGCCGAAAGACGACGAGCACGCGCACATTTCGACGCTCGTTGGCCGCATTCTGAGCGACGAGCAATGGCTGTATCTGGTGGACGAAGCTCTTTCCGGCCAGCCTCTAAATGCAGTGATTCCTCGCTTGCTGAAGCGGTGCCCGGACCGATTGATTGACAGGCTGGGACTTCTTCTCACCGCTGCGAATGGATTGGATTCTCTTCCCGCCATGGTGCGCCTGATCCACGGGACGGGCGAACCGGTGCTCGGCGCTCTGGAAACCAGATTGTACGAAGCGCGGCGACAGCGTGTCGCAACGGCCATTCATTTGCTGGCTTCCGCCGATCCAAAACGCCTGGCAAGCGCTTTGCCTCGGGCTCTTGCGAGTTGGGAATGGAGTTTGCAGGACCTTGCCGCGACGGAACTCATGAAGTGGACGAACCCGCCTGTGGTTGCGGCAACGGCGCACTCATTTCTCTCCACCCTGGCGGAAGCTCACTCCATGGTTGTGCCGTGCATGATCGATCATCTCGGGATGGCCCATGAAACTGCGGCGATCCCTACATTGCTGCAAATTGCCGAGGGGAATCATTTGATCCTTCGCGATATTTTTTTCCGGATCAAGGCAATTGAGGCGCTGGGAAGAATGCGCGTTCCGGAATCAGCTGCGCCCTTGCTAAAAATCGTAAGACTGAGGAATGGGTTGGCTCACAGTGAACCCGCAGCGCTGAGATCGGCTGCTGAAGAAGCGCTGGCACTGCTTGAAAACAAGTCAACCGCCGCGCGTGCCCGCGTGACGGAAAGTACGCGGGCGAAGCCCAATGTGGCACACTCGCGGCCCCGGCGCTACTTGCGTGCCCGTGTGCAGCCGCCCATGCAAACGGTCATTTCAGGAACGCGCAACGGGGCCGGGCGCGTGCGAGTGATCGCCCTCGGCGGAGCGTACGTGGAGTCCGATCAGCACCTGGCAGTGGGAGATTCGTTACAGATGGAAATCCGAAACGGACTGCGCAAGATACAGGTCTCCGCAGTGGTGCGCAACGTCACGGCCACGGGAGCGGGCGTGGAATTTGTCCATATTAAACCTCGGGACCGCGAACTTTTGCGGCGTCTCATTACACAACTGCTGAAATAACATCGCCCGCACTCAATTTTTCCAATTCTTTTTCGCGGCTTTCTGTGGCGCGGGCTTCACAGGCTGCGTGGGCTTGTGGCGCCTGCGTCTCGCCGGCGGGTTTGAATTATCGCATCGCGGCGGAAAACCGCCGGCGAGACGCCGGTGCCACAACTTCTTCGTCATTCTTCAGGTTCGGGTGTTGAAAGCAAGGGGCGTGGAAATGTTTCTACGGGTTCGATCTGCGGAACGTCCGCGCTGCCTACGCCCATTTCTCTAAATTTGCGGGCAGATGGAATCAGGCGGCTGTCGAATGAAGCGACGGCATTGTTGTAGGCTTTGCTGGCGCGCTCCAGACCTTTGGCAATTTCCGAGAGGTGTTCAGCGAATTTCACCACGCGATCATACAATTCTTTTCCCAGATCGGTGATGCGCTCTGCATTCTCCGCCACCAGTTGCTGTTTCCAGCCGTAGGCAATCGCTCTCAACAGGGCGATGAGCGTTGTGGGACTGGCGAGAACAACTCGTTTATCGATGGCGTCCTCGATCAGCGTGCGATCCTGCTCTAGCGCGGCGCTGAAAAAAGATTCTCCCGGCACAAATAAAACCACGAATTCAGGCGTAGGCTCGAATTGTTTCCAATATTCCTTGCTCGACAAACCCTTGATGTGATCGCGAACGAGGCCTGCATGTTGGGCCATCGCTTCGCGGTATTCCGCGTCCGTTTGCGCGCTAACAGCTTTGAAGAATGCGTGCAGCGGAACTTTCACATCGACTACGATTTGAGTTCCGCCCGGAAGATAAATCATCAGATCAGGACGCAGCCGGCCCTCTTCCGTATCCACCGATTGCTGTTCCTGAAAATCGCAGTGCGGAGACATTCCGGCAAGCTCAACAACGCGCCTGAGAGTGAGTTCGCCCCACTTCCCTTTCACCTGCGGCTGCTTCAGGGAATTCACCAAACTGCCCGTTTCCTCGCGTAATTCCCGATTCGTGGTGGCAAGAAGTTGGACTTCGCTGCGCAGGCTGCCATACGCTTCCTGCCGGGCGGATTCGACGCGTGAAACTTCCGAACGCAGATCTTTCAAAGCCGTTTGCAGAGGGTCGACCATGGCTTGAATTTCGATTTTGCGATGTTCGAGGTCGCCTTCCGCTTCCTTCTGCAAGGAATCGAACCTGGCTTTGGCGAGTTCGATGAATTGATTGCTGCTTGACTTTAGCGCTTCTCCCGCAAGAGATTGAAACGCTTCGCGAAGTTTTATCTGCGCATCGTCCAGCAGGCGTCTCTGTTCGGCAAGATTGGCGCGCTGCGATTCCGCATCTTTTTCCGCCGTGGCGCGAAGCTTCTGTTCTTCTTCGATTCTTTTCTGTAGGGTTCGCAGGTCCTGCTGCAATGCGTCATTCTGTTTTTTTAGCTCAACCACAGTGCCATCGAGCCCAGCCGCGCGCTTTTCAAGTTCGAGACGCCCTGCGCCGCCCGACGAACTTGCCCACGCCCAGGCAGCCGCAAAACCTGCACCAAGACATGCGATGGCAATCAGTATTACGGTTCCTGTCATGAAAACGCCTTCAGCGAAGGATTTATTTGAAACGTTATAGCTGAGAGAGAAATTCTATCACGGCGAAAGTAGCACAGGCTTCAGCTTGTGGGTTTAGATTTTGCCTCGACCAAAATCCACAGGCTGAAGCCTGTGCTACTAAAGGCTATTAATTTCGTCGAGTATCCGCGGAAATCAGTCTGGCCGTGACGGAATAATTTCCATCGGTCACGAAATTCACATCGATCGTCGCGATATTTTCCTCGCCGCCGGATGTTTTGAGCCGCTGGACATTTCCCCGCGAAAGCCGAATGACTCCCGGCGATCCGTTGCGAACTTCCACGATGAGCGGCAGGGTTGTGCCGCGCGCGCGCAGGATCAGCTTGCCGGTGGAACCCGCATTCACAGCATTGCTCGGTCCACTGAATTCAAGCGCCACTACAGAAACGGGAAAGGATCCCGCGTCGATTCCACCGGCCACGACTTTCAATTGGGCATCTCCGATCAGGCCGCGAGGACCCGGCAACACGACGAGAGAAACCGGCGATGATGCAATCACCAGGCACGAGTCTCCATTCAGCGAAATATGATTGGAATCCGCCTCGCTCCGAAAACCGCTGCCCTCCAGCACAAATCTGTCCTGCAGGGTCAGCACATGCGGGTAGGAACTTATCGCGACCGTTCCCGCGAATTCGCGTGGCCTTATATTCTCGGGAGAGATAACGCTTGTGGAGAAAGTGATTGCCCGGCTTTCGATTTTCGCAACCAGCGGGCCAGGCTGAGTCGGCGCGGTAAACAGCGCGCGCCCAGTTATGTCCGTTGTAACAATTTGCCCGTTTGAAAGTTCCACTTCCACCTTTGGCATCAATCGTCCTCGCGAATCGAGCACCGCAAGCATGGCTGGAGCGCCGGCAACAACTTTGGGAGGCAGAATAATCTGCCGGGCAACTGCCACTGCACGCAATTTCGTCGGTTGCTGAGCTGCTTCAGCCAATCCAAAAACCGACAGAACGGAAATCAGCAGAAAAAAACGAGCCAGAGTTTTATTGGAATTCAACGCAAGCAGCATGTCAGGGATTCTATCGCGGTGGGATGGAAAGAGCGAAATCTCAAAATCTCTTGTCCTTGAATTTTTCTCGTGAAATTAACTTTTTGTTTTCAGCCAGGCGATGACGTTTGCCGCGTCCTGATCGGGTGGAAAAACAGGATAAAACACGTGCTGGATCACGCCGTTCTCGATCACCAGGGTAAGCCGTTTCAGCAATTTCATTCCGCTTGTTTCAAATGTAGGCAGGCGGATGGACGAAGCAAGTTCGAGCCTTTCGTCCGAGAGAATCGGAAATGGCAAATGGATGCGCTGCGCAACTTCCAGCTGGTAAACAGTGCTTTGTGTTGAAAGACCGAAAATAAAATCGATACCCAGGGATTTAAATTCCGCAAAATTGTCGCGAAAAGAGCAGGATTGCGGCGTGCAGCCGCGCGCCCCTGGGATCTGGTCCCATCCTTCCGGATTCTCAATTCCGGGTTTTCCTGTGCGGGGATACGCGTAAACGATCGTTCGACCAAGAAGCCTGGAAAGATCAACCGCTGTTCCATCAGTAGCACGTAACGACTTGGGGGGCAACTTGAGGCCGGTCAGATGGGAGGCCGCGCCATCGTCCACGGGAGCAGGTATGGTCGACCAGTCCGGAGCTTCAACGTTGCTTTTCACCAAATTGCCTCCTGCGCGTAATAGGAACGCTGAATTTGAAACGCGCACGAATCCTGAATGGTTTCGATGGCAATGAAACCATTTTTATTTTAAACGATTTACGAGAAATTATCGAAATCCGGGAGTGACTTCTTATTTTCAAACATGATCGGCGAGGCGGTAGATTCCAGCATCGAGGAAGAGTTTATACAATTCCGGGTCGAGTTCCTGATCTTTTACGGACATTTCGAGGATGCTGAGCGCGCGGTCAGGGGCAACCGCCTTTTTGTACGGACGGTCAGAGGCGGAAAGCGCATCGAAAATATCGCAAATCGTCATGATCTTTGCCTGCACCGGAATTTCATCGCTTCGCAATCTGTAAGGATAGCCCGTCCCATTCAACTTCTCGTGATGCGCTCGAACGATTCGGGGAATTTCGCGGATTTGCTTGGTCCAGGGAATTTGAAGCAGGAAATTGAAACTGTGAATCACGTGGGATTCGATCTGGGCGCGCTCATCCGCGCTTAGGCTCCCTTTAGGAATGGAAAGATAGCGGACTTCTTCTGCGGTAAGAATCGGCTTTTCGACGCCGCGCGGATCATGATAGGTCTGCCGCGCGATTTCGAGCAGGCGATCAAATTTTCCTTCCGGAAGCACGGTTGGCTCATTCGCCTGCAATACAGCCTCGAAACTGCTTTTCATCTGGAGTTTGCGCAACCTGTATTCTTCTTCCAGGGAAGCAATGCGCGACAAAGCTTCCGCGCGGTCCATTTCCATCAGGATGCGGACTTTTTCGCGCTCCAGTTGCGCCTCCAGCTCCATGTAAAGGTAGTCGAAGCGATGCGAAATAACATCGATCTGCATGGGATAAAGCTTTTTTGCCTTGATCAGAACTTCTTCGCGGACACCTACTTTCCCAAAATCATGCAGCAAAGCGGCATAACGAATTTCCTTCATTTGCTCGGGAGTGAATCGGATGGAGGCATACGATCCCGTTTCCACACGATTGACAATTTCAGCGAGGCCCACCGTCATCTCGGAAACGCGCAGCGAATGTCCCGAAGTTGTCGGATCGCGCTGTTCGATTGCCTTTACCGAGGCTTGCACAAATCCTTCGAAAAGTTTTTCAATGTCCTGATAGAGGCGGCTATTTTCGTAGGCTACGCCCGCCTGCGAAGCAAGCGAGAGCGCCAGGCGCACTGCTCTGTCGGAAAATGGACGCACTTCCTGCTCGACAATTTCTTCGCTCGTCAGGCGAGATTCGGGATGCAGCTTGCAGTTGATAAGCTGCAACACGCCAATCACTTCCCCGCGGCCATTCTTGATGGGCAGCGTCAGCATGGACCGCGTGCGATACCCGGTCTCTTCGTCAAAATGTGGGTTGAATCGATAGGGGCGGTTGCGAGGAATACGGCGCGCATCGGCGAGGTTGATCACATTGCCGTGCAAGGCCGTGTATCCGGCTAAGGAATTTTCCTGGAGCGGGAGTTCCAATTCAGCAAATGGGAATTGCAGGCTGTCGTTTTGAGTCAGTTTGAAACGCAGCCGGCGTTCGCCCGGTCCGGCGGAAAGCGCGTCCGTATGGACTTCTTCGACGAGATAAAGCGAACCGGCATCCGCACCCGTGATTTCTCTGGCCTTCAGGAGAATCATGTTGAGCAGCGCGCCAGCCTCATGCGTCTGCGACAGGGCTATGCCGATGCGATTCAGCATTTCCATCTCGCGTTCCGTACGCGCAAGGTCAGCTTGCGCGGCATGCTCGCGCTGGGCGAGCTCGATATTGGCGATCGCAGCGTCCACCGTTTTGCGAACAAGCGAAGGCTTAGCCTTGCGCGGAAGCGTTGCAAAGCAGCCTGATGCGTCTTCCGCGGAACCATTACGAGAGACGCCGATGACGCGAACTCGTGGAGAACGCCGGGCCATGCGCGTGACGGCCGCAAGTCCACCTGCGTCAAGATCGGCGAAACAAACTACGGGCAGCATATTGGACTCGGACGCAGAAAATAAACGGCGGCTTGGACGATTTGGAAGTGCTTTTACCGAATATGTGCGGCTCAGCGGACTGGCGAGCGAAGCCGCCAGGGAGTTCTCAAAATACCAAATTTGGGCACGCTGCGGCATGGAAGGTGCAGATGAATCGAGCAGAAAGGCATTTCCGCCGGCTCTCTGCTGAGGAAAGTATATAGAAAACATTAAAAAGAAGGGATGAAGTCAATGGGATAGGTGTCGTTAAAGGTTGTAACTACTTACGTCACAGGCTATTGCCCTTACAAAATCGGTTTGCTAGTCTCAAATTTAGTGAGAAATATCACTTCATGATCTATAGGCAGTAAAGTCGTGCGAGTTTGCGGTGGAATCTCTCTATTTTTTGGGGGATATATAGGATCGCCGCAATCCGAATGAGGCCCCTTTTGCATATTGAAATCGGCGCGCGCACCGATCTTGGGCGCGTCCGAAAAAATAACGAAGATTGTTATTTAATTGATTCCTCGCTGCAGCTATTCGTGCTGTCGGACGGAATGGGCGGAGAGGCCCACGGCGAAGTGGCAAGCAATCTCGCCGTGCAGACGGTTTTGACGCATTGCCGGCAGGGTGAAAACAGCCGCGCGACACCCATCTTTGGTGAGACGAGACCGGACGTTTCAGAACGGACCAATCGCCTCGCCAGCGCGATTCATCTTGCGAATCGCAAGGTGTTTGAGACCGCTGCCTCCAACCCGGAACAAAGAGGGATGGGCGCTACGATTGTAGCCGCCTGGATCGACGCGCAGAGGCTTTCCCTGGCGCATGTAGGAGACAGCCGTGTGTATCTGCTTCGCGCCGGTTCTATGGATCAGCTGACCGCGGATCATTCGCTGGTGGCGGAGAAAGTCCGCGTTGGAATTCTGACGCCGCAGGAAGCCGATGCAAGCGAATTGCAGAGCGTCCTGACGCGCGCCGTGGGGACCAATGGCTCAGTGCAAGTGGATACGGACGAGCAAGTCCTGCTGGTTGGAGATTTTCTGCTGCTGTGTTCGGATGGATTGACGCGAATGGTTACCGACCCCGAAATAGCGAGCACGCTCCTGACGAGCAGCACGGCACAGGAATCGGCGGACCGTTTAATCGATTTGGCCAATGAAAATGGCGGAGTCGATAACGTGACCGTGGTTGTTTTGCGGGTCATTGAAAAATCAACCGGCATTTTCGAACGATTTAAGATTTGGAAGCGATACTCCGGATAAGGCTTCGCCGGCTTTGACCGGAGGAGAATAACCATGTCAAGACTGGTCCTTAAATTCGAGACCGCAACGCTGAAAGAGGTTCCCCTGGGAACCCGCCCGGTGACGATTGGGCGCGCTCCGGACAACGACATTCAAATCGATAATCTGGCAGTGTCGAACTATCACGCCAGGGTTTATGTGGAAGCCGGATCGCTTGTGGTCGAGGATTTGAATAGCCTCAACGGCTCGTTTCTGAATGATATTCGTGTCGAGCGCGCCATGCTCAAGGATGGCGACGCGATTCTGATCGGCAAACACGAAATACTGGTGGATCAGGCGAACGATGCGACTCATTCGCTGGATGCCCTGCGAAAAGCGCCTGTTCCGCGCGTGAATGAGACGATGATTCTCGATACACACGAACGCCGCAAGCTTCTGGATGCGGCCGTGGCGGCAGGCGAGCGGTCTCAACTTTCCCCGGAACGCTTTCGTATTCCAACGCTGATCGTTTCGCGGGGAAATACAGATCAAAAAGAATATCGCATCGCGAGCAAACTTACTGTTATTGGCAAATCGAAAATGGCTACCGTGCGGCTTCGCGGTTGGTTTACGCCGGAAGTGGCTGCGCAAATCAATAAGCATGAAGACGGCTACTATCTGGGCCGAGGCCACCGCTTGCCAAAAATCAATGGAGTCAGCATTAACGGCCTGACAAAACTTAACGATGGAGATGTGATTGACGTAGGCCGCGTGCGGCTGAGCTTCCTGTATCGTGACTGACCTTTTGCCCCGCCCTCGGCTACAATTCCCGTCTCATGCCAGGAAATCCCACGGGTAGTGAATCACGTCGCGCACTGCAACTCCCGCGCGAATGGGTGCGGGCGTGGTGGCAACGCCGCGTTCCCTTTGCCGTCAGCGTAGGTCTGACCGCCCTCGCACTCACGGTCTACATCTTTACCTTCGTTGCCGACCGTCCAGCCCCTTTTTTCTCGTTTGTCACTCGTCTGGAATTAAATACACTCGATCTCCGATTCCGGTTGCGGCCCGACCGCTACAAGCATCCCGATCCGCGCATCATCATCGTGGACATCGATCAGAGGTCGCAGGAAATTCTTGGCCGTTGGCCGTTTTCGCGCACGCACTTTGCAAACATGCTCGATGCGTTGCGCGAGGATGGAGCCAAAGTCGCTGCTTTCGACATTACTTTCAGCAAGCCGGATGAAACGTCCGCGCCCATACGCGAACTGCGGGATACCGTTATTCAGAGACAAGCGCAAGGCGGCCAGACGGACCCGCGCGTCGTGGCGGACCTGGACCGACTGTACAAGGAATATGACGGCGACGCACAATTTGCTCGCGCGATCGAACGATTTCAAAATGTGGTACTCGGAAATTTTTTTTTCTATTCCGAATACGATTTGAAGGGCGTCGATCCGAAAACACTGGACCGTTATGCCAATATTCTCGCTGATTTTCCGCTTCCACAACTGCGCGCAGCCAATCCGCAAACCGGGGTGCGCGATCTCAGGCACTTATATCAAAACTTTGATTACCCATATTTCCTGGTTCCGAAAGGTACGCAGGCAAATATTGAAATCCTCAGCGATGCGCTGCGCAAGAGCCATGGCACCACGGGATTTTTTAATGTCGAACCGGATGCGGACGGCGTGGTGCGCCATTCCCTTACGGTGCTTCCGTACGGACGCTCGCAGGATTTGGACTCTTGGGATCTTTACGGCTCCCTCGATTTGCAGGCCCTAAGGCTTTTTCTGGGCGTTTCCGATCAGGACATGAAACTCGATTTCAGTGAGACAGGAGTTACCGCTATCGAATTTAGTCCCTCGCTGATTGTGCATCCGGACGCTATTGGGCGAATGATGATCAACTACCAGGGTGATGTAGCCACGTATCCCTACGTTTCCATCGCAGACGTGGTTCGCCACAAATTTGCGCCCGGCACGTTTACAGGAAAAATTGTACTCATCGGCGCATCCGCTACGGGAATCGGTGACTTGCGCTCGACGCCCTTTGGAGGAATCAATTATCCCGGCGTGGAGATTCACGCCAATGTGATTGATACCATTTTGAATCATCGTTTACTGCTGCGTGGCGCAAATCAAATTATTTTCGATCTGTTGATAATTCTTCTTTTTGGCGTGCCGCTGGGATTGTGGCTGGGACTGGCGCAGCCGCGGTCCATGTTGTTTGGATTGTTGCTGCTCGTTCCGTTTAGTTTTGGCGTATGGTACGCGTTTCTGCACGGATGGTGGCTGAATTTCATTATTCCTTCGGGAACGCTGGTGGCGAACGTCGGATTCGTTGCGATGTATCGCGCGCTGGTGGAAGAAAAAGAAAAACGGCGCGTGCGTGGCGCCTTCCAGCAATATTTGAGCCCGGAGGTAATTCGCCGCCTTCTGGAAAATCCCGACCTTGTGAAGCCGCGCAAAACGGAAATCACCGTGATGTTCAGCGACGTGCGGGGTTTTACAACCATTTCCGAAAAGCTGGATGCGCAGGAACTGGCCGAACTGCTCAACGAATATTTAACGGACATGACGCAGATCGTATTCCGCTTCGATGGGACGCTCGATAAGTATATTGGCGATGCGGTGATGGCCTTTTGGGGCGCGCCGTTTGAAGATCGCAACCACGCGACAAAAAGCTGCCATGCCGCGCTGGCCATGATTTCCCGGCTGAAAGAAATGCAGATGAAGTGGAAAGCGGGTGGCAGACCGGTGATCGACATCGGCGTCGGACTTTCTACGGGCAACGCTTCCGTGGGCAACATGGGATCGGCCCTGCGATATGGCTACACCGCGCTGGGCGATACGGTGAACCTATCGGCGCGCATTGAGGGGTTGAACCGGGAGTACGCGACACACATTCTGGTGAGCGATGCGACGTACGCGGCAGTCGAAGATCCGCTGCTCGTTTTTCGCGAACTCGATTT
>DATHNC010000185.1:0-24427 GCA_035486415.1 Saccharimonadales bacterium (SeqCode)
CGATATAGGCCGACGCGGCAATTTGCGGCGTCCGGCCATGATGGCTGCGAATCATGCATGCACCTCGATGGAATTTAAACAAGTGAAGCTAACACACGCGTTCCGGGCTGACAAGAATCCGCCTTTTGTGGCGCGGGCTTCAGCCTGCGCCACTCAAAATCAATCAATTTCAACTACCGGGCCGCGCGCGGATTCCGGCTTGGCGTCCAGTCGCGCGGCTACCGCGCGCGCCATCGCATAAATACTTTTAGCGCCGGGCGCGTCCGGGCCTAGCAAAGAGACCGGTTTCCCGCTATCTCCGCCAATACGAATTTGCGGGTCGATTTCGATTTCGCCGAGCAGCGGCACGCTGTACATTTCCGCGATGCGTTTGCCTTCACCGTGTCCGAAGACGTCGATGCGTCCCGCGCAATGCGGGCAGTTGAAGAAGCTCATGTTCTCGACGACGCCAAGAATATCCACGTTGACCTGGCGAAACATTTCCATCGCTTTGCGCACATCGGCCAGCGCAACGGTGGACGGCGTCGTGACCAACACCGCGCCCGTTATCGGCACAAGCTGAATCAGCGAAAGCTGCACGTCGCCCGTGCCCGGCGGTAGGTCGATAATCAGATAGTCGAGTTCACCCCACATCACGCTGCGCAAAAATTGCTGCATCACGCTGTGCAACATCGGCCCGCGCCAGATCATCGGCTTGTCGCCCGGATTGAGCAGGCCCATCGAAATCATCTTCACTCCCTGCGCCACGACCGGAAGAATTTCCCGCTCGCTGAGCGCCTGGGGCTGCTCGTCCGTGCCAAGCATGATCGGCACATTCGGCCCGTAGACATCCGCATCCAGCAAACCGACCGATGCGCCCATGTTCTTCAGCGACAGAGCGAGATTCACGGCGACGGTTGTCTTTCCCACGCCTCCCTTTCCGCTGGCTACAGCTACAAGATTTTTTACGCCTTGAATGGGCAATTTCGGCGGTTGGGGCATCGGTGGTGGCGGCATAGTCAAATTCTCCTGAACGAACAGATTCCTATGGAACGTATTTTACAGCCCTTCATTTTGAACGAGAAATGAGCCCACGTCCACTGTCAGAGGCAGTTAACGCATTTAAATCCTTGAAAAATTAGATCCAGTATAAAAAGTTCCATTAAAATTCAGGCGATTTCCAAGTTGACCAAATAGATTCAAGGTTGGCGCAACCATCGCGTGAGCTTAACCATCAAACTGAAAGCAGGGGGGTGGGGGAGCAGTCTTAGGGTGTTTACTGTATATATAAGATTGCCAGGCCGACTGAAAATGCTTCGTTGGATAAGGTAGAAGGAAAGATGGCTGGGTTTTCCAATGCATTTTGGACTAATGAGGGATATATTTTTTAGCCACCACAGATACACATTAAATAAAGATAAGTAATTAGTTATTCACACCTTCACTTAAAGGAGATTTTCATTGTTAAAGTTCACGATCCGAACGATTGCGGTATTCGTTCTTCTCATTCTCGCGGGCGTTAATCAGGCCAAAGCTCAGGGAGTCAGCGCATATTTTGGCGTGGGCAGCGCGAATGATGGTGCTGGGACGAGTCCGGGCTGCGCTTCCAAGCAAGTCTTCGATGAGGTCACGTCAGCATGCGAACCGGGCCCGACGATCGGCGGCGCATTCGGCGTGATTGGAGCGGATTTCCTGATCCTCCCACATCTCGGAGTTAACGCCGAGTACTCCTTCCGCTTTGCTCAGGCTAATTATTTGCCGGGCGCTGGATTAAATGCCCGACCTTCCTTTTACGACTTTAATGCTGTTTATCAGCCAACCACCGGCGATCGCAGAATCGTCCCTGTGCTCGAGGGCGGAATCGGCGGATCGAGGTTGTCACTTTATTTCAACCAGTCGTCCTGTATCACACAGATTTGCCAGAGCTCAAGTCAGGTTGTGGCTACTTCCAATCACTTTCAATTGCATGGAGCTGTCGGCGTAAAGATCTACGTCAAATCAGATATATTTATCAAGCCTCAATTCGATCTGCACTGGGTGCACAATCTGGATCAGCAGTATGGCAGCGACTTTGTGCCTCAGTACACGATTGCCGTGGGTTACACGTTCGGACGTCACTAATGATCCGTTGGAGTACGTTTAAGCTATGGAAGGAGTGCGCGCTGGGCGTTTTGAACGCACAGCGCGCATAATCTCCATGAATCCCGCGGTACCGAGTAACGTGCTGGCCGTCGCAACTCCTCCCATCAGCGCGCCCATAACTCCTAGCAAACCTGCATCTGCGCCGGTGAGATATAAATGTGGAATCGGAGTTTTTGGTTGGAACCACTTCCTCCTGAATCTTTCCGGTGTAGCGGGATAACCGTAGATCGTCCCAGAAGGCGATCCGGCAAAATGCTCGAACGTAAGAGGCGTGGCAAGCTCGGCATAAGCGATATGATCTCGAAAGCCGGGATGGTGCTTTTCCACTAATCCCAGCAAGCTCTCCATAATTCGATTCTTGGCCGTTTCGTATTCCGTTCCGCGTCGCCGCCACGGCTCGTTACGAAATGTTTCGAGCGCATGGAAAGAAAATGGAGCAACGATTTCCGCTGTGTGACACTGGGCGCGCGGATCTTTTAATGACGGAAATGAAAGATATGCCATGGCGGCATGGCCGTTCAACAAATCATTCCTGTCCGCGCACATCTGATCGTGATCGAAAGACGAAAAGATCCAATAATTCTCGCCCTTAAAGCCCATTTCGCGTGGATCGCGTTTTAACCCAAGAAATAATTCCACGGCCTCAAGCCCCTCCGGAAGTTTTTCCAGATCCGCACGAAACGGAATTGCCTCCTCGGGTAGAAAACGTTGGAATGTATTCCACGCGCCCGCATCGGAAACGACAACGGGCGCTCGAAATTCCAATTGCCGCGTACCCGCTCCCTTCCTGAGTTGAACTTGCACTCCCGATGCTTTTCCGTTCTCCATAATTATTTTTGTGACTTCGTGGCCCACGAGCAGGCTCCCTCCCGATCCTAAAATTATGGCGCTAGCGGCTTTGGCAATTTCTCCTGAACCGCCGCACGGGTACCACGCGCCGTTCAAGTAGTGATTAACGATGACGGCGTGCGTCACGAATGCGCTACGCCCCGGAGGCAAACCGTAGTCAGCCCATTGCGATGCGAGGACGGCGCGAAGACGAGGATCGTGGAAATGTTTTTCCAGATACTGTCCCGTCGTTTGCAAAGAATGCTTTTCCGTCGCGCGATTCATCGCTTGCACCACGAGGCTTATGGGCAGCGGAGTAACTGTGGCCATCACATGCCGGTTAAACCAGTTTGTCGCGCGCTTTATGTCGCGAAAATATTGGGATATGTGAGCTCGTTCCGCGGAAAATGCTTCGACCAGAGCGCGCTCGAAATTCGCGCGCCCTTTGGGCACTTTTATCATGAAGTCCGGATAAGCAAAAACGTCGTAAACGTCGGGCAAGGGAGACCAGTCGACATTCCCGTCGGTGACAAAATCAAATAGCTGCCGTCCCATCATTCCCTTCCCCATTTCGCCCACGTAATGAACGCCCACGTCCCAGGTCCACCCGCCGGGCCTGCTGAACGTGTGCGTAAATCCGCCGATTTTAAAATGGCGCTCGAGCACGAGCACTCGCCAGCCGCGCAGCTTGGACATGATGGCGGCGAAGCCGAGCCCTCCGATCCCCGAGCCGATGACGATGGCGTCAAAGGGATCAGCGTGTGGCTGGAGCGAAGTAGGTGCGTTGGTCGTGGACATGGGAACCTCGTATTTGGCGCGGGAGCGGATTTCAACTTCCCGGCCTCTATGTTGACACTGCCCACATTGTAGTCGGCCAATGTTGCCTTTGTCAACATTCGCGCGTATCATGAGCGCGAACATGCCGCGCCGCACCTATCATCACGGAAACCTTCGCGAATCGCTTCTAAAGGCTGCAGTTCGCGCCATCGCTGAGCTTGGCCCCGCTGCGTTCACCCTTCGCGAGGTCGCGCGCAGGGCCGGCGTTTCGCACAATGCCCCGTACCGCCATTTTCAGGACAAGGATGCACTTCTCTCGGCCGTTGCAGCGCAGGGATTCCGCGAACTGACAGCCGGGATGATGGAGGCGGGGGCGCGGCAAGGGAGTGCGCTGGAGCGGTTGAAAGATTCGGGCCTGGCATACGTTGCTTTCGCCCTACGCAAGCCGGAACATTTTACAGTGATGTTTGATTCACCAGTGTGCGTCAGCAAAGATCCGGAATACGTGGCGGCTTCGCAAGAAGCATTTCAAACGCTCGTCCATTTTGTCCGCGATTGTCAGGAAGAAGGCGTTTTGCCCGCCGACCATTCGCAGGAGCGTGTCCTATACGCCTGGTCGCTCGTGCACGGGATTGCCAAACTCGCCGTCGCCGGACGCCTTCCATTTCGCACACGGGCAGGCATGCTGAAATTTGCCAAGTTTGCCATCGATGAATCGATCTGAAGCCGATAAACAAAACGAAGGTCGATCCCCTGCCGGGCATTCCCTGATTTCAGTCGCCGCGTGACATGGCCAGGAAAAGCGTCAAATAGCATTTCAACTTTCGCGGGATCAGAAAGTTTTCTTTCACGTGTTGATGGCCGCTTCCCCCGAGCTTTGCCGCAATGTCCGGATGGGACAATAGAAAACGAATCTGGTATGCAGTGCCCTCCACCGAATGAGAAAGCAATCCAGTCTGCTTGTGGATCACCTGCGTCGGAATTCCTCCCACGGTGAATGAGCCGGAGTATCTTTGCGCGTGTGCTTTCGCGTGTGTTTGTATATGTCGATATGATTGATGCTTTCCGCCAACGTGGTGAGGCGCAGACAGTCGGCCAGCCAGTGTGAAAAATCCTTTGTCCTCAGTTGCAAGCGCAGCCGCGAGGAAATGAAATGAAAATAAAAACCGGCGTGGCTCAGCTTCTCGATACCATCCCTGAATTCGTCGAGTGTTTTTGCCTGAATTCCCAGGGGCATTGTCACTTCCAGCCCCTCGCAAAAGTAGAACCGTTCCAGGACCGTTTGGTTGGCTTACTCGGGGAAATTTAGGCAGAATTCGTCGACCAACTGGCATAAATCTTCACGCAGCGCCGCGATCAACACATAGTCGCGTATGTCAAACGAAGCCAGTTGCTCTCCGAGATCGTCGCGGTTGGCATCGGCCATGGCCCATTGCGCAAAATCGTTTGAAAACTTTTAGGTTAAAAAATGGTGAGCGCCCAGAGTCTGAAATGTATGGTGAAAGATGGACGCATCGCTGCAATGACGCAGCCCTTGCAGCAATTCCCCAATCGTCGCCGCCGACTGATTTCCGATGCGCGTAAGCGAGGAGACCGCAAAACAATTAAATGGCGTTTCCGCAACTGTCATCGAATCGTTTCCTCCATTTTCGCAAGTGCCGCAGTCACCTCCGCGGGACCTCTCAGGAAAAACCTGGCCTGCGTTGCGCGTCGCTTGCCGACTAGAACGGGAACCCCCTTTCCTGTGGCAGCAAAAGCCGGCTCATCGGATAGGTCGTCGCCAAAATAAATCGGCAGCGCACCGCGCATCGCTGTTTGGCTCAAAATATTTCGCACCGCGATTCCCTTATTCCCGATGGAAACGGGAGCAACCTCCACATCGCGGAGATTATTCATGGCCTGCAAAGTTTTAGGCAATAAATCCACGCGCTTCTTCACCGCTTGCCGCACTCCGTGTTGAGCCTCCTCCTTCAACCCCTTCAGATGAACCGAAAAGCTATTCAGCTTCGGCTCAATCCATGCGCCGGGATATGCTGGAAGCTCGGCCAACAGATCGACAAGCGTCTGGGCCAGCACCACGCGCTCCGCATAAGGCAGCTTTTTATTATTTTTATTTTCCCAGCCGTACAAGCCCATGTATTTAATCTCGCGAATGCCTATAAATTTCTGCAGGTCGGCGCGCCGTCTTCCGCTGATGATCACAAGTTCCACTTTCCGGTTCTGCCCAAGCCTCCGAATCACGTCCCTCGTTTCACTGTGAAGAGAAACTGAGTCAGGCATCGGGGCGATGCGCACAAGTGTCCCGTCGAAATCGAGGAAAATCACAATGCGATTCTTTCCGCGAATTTTCCGGACAATGCTTTCCCATTTTTCAAACAAATGTGGCGTGGTGCGATGCGCCCCGGTCATTGCGTCTGACGCACCTCCGAGCGGTCAGCTCCTTCGATCCGTATTTCCGTCAAATCACTGAGCAAATTTGCCGCCCAGAAATAAATGTTGTGTTCCTTCACTACGCGGCGCATCCACTGCATTCTCTTGGCCTGCTCCGCCTCGGGCATTTCAAGCGCGGAGTGAATGGCCTCCGCCAGTTGCATGATGTCGTACGGGTTGACGAGCAATGCGTCGGAAAGTTCATGTGCGGCGCCTGCAAATGTGCTGAGCACCAGGACGCCGCGGTTATCGTTGCGCGAAGCCACAAACTCCTTGGCCACTAAATTCATTCCGTCATGCAGTGAAGTTACGAGGCATAAGGATGCGGCGCGGTAGTAACGTTCAATCTGTTCATGCGAGTGATGCTTTTTCAAAAGCACAATCGGTTTCCACTTCCCGGCCTGAAACTTCGCATTGATCCGCTCCGCCTCATTTGTTACTTCATCCAGAAAATTTTTGTACCGGATGATATCCGTGCGGCTTGGGGCGCCAATTTGTATCAGCGAAAATCTGCGCTGAAATGCGGGATACTGCTCCAGAAAACGTTCGATCGCGCGGAAACGCTCCAATATTCCCTTCGTGTAATCCACACGGTCGACGCCGACGGCGAGCAGCGAAGCTTCAATCCCTAATTCATCGCAGATCGCGGCGCGCTCAGCTCCCATGTTCAGGACTTCATCGTCGAACGTGTTGGTTTCTGGAAACGCGACGCTGATCGGATACGGGCGCACGCGCGTCACGTGTCCCAGTCTGTTCACGGCGAAGCGATCCCACTCGGTCAGCGCCTCTACCGCGTGGTCCACCGTTTCAAGGAAGTTGTTGCAGTGCGTTTGAATATGAAATCCAATCAAATCCGCGCCGAGTAAACCATCTACCAGTTCCCTTTGCCAGGGGCAGATTCCAATCATTTCCGGGTTCGGCCAGGGTATATGCCAGAAAATTGCGACGCGCGCATCGGGCCGCGCATCCTTCACCATGCGCGGCAAAAGCGCGAAGTGATAATCCTGCGCGAGAAGTATCGGCGACTCCGTGCCCTCCATTTCCTGCAGCACCACGTCCGCAAATCGCCTGTTGATCCTCTGGTATTGAATCCAGTCATCCGGCCGGAACACAGGACGCGTATGCGCGATATGGCACAAGGGCCAAAGCCCTTCGTTCGAGAAGCCTTCGTAAAAACCTTTATCCTCTTCGTCCGTCATCCACACGCGGCGCAGCGTATAGCTGGGATTGTCCGGCGGCACTCGCAGGCGATCATTTTCATCCACCACCGTGCGGTCTTCGTTCCCCGATCCGCTGGCCACCCACGTCCCATTACACGCGACCAGCACGGGTTCGATAGCCGTAACGAGGCCGCTCGCCGGAACAATCACGTTGATCGATCCGTCTCTATCGTTTCGCGTGTGCATATACGGCTCGCGGTTGGAGACAACAAAAAGCGGCGTATCGTGAAGTTTGCTGCGCAGGCTCACTCGTAATCGTTCTCCAGTCCACAGGGAAGCTCCTGAGTCACGCAATCTCGCTTCGGCTTCGGCCGTGGCGCGTGCCGTATTCAGATCGCGAGCGAGATGCCTGACCTCCTGATGCAGCTGCTCAAAAATTTCTCCCTGCGGCAATTCGGGAGGTGTTCGTGCTCCATTCGGGCCGCTGATACGAAGTGTGCGCAGCCAATGAGCAGTGCTCTTGAGAGGACCCATGAAGGTCCATCTCACCAGAACCAAAGCCAAGCCGGTGATGAGGATTGTCTGTACCAGGGCATTCAGTAATGAGTCACGAAGCGTGTGCGAGACCTGGGAATCTATGTAGCTTGTGTCTTGAAATAGCGCCAACATCCCAGCCAATTCATCATTTCTGTGCAGCGGCACGGCGTGAATGTGCAGTGGAGGAATATTCAGGTTTCCCGCGCTATCGACAGGTTTTCCGCGAACAAATACGTCCTGCTCCTGATCTTTGTGCGCCGCGTCCTTGACGATGTCCGGCCAATTCTTGAAAATCGGCGCGATTCCCGGCGTAATCGCCAGCGTTCCACCCGACGCGTCATACACCGCGACACCCATCAAATGTTCGCGGTCGCTGAACCGATCCACCAACCGTTGCAAGTTTTTGTCAGGTGCGCGGCCCAATAAAGGCTCCACGTTTTCCTGCAGACCTTCCCCCAGAATTTGCGATCGGCGAGACAGATCACTCCTCAGAATGCGTCTTTCAGTCCGCACCTGGTACCAGGCAAAAAGTACGGATACCACCGCAACGCTCACGATTAGGGGCAGGACCATTTTCAGGGCCGTGCGCATGAGTAATCCTCTGCTATCTTTTAGAAAATAGGGCGCGCCGGGCGGGGTTGGGGCGCCCTCCATTAAAATAAAAAAGCGCTCGAAGGAAGCTTTTTTAGCTAAGTTCTCGGTTTAGTCCTCCATACTCATATTTCAAAAAAATACCCGGTAGGCAGTTATGAAGGCACTATGAGAGCCAAACATTAAAGAATTTTAACAGTCTTTGTAGCCTTAGGTGACTCAACAACTTGCGAACTTCCCGCGGCTAGTTTCAAGGAGAAAACCTTCGACTTGCCCTTCTCCCCGCTATGCAATTTTTTCCGCTAACTCTCTTTTTATTAAAGCGCTAAAGGAAAACTTTTAGCTCCTGATCTTCAATACTGCCCGAATGTCGACCGTCCAGTCCGTAAGGTATATCTATTATTTTTGCCTCGTGATTCCTGTATGTCAGACCCAAAATTTCTCACCAGAAATCCAATGATCGGCCGCAGAACGAAACGATAATTTATTCCTTAATGCAAGCTCGCAGCAGATCTACCCGCACGCAAGAAGTTCAATCTAATCAATCGAGTAACAAAGTTTCTATTTTCCCGCCGGAGGGCGCACATTTCGCCGAAACGATTGAAAACAAAACCGACACGATGCTGAAATACGTGCGAACATACTCACACCTCTCTTTGCACGGCGAATGCCTGACAGGGTACAATGAATTTTTAAGTGTCGCTGCACGATGGCCTCATGCTGCGCGCACCTGCACCCCTACGCCGGGCAAATAGCCCGCAGCTGGAGCAGGAACTTTATTCCTACGAATACTGAAGGATTGTGATGCGAGTTGATACCCTGATTGACCGGGTAGTTGCCCGGTTCATCGGCACCAAACACGAGCGCGATCTCAAGCTTATTCAGCCGCTTGTCAACGCGATCAATGCGCTAGCACCAGAGTCTGAGAGGTTGACCGATGCGGAAATTCTTGAAAAAATAGTTCAACTCAAAACCCAGGTACAAGGGCGCCTTGGCAATATTCCTTTGGAAGATCCGGATTTTAAGGAGCGTTGCAAAGATGCGCTTGCGCCAGCCCTCGTCCCCGCGTTTGCGCTGGTCCGCGAAGTTGGCCGTCGGAAACTTGGCATGCGTCATTTCGATGTGCAGCTGATCGGCGGCATCGTTCTGAACGAAGGCAAGATTGCCGAAATGAAAACGGGCGAAGGAAAAACGCTCGTTGCCACACTTCCTGCTGTGCTCAATTCCCTTACGGGGCGCGGCGTACACATCGTCACGGTGAACGATTATCTGGCACGGCGCGACGCGGAATGGATGAGTCCGATTTATCGAGCACTGGGATTGACCGTTGGCGTGATTGTCCATGATTTAAGCGATGCGGAACGGCGCGCGGCGTACGGCGCGGACATTACCTACGGAACGAACAACGAATTCGGCTTCGATTACCTGCGCGATAACATGAAATTCGATCTGGCCGACTGCGTGCAACGGGGCCACCATTTCGGCGTTGTGGACGAAGTGGACTCCATCCTGATCGACGAAGCGCGCACCCCGCTGATCATTTCCGGCCCGGCGGAAGAATCAACCGACAAGTATTACCGCATCGATAAAATCATTCCGAAATTGATTCAGGATATCGATTACATCGTTGAGGAAAAACATAAAACCGCGACGCTCACCGAAGAAGGCGTGAGCAAGACCGAAAAGTTGCTCGGCCTGCCAAATATGTATGACCCGCAGCATCTGGAAACGATTCACCATGTGTATCAGGCGCTGCGCGCTCATACGCTCTACAAGCGCGACGTCGAGTACGTGGTGAAAAACGGCGAAGTCATCATCATCGATGAATTCACCGGACGCGAAATGCCGGGCCGCCGCTGGTCGGACGGTCTGCACCAGGCGGTGGAAGCCAAGGAAGCCGTCAAAATCGAGCGCGAAAACCAGACCCTCGCGACCATCACCTTCCAGAATTATTTCCGCATGTATAAAAAACTTTCCGGCATGACCGGAACGGCGGAAACCGAAGCCACCGAATTCAATAAGATCTACAAACTGGATGTTTCGCTGATTCCCACGAACCGCGTTTTGCGGCGCGAGGAATTTCCTGACGTGGTCTACCGCACGGCCACGGAAAAATACGAAGCCGTAGTCAACGGCATTATGCAGGAAGACAATTCTTACGCTCACGGCATTCGCCAAATTCACGAGTCGGGGCAGCCGGTGCTGGTCGGCACGATTTCCATTGAGAAATCCGAACATCTGGCGAACTTGCTGAAGAAGGCGGGCATTCCTCACCAGGTTTTGAACGCCAAGCAGCACGAGCGCGAAGCAAAAGTTGTTTCCCAAGCGGGACGCAAGGGCGCGGTTACGGTTTCCACCAACATGGCCGGCCGCGGCACGGACATTCTGCTCGGCGGCAACCCGGAAGCAATGACGCGCGAATATTGCCTGCAGGAAAGGCTCGCGATTCCCTACACTTCCGCGCCCGCTGTGATCGGCGGAGACGGCGCAGAAGCCGTCGCCGTACCGAACATGGTCTTGTTTCAGCAGGAAGGCAAAATTTTTCAAGTTCCCGCGGATCAATGGAAACCGATTTACGATCAATTTGCAGCGCAATGCAAGACTGAACACGATGAGGTCATCGCTCTCGGCGGCTTGCACATTCTGGGGACGGAGCGCCACGAAGCACGGCGCATTGATAACCAGCTTCGCGGTCGCGCCGGCCGCCAAGGCGACCCGGGATCGTCCCGATTTTTCCTTTCGCTGGAAGACGATTTGCTGCGCGTGTTCGGCGGCGAACGCGTCAAGGCCCTGATGTACCGCCTCGGAATGACCGAAGGCATTCCCATCGAATCCAAGCTGATTTCACGCCGCATTGAAAACGCGCAAATGGCCGTTGAAGCGCAAAACTTCGAAGCGCGCAAGCATTTGCTCGAGTATGACGACGTGATGAACAAGCAGCGCGAAACGATTTATTCAATTCGCCGCTCCGCACTGGAAGGAAAAGAGCAAAAAGATTACGCGCTGGGCATCGCGGAAGACATTGCCCGCGAATTCGTCGAAACATTTTGCCCCGCGAACGAGCATCCCGAAAAATGGAATGTCACGCAATTTAGCGCGGAAGTTTTAAACCAGTACGGCATTGATATCAAGGTTGCCGGGATTGACCCGACAAAAATGAATCACTCGGAATTGTCCGATGCTCTCGTCGAGCGCGTGAAGCAGCGTTACGTCGAAAAGGAACACTTGTTCGGTGAAAAAATGATGCGATGGCTCGAGCGCCGCATCATTCTGGATATCGTGGACACGCAGTGGAAAGACCACCTGCTGACGCTGGATCACTTGAAGGAAGGCATCGGCCTTCGCGGTTACGGACAAAAAGATCCGCTCGTCGAGTTCAAGAAGGAAGCATTCACTCTTTTCGAAGACATGATGGGCCGCATCGATACCGAAACCGTCCGTTACCTTTTCCTCGTTCAGCCGGCCAAACCGGAAGACGAAGCCAAGGAAATTGAGCGCCGCCAGCGCAAGCAGCAACAGGAAATGCAGCTCCAGGCCGGTGCTGCCCAGGCCGCACAATCTGAAGCGCCGAAGCCAGTCCGTGCGGGCGCCAAAGTTGGCAGAAACGATCCGTGCCCGTGCGGGAGCGGCAAAAAATACAAAAAGTGCCACGGCGTCGCCGCCTGACGGAAATAAATCTTCATATTTAAATTTGAAATTCCGCTGAATTATCTCAGGCAGATCTACTGCTTCATAAAAATAAACAAGTCGGCATAGTGCGATAAATTTTCGCATTAAGCCGGCCAATCAATTTTTGATTGTGGCTTTATTTAAAAGTTGATTACAACACCGGTGCCAAACGCGTAGTTTGATGTAATTTTAGGTCCGAAGTTCGTACCGATATAGTCGCCCTGGATTCGCCAATTCAACCTTGTGCCGCGAATCTTATAATCCAGGCCGCCACCCGCATAAAATGCCGCGTGCGAGTTGCTCCCCAAAGTACCGCCCTGAGTGAAACGCAAACGCTCCCAGCCACCGAGCACATGGACCCAGGGTTCAAAGTGCTTGCTGCTATAAACATTAATGTGCGGCCCACCGCCCAAGAAAAGCGATTTGGCATCAATATTCGGGGCGCCTTCCACGTGACCAAATCCGGCGATTACCGATCCCTCGACGGCAAACCAGTTATTCAAATATCGCGCGCCGTCCAGCTTGTATGCAAAATCGTGAAACTGTACCCCAAGAACATTAAAGTGCAGGTATTCAAATCCCAAAGCGACCTGCCAGGGATCGCGGTCTGCTGGCATCAGGGACGCTGGAGCGGGTGCGGGCTCGCCTGCCGGGCTGGCGGTATCAAACGCTGCGGGGGAATCCTGTGCTGACGCGGTTAGCGATAAGCAAAATAGCGCCACGCATAGAATTGTTAACTTGCGCATACCGATAACCCTCCTGAATTCCAATGTCATAGCCCTAAGCTGTCGTACTTTTATACTAAGTAAAAGAGCGAGTACATGCTAATTTCTGACGCCGTTCCGGACAAGTCAATACTTGATGAAATGACGCTAAATGTGCTCCACACATATCTGTGGCCAAATTCATCACTTTTTCGTGACACGACCTCGCTTCCACAACAGGGATAGATTCTACACGTTGCGTTGCTCACTCAAAACCCTTTTTCCTCTTTTGATACTCATAGATTGCTTAAATCGCACACATAGCAGTGACTGATGATTGGCAGCCGCTTTGCTCACTTCTTGGTGGGGCGGGATAGAAATTGAGGCGTAAGCTATGCGGATATCCGACGAAAGCGCTGAAGGCCTGAATCAGGCCCTGGATCTACCTTCCGGAGACTTGAAGAACGATCTGTGGATGGAAGAATATCTTAACCAATCAAATTCTCGCCTGGAGGCGATCGCCCGAAAGGTCCATCGTGGAGAACAAATTGATTGCGATTCTCGGGATTGGATGTTGAATCAAGTCGACTTCATCGTCGAATCATTGGGAACAGACACCGACGATTTAGACAATCCGTTGCGTTCCAGCTTATTGCAATTGATTCTGGCAATCGCCAATCTAAACCACAGCAGTCGCTACGAAATCCAACCCGCCACCGAAGAATCGTAGCCTCCCAGATGGGTTACCTCTGCGGAACGCGTGTATGGCGGTTTCCTTGTAAGCAGTTGTCCGTGAGTCCAGAATGGAGTCAGGCAGTTTGGTAACCGGAGTGAATATGCACTGCACGTTCCGCCGGTATTCTGCCTGCCGTGCCATGTTTTAAAAATAAGTATGCCTCCAAAAACCTCATCGAACGGGCAGCCATCTCTGGCGCACTTCGAAGTCAGCCTCCCCGCCGATATTACAGCCATCTCACCGGTGGTGGGCTGGGTCATGCGCCTTGTCAGCGAATTGGAATATGCTGCCGGCAAGGAATTTGAAATTGAAATGGCGCTGCGCGAGGCTCTTGCAAATGCCGTCCTTCATGGCTGCAAGGCTGACCCTGCGAAAAAAATTGAGTGTTCCGTGACCGGAGACCGCGAGCATGGCATTACGATCGTTGTTCGTGATCCGGGCAACGGTTTTGATCCAGCATCCGTTCCGTCACCCACGGACGATTCCAATTTGCATGCGGAACATGGCCGCGGAATTTTGTTGATCAACAAGCTGATGGATGAAGTGAAGCACGAAAGCAACGGCACCGTGATTCGCATGAGAAAATTCTAGATGCCATGCCTCCAAAGCTTATCGTAAAAGCGCCCGACACTCCTCCCGAAAACGCCGAGAAGAATCAATTCAATCGGTTTCAACCCGAAATGCCGCGGATTCCCGGTGTGAGCGATGGCTCTCGCCACGCAGCTTCGGGATCGAACAGCCCTGGTAATAATCCTGGCAATAATCGAATGGCTCAAATCGTGGCCATTGCGGCGGCTGTGTTCCTGATAGTCGCGGCAATCTTCTGGTGGTCCAGAAGCAAATCGCGTAGTTCGGCCGGCGTTTCCGCCGACCCGGAAATTACCGAAGAGAGTTCGCCCGTCCCTGCTGCAAATTTCTCAGCTCCGCAGCCCGTTCATGAAGGGCCAATCGTAGCCGCAACCGTCGATGAACTTTCCAGACCCTGGGCCGCGAAACAATTCAATTTCGTAAAACCCATCACGCATGAAAATATTGATGCGATGGTCATGCGCCTTCCCGGCGGAAATCTCTGGGCCTTCTCCCTGCAAGCTCCTTACGGAACCTGCAAATTGGAATACGTTACGAACCTCGACGCGCTTGCCTCCGCGTACCGGTTCCGTGCCGTACATCCCATGGTCGTAAACCCGTGCGACTCCACAGTCTTCGATCCCTTAAAAGTAGGCACACTCGACGGCAACACCTGGGCGCGCGGCCAGATCGTGCAGGGCAGCAGCTTGCGCCCTCCCATCGCGATCGACGTAAAAGTCGCCGGCCGTAACATCGTTGCCGAAGGCATTGAGTAAGAGATCTCGAACTTTGCTTCTGCTGAAAAAACCTTCTGATTCGGCAATCGTGCGGCCCGCAAATTGTGGCGCCGGCATCTTGCCGGCGGTTTTTTTTTGCGCCTGGCAAAGCGAAACCCGCCGGCGGGACACCGGCGCCACAAATGCCGCCAGCAAAAATTCGCCCCTAAATTATAGTAAGTTGAAGAAACCACAAACGCGGAACCTTTCAACTTAAAAACGCAGCACAACAATGCACGTAACCGGGAACGCATGATATAAATGATGTGCGCGGCTGTAGCTCAGCTGGATAGAGCGCGTGCCTCCGAAGCACGAGGTCGGGCGTTCGAGTCGCCCCAGCCGCACCATTTTCCGATGATTTTCATATTCGATTTGCAAGAAGCATAGAAATCTCTCCTGCGAAATCATTGTTCGTCCAATCGTTGTGCGTTTTTTTAGTCGCAGGGAATACTCCCGGCAATGCCATGAGTAAAGGGCAAGGAAGTGAAAGTCCCCTTACACTATAATCCTGCTATGGCATTCGTTGTTTTTCTCCGAGGAGTAAATGTGGGCGGACACAGGACGTTTCGCCCAAGCATACTCGCCAGTGAGCTGAGCGACTTCGGTGTCGTGAATGTGGGTGCGGCAGGCACCTTTGTCGTTCAAAAACCCGGACCTCGAGCAAAGTTCCGTGCTGAACTGCTCCGGAGGCTGCCATTCGAAACTGAAGTCGTGCTCTGCGACGGTCGCGATCTTATCCAATTGGAGATCGAAAATCCGTTTGGAATCGAGCCGTCAGCCCCCGATGTTGTTCGATTCGTAAGCATCCTGCAAAAAGCCGATCGCGGCCTGGCTTCCGTTCCATTCAGAATTCCACCAAGCGGGGAGTGGTTTGTGCGAGGTATCGCGTCGAAAAAACAATTCGTCTTTGGAGAATACCGCCGCCACATGAAAACGATCGGCTATCTTGGCCAGATCGACAAAGTGTTCGGTGTGCGGGCAACGACACGGAATTGGAACACCATTATCGCCATCGTGCGGATTTTGAATGGGCACGGCAAGAAAACCAGACGCGATGGAATGCGCCCGAGCCAAACCACTCGTTAAACATTACGTGTCCGCATGCACAAGCAAGATTGTCACTGAGCGCCAACCCGGCACAGGCTATTATTCTAAATTGTGACTCCAACGCCGAACACACAGACCAAGGCCTCGCCTCGGAAGGGTTTTCTGTGGTCATTTCTTCGATGGCTTGTCATCGGCGTCGTCCTTCTTTGGACTTTTACCGCGCTGATCCTAGTGTCCGCCCGATGGATCGACCCACCGACAACCGTAGTACACATGCAGCGCCGGGTGCAATCCTGGATTAACCACACACCGTATCGCGAGCGCTACAAATTCGTTCCGCTCAGCCAAATCTCGCCCGATCTCCAGCACGCCGTAATCGCCGCGGAGGACGCGCGTTTCTACCAGCACCATGGATTCGACTGGCACCAGATCCAGATCGCTGCCGAAGAAGATTTGGATGGCGAGCGTACTCGCGGAGCTTCTACCATTACCCAGCAACTCGTAAAAAATCTTTTCTTCGGGACGGGCCGCTCTTTCCTCCGCAAGGGCGCAGAGGCCTCGCTCGTTCCGGTGGCCGAATTCGCGCTCGGCAAACAGCGCATCCTGGAGATTTATCTCAACGTAGTCGAATGGGGCCCTGGAGTTTATGGCGCGGAGTCGGCGTGCCGTTATTACGACGAAACGTCAGCCCGGAATATCGGCCGCCAACAGGCGGCGCGGCTCGCTGCAATTCTCCCAGCTCCTCTGAAGCGGCACCCCGAGCGCATGAATAATTACAGCGCGATTATCCTCAGGCGGATGGCCCAAATGGGTTGGTAATCGGAGCCAGCATTTTTCAAATGCGGCGGCCTTTTACAATCACCCGGGCCGAGAAATTCCTGAAATCTTGCACCGGTCACCGCGGACATAAAACGTAATTCCCGAATTTTCCACAAACATTGTTTTGTTGAGAAGGGACCGGGCACTTGCCCGGCCCCCTCAAAATTAGAATGAATCTTTAGCGTGTTTATGCTCAGAAAATCAGCTTCAATCCGAGTTGCAGATCGCGTGGGCCTCCCGACCCGAGCACTGGGTTAGAGCTGGCCGCATCCGGCGTATTAAGCACATAGCCGAGACCTGTACCGGTGCCAGCCTTGGAAGGATTGATGTCATTGGGAGTACCTGCGCCGCCGGGTCCACCATACGGATTGACGAAGTCGGGGTGATTGAACAGGTTGAAGATCTCAGCGCGGAACTCCGCCCTGAGGCGTTCGTTGAATTTGAAGGTCTTGCTCACAGAGGCATCCACGTTTCGGAAGCCACCGTCACGCCAGGGGTTGCGACCCATGTTGCCGAAACTACCATAGGCTGGGGGAATCAAGACGGAGGTGCCGATGGCGTAGCAACCTAGGTTGTTCAAGGAGGCTACCGCCAGCGGGCCCAAAGCCGTAGCCTTCGCATTACAGGTTGCGTTGGAGGTTGGGCTACTCAAGCTCGCCTTAGTCTTACCGCCCGGGAAGAATGGCACTCCAGTAACTCCCGTCGGACCTGGGGTGACGCCAGCGAAATTGTGAACGGCTTCAAAATCAGATGGGTTCCCGTAGAAATCCCATTGCATACCTTCGTTAGCCTGTGGATTGCGCCCGTTGGCCTCACCGATTCCGGCAAAGTCAGTTGTAGTGTCGTTGATACCCCACGGTGTCCCAGTGGAAACTGCTACCGAGGAGTTTACGGACCAGCCTTCGAGGACCTGACCGAAGCCCTTCTTGCCCGGAATGAGGTAGTTTCCGGAGATTGTGAGGCGATGGCGCATGTCAAAAGTCGTGCTGGTATAGAGCTGTTGGCGCAGACCTCCGTAGCTATTTGCAGGGATTACCAGACCGCCACTTGTCCCCTGGTCAGACGACTCACCAAGTGCGTGGGAATAGGTGTAACCAGTGGTTAATGTCAGTCCATGGTAGTCTCGCGCGGTTAGGGCAACCTGCAATCCGTTGTAGGTGGAGGAATCCAGGTTCCCGAAGAAGTCGACAAATTTGAGATAAGGGTATTGGGCGGCGTAGGGCCGGGCGTTCGTCTCATTCGTCGAATTGACTTTACAAGATGATGTCGTCGCGCAAGTATTCAGAGCGGCGGCCGTCCAACCAGGACCCGTCACGACATTTCCAATGCCTGGGACATTTATTGTCTGAAGTGCTGGTTGGTTGAGATCCAATGCTCCAATCAATTTCGTCCCGTGATTTCCGACGTAGCTCACATCCAAAGAAAGCTTATTCGTGAGCGCCCTCTGAATTCCCAAACTCCAGTTCGATACATAAGGAGTGCGAAGATTGGGATCGACCATAATCGCGTTGCATTGCGGCGGCTTCAAGCCACCCGAGTTTGGCAGAACCGTTGCGCCATCCCCACACGCAGCCGAAAAATTAAATATCGGCGATGTCGAGTTGTTGTTCCAACCATTAGCGATACTCCCGGAAGCGAAAGTCCCGGGAAGAAGTCCGGGACCATCAAGAGCAGTCGAATTACTGGTATAGCTAACGTTTGCCACGGTGATGCTGCCAATCCCCGGACGGCACGTTGGTCCCCCTCCGACACAGATCTGATCGCCAGTAGGTTCCACGCGCAGTCCAAATGAGTTGCCAATCCCCTGGAATACGTCCAAGCTCATCTGCTCGTAAAGGATTCCGCCGGCTGCACGGACAATAGTTTTTCCGTTTCCGAATACATCCCACGCGAAGCCTAATCGCGGTGAAAAATTGTTGTGATCGCCGTTGTAGGGAGAGAGGATCCCCGAACCGACCTGTTGCAGGCCCACCGCAGGATTGAAGTTACCTTGTAGTAAATCACGCTCTTTGGGGACCGTGTTTAATTCGTAGCGCAATCCCATATTCACGGTCACTCTCGAATTGAAACGCCAGTCGTCCTGAAAAAAGCCCGCGTAACCGGCGTAGGTGAAGTGACGTGCGAGATTTCCGACGAGAATGGCCGCACTTCCGCCGTTGCCGCCGACCGCTGTATCGGGAGCTCCCATCATGAAGCCTTGCAAGGAGTCGAAGGTAAGGGAGCCCTTCCCATTTGCAGTCACGTTCGAGGTGCTTTGGTTGTACAGGATTTCGGCGCCAAATTTGAAGGCGTGTTTGCCTCGCAAATAGGAAACGTGGTCCAAAATTTCCAGGATTCCGTCCGGCCCAACAATCTTTGGCCACCCTGCACCTAGGTCGCCTGTAAAACTGCCAATCACGATTGTTGGCATTCCATAATAGAGAGGATTCGTTTGGCCGGTATTGATGTTGTAGGTATGGCCTCCAAAGCTGTAGTTTGTCGCGTTATTGCCGGCATCTTGAGATTCGAAATTCTGGTAATAATGCGAATAGCCGACTCGAGCTTCATTCACCCATGATGAATTGGGAGTCCAAGTCCAGCTTCCCGCAAATACCTGGGACCGCGCATATTGATTGGTCTCCCAGAGCGCATTCGTCTGGACGCCGGGAGCATCATTCAAGATCCCGCTGCCCGGGCTGATGAAATACAAGCCACTGATTGAGTGTTGGTCGTTGAGATGGTAGTTTATTTTTACTAACCCGGAGTCAATTCGGTTGGAGTTTGACAAAGTGTTTGGTGTTGAAGTCCCGTTGGCTCCAGAGACGATCGGAAACAGTCCTGGAAAATTTGCAGCCTTTGAGCAATCGGGGTTAAGTCCCGCCATTTGCAAGCTTAGTGCAGACAGGGCCGGTACGTTCGGATCTGCCGCGTGAGCCGTGAGAACCCCGTTGCAAGCATCCAATAAACTAGCTTCGCAGTTGCCAGAGTAAGGAGTGGGTACCGAGAATCCTCCTGTGCCAGGGCTTCCTAGACAATTCGGCGTCGGGACCCCTTTAACAAGAGGGATTGGCAAGTTCCCGATATTTTCGGGATCTGTAATTTGACCCGTGCTTCCCACCCCGTAACGCTGATCCTCGAAGTTCACAAAATAGAAGAGTTTGTCTTTCTTGATAGCGCCACCCAGGCTGGCGCCAAACTGTTCCAATGCGACGGGCGGCGGCGTTTGCGCAATACCTTTGTTCGGCCCAGGCGTATCGAAATAGGGAAGCGCATCCCAGCTGCCATTGCGGCCATAGGCATAAGCCGTGCCGTGCATAGTATTGGTTCCGGACTTGATTCCCACGTTGACGATTGAGCCGGGCTTCCATCCAAATTCAGCGCGCGGATTCTGCTGAGTCTTGAATTCGTCGATGGCATCGATGGAGACCAGCGTGCCTGCATCGCCCGCAGCCATGACCGCACTGATGATGGGCTGCGCCATCCACGGATCGCTGCCGTTAACGCCTTCGAACAAGTAGACGTTGTCATGCGCGCGCATGCCATTGCTGCTCTGGGACCATCCCGAGCCACCCGGATAAATCGTCACGCCTGGACGTAGTTGCAATAAATTGGCAAAGTTCCGGCCATTCAAAGGTATGTCATTAATGATGTCATTCTGGAGCGTTCCGCCTAATTCCGCGTTAGACGTCTCAACCATCGGAATGTCTTCATTCACTACAATCGTCTGGGACACCTCGCCAGGCTGCATCACGAGATCGACGCGAATCTCTCCGCCGACTTCCAAAGAGACACCCGTGCGCTCGAAGGCCTTGAAGCCCTTGGCCTCCGCGTGAACTCTATAACTGCCGGGCAGCAGGTTAGGAGCGTTGTATTCTCCCGATTGATCCGTAGTCAACGTTCTGGATGTGTTCCGGTTCACGTCCGTGACGATGACGGTAGCGCCGGCGACCGAGCCTCCGCTCTGATCCGTAACCGTTCCCAAAATCCGGCCCGCCGAACCTTGCGAGAACACCGATACGCAGGCGAACAGCAGCATGAAGCTTATAGACACGAGCTGGATACTCCTTGTCACACTCAGACACACCCCTACTCTTCTCATCGAAGCTCCTCTCTAATTTGAGAATTTCGACAGTCTCCGACCAGCGTCCACACTTCTGACTGCACGTACCCCTGCACGTCAGCCAATGCCTTCGACGTATATGCTTGAAAGCAAAGACGTCACGAGCACCCGCTTCGTCGATGCGCCTTTGTTCTTCTAACTTTCGCCGAACGACTCTCCCAACAAGCGATCCTTGTCAGGTGTCATCAATTAGGCCCAGATAACTTATGAGGAATAGGATTAAAGGCTGAAAACAATCTAGTGTGCATAGACCCGTACACCAAAGGGTTAGTGCTGTCAAGAAGTTTTTCCTGAATTGTCACACTAACTCGGAAATTTCACTCTCCATTTGCTGTCAGAAAACGGCCGAGTGGCTCGCTCTTGGTGGCTTTCCTAACCATGAAAGTCCTCGTGATTGCATGCGGTGTGTGTGGACTAAGGTCCGAAACTGCGGCCTTCTCACTGTGCTGAGCGGTCTTGAATTCCTGACTGTGTTTGCAAAGCTGATCGAACTCCGCCAATGTCGTCATTGCATTGGATGGGCGCATATGGCCTGTGTGCAAATTGCAAAATCTTTGTGGGTCGTGGCTCTAGCCACGAATTGAGTTCTGCGAAATAAGTGCGGCCTTACAGGATGCGGAAAAACCCAATACTCTGTCATTCTGACCGAAACGAAGAATCTCTCCTTGTTTCTTTTTCCTATGCTTAAATCGAAGAGAGATTCTTCGCTTCGCTCAGAATGACAGAATTAGACCTTTTCCCCACAGCCTGTTTAGCCGCTGAGGTGCCAATTTTGCAGTTCTTACAAAGATTCTGTAGCCGTACTTTAAATTCGATTCGGCCCGCTCCAGCGACAATTTCGTTGTGCCCATGGCACGATCACCAATCTGCAGACGAGGAGTTACATTTATATTGCAGGAAATTAGGGCATTTCCCCGCGGCTTCTTGGCAGCAGCCAACGACCATATGCCCATTCAATTTATTAAGTCACGACACGACGGGATTATTCCGGCGGTGCGCAGGCCCTTTCGGTCGTAGCGTTACTTCTGGATGCCCTGCCACAACTGCCCGACCGATTTGAACTCCGCGGCCAAACCTTGCGCGACTTGAATCTCACCTCTGACAAATCGCTCGTGGTTCTCCTCAAGTTCCGCGACTAGATAACGGTAATTGACGGTAACACCGTAGGAATCCTTCAAGCCGTATGGCCGCAAATTTCCAAACGCGTTGATTTTCTCAATGCGCGCGCCGTTTGAAAGGTGGAATGTGGCGACAGCGTCGTAGAGTTTCCCCTTCTGTCGCACCTGCGTGAGATAGGCAAGGGCAAGGCGCTCCAGCGGGCGTTTCAGCACATTTTTATTTGCCAATGGTTTTTCAAGCAAAAGAAATAAAGCCTCTACCGGATCGCGCCGTCGCGCTGCCTGCATCAGATACGAGGCATCGTCAACCAGCAAACGCGCCAGACGCTCACGAGTGAAACCATCTTCACTCCGCTGATCCTGCAGCGCGCGTGAAAATGTGGGGAGCGGCGACAGCGTGCTGTAGGTTTTCACATTAGGAAGTTCCGCCGCGAGTTCGGCCACCACTTGCTTGATCAGAAAATTTCCGAACGGAACTCCTCGCAAGCCGCGCAGGCAATTATTTATGGAATAAAAAAGCGCCGTGTCCGCTTTCTCCGGCGCGAGCACCGGAGCGTTGACATCGAGCAGCGGCTCCAGGTCTCCGGTCAATCCATTCGACAAGGCGACTTCCACGAAAATGATGGGCTCTTCGACCAGCGCGGGGTGAAAAAAAGCAAAGCAGCGCCTGTCCGATTCGAGACGCCGGCGCAGGTCCGGCCACCCGTTAATTTCATGTACGGATTCATAGCCAATCAGTTTTTCCAAAATAAGGGCAGAGGTGTGCCAACTGATGCGCTCCAGGTGCAGAAATCCGCGGTTAAACCAGGACCTGAATAAGTGCCTCAAATCATTGTCAATCGCCGCGTAATTTCCGTTGTCTTTGCCATCCTTGGAGGAAGACGAGAGGTGTTCACGCATCGCCACCAGCGTTGCGGTGCCGCGCGGCGCCGTGTTGATCCGGCGAAATAATTCCTGGCGTGGAGATTCCACAGCAGCGGATAGCGCCGCCAATGTAGCTGGCCCCGGCGTGGATTGATAATTAGCCGCCGCGCGAAGAAGCGAGGCTTGGTCCGGAGCAAAGTCATGCGAAAGCATGTCGAAAAACTGCAAGCGCTGCCCATCGCTCATTTTCAAATAGGCATTGATGATTTCCTGGGCCAGAGCTGTTTGCGATGCCTCGCCGCGTTCGGAAAGAAGGTGGCGGCACATGAACGGCATGTCGACGCCGCGCCGATCCCGAAGCAATTTCAGCAGCTTGCCGAGGAACCCGGAGACGATCTGTGAATCGGGCCGTGACTTTTGTGTTGTCAGAATAAAACTCCTCCAGGACGAGTTTATAGCCTCAGGGACAAAAGCCAAAATGTCTGACATCGAGTTCCCTTTCACATTTTCGGTTCAGCAAATCAACGAGTCAACCACCGGTCTGTAAAACTTTTTAAAATTCTTCATGAATGACTGACATATTTTTATTGAGGCCGCTGCTCAATTTCAGACCTGTTCGACGAGTTAAGTTTCTCAGCAACTCATTTAGAATGGGTGTGGTAGGCAGAAGTTGGCTATGCAGCTGGTTCGCCGGAGTATACTACCGCGCTCCGCAAGCAAGAGCCGCATCGCGCCATGCGCTCGCCTGGCGATTCGCCGTGTCCAGGTCTTGAAACACGATCGATACGGAACGGGAAGCGTCCGTGCTCGTTTGGGGCTGTCCAGAAGCGCTGAAGGTGGTGACGCTGATGGCCGATCTCACAAACGGCAATTGAACCAGATAGTATGGAGTAACGTGCGTATCTCCCGAACCCGTCTCAGGCCGGAATCGAATCCGATCCTGCTGAATATTTTTTAGATCAAACGACACAGCCGTTTGAATATTGCCCTTCGGAGTCCTAACCACTTCCAGAATTGTGGCGTAACATCCGTCAAATTCCATTCTGGCAGACTCATTCTCCTGATATGTGGCGAGAGGCGTTGTAACCGTGTAAGAAACTGTCTGCAGATGGCTGGAAATCCATATCAAAACGTAGTTGGCTTTGCCGTCCGCACGAACACCAAAACCACAAAGTAGAATGGCCGCTGAAAAGGCCGCGACTTTCCCGGTTACGCGCATGATATTCATAGTGAAGAGGATTACATTTTCAAGGGCATGAGACCTATGGTCGAGAGGACTCAAAAATTTAGGTACTGGGGGACTAGTACAGCCTTAGGGTGCGAAGTAAGCGGTGTTCTTTTAAGGATACCTGATGATTAGTCCTGCTAACGGATTTTTGCTCAGAGAATTTATTGGTCCGGCGAATTAAGCTCTGCGCTGGTCGCCCCCCGAATAAGGAACGACTCGAGTGAATTACATGTTCAGCCGTGGAGTTTGTAAGATCAATTGCTGCCACGCATTCCTTTCAGTCGAACAGTATCGACCATTGCACCGAGATAGGGCACAGTGGTTACTTTCGCCATAATCTCGCAATTTTAAAGTTG
>DATHNC010000186.1:0-9539 GCA_035486415.1 Saccharimonadales bacterium (SeqCode)
CGTTGTAGTGGTAGTCTTCAGGAACGGGACACCGACCACGGGCAAGTTGTAGGCGCCACCTTGCAGGTAGAATTGAAACCAGCCACTTGTCTTCTGAATGAAAACCTGGGCATTGCTCAGGTCGACGTGCCCCTCATCACCGCTCTGTGTAGGGTTATTCCCAAACAAACCGATACCGCTCAGAATACCTGTAACTTCAATCTTTCCGAACGGGCCTGCCGGGATTTCATGTGGCACTGCGGTTGCCAGCGGCCCTGACATTGACGGAGTTGATAGAGGCATTGGAGCAGGCGGGGTCGTAGCTGCCGGCGGAGTAGCTGGCGCCGGTGTGCCCTGATCCTGTGGTGCATCGGCCGGCGGAGCTGCCGTATCTTTCACATCATTTTCTGCTACTAGAACATCATCCGTATGGCTCGAATTAATGGTCGTGCTTGCAGTAGAAGTGGCAGCTGCGTCGCTTCCGTCTACTGCACTGCCTGCCGTCGTAAGGCTTCGCGCATGAGCGGCAGGGGCCCCAATTCCTACCAACCCTAACGCCAGTAAACCTAAGCACACCCCATAAGTCTTCTTCATGGAATAAATAACTCCTTTTCCGCCGGTAGCCTGATGAATGACAGACCCTGACCAGCGCGAAAAGTCTATGTGCGCGTTCCGCGTGCGTCCAATTCATACTTTTTCTCTTAGCAATCAGAAATGTGGCGTAGATAAATCAAATCGTTTGTATTCGGAAACGAAATGATACATTTCGCTGGTGATGGCGATCACTAAATTAACCGCCATATTTCGGTACAGTGATCAAAGCAGTTCCATATTTCAAACGCGGATTCTATCAGTTCATGGTCGTGCTCGCAGATCATGAGGAGGCCTTTCATGCGCGGATTTCTCGGCATATTGTTGACCGGCAGCGTCCTCCTGATAGCGACGCCAACTTTCGCGCAACATGCGCCAACACTGCAACAATTCAATTTTGCTCGCTTGCTTTCCCCCTCTCCGGATCAAGGACCGCACAAAGATCACAACCCAAAACATGGCGGAACTTTTTTCATGTCTTCGGACAATAAACATCACCTGGAGGGGACTTTTGTAGTGCCAGGAATATTCCACCTGTACCTTTACGATGCCCACACGAAGCCATTAAGGGAAGAGGATGTCAAACGAGTGAGTGGAACGATCCAGATGGGAGAATCCGAGACCTCCCCCACCATTCCGCTTGTCCCCGGAAATAAAAAGGAAATGCTGGAGGCCAGCTTGGGCGATAGAGTAAAATTTCCCGTGACTCTAACCCTGCATTTGCGCCTGCCCGGCATGGAGTCGAGTGCCAAGCCGGAGCTGTTCAATTTCAAATTTACAAAGTTCACGGACGAGCGCGGGTCCGGAAATTGCAGTCCTATGGCCAACATGCCGAATATGGGGTGCTAAGTCACGCAGGCAAACTGATTTTCAGCATTCTCCGGGAGAACCCTTTTATGAAACGTGTGTCGGCCACCAAGATTGTTGTCGGCATTATCGCGCTTTTTATAGTGATTCAGGCCATCCGGCTGAACCGAACGAATCCTCCCGTGATTCCCTCTCGTGCCCTTGAGGCGCACGTCCCCGTGCCGCCGGAGGTGCTATCCGTGTTCAAGCGGTCCTGCTACGACTGCCATTCCAATTCCACCGTGTGGCCGTGGTACAGCAACATTGCGCCTGTTTCGTGGTATGTGATCCGCGACGTAAATGTGGGCAGAAGTCATGTGAATTTGCAGGATTGGGAAGCGCAGATAAACGAACAGGAAGGCAAGGAACACCTGGGCCTGGTTTGCAAACTTGTCCGTGAAGGCAAAATGCCGCCCGCCGACTATCGCACCATACATAAGGGGACCGATGTAACCCCGGCGGAAACGGCCGCGATCTGCGCGTGGTCCCAAAAAGTCGGCACTGTTGAAGATGACGACAAGAAGGATGATAAGAAAGACGACAAATAGATCGATCGGTTGATCCGGTTCTGTCGTTAAATATTCTATTATTCAAACAGCAGCACGGCTATTCGAAAATTGGAGAATCCAAGTTTGGCGTCGCTGGGACATGCCCCTACCACTGCGGAATGATATTTTCCTGTTTGAATCCGCTGTACAAGAATTTCCGGAAGCGTCTGCAAGTCAGGCGTTGCGTAATGCAAGACAAAAGACGGTGTATGGCTTCCCGCGTAACCGTTATCCATCACGCAGGAACGGCGCGCGTCAGCCCGGTAGTCCAGCAACTTTAAGCCGCTAGCTGCCAGCTTTGCTTCAACGATTCCCTCTTCTTCTTCCACGGACAATTTCACCGTCGCGAGCGAAAGATCTTCCACCGCAAACATAACTGCTCCGTGATCCGCAGTGGCAATGCCAATCGAGTTCAGTTGAGGGTCGAGCAAATTTGCGCGATGCGGAGGAGAGTGCATCCATTGCTTATGAATTTCTTCGGCGCTCGGCCCCTCCGCAACATTTTCCGCGAGCGAACTGAAATGCGCACCGGCTTGCTTGGCTCGTTCCAGCATCTCCGGTTCGCCGTGTAATTGGTGCGAAAGAGTATTCTGCTCCGCCATCCTTTGCGCATGCTGGTGCGCGGCCGCCGCAAGCGCCGGATCCCACTTCAGTAAACCAAGCCCCTTCGCAGCGCGTTCGCGATTCGCAGATTCAAACAGAATTTGCGCAGGCCCATGTTCCTGCGCATAAATGGAAGCTGCTAGAAAAAGAAAAATTGCGATACACGCACCGATTAAAATATTGCCAACCTTCATCCGTTGCTCCTAAAACGCGCGCCATCATCCATGATTATTTTACCCTTAGAATTTGACTGTTTCCTCCTTCGCGCCTAGCCCCCTGTCGAAAGGGGCAATTGTGGCGCCTGCGTCCCGCCGGCGGTTTTCTTATAGCGCACAGCAAAAACCAAAACCCGCCGGTAAGATGCCGGCACCACGAAACCCGCGCAATCTTCATTCGTGAATTTTATTCATTCCTGCGCCGATTCTTATGTGTGGTGGGTCGAAAATTTCGATATTATGGAGAGCTTTGGAGACCCCATGGAACCAGCTCTGGTAGATTTGAAAAATGTACAAGTCATTCGCGGAGACAACGTAGCTCTCGATAATTTCAGCCTGCGGATTAACTCCGGCGAACACGTCGCCATACTTGGCCCGAACGGCTGCGGAAAATCGACGCTCATCAAGACCATTACGCGCGAATGCTATCCCGTGATCCGCGACGGATCTTCGATGACGATTCTGGGCCAGTCGCGCTGGAACGTTTTCGAGCTTCGTTCCGTTCTCGGCATCGTTTCCAATGACCTGATGACGGACGTGACGGGCGAGACCAGCGGACGCGAAGTCGTGCTCTCCGGATTTTTCAGCAGCACGAAAATTTTCGATCACCTGACGGTCGAATCTAAGCACCTTAAACGCGCGGACGCCGCGCTCGAAAGGATTGGGGTCTCGCATCTGGCTGACCGGCCCGTTGAGGAGATGTCTTCAGGCGAAGCGAAACGCATTCTCATCGCGCGCGCACTCGTCCACGATCCGAAAACTCTCTTGTTCGATGAGCCGAGCAACAGCCTGGACGTCTTTGCCCAGCACGGCTTGCGCGAAGCCATGCGAGAACTCGCGCAATCCGGCATCGGCGTCGTGCTCGTGACGCATCATCTTTCCGACGTAATCCCGGAGATCGACCGGGTCGTGCTGATGAGAAAAGGAAAAATTCAAGCAGACGGTCCGAAGAAAGATTTGCTCAATCCCGAAGAAATCTCTCGCCTTTTTGGCATCAAGCTCGATATTACACGCCGCGATGGCTATTACCACTCGTGGTGATGCCGTATTTGTAGCGCCGGCATCTTGCCGGCGGGTTTTTGTAGCGTACAGTAAAAAATCGAAAATCCGCCGGCAAGATGCCGGCTCCACTAAGGCCAATTTCTCGGCCCCTCGACAAAGAGTGCGGACAACTGGTGATATCTACCTCTGAGCAGGAAAATCTTCCATTCCCATAAAACAGCTCAAAGCTAACCCATTCAGACAGAACTATTTACAATACTTCCGCTCTGGCATGCTTCTTGCACCTTCAACCATTCCAGCCAAAGTCACGCTTGAGGTGTCTTATGAAGAAGATTTTGCTATCGGCTGCTGGCCTTTTGATGATTCTTCCCATTGCCCCTAAAATCGCATGCGCAGCACCGGTTTCACCCCTGGCGCAGGAGCGCCCCCAGGAAAAAACTAAAATATTTTCGGGGACAATTATCAAGGACCGGGACAACTTCATCTTGACCGATTCAGCCAACAAGCTTTCTTACATTTTGGATGATCCCCGTCAGGCTAGCCAATATGAGGGTAAAAAAGTGAAGGTAACGGGAACGGTAGACGCCGCGAACAATACCATCCACGTGCAGACAATCGAGGAGATTGCGTAAACTGAATTAAGTCCAATGCTTAACACAGAGTACACAGAGAAAAGAGGAGAAAACCGCAGAAATCTTTTCACCGTTCTCCGCCTTTCTCCTCTTTTCTCTGTGTACTCTGTGTTAGAGCTTTTCCGAATTGTCAGTGCCTTTAAACGGAATAGGAAACATTATCGTCCGCGGCTACGGTCGCAGCGCCATTTGCTCTTGAGCCTGAAGTAACCGCGGCGGTCGCTGCCGCGATTTCGTCGCCTTTCGTCCCCCTCCGCATCGCCACAATTCCGGTCCGCACCATTTCCAGAATGCCGTAAGGTCGCAGCACTTCGAGCAGTCGGTCCACTTTTTCTTCGCCGCCGGTAATCTCGATGGTCAGTGAATCCACCGCAAAGTCCACGACGCGCGCGCGAAACACATTGATGATTTCTAAAATATCGGACCGCTCGTTGTGCTTCGCGGAAATCTTGATGATCGCCAGGTCGCGGCAGATCGAAGCTTTCCCGGTAATGTTCTCCACGAGCAGTACATTCACCAGCTTATAGAGGTTGGCTTCGACGCGCGCCGCCTGGTCGCGGTCGGCATCCACCACGATCGTCATGCGCGAAACTTCCGGCTTTTCCGTGCGCCCCACGGTGAGCGAGTCTATGTTGAACGCGCGGCGGCGAAACAGCGAAGCCACGCGGGTCAACACGCCCGGTTTATTTTCAACGTGCACCACAAATGTATTCAGCATTTTTCTCTCACGCGTCCGTTGCCGTCTCAAGAAGCGGGTTCGGACGGCGAATCATTTCGTGCAATCCCGCACCCGCAGCCACCATCGGGTAAACGGCGTCTTCCTTATCCACCTGGAAGTCGATCAGCACCGGCCCTTTATGCTCGTGCGCCATTTTCACCGTGGGCACGACCTCCGAACGCTGCGTCACAGCGACGGAGCGAATCCCAAACGCATCCGCCAGCTTCACAAAGTTGGGGCTGAGGATCGGCGAAGCCTCATAATTCTTTTCGTAGAAAAATTCCTGCCACTGGCGAATCATTCCCAGGTAGCCGTTGTTGATGATGGCGATATTGACCTTCAAATTTTCTTGCACCATCGTCGCCAGTTCGCACATCGTCATCTGGAAGCCGCCGTCGCCCACTACGACCCAAACATCTGCCTCCGGGCGCGCGGCTTTCACTCCGATAGCAGCGGGCAACGCAAATCCCATGGTCCCCAAACCGCCGGATGTGATCAGTGTGCGAGGCCGCTCGTGCTTGTAATATTGTGCTTCCCACATCTGGTGCTGGCCCACATCCGTGACAATCACGGCGTCCCCATCCCGCGTTTCATGCCACAAATCATTGATCACATGCGCGGCATACAGATGCCCGTTATCCGGCAGATTCTGAATGTCGCGAACCGCGGAGTCGCCCTTCAGGCGATCAATATATGCGAGCCACTCGCGGTGTTCCTGCGGCTTGAGGTTCGGCAGCAATTCCCGAAGCACAGCTTTCAGATCGCCAACCAGCGCAACGTCCACCTTCACATTCTTGTTGATCTCTGCGCGATCGATTTCGATGTGAATCTTCTTGGCGTTCGGCGCATACGTCTTCAGGTTTCCAGTGACGCGGTCGTCAAATCGCATGCCGAACGCAATCAGCAAATCGGCTTCCTGAATCGTGGTGTTCAGCCACGCTTCGCCGTGCATGCCCATCATCCCAAGGCTCAGCGGGTGCGAGGCCGGAAACGCTCCAAGGCCGAGGAGCGTCAGCCCAACCGGAATATTCGTCTTTTCGGCGAAGGTCCGCACTTCGTCCATCGCGCCGGACAAAATAATTCCGTGCCCCGCCAAAATCATGGGTCGCTTGGCATTCTTGATCAGTTCCAGCGCCTGTTTATATTCTTCTTGGGTTGGCGCCAGATCAGGGCGGTATCCCGGAAGCTGCGGTTCGATAGGCTTGCCATCGAATTCGCAGGTGGACTGCTGAGCATCTTTCGTAATGTCCACCAGCACAGGCCCCGGCCGACCGGAGCGCGCCACGTAAAATGCTTCGCTGATCACTTGCGCGATCTCGCTCGCGTGCGTCACCAGATAATTGTGTTTCGTAACCGGAAGCGTAACTCCCGTAATATCAGTCTCTTGAAACGCATCCGAGCCGATCAGCTTGCTTCCCACCTGCCCCGTGATGCACACCATTGGAGAAGAATCGAGCATCGCCGTGGCCATGCCAGTGACCATATTCGTCGCGCCAGGCCCGGAAGTGGCAATTGCCACACCCACCCGTCCAGAAGCGCGCGCATAGCCATCGGCCATGTGCGTTGCGCCCTGCTCGTGGCGAACAAGTACGTGGTGGATGTTGCTGTGCTTCAGCGCATCGTAGGCGGGCAGAATCGCCCCACCCGGATAGCCGAATACAGTCGTCACGCCTTGTTGTTCCAAACATTCCCACAGGATTTGCGCGCCAGTTTTCTTCATAAAATTGTCCGCCCAGAGTGAGTCTGGCTATCCACACATTTGAAATGAGTAGGATGCCTTCCTTGCATGCACGCCGGGTTACACCAATACCCAACGCTGGATCACATTATTGCAAACAGTCCCATCCCCGGGACAATGCATTTGCACCAAAACATTATACAAGAGAATTGGAATTATCGAACGCTTGCGATTGAAATACCTTTTTTGTGGTCCCTGACTCAGACATCCGACCAATCCAGGACTACTTTCCCCGCCTCTCCCGTCCGCATCACTTCAAAACCCTTTTCGTAATCGCGCCAGGAAAACCGGTGCGTAATGATCGGAGAAATGTCCAGGCCGGACTCAATCATCACCGTCATCTTGTACCAGGTTTCAAACATTTCGCGCCCATAGATGCCCTTGATCGTGAGCATGTTGAAGATGACGTGGCTCCAATCGATGGCAATTTCCTTTGCCGGGATTCCCAGCATGGCAATTTTGCCGCCATGGCACATATTTTTTAGCATCTCGCGAAACGCCTCTGGCGATCCGGACATTTCGAGGCCCACATCGAAACCTTCCCGCATATCGAGACGCTTCTGCACTTCGCGTAATCGAGTTGTTCGCGAATCTACGGTGATCGGGATTCCGGCCTTCTCCGCAAGCTGGAGGCGCTTTGGATTCACATCCGTGATCGCCACGTGGCGAGCGCCGGAAAATCGCGCGACCACCGCGGCCATGATGCCGATCGGCCCCGCTCCCGTGACCAGAACATCTTCGCCGAGCACTGGAAATGACAATGCGGTGTGCACCGCATTTCCGAAGGGATCGAAAATCGCAGCAACTTCGCGCGCAATCGGATGAGTGTGCTTCCACACGTTCATCATTGGCAGCACCACGTATTCGGCGAATGCCCCCGCGCGATTCACTCCCACGCCTTGCGTGTGCGCGCAAAGATGACGCCGCCCGGCCAAACAATTGCGGCAGCGCCCGCACACGACGTGTCCCTCGCCACTTACAAAATCGCCGGGCTGAAGATCAGCAACATTGGACCCGACCTCAACCACCTCGCCGCAAAACTCATGCCCGATTACCAACGGCACGTGAATCGTAGCCTGAGCCCACTCGTTCCAATCGTAAATGTGCAGATCGGTTCCGCAAATTCCCGTGCACAGAACGCGAATCTTCACATCATTGATTCCTGGCGATGGCTCAGGAACATTTTCGAGCCACAATCCTTCAGCAGCGTGGCTCTTTACTAAGGCTTTCATTCTGGATGTCCTTTGGCGCAATTCGCCGGCTGTGCAGAATCACGAACGCGTTTCGTTATTCGCGCTCCGCACGCTTGATGCCCGCTGCGGCCGGAATTTTGACTTTGTCCGATGCCCTGCGCCGCGGCGGGCTGCTGGGAGTTTTAGGTTTGCGATTGGATTTCTCCATCTTGGAGACGGCGTATGCGAGCAGGCCAAACACATCACTGATGCCGCTGCGAACCTGCTCCCGCCAATACTTCCCTTCCTCACCGATGTGGCGATATTTCTTATAGCGCTGGTCCAGAAGCTGTCGCATCGGAAGTTCCGTGAGCGGACCGAGCGCAGCCAGCAAATGGGCCCTCAGAGTTTCGGCCGCAGCAGCAGGATCCAGGTGAGCGCCTCCCTCGGATTCCGGCACCACGGTATCAATAATACCCAATGAGTGGAGGTCTTGCGCGGTGAGCTTCAGAACATCCGAAACAGCCTCGGCTTTTCCGGCATCACGATAAAGAATTGCCGCGGCGCCTTCGGGAGAAATAACAGAATAGATTGCGTTTTCGAGCATCAAAACGTGGTCCGCAACTCCCATAGCCAGCGCGCCCCCGCTGCCCCCTTCTCCGATAATTGCGGAAACAATTGGCGTAGGTAAGTTGGCCATGGTTGCAAGATTGCGCGCCAGGGCGTAAGCAATTCCCCGGTGCTCCGATTCGTAGCTCGCTTGCGCATTGGGGCAATCCACAAGCGTAATCACAGGAATTTTGAACTTGGACGCCATACGCATCAGCCGCAAGGATTTCCGGTAGCCCTCGGAATATGCTTTGCCATCATGCGACGCGATTTTTTCCTCCGGAGTGCCGCCACGTTCCTGCCCGATCATGATTAAGGTTTCGCCGCCCATTTCGGCGATGCCGCCAACCACCGCAGGATCGTCACCGCTCCATCGATCTCCGTGCAATTCCAGAAAACGCGACGTCATATGCGCGATGTAATATTTTGACGTGGGACGACCGGCGTGTCTCGCCAGATTCACTTTTTGCCAGGCTGAAATATGCTTGGACTTAACGGGCGACGGCAGTTCCCTGGTTCCTGGAGCCATGGCATTGTTTCGCTTCAGATGACCGATAAGATAAGCGGTAACCCCCGGCAAGTCGCGTCGCCCGATCACCAGATCGATCAGCCCTGCATTAAGCAACGTATCCGCATGATGCGAATCTTTCGGTGGCGCAATGCCCGTAGTCTGCTCAATAACGCGCGGGCCCACAAATCCAATCTGAGCGCCCGGTTCAGCAATCAAAATATCTCCGAGCGATGCGAAGCTTGCCGTCACTCCGCCAAATGTCGGGTCGGTCAAAATGGAAATGAACGCAAGTTCATGCCGGTCATGCACGGAAGCCGCAGCCGCAACCTTGGCCATTTGCATCAGGGAAAACATGCCTTCCTGCACGCGGGCGCC
>DATHNC010000187.1:0-9805 GCA_035486415.1 Saccharimonadales bacterium (SeqCode)
AGGCGGTCTAATTCATCTCCGGTAAAGCGACCGGCAAAACTGAAACCCTGGCCGTTATCGTCCACGACGAGAACAACTTCGCCTTCATTCTGCCACAGTTTTACCACGACATGGGAGGCATGAGCATGTTTTTTCACATTGTGTAACGATTCTCTATATATCTGAAAGAGGTCACGGCAGATGCGGTCCGGGATCTGCAATTCGGCTGCATCTATAAGTAAATCAAGGGCTAAGCCGGATTCGTTGCGAAATCTCTCCCCAAATCCCCGCATTAAATCTACCAAATCGGCGCTTTGCACACGAAGAGGGCGCATATCCGTGACCATGCGGCGCAACTCATCCGTTTCATTTCTAACGGTTTGCTGCAATGACGATAGCGCTCCCACGGCCTGGTCCGGGTCGGTCGGCACCTTGCGCCGTAAAACGTCAAGCTGGATATCCACGCTCAACAGTGTTTGCAGGATGCCGTCGTGAATTTCCCGGGAGATGCGGCTGCGTTCTCCTTCAATAGCATGGGCTCGAATGTGGCGAAGCAAAAACAAATTCTGCAGAGGCTGTCCCAGATGGCGAACGATTCTCTCCATCCAATGTAAATCCTGGGGAAGGAAGCGCGCGCGCGCATTGCCCAGCAACAGGCGACCAGCGGGATTGCCGGCGAGGTCAACCGTGACACCCATGACCGATTTCCAGCCCAACTCCTGGCGCATGGGGCCCGGCAAGCGCGGGAGATCTTTCAGGCGGCGACCATCTTTGCGGTTCCAGCCGAAGCCCTCGCCTGCGCCCTCCAACTCATTCCAGCACACGCTGGCATCGGGCTGGTCGAGGAGGAAGCCGTCACTCCGAGCCAAGGGTAGATTTTCGGGAGCAAGACGTGTTTCGTCACCATCCCGATATTTCCAAACGAAGATGCGTTCAATGTCGGTGTCGCGAAAAACGAGAATCGCTTCCTCACAATTGAAAGCGCGGCTTAATTCGCCGAGAACGAGGCGCAGGGATTCCGCCATTCCCTGCTGCACTTCAATATGCCCGGTCAGATGGGCAAGGAATTCCTGTTCGGTAGCGTGGCGCCGCTGGCGGCTGCCCAGGAAGGACATACCCGCTCCGGCAGCAAAAGTTCCAGTAGAGAGGGCAATCCACGAGACCATTTGCTCCCAGGAAAGCGAGCCATTGAATGCCGTTCGAACCAGGAGAGCAAAAGTGACGAATCCGGCGAGGATGACAGAACGGCGCGTCCCCCAGCGAATACCCGAGGCGAGCGCAACGAACAAATAGACAAACCAGAAGGCGACCACGGATCGAGTAAGAAGCAGGAAGACGGCGAGTGCCGCCAAATCCAACGGAAGAGGAAGAATAATTTCGTTGGTCCAGCGTAAATTCTGCGCGAGCGCCAAGATCAGTGAAATAAAAAGATAAATGGTAACGAAGAGGACTGCTTGTGGCCCGCGCTCAGCGGGAGGGCGATCGAGCAGGTCGACCAGAGCCAGCACCATGAAAATAGGGCGTGCATAAGCGATCTGGCGCTCCAGGTGGCGTCGTTCGGCAACGTGAGGCTGCATAATCGGAAGAGGCAACAACGAGAACAGGAATTAGTCTAACAAGATTCGACCGCCGTGCAAGATGCGCTTTCCTATGCTGCACCTCCTTGCTAACAATATTTTTCAAAGTTTTTCAATTTTTCCGAAAAATAATTGGGTCAAATCCACAGGCATTCGAGAGATAATGCAGCGAAGTAAAATTCCCTGTGGAGTTAGTCGATTGGAACGTCGTTACACTCGAAGCGAAGTGGAACGCATGATGGGAGTCACTCGTCGCGAGCTGGATTACTGGACTCGGCTGCGGCTAGTTTTGCCGCGGGCGCGCTGGGGCGAACGGTTTTTCAATTTCTCGGACCTCGTGGCGCTCGAGACCATCAAGCGAATGGCCGCTCAAAAAGTTCCCGCAAGCCGCATTCGGCGCGCCATTACATCTCTGCAGACGGAACTTGGTTCATCGAATACGCCACTTTCTACGCTGCGCATTTCGAGCAACGGCAAAGAAGTCGTAGTGCACCCGCCGGCCGAAAGCCGTCCTTTTGAACCGCTGACGGGCCAATTTGTGCTGGATTTCGAGACCTCGGGCATCGCCAAAAAAATTCATTCCATGGCATCGCGCTCCGCGGAAGAATGGTTTGAATATGGGATGATGTGCGACTCGGACACAGGATCGCTGGAAGAGGCTGCCAAAGCATATCAAAAAGCAGTAGACGCGGCGCCCGAGTGGGTGGAAGCCCGCATCAATCTTGGAACGGCAATGTACCAACTGGGGCGCATGGAAGAAGCGTACGAGCATTTTTTGATGGCGGTTGGTTTTGAGCCGAAAAATGGGCTGGCGGAATTCAACCTTGGTTGCGTACTCGAGCAAATGGCCAGGACGGAGGAAGCCATCCTACATCTTTCGCGGGCCGTGGAGCTGGTCCCTTCCCTTGCGGACGGCCACTTGAACCTGGCGCTTGCGTATGAGAAAAACGAGCAGATACAGGATGCCATCCGCCATTTGTCCCTGTACATTAGATACGAACCAAACGGCCCTTGGACCGAGTTTGCGCGTTCCCGGATTGAAAAGTACCAGCCGCCGAGTCCGACCCCTTCCGCCGGAAAGCTGACCCCATTTCGAAAGATAAATTAGACTTGCGGATTTTGCATCTAGCGGACCTGGATGCAAATTATTTCGGCGCGTGGCCGAGATTAAAGCAATTATTTCACTAATTTGATACAATGTTTACATAAGGTACTTTTTGCTGTGAAGGCACTAATTTGCATTACTTTTTTTTAGAGGTTGATTCATTTTTTTGAAAACTTGAAAGGAAAAAAACAAATGATCATCGGGGACCAGCTGAGAGCTATCCGCGAAGAAAAGAAACTCTCTCAGGGTGAAATAGAAAAGCGTACGGGTTTGCTTCGGTGTTACATCTCGCGCGTTGAAAATGGACACACGGTTCCAGCAGTGGAAACGCTGGAAAAGTTTGCCCGTGCTTTGGAAGTTCCTCTGTACCAGCTCTTTTATGACAGCGACAAACCGCCTGCTCTGCCCAATATTCTGAAGCGCAAGAGCGCCGGGGAAATCGCCTGGGGAAGTTCCGGCAAGGATGCGCGGATGCTGGAAAGATTTCGCCAGCTTCTGAGCCGCACAAAAGAAGGCGATCGCAAACTTCTTCTGTTCATGGCGCAGAAAATGGCGAGGGGAAAGACCGCTGGCAGCTCTGCCGATTAATTTTCCCTGTCTTGTATTTGTGTTTTCAGCTTAATGAGCTGTCCTGGCCGGGTCCTCGCGGTCGATCAGTGGCACCACCAAACAGGTGACCAGTGAGAACCCGGCAAGCACAGCGAAGCTGGTTTTAAAAGATCCCGTCAAATCCGCCAGGTGACCCACGAGCGGTGCACCACCCAAAATCATTATAATTCCGAGCATGTTCACGAAGCCCATGGCTGCCGCCGCGCGGCCTGGGAATAATTCACCGGCGCGCGAAAACATCGCAGCGTAAGGTAGTCCAACGCCAATTCCAATCAAGACCACAGCAGTCAACGCGGCGGGAAGCGATACGGAAGGCGGAAGAAATAAGGCGCAGCCCAAGGAGATCATCAACAGGCTACCGATAAACAACGGCCTGACGCCCATGTGCCGCCGCAGAAAGCCGCCCAAGGGCCGCGAAACAATCCCAAGCAATAAAACAAGCGAGCCAATGAGGCCGGCGCGTGTGGCGGGAACTTTCATGACTTTTGTCAGCAGCACTACCACCCACGACCCGACTACGACTGAAATGCCGAACGTCGCCATCTGCATCAGCCCGAGAAACCAAAGCTGAGGGGCGAGCAGCATTTCGTGGAAACGTCCCGGCGGCCTCGCGCCGAACTCCACGGTAGGCGAAGCAGAAACCCAGATGATGGCCGCCACCAGAACCATGGCTGCGGAGACGACGAAAGTGGCGCGCCATCCCGCCAGCAGATATAGTCGAGGCACACCCAGGATTACAAATCCCGCGCCCATCTGGATCGAGCCACCAAAAAATCCCTGTGCTACGTGCAAGCGCGGACCTGCGGTCGCTTCGTGAATGTAACGCGCGCCGCCCACAAAGCACACGCCAGTGCCGATTCCTGAGAAAATTTTGAAGAAAAGAAGCTGCCAGTAGGCTCCGGCCAGCGCCATGCCAATATTGCCCAGCGCCACCCAGAGCAGTGCAAAGAGCAGCACGCGCTTGGAGCCGAGGCGGTCAACAAGATAGCCGCCGGGGATTTGCATTCCGGCGTGCGTTGCGAAAATGCCCGTGGTGAGCAAGCCCGCCATGGCGTTATTAAAACCGAACTGTTTCATCAGAGCCGCTGCGAGTGGCGCGTGATTCGTGTAGTTGGCTGAATACGTGAAGGCGACGATGCAGCCGCAAATGACCGCGACGGTTTGCGCTTTGTCGGATAAAGAGGAAGTGCGCGCGGTGCTGGGCCGGGTATCCTGCACGACGCTCATGCGCGGCCTCTGCATGCCGCTTCTAGGGGCAAGGTCGTTGTTGTTCTTTCAGAGATGTGCATTCCGCTTAGAGGTCCTGTTTTGTAAAGTTTGGAAATTTAGCTAAATACTACACTGGCGAAAGCGATCAGCGCCATATCGTTTCGCAGCGTGTCACTGTAAAAAGGCTGGTTTGGTGGCGCCCGCGTCCCGCCGGTGGTTTTTGTGATCGAGTCTCGGCGGAAACCCGCCGGCGGGACGCCGGCGCCACTCAAACAAGACTGCCCACTGAGTGGCAGGAATTCCCCAGCAGCATCACAAAGACATTTCGCTGGAGCGCAGGGCTAGCGCCAAGACTGCGCCGACAACAGAAAGCAGCGACATTTGAATTTCTGCAGCCAAGAGCCAACCGCCGTGGCCGACAATCCAACCCAGCAAGTAGCCGCCGAATGCCGCGCCACCGTAGAGGCTGGTGACGAACATCCCTGAGCCTCGGCTGGACATACTTCGGCGCAAGGCCTTCACGTGGTAGCCGGCCAGATTTACGTAGAGGACAGCGCTGCCCGTGACTCCATAAATGCACGTGAGAATTTCACGAGTCACAATGGTCGGGGAGATTTGAAAAAACAGGTAGCCGAGTACGGCGATTGAGAGAAGCGAACCGCTGAGCACGAGTTTGGGGGAATAGCGATCGCCAATCCAGCCACAGGGGATCGAGGCCAGTGCGCCGATTCCAAAAAAACCGATGACCTTGCCCGCGTTGATGGGCGTGTAATGCAAAGTCTCGCGGAGAAACGTCGGGTAGAGGCCCAGAAATCCGTACATGCCAAGGCCATGAATCAGGCTCAAAGCTGTAAGTATGATGGTGTTCCGATTCATCAAGCTGTCGGCGCCGCCACTATCGGCCTTGACCTCCGCTGCCCTGCGCGTTTCCACGAACCAGGGGCGCACCGAAACGGCGATGATCACGACCATCACGAAACCGAAGAGGCCGAACGCGAGCATGGGCGCGTGCCAGGTGTTATATGACTGACGAAGCTTTCCGGCGAGGAACGGTCCAAGAAATCCGCCAATGCCATAACAGAAATTCACGGAGCCGATGGCCGCGGAGCGGTAACCGGAAAAATAACTTGCGGCGAGCGCAAACATGGACGTCGCCAGCATGGACATTCCGATACCCTGCGCGGCGAGGCAGACGAGCATGGTCCAGAAACCTGGAACCATCGTGGTCAAGGCCGTGGCCGAAGAAAAGATGACGATGCCCGTGAGCAGGACCATCTTTCGCGAGTAGCGCGCGAGCAGGTAGCCTGTTGGGAGGCCGCCAATCCCAAGGCCCAATGTAAAAATTGTTGAGAGCAGTCCTGTGTTGGCGAGAGAAAAGCCGAACGCTTTGCGAACGTCAGGAGCGAGGACCGGAAAGAGATAGCGGTCCGCAGCCATGAGGATGTAGGAAACGAGCAGGACGCAATACATCGCGATGGCTATACCGCGTGCGCCTGCTTTAAGGTCCGCCGTGCTGGTTGCGTTCGTTACAGCTGCCTGGTCCTGAATGGTCTTATCCTCCCGCTTCACGGAGAGAGTGACTTCCGGTTTATTTTCGCTTCAGGACACGATAACGGTTCGGGAGCAAATTACAAGTGCTTCGTTGTCGGGGTTCTGCATAGCACTCTTCATGCGCCAGGTGGCTTTGAATCTAAACCCGCACCCACTTTTGGGATATGGCATACGAGACGAAAATTCCTTTGGCGCTCTCTTACCTGGAGTTCTCCATAATTATTTTCATGCGCTGATCTTCGTCGGATACCAGCATGCCCATCGCTTTTTCGAGATCGAAGAGCGGCACAATGTGCGTCACGAGAGGCTTGAGTTTTAGCACTCCACGCGACACCAGATCGATTGTGGGCGGAAAATCCCTGCCCGTTGCGGCGCGCGTGTTCACGATGTGCAGTTCCTTGTAATACAGCTGATAAAACGGCAGGGTCATCTGAGTGGCCGCGGTAATTCCGAACAAGAGTATCGTGCCGCCCAGGCGCACCATATTAATGGCATCGGCCAGAGCGGAGGGCACACCCGTACATTCAATAACTATGTCCGCGCCGCGGCCCTCGGTGGCTTCCTTAACGGCGCGAACGGATTCCGCGCCGCTGGACATGGTGATATCCGCGCCGAGCTGCTCCGCGAGATTTCGCTTATAGGCGCTGCGTGTAATGCCGATTACCGGATAAGCTCCCCAGGATTTGGCCACCTGCGCATGAATTTGCCCGCCGACTCCAAGACCCATCACAACAACCGACTTCCCCGGAAATATCTTCATGCGACTGTGGCCGTGCACACAGGTGGTTGCAACCTGAATGAGCGGCGCAACATTACTTTCGATCGAAGCAGGCAATGGATACACGTGTGTGCGTCGAGCAACGAGATAGTCCGCAAAACCGCCGTTGGAGTCTCGACCGACGAGGGAACCGTTTGGGCAAAGATTGTACTGGCCCTCGCGACAATTGAGACACATTCCGCTGTACATCGCTGGATCGACAATGACGCGGGTGCCAGTTGGAAGCGTGGCGTCTCCCCCGTCGACGACCTCACCGATCATTTCGTGACCCATGATCAGCGGATGGCGAACAGGGATTGCGCCTTCGTAGATGTGCAGGTCGGTACCGCAGACGCCGCTATGCGTTACTCGAACGAGGACTTCGTTGTGACCAATGGAGGGACGCACAACATCCGACAAGGCCAGTTTTCGCGGGCCTTCGAGGACCATTGCTTTCATGAGGGGTTTTGGGGTCAATCCGCGTTGTCCTATTTGGTGATTCTGGTGATGAGAATTGCTGTAGTCGACTCCTGTAGCCCGCCTCTTCAGAGGCGGGGGTTTAGATGCATGGGCGCCAAGACTTCGACGTTTAACCACGGTCTGTACGTTACGTGCTTGGCACAGATACTCTAAACCCTCGCCTCTGACCCTTCGTGTGCTCTCAGGGCAAGTGAGGCGAGCTACAGCAGCTGCTTTCAGATTGGCGTTAGTCGGCGGCTTTTCCGGTGCCTACGCGGCCTGGAAGGGTCGCGTTGACCACCTCGCGGAATTCAGCGTCCGTCAGCAAACGCTTGCGCTGTAGTGAGAAATCCTTAATGGCGGCAACGCACTTCATGGCTTCTTCCTCGTTGAATTGCACGCCAAGCTTCCGCAATCCCCACTTCACGGAATCGATGCCGCTGCCCTTGCCGAATACCACGCTGATGGGCGCCTGGCCGACAACTTCCGCGCGGAACGGGAAGAGTTCAGTAGCGTTTTCCTCGCCGCAATTCTCAAACCAGCTGGCGATGATGCCGGATTCGATCTTGAAGAGAGAATCGCCCACCACTTGCCGGTTGGAAGGAACGGCGTGGCCGGAGAGTTGCGCCACGAGCTTCGAGAGGCCGTAGAACTTGTCGTACTTGAGGCCGGTGTCGATGCCGTAGAGAGTGAGAAGCGCCATTGCGGTGTCTTCCATCGGCACATTTCCGGCGCGCTCGCCAAGTCCAAGGACAGTGGAGTGAACGACTTCAACTCCTTCTGCCAGCGCCATGACCGTGTTGGCCACGCCCATGCCGAAGTCCATATGGAAGTGAGCTTCCAGGCGCTTATTGATGCGCGCCTTCACCGAACGCACCAGGTACTGAATGGCATGCGGGGTGAGCACGCCGAATGTATCGACAAGCGCGAGCGCGTCCATGTGGCCTTCGTTCGCGACGCGCGTGATCAGGTCGAGCACCCAATTCATTTCGGCGCGGGAGAAGTCGATCGGGAAGAACACGACTTCGAGGCCCTGTTCATGCGCGTATTTCGTGGATTCGATGGACAGATCGATCGCCTTTTCCATGGACCACTTGTACGCGTACTTGATGATGTGTTCGCTGGAAGGAACTTCCATCACAACGCCCTTCACGCCGCAGTCCACAGCGCGCTTGACGTCGTCCACCATACAGCGCGAAAACGCGAAAATTTTCGGGCCGAGGTTGCGCTTCACTATTTCCTTGATGGCCGCCGCGTCGCTGGGCGAAACAACGGGCATGCCCGCTTCAATGCGGTGCACGCCGGCTTCGGCCAAGCCTTCGGCGATGCGGATTTTGTCGTCCTTCGTGAAGATCACGCCGGTTTGCTGTTCGCCGTCGCGGAGCGTCACGTCATGAAACTCGATTTTCTTCGCGAATTTAAAATCGCCGTTTACTGCAGCATTAAAATTCCAGGGACTTACGAACCACTTATCTGTCTTCCACGGTGTGCTCGACATGATGACTCTCTCCTTATGAAATTATTTTACTTGCGCGCGTTAGCCAACGCTTCTGGATTTACCGGATTGCGCGGGGCCTGACCAGAGAGGACACGCACGACCTCTTCCGCGGCTTTCGTCTGCAATTCTTCGAGTGATTCCACTGAATAGAAACTTGTGTGCGGGGTCAAAATTACATTGTCACGGCCAAACAAGGGCGAACTGGTTGGCGGCTCCTGTTCGAGAACATCGAGGGCCGCGCCGCCAATCTGTTTGGAGTCGAGGGCCGCTGCAAGCGCGGCTTCGTCCACCACCGGGCCGCGTGACGTGTTGACGATCAACGCGCCGGGCTTCATCTGGCGGAACACTTCCGTGCTGAACAAATGATGCGTTTCGGGCAATAGCGGCGAGTGAATGGATATGTAATCGGAAACTTTCAGGAGTTCGGGGAATTCCACTTTGCCAACGCCTGCCGCGTCCATCACAGACTGAGGGACGAATGGATCGGAGGCGACAACGCGAATGCCGAACGCTTTCGCTTTCGGCGCAACGAGTTGCGGAATACGTCCGAATCCGACTAGGCCGAGGGTCGTCCCGCGCAGTCGGTGAATTGGCACCACGGCTGGCATTTCCCAGCGACCGGCATGTGCGCGCGCACTGGATGCAGGTATCTTGCGAATGAGAGAAAGAAGCAGCGCCACAGCGTGATCGGAAACTTCGTCAATGCAGTAATCCGGCACCTTGGTGACTACAATTCCGTCGCGTGTCGCGGCGGCGATGTCCACATTGTCGACGCCGATTCCGAAACGCGAAATGATCTTGACCTTCTTCATCTGGCCAATCATGTCCGCGTTAATTTTTGCGTAGGTGACGAGCACCGCGTCGGCATCCTTGGCCACCGCCAAGATCCCTTCGGGCGTGGGCTTGTCCGCGAGACGCAAATCGGCCCCAGCCCGCGCAACTACCGCGCGGGCCAGGTCCAGGTTTGGAAATACTGAATCTGCAACGGCTACGAGTAGAGAGGCCATTAGCGCTTCATGGCCTCTTCCATGTGTTCCATCAGTGTGAAGACCACAGGACCC
>DATHNC010000188.1:0-4387 GCA_035486415.1 Saccharimonadales bacterium (SeqCode)
GTCTGCTGGCCGAGCGCAGGAACTTCGTTCATCACCGGCTCCACGTTTTCCATCGTGACCGGCGGAAATAGCGCCTTTAGAGTTCCGACCGGCGACTCCACCGTGCCCCAGCGATTTCGCGCATCGAGTTGCGGATGCTCGGAAAATTCTTGCACCGTGTTCATCCGCGCGTTGGCAATCTGCGCCGTTTCAAGCCGCGCAATAATCTCCGCAGCCGTCAGCTTCTGAAAAACTTCCTCCATCGCCCGGTCGAGTTGCGGACGATTGCGGACGCGATTTGCGTTGGAATCGAAGCGCGGATCGCTTGCAAGCTGCGGATTTTGCAGCACAACGTCGCAAAACTTTTTCCACTCGCGCTCATTTTGCAATCCGAGGTACACCACTTTGTTATCGCCCGCGCGAACCGGGCCATAAGGGGCGATGGTCGCGTGGCTCGCGCCTGTTCGCGGCGGAGGCGCGCCTCCATACGTCGTGTAGTACGTGGCGTAACTCATCCATTCGCCGAGCGAATCGAACAGGGAAGTCTCCAGCGCGACGCCTTCTCCGGTTTTCGATCGGACGAGCAGCGCGGTAAGAATTCCGGAATAGGCATACATGCCACAGGAAATATCGGCAATCGAAATGCCGACCTTGGAGGGGATTTCCTCTGTGCCGGTAATGGAAACCAACCCGGTCTCAGCTTGAATTAATAAATCGTACGCTTTCTTGTCTCTGTACGGTCCGGAAGATCCGTAGCCCGAAAGATTGCAGACAATGAGATGCGGATAATTTTTCCGCAATTCCTGTGTGCTGAAACCCAGCCGGTCGACGGCTCCCGGCGCGAGATTTTGAACAAATACATCGGCCTTCGCGAGCAGCCGGTTCAGCACCAACTTCGCTTCTTCGCGCTTTAAATCCAGCGTGAGTGATTCCTTGGACCGGTTCAGCCAGACGAAATGGCTGGACATCCCCTGCACGGTTGCATCGTAACCACGGGCGAAATCTCCAGCGCCGGGGCGCTCAATCTTGATTACACGCGCGCCGAGATCCGCAAGCTGTCGCGTGGCAAACGGGGCAGCTACGGCCTGCTCAAGCGACACTACGGTGATTCCATCGAGCGGCCGCATCAATAGGACCTGGGCAGGCCCAACACATGCTCCGCCAGATAGCTCAGAATCAGATTTGTGGAAATGGGCGCCACTTGATAGAGCCGCGTTTCGCGGAATTTGCGCTCAATGTCGTACTCTTCCGCAAAACCAAATCCGCCATACGTCTGCACCGCGACGTTGGCGAGTTCCCAGGAAACATCGGCCGCAAGCAGCTTTGCCATGTTGGCTTCCGGACCGCACGGTTTGCCGCCATCGAAAAGCGTAGCCGCGCGATTGACCATCAGACGCGCAGCTTCCAGATTGGCGTATGCGCGCGCGATCGGGAATTGAATGCCCTGATTTTTTCCGATGGGCCGCGCAAAAACGACGCGCTCATTCGCGTAGCGACACGTGCGCTCCAGAAACCAGCGTGCATCCCCGATACATTCCGACGCGATCAGGATTCGCTCCGCGTTTAAACTGTCCAGCAGGTAACGGAATCCCTGGCCTTCCTCGCCCACCAGATTTTCAACGGGAACTTCCAGGTTATCGAAAAATAATTCGGTCGTGGCGTGGTTCATCATGGTGCGAATCGGACGAATTTTTAATCCGTGCCCCACGGATTTGCGCAAGTCGACCAAAATTGTGGAAAGCCCCTCGGTGCGTTTCTTCACCTGATCGACGGGCGTCGTGCGCGCTATCAGCAGCATCAAGTCGGAATGCTCGGCTCGCGAAATCCAGATTTTCTGTCCTTTGATCACGTAGTTGTCACCGTTACGCACCGCCATGGTTTTCAATTGCGTAGTATCGGTTCCAGTGTTGGGCTCGCTCACTCCGAACGCTTGCAGGCGAATGGAACCATCAGCAATTTTTGGCAAATACTGCTTCTTGTGCGCTTCTGAACCATGCCGCAAGAGCGTGCCCATGATGTACATCTGGGCGTGGCACGCCGCGGCGTTCGCGCCAGAGTGATGAATTTCTTCCAGAACGGCGGAAGCTTCGGAAATGCCCAGACCCGCGCCGCCGTATTCCTCGGGAATCAGCGTCGCCATGTAGCCGGCTTCCGTCAGCGCCTGCACAAAAGCTTCTGGATACGCGCGTTTTTCGTCGAGCTCGCGCCAATATTTATCGGGGTACTCTCGGCACAATTCGCGGACGGCGGATCTTAATTCCTCGTGCGATTCTTCGACAGTGCTGCCCGATTTCGTGTTCAATGTCCGACCTCGTACTTTCGCGGGTGTTGGCGCAGACTATGCCGTAGAGAATACTCAATCGCCCAGGATTTTTAAATGGCAGATGGCATGATGGCAAAAATAAAATTGTGGAGTATCTTATCTATTAGCTAGCGGGAAGGAATACGCTTGTGATGCATGACACAATTTCCTGCCCCCAAACAAAATTGGGTAAACGTTTTCATAGGAGCCGTTTCATCCGCCGTTTTTGGGATGATACGGGCACGGTCACGGCAACTCAAACCCATTTTAGAATTGCTGCACTCACTGGATTGGTGAACCCATGGATCCCATCACTCGGAATCTCATTCATTTTTGTCATGAGTTGAAAGCCAAGGATTTGGACAACGAAGTCGCCGAGCGCACGAAGTACATGCTTCTGGATTTTCTCGGCGTGGCCATCGCCGGCTCGCTTTCGGAATCCTCAGTGCCCATACAAAGGATGTTGATGCGCGCGGCTCCCAAAGGTTCGTGCACAGTGATCGGCACAATGGCGCAAACGTGTCCGGAATTTGCGGCGCTCGCGAATGGCGCCTCCGCTCACAGCATCGAACTGGACGATACGCATCAAGCCGGATCCATTCATCCGGGCGTGGTGATTTTTTCCACGGCCATCTCGCTCAGTGAAATGAACCCCAATATTGATTTTGCACAATTTGTAGCGGCGGTTGTCGCCGGATACGAAGTTGCCACTCGTCTGGCAGTTGCGGTGCAGCCGAAATTTCATTACGAACTCGGTTTCCATCCGACTGCGACCTGTGGCGTTTTCGGTGCGGCAGTTACCGCATCCAAACTCCTGCGCTTGAGTGAAGAGCAAATGCTCTCCGCCACGGGCATTGCGGGAAGCATGGCCGCGGGTTCGCTCGAATTTCTGGCCGACGGCACGTGGACCAAGCGACTGCATCCCGGGCTCGCCGCGCAGAATGGAATCCTCGCCGCCAATCTGGCCGCGGAAGGATTCCGCGGCCCCACGACAATCCTCGAAGGCCGCGACGGTTTTCTTGCGGGATATTCGCGCAAGGCAATCCCGGAAAGCATCCTTCAGGATCTCGGCAAGCAGTTTGAAATCATGCGCACCAGCGTAAAACCCCACGCCTGCTGCCGTTATATTCAGGCGCCTATCGATGGCTTGATTGACCTGGCCATTGCGAACGACATCCAGACCGATCAGGTGGAGCGCGTGGAGGTTGCTATCCTCGAAGCCGGCTGGTCGCTGGTCTGCGAGCCTCGAAAGCGAAAATATGAGCCCGCCAACGCTGTGGACGCGCAATTTTCCGTTCCCTTCGGAGCGGCAATTGCCCTCACGCATCGAAAGGCGGGCCTCGATCAATTTTCAGACGAGAATATCCGGTCGCCCCGAATTAAATCCTTGATGGGTAAAGTAGTTTTGCAAAAAGATATTCGCATCGAAAAGAATTTTCCGGTGGAGTGGCCGTCCTTCGTGAAGGTTTATTTGACCAACGGGCAATTTTTTGAAAAATATGTGCGCTTTCCAAAGGGCGACCCGGAAAATCCGCTGACCTGGCAGGAATTGGCCGCGAAATTTCAATCGCTCGCGAAGCGAGTTCTTCCCAGGGACCGCTGCGATCAAATCGTGAATTCCGTGAAGGACATGAAATCGTCCTCAGTCCTTCGCAATATCTGGAGGTTGACGTCGCGTTCGGCAGCCGTTGCAACCCAAGTCAATTAATCCAGTGGCGCGGGCTTCAGCCTGCGGGGGTTGGTCCTTGCAAGGCCAGAATTCCGCAGGCTGAAGCCCGCGCCACCAACCGGCGAAAAAGTATTCGCGGCGCATGTTTTAAGCGGTGTAGAATACCGCCAATAACTTGCAGCCTAAATTAACGATCAAGTTCATGGAGAGCAAAATGAAAAAAATGTGGATCGGAACCGTCGCACTACTCGCGCTTTCGATGGCGATTCCTGGCGCGATGCGCGCGCAATCTTCGCAGGCGCTGCCCATACCCGGCGTCGATGCCGCCATCGATTTTCCGAATGAGCACGAAATGCCCGATCCGAGCATCACCTATAAAATTGTGTTCGATATCGGCAAAGCCTCTCCGAAAATCGATGACGTGAATCCCGGCCTCA
>DATHNC010000189.1:0-15377 GCA_035486415.1 Saccharimonadales bacterium (SeqCode)
GCATTCTCACTCGCGCCACGATTTCAATGTTCACTGCGCCACAAACTATCGCTGGAAACGCGCGCACGCTTGGATGGATGACGCCGACGCCGAATTCCTCCAGCGGCAAATATTTTTCGCCGCGCAGCTACGGCCATCTGGGCTACACCGGCACATCGATCTGGATTGATCCGGACCGCAAGCTTTTCGTCATCCTGCTGACGAATCGCGTAAATCCCACGCGCGAGAATGACAAGATCACTGCCGTGCGCCCCGCCGTGCATGATGCTGTGGTCGAATCCCTTGGCTTCGTGCAGGCCCCAAAATAGCTGGTGTTCAACTGATTTTTTTTTACTGCACGCTATCTCATAAATGGCTCGCGGCAGGTAATTGATTGGGCTTCAGTGGCTAAAGCCCTTGTTTTTCAAGTTTCTAAACGTCGCGGCTGAAGCCGCGACCCACAAAGATTATTTATGAGATAGCCAGCACTTACAATGACTCATAGCAGAGCGGTTTTTAGTGGCGCGGGCTTCAGCCTCCGGGGTTTAGTCCTCGCAAGGTCTAAATTCCGCAGCCTGAAGCCCGCGCTACTCCCCCTAACTGAATGAGCGATTCACTCGGATAAGCCGCACGAAATCGGTGCACACGCATGCGAAGATAGAATTTCGTAGCGTCGGCGTCTCGCCGGTGGTTTTCTGAACGTGCATCACGAAATTAAAACTCGCCGGCAAGATGCCGGCGCCACAAGAAAATGCCAACACAAAGAGCCACGGAACAGCGAAATCCGCGCACACGCGGGATTGACGCAAAATCCACTGTCGACATTTTGCGCGCGATTCATCGCGAGGATGCATCCGTGGCGGAAGCCGTGTCCGCTGCGATGCCCGCGATTGCGCGCGCCGTTGGCGCCATGGCTCACGCGATTCAAAACGGTGGGCGAGTTTTCTATATTGGCGCGGGAACCAGTGGACGTCTCGCAGTCCTCGATGCGGCGGAACTCCCGCCAACTTACGGCACGTCTCCGAGCATGGTCCAGGCCATCATCGCTGGGGGCCGCCGCGCGCTCACTCACGCTGTGGAGGGGGCGGAAGATAATCGTGCGCAGGGTGCGCGCGATCTGCATGCACGTAAACTCAGCGCGAAGGATGTTGTCGTGGGAATCGCGGCCAGCGGTGGAACGCCCTATGTAATCGGAGCGCTCGAATTTGCAAACAAAAAAGGCGCGATCACCATTGGCATAACATCCAATCCTGGCACGCTCCTCACGAAAACAGCCCGGATCAGCATCGTCACTCCCACTGGTCCGGAAGTGATTACCGGCTCGACTCGGATGAAGGCAGGCACGGCGCAAAAATTGGTCCTCAACATGCTCTCTACAGCCATGATGATTCGGCTCGGCCGCGTTTACGATAACTGGATGATCGGCGTGGCATTGACGAATCAGAAGTTAAGAGCGAGAGGTTTGCGGATCCTAATGGAAGCGTCCGGGGCGGACGTAGCCAAATCGACACGCGCCCTGCGTCAATCCGGACATAACCTCCCCGCAGCCCTCATAATGCTAAAGACAGGAGCAAGCGTGCAAGAGGCCAGGCGCCTGTTGCAGGCTAACAAGGGACATGTCCACAGCGCAATTAACCGAACCGGTCAAGTCGCAAGCAACTCCCACAAAACTCATGGATAAACTTTTGATTGAAGGCGGCAGGCCACTGGAAGGTTCAGTGCACATCAGCGGGGCGAAAAATGCCGCACTGCCCGCCATGGCCGCAGCGCTGCTGACGCGCGATCGCGTCACGCTCGACAATATTCCCCGAGTCCGCGACATCATCACCATGGGCAAGCTCCTCGCGTATTTGAGCGCCATTGTCGAAACGCCCGAAATCCCGCCCACAGCCATGATCATTCAGGCCGACACGGTAAACGGAGCGGAGGCACCCTACGAACTGGTAAAAACGATGCGCGCATCGATCCTGACGCTGGGGCCGCTCATCGCGCGCTGCGGACACGCGCGCGTTTCCCTGCCCGGCGGCTGCGCCATAGGCGCGCGCCCTGTGGACCTGCATTTGAAAGCGCTCGAACAAATGGGCGCGGAGATTGGAATGTCGCACGGTTACGTCGAGGCGCGCGCTCCTCGCGGCGGGCGTTTGCCGGGTGGCCGCGTTTTCTTTGACAAGATTACCGTCACCGGAACGGAAAATATTTTGATGGCGGCATCTCTTGCCGAAAGCGAAACCGTTATTGAGAACGCCGCGCGCGAACCGGAAATTACCGACCTCGCGGATTTGCTGATCAAAATGGGCGCGGATATCGAAGGCGCGGGAACGTCCACGATACGCGTGCGCGGCAAAAAAGAATTGCACGGCGCTACGCATACCATCATTCCAGATCGAATCGAGGCCGGAACGTTCCTGGTCGCAGGAGCCATCACCAACGGCCATCTCGAACTCGCCGGATGCGAACCGGAACACCTGACTTCGATCATTGCCAAGCTTCGCGAAACTGGTGTCCAGATTCGCCAAACTGCCCCCGGAACGCTCGAAGTGCGCGGCGCGAAGAAACTTGTCGCCGCCGATGTGCTCACCGAAGAATATCCCGGCTTCGCCACGGACATGCAAGCTCAGTTCATGGCGCTCGCCACACAGGCTGAAGGAACTTCCGCCATCACCGAGACAATTTTCGAGAATCGTTTTCTGCATGCCAGTGAAATGATTCGCATGGGCGCCAATATTTCCATCGAAGGACGCCGCGCTGTCGTACACGGCCCCTCCGCGCTTTCCGGCACCAACGTAATCGCTTCGGACTTGCGCGCGAGCGCTTCCCTCGTTCTGGCCGCGCTAGTCGCCAGCGGCGAAACAGTGATTGATCGCGTGTATCACATCGACCGCGGCTACGAACGCATCGAAGAAAAACTCGCAGCCTTAGGCGCACGCATTCGCCGCGTCTAATTGAAACACAAAATGGCTGACCGGATGCCAAAACAGCCGCACATTACCCACTTTTGAGCGCCTTACCGTAAATTTATCTAACCCGCATTTCTCAATTACAATTCTTGCACCGATTTAAGTGGCATAGGCTCCAGAGTCTGTGCGAGAACTGCAAATTTGCATCTTCAATGGCTAAACACGTTGCGGAAAAAGTGCTTTTTGTCATCCCGAGCAAAGCGAGGGATCTGCTTTTCTTCTCGGCTTCCAAGAAACAGCAGATTCCTCGGGCAAACACCGCACCTCGGAATGACATGGTGCGAGTTTTTTTGCAGCCTGTAAAGCCGCACTCATTTTGCAAAACTTATGTCATGGCTAAAGCCACGACCCATAATGATTCTGTGGATCTCACACGGGTTCTTCGGCCTGAGTTTGTTGGTCCTTGCAAGGCCTAAAACCCGCAGGCTGAAGCCCGCGCCACTTAAAACCTCTGCCAAATCTTGCTAAATGGATTTGCGGGAAAGCGGCTCGGACATTTCGCTTGATCAAAGATTAATTCTGGCCGGAATTGACGTGGTGTTCGTCCCTGTGAATTTCAAAATCTTGCGTCAGCCTGGCAGGGTCATTCGGATCAGGGTGGAAACGCAGCCCGCACACGGAACAGGCATATTCGCCACTCCAAACGCTTTTGCCTTCCCTGTTTGTCATTACTGCTTTGAGGCAGATTTTTTTGGTTTTCATATGCGAGCCCTGCATTGAAAATTTCCTGCTCAGCGCTACTATAACAAGCTCGTCCATGTCCCGTATTCTGTACGAGTCCTGGAGTGGTAAAGTTTAAAATCAATGAGGCTTTTTTTGACGATTAAAGAACGCGAATGCCTGGAGAATCCATGACAAACGATAAGGCACTACCGACAACAAGAGAAAGATTGGGCGATGTTGCCCCAAAGCTGGTCGATCTGACCGAGAAGGTTCTGTTCGGCGATGTATGGGAGCGTCCCGGGCTATCCAAGCGCGATCGAAGCGTCATCACCGTGACCGCGCTCGTTGCCATGAATCGCACGGAACAATTGCCGGTTCACTTGCGCCGAGCGATTGATAACGGAGTCACCAGGGACGAAATCGTTGAACTGATCACCCATCTCGCCTTCTATTCCGGTTGGCCAACGGCCATGTCCGCGATGAGGCTGGCGAAAGAGGCCTTCCAGAGCAGCCCAGATACGAAGTAACCCCGACCTGACTTTTCGTCCTCGGCCTTATCGGACCACGTTCGTAACCCCTGCGAGGGGTGACTAGAATTGTGAAATGTTATCCGGCAGGATTTATTTCAGATTATTCATCTTGGCTTGTGAGTTTTTTTGGACGCGCCTAACAGAACTTGGCGCTCCTTCGCTGTCATTTCGCGATTGAAAATATCGTGAAAAATTCGTTCAATAGGAGTCTTCTTCTTGCTTATTTCTTTTTCCGTCTTCCGCACGGTCAGCCCTCCTGCTGGGGAGGTACGTGCCATGTAAGTTATCATCGCCGGGCGGAATCGTCGACTAATCATTTTTCCAATATATTTCCGTATTAACTTATCAACAGTTAACTTTTAAACTAACCCTACTCTCCCTTTGGGCGCGCTATTCCTTTTGGGTAAAGACAACCGAGTGCTCCGCGCAAATTCTTTTGAAATCGAGATTGTGTCCCGCGAAGATCATGCTTCTATTCTCATAACCACATAGGACATCAACATCATAGATGGCAGCTAATTGATTACCCAACTGTTCCAGCCGGATCTCGGCCTCCACTTGCCCTCTCTTGCACAAGATAGACACCCATTATCCATATACCGCAGTGCGGGGGTTCACTGTTTTCGCCGCTTTCTCGACTTCAGCGAGAAGACCTCCAAAGATCCTGAAAAAACGGGAAGGTTCAGGCATACCGTCGATCATGAACAGAGCGAGTGTGCTATTGGTGTCCATCACTATGTACGCCCCCGCTTTTATTGTGGAATCCACATCCAAACCGTCCGACTTCAATCTTTGAAGAAGACTTTCCTAGTGGGCGCCCGTCGCAACAATGACTGCCGTGTCACGTCTACTCAACGCCGCCGCGACAAAAGGAACGAGTCGGTCAAAGAGCACTCTGTAATCGGAATAGAACTGTGCTTCGTGGCGGTAAGGGGTTTTAATTCCCTGCTCTAATATCTTTTTTTACTAGTTCCTTAACCCTTCTTCTACTTCGCCAGATCGGCTATCTCCGCGAGCGACTTCCCGGACAAAGCCCGAATCGACGCCAGACCGGATAGCCACAGATTCGTAGAATCCTTTGAGCTGAGGAAACAAGTCCTCCGCTGCGCGTATATATGTGACATTCCTCACGATTCGGTACGATTAGTTTCATTTCCGATTTGATGAATATCTATTCTAAGCGAAGTGCCAAGGGACCTTTGTCGATTGCGCCAGACACTTTTGGTGCCAGACAATACAGTACGAAAGAATGTCGGGAGGTTTGCTTTGTGGTATGGCACCAATGATATGAAGAAAGCAAGGACACAGAGGGACGAAAGATGGGCTGGCAAATATCCGAAGTAACCAAACAGCCCGAAGACACGTGAATTGCGAAAAGTGGCCCTGGCTGGGCTCATAGCAGGTCCGATGGCCCTTGATGAACGAACGGGGGAGTCGATGATTCGACTCCCCCGTTTCCCTTCCAGATTTTCTCTCCGTCAGCAACCAGCAGGATCTAAGTAACTCGCGCGAAACAAATCACGCTTCGCGACTTACGAATCACCAGTCACCGCCGTTCGTCAGCTCTGCTCGCCGCCACTGTTCCCTGTGGTTGCGACGGGCGTGCTGCCGCCCGCTTCCTTTTCCTGTTTTTCGCGCTGTTCACGCAACACCGCTTTGCGTGACAAGCGGATCTTGTTCCCTTCGATGGCCAGAACTTTGACCAGAACCTGATCGCCAAGCTTCAGCGCGTCGCGGACATCGCGCAAACGCTGTTCGGCAATTTCGCTGATGTGCAGCAAACCATCGGTGCCCGGGAAAATTTCCACGAAAGCTCCGAATTCCGCAAGCCTCACCACTTTGCCGAGATACGTCTTGCCGATTTCCGCAGACGCCGTAACGTCCCGAATCATTTGCAAAGCGGATTCGGCAGCCGGTCCTGAGTTTGCAAAGACGTGAACTTTTCCGTCGTCCATCACGTCGATCTTCACGCCGGTCGCTTCGATGATTGACCGGATTTTCTTTCCGCCCGGCCCGATCAAGTCCCGAATCTTGTCGGTAGGAATCTGCAACTGATGCAGTCGTGGAGCAAACGCAGACATCTTGGGCCGTGCCGATGAAATCGTCTGATCCATGATGTCCAGGATGTGCAAACGCCCGCGCTTGGCTTGCTCGAGCGCCTGCCGCATCAAGCCGACGCTGATGCCGCCGACCTTGATGTCCATCTGCAGAGCCGTGATTCCGGTACGCGTTCCGGCAACCTTGAAATCCATGTCGCCGTAATGATCTTCCGCGCCCGCAATATCCGTGAGAATCGCATGCTTATCGCCTTCAACCACAAGTCCCATGGCGATGCCCGCGCACGCCGAAGTGATCGGCACGCCGGCATCCATGAGCGACAGCGAACCGCCGCACACCGTGGCCATCGATGACGATCCGTTCGATTCCATGATATCGGAAACAAGGCGCATCGCGTACGGGAAATCCGTTTCCGGCGGAAGCAGGTTCATGAGCGCGCGTTCAGCAAGTGCGCCGTGGCCGATTTCGCGGCGTCCCGGTCCTCGCAGGAATTTCACTTCGCCGACGGAAAATGGGGGGAAGTTGTAGTGCAGCATGAAGCGCTTGAACGATTCCTCCTCGAATAATAAATCGAGGCGCTGTTTGTCTTCCTTGGTTCCCAAAGTCGTGGTCGCTAGAGCTTGCGTCTCGCCGCGCGTGAAGAGCGCCGAGCCGTGTGCTCGCGGCAATACTCCCACTTCGCAGGTAATGTCGCGGATCTCATCGAATGCGCGAGCATCGGGACGCCGGTTGCGGTCAAGAATGTCCTCACGGAAGTAACGCTCGCGCAAGCGTTCAAACGCGCGGATTGCCAGCGTGCGCTTCACTTCATCCTCTTCGGGGATTGACTCTTTCAATGCTTTCTTGACTTCGTCGATCAGGTGATAGCTTTCCTTCTTCGGATGTTTCTTGGTGTCGATGGCGTCGTGAAGCTGCGCGCCATATTTCTGTTCAATTTCCTTGGCCAGCGCCTCGTCAAACGGCAGCGGCGCAACGGTGACCTTGTTTGGTTTGAGCTTGTCATGCAGCTGCCGGATTGCGGCGATGATGTGCTTGATCTGCTCGTGGCCGAATTCGAGAGCGCCGGCGACAGTGTCTTCGCTGACTTCATTCGCTCCCGCTTCGATCATGACGATGGCTTTTTCGGTCGCCACCACTACGATGTTCAACTGGCTGGTTTTCTGCGCAGCTGTTGTGGGATTGGCAATCAGCTTTCCGTCCACAAGACCAACACGTACTGCGGCTACAGGCTCAGTAAACGGTAGGTCTGAAATGAATGCGGCAGCGGATGCGGCCGTAATTCCGATCATATCCGGATCGTTTTCGCTATCGGCTGAAAGCACCATGGCTACGATTTGTGTTTCATTGCGCCATGCTTCTGGGAACAACGGACGCAGCGGACGATCGATCATTCGCGAGGTCAAAATTTCGCGCTCCGAAGGGCGCCCTTCGCGTTTAAAAAAGCCTCCGGGAATTTTTCCGGCTGAATACGTATATTCGCGATAGTCCACCGTGAGGGGAAGAAAATCCCGGTCATTCGGTTTGGAATCCATGCACGCCGTGACGAGCACGACGGTATCGCCATAACGCGCCAGTACGGCGCCATTGGCTTGCTTTGCAATTTTTCCGGTTTCCAGAGTTAGCGTACGTCCGCCAACTTCGACTGTCACCTGATGGGGAGCGGGTGCTGCTTGCGACATATGAAGTGGTCCTTTCGACGATCCGCCGCGCCCCGAACCATCGGGCTACACGCGTGCGGAAAGACATTCAAGTGCGGGAGAAACTTTTCCCGTTTGTTTGGAAGAGAAAACAGAGAACGACTGCGAGTGACGTTTCGGAGTTTGCCTACAAAAAAAGCGGCCGGGCAACTATGCCTGGGGCCGCCAGAAGCTTACCGAACTCCGTGAACGTCGGTAGATGAAGTTGGCGCGACTGCACTCCCCCTGAGGAGCGTTTACTTGCGCAAACTAAGGCGTTCGACAATCTCGCGATACCGATCCGGGTTGCGACGGTTGAGATAATCCAACAGACGACGGCGCTTGTTGACCATCATGATCAGCCCGCGTCGCGATGCATGGTCCTTGAGGTGCGTCTTCAGATGCGACGTCAGATAGTTGATTCGCTCGCTCAATAAAGCTATTTGCACTTCCGGTGAGCCTGTATCCTTCACATGTGCCCGATACTGCTCAATCAACATTGACTTCGCTTCTCTCAAAATGCCCTCTCCGCCTTACCCACTATTATTTTGCTCTCGTTTTGTCTTCTCTTCGACCCTAGCAGACTACCATAGCCCCTGTATGACTTGCAAAATTTTTCTTCTTCTACACACCTTTTTCACAAGCCCCGTCTGTGCAAACTCCTCTCAGCGCACAACGTATCTATTGATCACTCTGCCCCGTGCCTTGACTCGCGCGACGCGTAGTGGGGGCACGGCAAGCCGTGCCCCTACTATGCCACCAGCGCGGCATTATGTCATTCATCGAATGCCAGGGGATCCAAAAAACGCCTATGTCAGAATTTCGGTTAGAAAATGCTGATTACTCGAAGATTACGATCTGCAATCGCAGGTTTTCTCTGTCTTCTTATCTTTCCTCTGTCTTCTCTGTGTTAAGCCTTTGACCTTTGCCCCACCAAGCAGCCCATAAATTCGCGGTTGCAATCCGTCCTACTTCCCGCGCACCAACGACAAAAATTCCTCGCGCGTCTTGGGATTGTCCTTAAACGAACCCAGCATCGCACTGGTCACCGTCTGCGAACTTTCCTTCTCCACCCCGCGCATGGCCATGCACAAATGCCGCCCTTCGATTACCACTCCCACCCCAAGCGGCGCAATCTTCTGTTGAATCGAGTTGGCAATCTGATTCGTCAACCGTTCCTGAATCTGCAATCGCCGCGCGAACATATTCACAAGCCGCGGAATTTTCGACAGCCCCACAACTTTCTTGTCAGGAATATAAGCCACATGGCACTTCCCGAAAAACGGCAACAGGTGATGCTCGCACAAGCTATAAAACTCAATGTCCTTCACCAGAACCATCTGGTCGTAGCACACCGTGAACATCGCGCCATTCAGCAGTTTCTCCGGATCCTGCTGATAACCGCTGGTCAGAAACCGGAACGCTTTCTCAAATCGTTCGGGCGTGCGCCGCAAGCCATCGCGATTCGGGTCCTCACCGATGCCCTTTATGATTCTCCGCACGGAATCCGCGATGGACTCTTTCGCATCCGCGCCGCCGGCATCGTTCAGCATCAATTCTTCCACTTGCTTACGATCATCGCTCATGGGCCACCCCTGCGGATTCTCCCGCGTATTCAAAGCTATTCAGTCCCGTTTCCTCGACTCGTACCCGCTCCAGCTTCGCCCGCGAAAAGGCGCGAAGGCGATTAAAAATTTCAATGCAGATGTTTTCCGTCGTCGGAATATTTTTCTGAAATTCCGTAATTTCTTCGTTCAGATATTTGTGATCGAACGGTTCAAGAATTTCCTTTTCCACAAACGCATCAAGGTCTGTCAGATTCGCAATCATGCCTGTCGCCGGATCGACCGGCCCGGAAACAGCCACTTCTACAACGTAATTATGCCCATGCCCGTAAGGGTTGTTGCACTTGCCATAAAGACGGCGATTCTCTTCTTCCCCAAGTTGCGCGCTGTGCAATCGGTGCGACGCGCAAAATTTGTATCGCCGCCACAGATGCAGCTTCATCGCGCATCTCCAGCGGCTGATGGTGTTCCCGGATGCGCGCCATTGCTCTCGCCGTAGCAATCAACGAATAGGTCCGGCGTCTCATACAGCCGCACGCGATACAAATGCCCGCTCGTAATCTTGGATTCCAGCAGTCGCCAGATCACGGTTGCAATGTTCTCGCACGTCGGGATCTGCCCCGCCAATTCCGGCACTTCATAATTCAGAAACCGGTGATCCATCCGGTCGGAAACTTCGCGCTGCAAAATTTCTTTCAATTCTTTCAGGTCCAGCACCATGCCCGTCGCCGGATTCGGCTCGCCCGCTACCGTGACTTCCAACACGTAATTGTGCCCATGCCCATGCGGGTTGTTGCATTTCCCAAAAACGCGTCGATTCTCCTCGGCGGAAAATGCCGGGTTGTGATACAGATGCGACGCCGAAAATTCGAGCTTGCGTGTGAGATAGACCATAAAAAGTTTTGCGATCGAAATCCTAAATCCAGACGGAAAATCGAAGACGGTTTTTCACGAAGTACAAATCACGAGTCACGGCCCACAGAATACTCTCGACCCTTCCAGCCCACGCTGCCCCGCCCGTAACGCCATTCCGAGTTCAACAGAACCATCGAATACAGTGCCACCCCGGGCAAATAGTATAGTGCAAGCCCTCCTGGAAAACGATTCCGCCGCAATTCCGCGGCATATGCGGCATGCCGCCCTGCCAATAGCACAATCCCCAACACGCCCCAAATTAGATGCACTAACCCTAAAGGAAGTAGCAGCAATGGTATCCATGGGACCACCTTGAAAAGCTCCCGCCCCACGGTACGAGATGTCCCTCCCATCAGCGGATACAAATTCTTCGTCCAGCCTTCCCACATGGAACGGAATGTTCTATACATTCGGACCAGAATGATTCCGCATCCCGAAGCGAAGTGCAGCCGCACACCCGCATCCTTCGCAAGCCGCGCCAGCGCTACATCTTCAAGCACTTCCGTAGCCACTGCCGCGTGCCCGCCGATGCGCTGATAATCCTCGCGTCGGATAAGCAAATATTGCCCACTGGCTGCGGCAATTGGTGATTCAGGATGGTTCACTTCCTCATAACGGAATCTGTGGCTCAGCCGCAGATATACAAGTGGGATTAAAGCCTTCTCCCACCAGAACCGCGTTTCCTGTTCCGGCGAATACGAAACCAGTCCGGCTCCAAACTCCGCCGCATCGGCCAACGCTTTTGCCGTGGAGCCCGGCAAATGCACGCCGTCTGCGTCTGTGAACAGCAGCCATTCGCCTTTCGCCTGCGCGGCGCCGAGCGACACCGCATAGTTTTTTCCTACCCACCCAGCCGGCAATTCCTTCGTTTCCAGGACGTGTAGATCCGCGAATCGCGTGGAAAGCTGCCGCAGCACCGCCGCAGTCCCGTCCGTCGACTGATCGTTGATGACAATAATTTCCCCAATTTCCGGCTGCGACGCGAGCGATTCAATGGCAGCGCCAATCGTCGCCTCTTCGTTGCGCGCGGGCACAATGGCCGAAACCCTGGAATTGGAATTCATTGTTTAATCGTTTACTAAATATGCGGCAAATCGGTTCGCACGAAACGCGCTGTTGAATGTATTATAGAAGCGCTGGAGAACAAACATTGAAACATAAAATTCTAGGCCCTCTCGCGTTGATCCTGGCTGCGGCGGTGCTCTACGCGTTTGCCGCTCCATCTTATCGCCAGGGTGAGCCGAGCCTCGCGGGGCGAAAAGCTCAGGATTTTGACATGCAGATCACTGGTGCGTCGCACTTGTCGGACTTGCGTGGAAAAGTGGTCGTGCTGAATTTTTGGGCCTCCTGGTGCCCTCCCTGCCTTGAAGAAACCCAATCGCTCAATACCCTGCAGCAGGCCATCACGTCAAAGGGCGGAGTCGTTCTCGGCATTAGCGTCGATGAAGATAAAGACGCATATGAAAAATTTCTGGTCGATAATCACGTAGTCTTCCCCACTTACCGGGACGCCACCAAGAAAACCGCTACCGATTACGGCACATCCATGTTTCCGGAAACCTATCTGATCGACCGCCAAGGCCGCCTGGCTCGCAAGATCGTGGGCCCACAGGACTGGCAATCTCCTGAAGTCATGCAATCCATCAATATTCTGCTAAATCAGAACTAAACGTCGGAATGGTATCCAGTGGCGCGGGCTTCAGCCTGCGGAATTTAGACCTTACAAGGACCAAACCCCGCAGGCTAAAGCCCGCGCCACTCAGAATCATTCTGTAATTGGAAATAATTCGAGATATGTCTTTCAGCGATGTGAAGGCAAATATTTTACGAGCGTGACTCTAGCAATTCCATCATCCGCATTGCAGTGCACCTGGTCAACACGCGCCAACAATTCTTGCCCTTTCAAGCTTTCCGCACCCCTGGACTTCGCGCCCACCGCCGCCCCATTTCCAGACTCAGCCGCTGGCAGCCCTTTTCCCCGGTAATGAATAGCTACTTCCATGCGATCCTGAAACGTGTCCAGGATTACGTCAATTCCATGTTCCCCAATAGCGCCCTGGACGATTGCTTCACGACAAACATCACCGGCAGCTTGCGCAAGTTGCGCCCCAGCATCACCTTCCAGACCCGCATGCGCCGCCTGATGCTCCACAGCGGAACAAAACACACTAACCAGCCGCGAGTCCTTATCAAGATGGAAAACCGTCCGTACAGGTTCATCTGTCATCGGATTGGACCACGCTTACGTCGCAAGCTTCCCGGCAATCCGGGCAGTAGTATTTGCCGTCCATGCACAATCGAACCCCGTACTGCCCCTGGCAATAGCAGCAATACCGGTCGCACTTGCATTTGCCTTCCGGTTGGTCGCATTGTGAACAAAGAACGGTACTTTGCATATTCTTATTTCATCCATGCGGTAAGCAGCAATTGAAACTGTCGCAAACTCCGTATAATCCACTATAGAATACCCCAACGCGCAAGAACAAGGCGTATATCCGCCTCGATAGGTCTGTTTCTAACCTGCGTAGTGGACTCTTCTTCTCGCGCCTTTCGAGAAGAAGAGGGCACGCATTCCCAACATCGGCCACCCTATAACGAGGAAGAAGGGGAAAGGAAGCCCGCCTAAAATTCGGTCGGCGCCGAAAAACCTCAATGCGCTCGTTTTGCATTGACCTCTTCTGCGCGCGGCTTTGGATAGGAATAGGGCATGCTTTCTTGACACATTTCAAACCCGCGTGTTAGTTTCGATTTTGCTCTGTTGTCCCTGAGAATTTCGAGTGACGTCTCCGACGACTACACATTTACGCAAAACAGCATTGAACGCCGTCCACCGGCGCCTCAAAGCCAAAATGGTCAATTTTGGCGGCTGGGATATGCCTGTCGAGTACTCCGGCATCGTCGCGGAGCACATGGCCACGCGCACGGCTGCCGGCCTGTTTGACGTCAGCCACATGGGCGAAATTGAAGTCCGCGGACCGCACGCCCTCGCGCTCGTTCAACATGTTACATGCAACGACGCCTCTAAGCTCATCGTGGGCCAGGCGCAATATTCCGGCCTGATGACCGCAAAGGGCACGTTCGTCGACGATCTGCTCGTGCACAAAATTTCCGACACGCACTACTTTCTTTGCGTAAACGCCAGCAACCAGGATCAGGACTTCGAGCATATACGCGCGCACAATACCGTCGGCGCACAAATCGAAAATGCGGGCGAACGCTACGCGCAGCTTGCCATTCAAGGACCGAGAGCCCTGGGCACCCTCCAGCGATTCACACACGTGCCCCTCGAGCAGATCAAGTATTACCATTTTGCTTTTGGCAAAGTAGATGGCGTCGACTGCCTGATTGCGCGCACGGGTTACACGGGAGAAGACGGCTTCGAAATTTATTTCGCGCCGGAACATTCCGAAAAATTGTGGGCCGCGCTTCTGGACGCGGGAACTGGTCACGGTTTGCTGCCCTGCGGCCTGGGTGCGCGCAACACGCTGCGCCTTGAAGCATCCATGTGCCTGTACGGCCACGAAATTGACGATACAACCACGCCGTGGGAAGCGGGCCTCGGCTGGATCTGCAAACCTGCCAAGGGCGAATTCCTGGGACGCGAAGCGCTTGTACGGCAAAAAGAAAATGGAATTGATCGCACGCTCGTTGGTTTCGAGATGCAGGACCGGCTCATCGCGCGCGACGGTTGCTCGGTTTCCATCGCCAGCGAACCCAACGGCCGCGTGACCAGCGGATCTCCCGCACCCTTTTTGAAAAAGAACATTGGGATGGCTTATGTGCCAACGGCATCCAAAGCTCCCGGAACGGAAATCTCGATCGGGATCCGCGCGAATCAGGCACCTGCAAAAATCGTTTCGATGCCGTTTTACAAGCGAGCGAAGTAAAATCGTTCCCGCGATTCTGTAGCGCCCGCCTTCAGGCGGGCACTGTAGAGTCAACCGAATGCCCGCCTGAAGGCGGGCGCTACAAAATCGGAAAGAATTTTGCGGGTGCCTTAAAAGAAATTCTAAACAGGCTAAATCCTGTCTTACCGAGGAGCCGTCATGTACCCAAACGACTACCGCTACACTAAAGACCACGAGTGGATCAAAATTTCCGGCGATACGGGAACAATCGGAATCACGGACTACGCGCAACATGAATTGGGCGATGTTGTATTCGTGGAAATGCCAGCGGTCGGCACGAAAGTCTCGGCTGGAAAAGTTTTCGGCACCGTGGAATCGGTAAAGGCGGTCAGCGAAATTTTCGCGCCCGTGTCAGGCGAAGTTGCGGAAACGAACCCTACCCTCTCGAACACACCGGAAACCCTGAACTCAGATCCACACGGGACTGGGTGGCTCATTAAAATCAAGCTCACAAATCCTTCCGATGTTTCCGGCCTGATGGACGCCGCCGCTTATCAGGCGTTCATCTCTGAAAAGGAAGCCTCCGCCTGATGCGCTATCTCCCGAAAAGTACCTCCGAACGCCGCGAAATGCTGGATGCCGTTGGCGCGCCATCGATCGAAACACTGTTCGAGTCCATTCCCGAGCAATTCCGGTTGAAAGAGCCGCTGAACTTGCCGACGGCGATGTCCGAGCAGGAAATCATTGAATATTTTCGCGCCCGCGCAAGGGAAAATTCCGTTGGCTACACGAGCTTTCTCGGCGCCGGTGTCTACAATCATTTGCGCTCAGTGGTCACCGATGCGCTGATCCAGCGCGGCGAATTCCTCACCTCCTACACGCCCTATCAAGCGGAAATCAGCCAGGGCACGCTGCAAGCGATCTTCGAGTTTCAGACGCTGATGTCTCAGCTCACCGGGATGGAAGTCGCGAACGCATCCATGTGGGACGGATCGACGGCGACCACCGAGGCCGTGCTGATGGCCGAACGGCTGACCGGCCGGGAACGCGTCATCGTGGCGCGGTCCTTGCATCCGGAGTATCGCCAGGTGCTGGACACATACACCCGAAATCTCGGCATGCGCATTGACGAAATCGGATTCAACAGCGCGGGCCAAATCGATGCGAACCGCCTGGAAGGCTCGAT
>DATHNC010000190.1:0-9058 GCA_035486415.1 Saccharimonadales bacterium (SeqCode)
CTATCCACCGGATTTTGCGATTCACCCGAAAGTAAAAAAACTGCTGGAGCAGCGCGCAGAAATGGGGCACGGACAGCGCCCTGTTGATTACGGGATGGCGGAAGCGCTCGCGTTCGGAACGCTGCTCACGTCGGGAACTCCTGTACGGTTTACGGGACAGGACACGCGGCGCGGGACATTCAATCAAAGGCACGCCGCGATTGTCGATACGACGAACGAGGCGCAGTATATGTCGCTCCAACATTTATCTCCCGATCAGGCCCGATGCGAAATTGATAATTCGACACTTTCCGAGGCTGCGGTTCTTGGTTTTGAATATGGATTCAGCCGCGACTTTCCCGAAGCTCTGGTGCTATGGGAAGCGCAGTTCGGGGATTTCGCGAATAGCGCGCAGATCATCATCGACCAGTTCATCAGCGCGGCGGAAGACAAGTGGGATCTGCCTTCAGGCGTGGGGCTGCTTTTGCCGCATGGTTATGAAGGGCAGGGGCCGGAACATTCCAGTGCGAGAATTGAACGGTATCTTCAGCTTGCGGCGGAAGACAATATTCAGGTGTGCCAGCCGTCAACCGCGGCGCAATATTTTCAATTGTTGCGACGGCAGGCGCTGCGGAAGTGGCGCAAACCGATGGTCGTCTTCACGCCGAAGAGCATGCTGCGGCATCCCGACGCGTCTTCCCCTATCGAGGATTTTCGGCGGCCGCGATTTGAGTGGGTCGTGCCGGACCGCGAAGTGACTTCCGCTGAACGCGTGCTGATTTGCACAGGAAAAATTGGCCACGAATTGCGCGGCGAGCGCAAACGCCGCGGCGATGCAAACACCGCAATTTTGTTTCTGGACCAGCTTTATCCATTTCCGAAAAATGAATTGCGCGCGGAAATGGCGCGCCATCCGAATGCGCGTGAAATTGTATGGGTGCAGGAAGAGCCGGCGAATATGGGCGCATTATCGTACGTCTTGCCGCGCATCCGTACTTATTTTCCGGACATTCCGGTGCGGTCGGTGAAGCGCTCGGCAAGTGCGAGCCCTGCTACGGGATCGGCCAAGGCGCACGAACTGGAACAGAAAACTGTGCTGACGCTGGCGTTTACTACGGGGCCTAGCTGAAGTGGCATAGGCTTCAACCTGTGCGGTTTTAGTCCAAGCAAGGACTAAAACCACCGGCGGGACGCCGGCGCCACTCCGCCCCGCGATTTTTTTTGAAGATGTGCAATTATTTTTGGGAGAAAATTAAAATGCGAATTGCGATTTGTAAGGCCACCCTGTTTGTGGCCGTAATGTTCATTGCTGCTACATCTGTTTCAGCACAAATAGCGGCGCCAATGACAGGTTTGCAGACGAAAGAAGGCGACTATGTCACGCATGATTTTAGGTTTTCCGATGGGCAGACGCTTCCGGATGTAAAGCTGCACTATACGACACTCGGTACGCCTCAGCATGACGCCAGCGGCAAAGTTACCAACGCTGTATTAATTCTGCACGGCACAAATCGGGCGGGCCGCGTGTGGCTTGCTCCCACATTTGCGGGAGTTCTTTTTGGCCCCGGGCAACTGCTTGACGCTTCTAAGTATTATTTGATTCTTCCCGATCAACTGGGCGCCGGTCTTGGAAAATCCACGAAGCCGAGCGATGGACTGCGCGCGAAATTTCCGCATTACGATTATTCGGACATGATCAAGGCCTCGCAAATTCTGCTGGCGGAAGGCCTGAAAGTGAATCATCTGCATTTGCTCGTGGGTGGTTCGATGGGCTGCATGGAAGGTTTCATGTGGGCGGAATCGAGCCCTGAGGATATGGACGCCATGCTGCTGCTTTCCTGCCTGCCGGTGGAGGTCGCCAGCCGCAATCGCATGGTGCGGAAAATAATGGTGGACGACATTCGCCTCGATCCAGGATGGAACAACGGGAACTATACGGCGCAGCCTTACGGTTTGCGCGCTGCCCTGGGCCACCTGCTGGTCGTGGGAAGCGCGCCAACGCGCTGGCAGAAGGAATATCCGACGGCGAAAGCCGCCGACAAGTTCGTGAACGATTACATCGAACAGAACATGAAGACCACGGACGCGAACGATTTCATGTATCAGTACGATGCGTCGCGGAATTTCGATGCGTCGAAGGACCTCGGAAAAATCACTGCCAAAGTCTTGCTGATTAATCCGCAGGAAGATTTCTGGAATCCCGCGGAGCTGGGCATCGCCGAGGAAGAAATTAAGAAAGTGAAGAACGGAAAATTTGTTTTGCTGCCGTTCGCCGAATCTTACGGGCACTACACTTTTTTTCAGGCGGCTGCCTGGCAAAAATATTTTGCTGAATTTATGAAGGAAGTCGAAAAGAAGTAAAGTGGCGCCGGCATCCTGCCGGCGGGTATTGATTTTCTTATATTGAGGGAAACCCGCCGGCGAGACGCCGGCGCCACCTCACTCGAATTGTTTGCGGAACGCGGCGAATTGCTGCTTAAGCTCCGCGATTTCTTCCTGAAGAGTTTCCACCTGGTCTTCGAGGCGCGCGATTCGGTCTCCACCCGGTGCGCTGCTTGTTGCTGCTCTCATCGCCGATTCCTGCGACGGCAATTCCACATCGCCGCTGAGCAAGTGCGCGTAACGCGCTTCTTTTGTGCCGGGCTGGCGCGGAAGCACTTTAACGAGCGGCGGCTCGCGTTTCATCAGGCGTTGCAAGGTGGATTGCGCGATGCCCAAATCATCGAACTTGTGCATGCGGTCGGCACGGGTGCGCAATTCTCCGGGAGTTTGCGGACCGCGAAGCAGTAATTCAGCGAGAATGGCCGTTTCGTGCCGCGTAAAGTTGTAAGCCTCCTGCAAGCGATGCTCGTACTTCGTTACGCGGCTCACCATGTTATCCGCCAGCCCCGCGAGGCCTTTTTTTTCCAGCGTGCGCACGGCTTCACGTACGGAATCTTCGTCTAGGTTCATCACAGGATCGCGATTTGATTTCTGATTGCAAGCGTTGACCAGCGCATTCAACGAGAGCGGATAATATTCCGGCGTGGTCAGTTCTTTTTCGACGAGCGCGCCGAGCACCCGCGTTTCCACTTCGTTCAGAAGAATCTCCATGAGGAGAAAATCATATCGTATTGCACGGGGGTTCCCAACTATTCACCGTGATGCGATTTCGGGAGGGGCATCCCTTGAGATGGCTCGCACGAAAAGAAGCTGCCCGTCCTGGAAATCGGACGGGCGCTACGAAAGCGAATGCGGTTTCGCACTGCTGCCGGGTTCCGGTATTATCTTTTCCTTATGCCACTGCAAATTATTAAGCGTCGCTCGCGCGGCTTCATCTGTGTGAATGCCCACCCTGAGGGGTGCAGGCGAAATGTAGAGCGTTGGGTCGCCGACGCAAAAGGGAATATGCCCGCCGGACAAAACGTTCCAAAGAATGTGTTGGTCATCGGCGCGTCCACCGGCTATGGCCTCGCCTCGCGTATCGCGGCGGCCTGGGGTTACGGAGCGAAAACTCTGGGCGTATTTTTTGAGCGACCGCCTGACGGCGACAAGACCGCGACCGCTGGCCACTACAACACGGTTGCGTTCCATTCGCTGGCGAAGAGCGACGGCCTTTTTGCGGCGAGCGTGAATGGAGATGCATTTTCCGACGAAATCAAGCTCGCCACGATGGAAGTGATCAGCAAGCAGATGGCCCCCGTGGATATGGTCATATATTCACTCGCGTCGCCAAAGCGCACCGATCCGCGGACGGGCAAGACGCACAGCTCTGTGCTGAAACCGGTGGGACAATCCTTCACGAATCGAACGATCGAGCTGGATTCGGAAAAAGTGGTGGACGTGACTCTGCAGCCCGCAAGTGACGAGGAAGTTGCGGACACCGTTGCCGTGATGGGCGGCGATGACTGGCGACTCTGGATCGAAATGTTGCTCGAAGAAAAATTATTGGCACCGGGCGTGCGCACGCTCGCGTATTCCTACATCGGGCCGGAAATTACGTGGCCGATTTATCGCGATGGGACCATTGGCCAGGCGAAAAAAGATCTGGAGCGCGCTGCAAAGGATTTGGATAGCACGCTCGCGGAACAATTAGGCGGGCACGCATGGGTTTCCGTGAACAAGGCGGTTGTCACGCAAGCCTCTGCGGCAATTCCCGTCGTACCGCTGTATTTGAGTTTGCTTTCGATGGTGATGAAAAAAAGGAACGTGGAAGAAGGGCCGCTCGAACAGATGCGGCGCATGTTTACTGATTTCCTTTGCACAGGAAAAGCACCCGTGTTGGATGACGCGCGGCGGATGCGTCTGGATGATCGCGAGATGCGTCCCGATGTGCAGGCGGATGTTGCGGCGGTGTGGCCTCAGGTGACCACTGAAAATCTTCGGCAGATTTCCGATTTCGGAGGATTTCAGCGCGAGTTTCGGGGCCTGTTTGGATTTGATGTGGATGGTGTGGATTACGAGCAGCCAACGGAAACGGATTTGCGCTGGTAAGAATTGTAAAGAAAGTAAGATTTTCCGTCATTACGAGCGGAGCGAGGAATCCCTCATTCATTTCTCTAAGTGTTAAATCGAAGAGAGATTCCTCGCTTCGCTCGGAATGACAGAAATTGAGTTTTTTCCACAAAAATTAGGCGTGGGCGGCTTAAATCCGGCTGCGGAGATATTCTACGACTACATATCCGATCAATCCGGAAACGGCTGCGATTGTAAAATTGTAGGTCGTAAAGATATCGACAAGAGCAAACGTCAGAGTTTTTCCTTGCCCGTTCGCCCGAGTGAACTCTCCCATCAGCAGGTTGGAATAAAACAGAAATATGATGAAGCCGATTTCGACCAGCGCTCTCCAGATCGGCGCCAGATGTCTTGGCTTCTTGCCATTCGGAGGCGTGGATGTTGAAACGGGCGAGGGCATGGGTAACTATAGCAAAAAAATTTAAAAAGTGAGAAGGACTCGAACTAGCTAATTATTCTTTCCCTAGTTGAATTGTGTTCCGCCAAGTAAAGGCCGTTGTCCCGTGGTTCGCGCCTGCCATTGCGTTTCGAGATCGATCCTCTTTCATCATTATGAAACGGAACATCTTCAATATCCCCCGAGAGAATTTGCAGCCAGGGAGAGTGAGGAGGCTCGACCTTTTTCTTTTGTAAGGAATCGAATCGTTTTGCGTGGGTGAGTCGCCTGGAGGGTCGTTTGCGGTTCTGTTGCTTTCTGCTCTTTTTCATAGGCATACCAAAAAAGAAGATGCATTGCCAAGTTTTTCAGCAACAACAAAACCGGAACAACGAGTAACGGTCAGAATGCCGCAGCGCCCGTAAAAGACCGGCTGGCTTTTGCCGGACGCCGCGGCCAAATGACCCACGCGGGTCTTGCCGCCATGGCGGTAGCAGCAAGACTTGGCCCCGCGTGAAACTCAATTAGAGAGCCACCGCGCCGCGTTCCTGATTGCGGATGCGGATGGTTTCCTCCACTTTAGAGAGGAAAATTTTCCCGTCGCCGATCTTGCCGGAAGAAGCGGTCTTGAGAATCGCTTCTACTGCGGCATCGACCAGGTTGTCGGGCAGCACCATTTCCAGCTTCACCTTCGGAAGAAGATCGACTGTGTACTCTCTTCCGCGGTAGGTTTCGGTATGGCCTTTCTGGCGGCCATGTCCGCGTACGTCCGTGATGGTCATGCCGCCGATGCCGATCTCGGTCAGCATTTCCTTCACGGCTTCAAATCTACCCGGCTGAATGATCGCTTCAATTTTTGTCATCATATTTTTCATCCTTGAATTTCGTAAGCCACTTCGATTTTTAGTTTTCTGTTGCGAATGCCCCTTGATTTCAAATGATTTCAATCTCGTGATGGGCTTTTCTTTCTGTCCCCGAAACTCTGTTACGAAAATGTGAAAGGCGTTCCTGCCGCCGCTTCCTGCAGAGCAGGAACGCCCTCCGAACTTAATCGCCGTGCGCGGGAGCCGTGGCTTTCACGTGTGAGGGAGCTGGTTGCTGATGTGCAGCCAACCCAGTCGGTGAGCCGAGAGCCGTGATTACGTATTCGGGATAGGCCGAAATGCCGTGCTCGTGCAAATCCAGCCCGTACAGTTCGCCCTCTTCCGTGACGCGGAGCAATCCGAACGCATTCACCGCGAGCATGACGACCATTGAAATCGCGAAGGTGGCCAGTGTGATGGACGCGCTGCCGATAACTTGGGCAATCAGGACTTGCGTGCCGCCGCCGTAGAAAAGTCCCTTGAGCGGAGCGGAATTATCAGCCGCGAGGGGGCCGGTGGATCCGTACTTGCCCACGGCAAACAAACCGAGGGAAATGGTTCCCCAGATTCCAGCAATGCCATGCACAGGAACGGCGCCAATCGGATCGTCAATGCGGAGGTATTCGAGCAACTCAACTCCCGCGACGACGATGACGCCCGCAACGGCTCCGAGAATGACTGCGCCGGTTGGGCTGACCCAGTAACAGGGGCAGGTGATGGCGACAAGCCCGGCCAGGAAGCCGTTCGTGGTGAACCCTGCATCCCATTTTTTGGTGTATGAGTAGGCCACAAACATGGCGGTCAATCCCGCAGCGCAAGCGGCAAGTGTCGTGTTCGTAGCGATTCGGCCAATCCCTTCAAAATCCATTGCCGAAAGCGTGCTGCCTGGATTGAAACCATACCAGCCGAACCACAGAAGTAGTCCGCCGGAAACGGCGATCGTCAAATCGTGCGGCAGCATCGGAGCGCCGCCATCGCGCTTGAATGTGCGGCCGAGGCGTGGGCCGAGGACAATCGCGCCGGCCAGAGCCACCATTCCGCCAATCGTATGAACGACCGTGGACCCGGCGAAATCATGGAAGGGCATCCCGGAAGCGGCCCAGAAATGACCGTCGGAACCCATCATGGCGAGCCAGCCGTCAGGTCCCCATGCCCAATGGCCGATGATCGGATAAATGAAACCGGAAACAGCCACGCTGTAAATCAGGTCGCCGGCGAAAGCGGTGCGACCGATCATCGCTCCAGAGGTGATCGTCGAGCAGGTGTCCGCGAAAGCAAATTGGAAAATCCAGACGGCCAGAAACGCGACGCCTGTAGTTTCGTACGTTGCCGGCGCGCCCTGCAGGAAGAACCAGTGATAGCCGATGAAGCCGTTGCCGTGGCTGAACATGAAGGCGAAACCGATCGCGTAAAACAGAATGCCGCAGAGGCATGTGTCAACCACGCATTCCATTAAGACGTTTACGGTTTCGCGCGAGCGGCAGAAGCCGGCTTCGAGCATGGTAAATCCAACTTGCATGCCGAAAACAAGGAAGGCCGCGACCAGCGTCCAAACCGTGTTGATCGGGTTGACGATATCATTTCCCTTGAGGTCGGGATCGGCGGCAAGCGCATGTCCACCGAGGAAAATAGAAGTGAAGCCGATGATGCCCAGAACCAGGGCGACGCCAGCTCCTTTTCCGATCAGCAAGAGTTTGCCGTAACGCCGCCATTCGGGATTTCGAAGGCGAACTCGAAGGCGCGATATTTTTTCTGATAGTGATAATCTTCTTGTCCTGCATTGAGGCATGTCTGACATTTATTTCTCCTTTAATGGGTGGATATCCAAAACTCCTGCAACCAAGCGGGTCGACGGAATCTGAACCTGAGCAAAAAGATTAAAATCGGTGACGACAATGCCGCAGTTCACTTCCTGTGAACGGCTTTCAGAGCCGATAGAGACACAAACCCTCTAAGGAACGGAAAACGCTGAAATTTCAGGACACACAGGTCCACTCAGTCGCCGTTCAGGGCTTATTTTTCGGCTCGTCGTCGAGCGTTATGTTTCGCTTGTTTGGACACGGCATCGTGTCCGAGACGTACCAGGCAGTTCGACGTACATGCAATTCGAGGTTGCGGCGCCGGGGGTTTCATTTCGTCGGCGAAATGAAACGGTTAATAACGGCAGTGCTACCCTTCACTTTCAAGCGCAGTTTGCAGCTTTCACTTCCTACAGTCAAATTCAAACTTTCGATTTATATGATTTGCATCCGTCGAAATCTATTGGACACCCCGCTTTAAATCGTCATTTAAAATTATGGTTTCCGAAATTTCCTTCATGGATTTCCGCATTTGCTGGCTTTGGCGCTGAATCATTTTGTACGCTTCGTCCTCGCTGATTTTCATTTCACGCTGCAGGATTCCCTTGGCGCGTTCCACAATTTTTCGCGCTTCGAGTTGTCCGGAAAGCACGGATTTCTCGCTGACTAATTGCTCGCGCTGCCGCTCATTTTCCCGCAGTTCGGCAATTGTTTTTTCCAGTTCCGCGGTGCGTTCCGCCACGCGCGCTTCCATGTGGTCGCGCGCTTCGCGCAACTCCTCTTCGTTTGTTCGCTTGGTGGAACTCACCCAACTGGCCGCCAGAGCGCAAAGAATAAAAGCCACAAAATACGCTGTGTCCGTGGCGTTTATCTCCAGCGAATGCAGCGGGGGCACAAAGTAGTAGTCCACCGCCACGGTGGAAAGAATCACGGCAAAAATGCCCGGCCCCGTCCCGCCAATCCATGCGCTGGCCATAACCGCCGCAAAAAACAGGAACAAAAATGGATAGGGAAACAGGCGTTGAAGAACAAGACTTGAACCGAGAGCGACCGCTACCCAGACAAAAGAAATTCCGAAGCGCTCATACGCATTTGCCCACCGGTTCTTGGACCACTGGTTTCTTACTAAAGGTTGCGCCACGGCGATTTGTCCTGAATTCATAATGGAGTCCCTTGTAACCAAGCCAACAGCTCTTAGCTCATAAAGAATATATAAAGAGGTTGCTCCAGCTGCAGCCTGAAAACAAACTCAAAGACCAAATGGATGGGATTGAAATGTTTGTTGAATTAAGAGCGATGGCGATGGTGCCTTCCGGCTATGCAGCCAAGTTTTACAGCGGTTTCGAGCCCAGTATCGAAATAAAAAAGCCCTGTAGGGGCGGCGCACAGGCCCGAATCAATGCGCCGCCCCTACGAGTGTGCGTGAGAACTCTCTTGAATTTTAAAATAGAATAATGCAGTAAAGAGGCATGACACGAATTCTACCGTACAACCCGGATCAAGCGTATCTTTTGCCACCGAACGTGAAAGATGTGTTGGGAGCTGAT
>DATHNC010000191.1:0-20926 GCA_035486415.1 Saccharimonadales bacterium (SeqCode)
CTCAGCTATTTAATTGAGCGCGGCCATAAACGCCAGGCCCGCTACCAAGCCGCGAAGGATATAACCGCACAGACACGCTCGCTGGTCGCGGACAATGAGCGCGGCCTTACGTATCAGGTGTCTTCGCTTTTCATCAATGTGCAACTCGCGGAATCGACGCTCGATCTTGCCCAACAGGATCTGAAAAGCTTTCAACAGACCGTAGACATCAGCGAATTTCAATTTAAAGCCGGGGGCATCAGCGAGGATGACTATCTGAAAATCGAGTTGCAGATGCTGCAATTCGAGTCCGATTTGGAATCCGCGCAACTCGCACGCGAGCAGGGATTGTCTGACCTGCGACAATTACTCGGCTACGAATCTGTTTCCGCCGACTACGACGTCGCGCCTGCATTTGAATACCAACCGCTCAAAACTAACCTTGATGATCTGCAAATGAAAGCGATCCAGAATCGACCGGACCTGCGCGCCGCGGTGCAAGGTGTGACGGCGGCGAATAGCGGCTACACCTTGGCAAAGGCGGACGGGAAACAAGATGTGACGGTTACCGGGAACTATTCCCACGTAAACGGCATCAACGCTGCCACATTTTACGCGAGCATCCCGCTCGCGATTTTTAATCGCAACCAGGGGGAAATTGCGCGCACGCATTCGGTGATCACGCAGATGCAGGAGCAGCAAGCGTTCACCAACGGCCAGGTTTTAACCGATGTGAAAGACGCATTTGAGGGACTGAAGTCCAACGACAGAATGGTGATGATGTATCAGTACAAATACCGGGAAATTGCCAAGAAGGACCGCGACATCGCGGATTATGCCTACCACCGCGGAGGTCTGGCATTGCTCGATTTCCTTGACGCGGAACGTACGTATCGTTCCGAAGAACTCGGCTATCGCCAGACGCTCGCTTCGTACCTGCTCGCACTCGAGCAGCTTCGCGAAGCCGTAGGCGTTAGGAATTTGCAGTGAAAGCATCAACAGCAAAGTCACACGGAGGAGCGCGTTGGGCCTGTTCTGAAATATTTCGTTTGCACTTTCGGAAAAGTGAATTCCGCATCTCACGCACCAAGGAGCGAAATAAATGACGAGACAAGAAGTTCGCGCCTGGATCGAAGAAACCGGTGTGATTGCCGCAGTCCGAGAACGCTCGTTGGAAAACGCAATGTTTGCCGCCGAGGCAGTCACCGTGAGTGGAATTCGCGTCGTGGAGATTTCGTTAACCGTGCCACAGGCCACATCGGTGATCACGCGTCTCTCCAAGAATGTTCCGGGTATCGTCGTCGGGGCAGGCAGCGTCACGAATGCGGAGACCGCTCGTCAGTGTATCGACTCGGGTGCACAGTTCTTAACCAGTGATGGATTCCACCCCGCAGTCATCGAATTCGCCTCAAGAAATGGCGTGGTCGTCATTCCCGGAACTCTGACGCCGACCGAGGTCCTCAACGCATGGGAAACCAATTCCGATTTTGTAAAAGTTGTTCCCTGCGCACAGCTTGGTGGGCAAGTCTATATCGCATCGCTCCATGCGATGTTCCCACACATTCCATTGATCGCGTCAGGCGGGGTGGATCAACAGAGCGCATCCAAAATGATTCAGGCAGGTGCAATCGGACTCGGCGTTGGACGCGAACTGATCCCCGGAGAAGCGGTTCGACTTCGTCAATCAGCTCGGATTGCTGAACTGGCGCGTCGATTCCTGGACTTTGTAAAAAGCGGCCGCGCGCACTTGGCGGCGCATACGAGGCGATCTTCGGTCGGGGATTGAAATTGCGGAACAGATAAGTATCAAAAAATTTGAATCACTGATTAACGCAGCACGAATTTCATCGAATTGAACTTAAGCGCGACCTTTATCCACTGCCGCGAGAAATCGGCGTGCCAATTCCTGAATGCGCCGGTTCTGGCGCAGCTGAACTGCTTCCGTCGGGATCAGTTCCTGGCCGATGCCTAGCGCGATCGCGCCTGCCATCACATATTTTTCGGCAGTCAGCTGATTCACTCCGCCAGCGGCGATAAGTCGCGCTTCCGGCACGGTGGCCTTCAAAGTCCGGATGTAATTGTGACCTCCTACTGCATAACATGGCACGATTTTGACAAAGTCAGCGCCTGCGTCCGATGCAGAAATAACTTCGGTCAACGTCAAGGCACCCTGGATCGTCAAAAGATTTCGTTTTGCGGCAAACTCTATAACCCCGGAGATCGTCCCGTCCGTCGCCAGAAATTTGACTCCTGCGTCCGCGCATTTACGCGCAACTTCCACGTTCCGCACACCGCCCGCACCCACTATCGTGGTCGTTGCATGTTTCACAATGGCCGTAACGATCTCAACCGCATCAGGCGAGTTCAAACTAATTTCAACGATTGGAATTCCGCCCTCAGTGAGCGCCTCTGCGACAAATTCAGCGTCCTCCAGGGTAGTTACGGCCATGCGTGGAACGATACCCGTATCCTCAATGCAGGAGCGAACCTCATGTTTTTCCAAAGTCGCTGCGATTGGGTAGGAAAAGGGAGAGGCGCGACCGATATTTGTGGTGGCTTCAGTGGCATTAAGCCGCGCCGCGATTTTCGATTCGTTCATGGAGGTTTCTTTCCGCCGGCCGATCTATCAACCGATTCTTTTAGAACCAGCCTGCATCGCCAGTAAAGCATAAACGCCATATAAAGACTAGATAAATTCGCATATCACACATGAAAGGATTGCATGCTTTGCATTTAAATAAGCGATACGAAGCACGAAAAGCTGGAAAGATGCGCATTAGTCAAATCCGTATACAGAATTATGAGAATTTCCTTAGGACTTGTTAATCACCCCTTGCCCACAATTCGATATGGCAACGGGTATACAGAAGTTCCGAAACTCAAGCGCTTCATCTGGTTTCCCGCGCACTTCGGTGCGCCCCTCTTCAACTCCGCAATCCATTCATGTCCCCGGTATTGAACCTCACGCAATCGATGCCTGCGACCTTTTCCTTTTTCACCACAGTGCGGATAGTTCATGGACAGCTAGATTGGCGGATTGTCTTCGAGGAGTGCGCCTGAAAGATCGAAATTTGCGATTGTCGCTCGCGGATTGGAATGACGCAGCTAGGACAAACATATTGCCTGGCACAGAGAAAATTGCGCGGAAGGGCCAGCTTCTGGCGATCGTTGTTTCCAGATCGATGCTGCAAAAAAATAGGCACGCCGAAAAGAGGATCCTGAATGCTCTTGAGGGCATTCGTTCTTCGGGAAGACGAGTCATAACAATTGTTAAGGATAACGTTTCTGTTCCCCCTGTGCTCAGATTGGGTGAATGGTTTGATTTTAGAAACGAAAATCATTTCGAGGAATCTACTGCCGACCTTGCTTCCTTTTTGGTTCAGGAAATAGCGTGCCCTGGCCGGGATTACTCGTTTGGAGTCAGTGCAGCGAAAGAACGCATCCTCTGCAATCTTTTCCCTGTAGTTGAACTTCCACAATTTATCTATTCAGCCGAGGCGCGATTTAAAACCGAATCTGAAATGTCGGGTGCTTGCGTCGAAGATGGGCCGTCGTCTTTCCTGATTAAAAACTCACGAGTTCATACGTTGGAATGTCCCTCACAGGATTCCACGTTTGCTTCTGCCGCGTCTGACTGGAATGCGCGCAGGCAGGAAAACTTTATGCAGTGGTTCTCGAATCCGGAGAGCGCGGAGTGGGGAATCGAATTGCTCAACAAATTATTCCGGCGGCACGCCTGGAAGCGCGGTCTGCATTGGGACTCAACCACAAACCAATTCTTCTTTCCGCGAAACAAACCTAAAAGCATCTGGTGGAAAATTGGAGAGCAAACCGTTGCACGGGAAGTGACCGCGCCCCACATGGGTTGGATCGATTTGGAAAACGAGGTGAGAGCTGAAATCCAATATGGTTGGAAGCACCAAAGCGTGCGCGCGGATTTTGTTAAGGTGCAGGGCAATATCTTCTTTCGCCTTCAACCAGGCTGGCTGCTCACAAAATTGGACAGCAAAACCCCTGCGATGACTCAACACGTCGCGGCGTCTTTTTCAGGGCAGCAATCGCAAAAAAGAAACGGGCAAATTTTGAGGTCGTGGAGGTTCTGGTCCACTGTTCTGGCCAAGGGCCATCATGAAATTCGCATCAATACTGGTCAGGCTCCTGTTCGGACAAGGCTGACACCGATTTCAGGATTTACGGAATTCGGGATTTCCACCGATCGCCTGAATTATGACCAAATGATGCAGACTGCGATGGAGGACGATCTCCTGATCCCCAGCTTGCTGCGCTTGAACGAGAGATCTTGTTAAAGATGAGAAAGGAGTATCTTCCACGCCCTTCCGGAATTCCTGGAACGAATAATCCCAGGCGCATATATAACGTCGCACCGCTTGAGATTGATTTGGGCCGATCTTCAAACCAATTCCGCTGCCTGCAAATCCCCGAACCTAACTTGATCTTCGGCGGACAAGGTTCCTGCAGCGATCCAAAAACGGGGTTGGCCCTATACGGACCTTACGGCTCACCAAGCCTTCCCGGGAATTCTAAGATTCGTGTAGGAATTGTTGGGACCTCCGATGGAATCGATCACGTGACTGCATTGCTGCATGAAATCTCCGAGCCCATTGAGCAAAATGAAAATGTGGATTGCGTGCTGCATCCATCCTTCCCTGGAATGAACTCGCAAGCGCCGTTCAACGTTAGTCTCGTAACGCAAATTGAATGGGTCAGGCCATTCGATAAAACTAAAATATGTTCGCTAAAAGAGCAGGAGAATCGCGATAGCAGGATGCAACGGTTTCAGGAAATGTATGCCAATGAAGTCCGTGCGATTAGCAAGCTCGAAGATTCGCCGCACGTAGTCCTCTGCGTACTGTCCGAGTCTATTAAACCTTTTATTGAAGTCAACACAGCAAGCGGCGCCACCGATTGCGAACCTACCGATCAGAATTTCCCGGACACTCCTGATCGGGCAACTCATCGCTTTAATCACAGGTTTCGAAGTGGCCTCAAGGCCGCATGCATGGGGACGCTCCCAACGGAATTGATCTGGCACGGAATGGATTCGAGGATGAGTGCAAGCGGAAGCCGCGCCACTTTGGCTTGGAACTTCTCGCTGGCCATATTGAAAAAGGCAGGCGTGACTTCCTGGAAACTGGCAAATACAGCAGAAGCTTCTTGCTTCATCGGAATCTCTTTCTACCACGACTTGCTAAATGGATCTTCACCCATTCAAAGGAGCTTCGCGCACGTTTTCACAGAGCGTGGAGATGGCTTCGTCGTCACGGGAGAACGGGTTGAAACCTGTTCAGAAGGGAATCGTGACGAACAAAATAATCTGAGTGCGGAGAGCGCTAAGAATTTGCTGAAGCGTGCGCTAGCAGTGTTCGAAAAACACGCCGGCTTTTCGCCCCGCAAAGTTACTGTCCACAAAGCCACTCCGTACTCGGGAGCAGAGAGACAGGGATTTGAAAGCGCTCTTTCCAAGGTGCCCAATTTCGGGTTGATGACAATTTCAAAGGGCGGGATCGCTTGCGTCAGGCCAGGCCGCGCGCCCATCCTGCGAGGCACGGCCATTCCATTCGATGAAAAAACGGGGCTGGTTGCAACTTCTGGGTATGTGCCATTTCTGCGCGGAAGCTGGGGAAATGATATGTCTCATCCTGTGGAGATAGCGGAAAATTGGGGCTCGATCACTTTCCGCCAAGCTGCAGAAGATTTGATGCGCCTGACAAAACTGGATCTTAATTCCTCTGATTTCTGTTCCGACCTCCCGATCACAATGTCGCGCTGTACCGGGATCGGAAAAGTTCTTACCGGTCTCGGGCAAAAAGAAGCTTCAACCAGCGATAACTATTACGTATAGCTGCGTATCTTGGTGTGCGCTGTGATCCATCGCCACCACGGATCGCGCGCGGCTGTTTTCGAAACGGACGATTGGCGCTTTTTCGCCCACGTGGCAATCAAAGTGACGCTAGCGTTGACGGGTGAAACATAAATGAAATATTTCCGGCCATCCGCTTCCAGATCGTAGAAATGCATTCGAGATTCATCCGCATGCAATTGCGTGCCGTTTGACATCTCCACCAAAAGTTGGTCCACAATCTTCCTGGGATAGAGTCTTGCGTTCTCGATCCGTATATTTTTTATTGCCAACATGCCCCTTTTCCCCTTTAACCCGCTATGGTTATCGCTAAAACTGGTTTCGTGCCTGGTATCAATCTTCAATACCAAACTACGATCGGATTCCTAAAAGAGGCATAAATAGATTGTTCGATTTCGCTAAAGTTCAAAAGGAGATAGCCCTGCTATTCGTCAAGTTGCAAGCGGTAGCCGACCCAAGGTTCGGTGATTAGGAATTTTGGACTCTTTGGAGAGATTTCGAGCTTGTTCCTCAATCGATTGACGAACACATGAAGATATTGCTGATCGTGACCGTGTTCGGAGCCCCACACCGCTTTAAGAAGCTCGCGATGGGTGATCGTTCTATTCGGGTGCGTTGCCATGTAGGAAAGGAGATCCAGTTCTTTTGGAGTGAGTCGAACACGCTCACTGCCAGTGAGGACATACCGTCCTTCAAAGTCGATGTCCGCCGCTCCAAGCTTAAGGTGTGCCGCGGGAAGGTTCGGAGACTCAACTGTTCTCCTCAGGACGGATCTAATTCGCGCCAGCAATTCGGAAATGCCGAATGGCTTGGTTACATATCCATCTGCGCCCGCGTCCAGTGCCTCCACCTTATCTGTTTCCGAATCCCGAACAGTAACCATGATGATTGCCGGATTTGAACCAAAGGCGCGAATCTCCCTGCAGGTTTCAAGTCCGGATTTTTCGGGCATATTCATGTCCAGAAGGACGAGGTCGAATTCAGAAGAGCGCACCAGTCGCAGCGCGTCTTCTCCATTTACAGCCTCCGTGACTTCATACCCGTTCGAAGTAAGGGTTGTCCGCACAACGCGGCGGATCTGCGATTCATCGTCAACAGCTAAAATTCTTCCTTCGCTCATTTCATGCCTCCTCTCACCCAAATCAGAAATTCAGAGGGGCGGAGCCTTTTCAAGCTAAGTTAGACTTTTAATGGTAAACAACGCATAAGAACTTCGTGCAGGTGTTATAAAGCATGGCTGGTAAGGAAGACCGCAAATCGGGGCCAAGGAAATCCCAATTTCCAGTATGCGTGCGTTCGACTTGATTGATGTGAAATTACCAGCTGTCATTGACCAGCCCGAGTCAATGCGCGAACCATTCCAGGGCCACGGACATTCGGTGTGACCGCTCAGCGATGCGTTCCAATTCCATTTGTGAAGTTACTGCATGTATAGCGCCCAAGCAAGAAGTATTGACGCGAGAAACGTGATCAAATATACCTGCATTCAGATAGTGAGCGCGTTCTGATTTGGCAGAGTGTCCTTCGCCCGCAAAGCGCCCTCCATTTGTTATCTGCAACTCCGCCTTTTCATTTCTGCAGCCACTTCGACAAGCGGCACTGTCTCCGTCCCGGGTCAAGATCTGAATTTCCCGTTTACTGTCACGCCCGGGCAAATCGCCACCATCGTCTTGCCTCAGTCGGTGATGGTCACAACTTTGGACACCGTCGAATCAAAGGGAATTCATATCACCGCTCAGAACCCGGTTGCCGTTTACGGCTTAAACTTTGTCCCGGCGGCAACCGATGGTTTCATGGCGCTGCCCACAGCAACTCTAGGCACAAGCTACGCCAACCTTGGCTATTCGAATAGCAGTCCTCCTGTCGGGTCTTTGGACATACCAAACGCTTTGGGCACTGAGTTCGGAGTTACTGCCACTCAGAACAACACCACCATGACAATCATTCCTTCCGCTAAGGCGGGAACGCGCCTAGCGCGTCAAGCGTACACTGTGGCGCTAAATCAAGGGCAGACGTACCAACTCCGAAACAATACAGATCTGAACACCTATTCCAACGGCACAGGCCCTCTCGTGGATCTCACGGGCAGCATCATCACGGCTGACAAACCCGTTGCTGTCTTCGGGGGACACGACTGCGCCTTTGTGCCAAACCTGAGCGTGTATTGCAACCACCTGGTGGAAAAGCTCCCGCCTACAAATCTCTGAGGGCAGCATTTCGTGACGTTCCCGATCGCGCTTGACGTATATGGCGATACGTTTCGCTTCCTCGCGCAAACCGACAACATGCACGTCCAGGTAAACGGTCAAGAAGTTGCCCAAATTAATCAAGGGCAATTCTTCGAAACCGTCATCAAGAACGGAGCGCAGATTGACGCGGACCTACCCATCCTTGTCGCCGAGTACGCCAACAGCTCATCCTTCAACTCTTCCAATCCTGGCATCGACCCAACGATGATCGTCGTTCCTCCGTTCGAATAGTACGGAGGTAACTACACGATTGAAACCCCGACAAGTAACTTCACGACAAATTACGTTAACGTGCTGGCGCCCACTGCGGCGGCACAAACGGGATCCGTCAAATTGGACGGCTTGTCCTTGCCGCATCCGCATTTCAACCGATCGGCACCAGTCCATTCTCTGGGGCGCAGTTGACCGTCTCCGTGGGCGCGCATTCCCTAACCAGCTCGCTGCCGTTCACCATTTATGAATACGGGTTCAATGTTTACGACGCAATGAATCGCCTGACGGAAAGCAATACCAGCACGGCACCCTCCTTGCCGCAGGCGGCCAGCTTCACGGGATATGACGCCGCGGGTCAGGTGACTTCCAGCAAAGACGCCAAAGGCAACGTCACGCACTACGCATACGATGACGCCGGGCGGCGCACCACGGTCACGAACGCGCTAACCCAGGTGACCTCTTTCGTCTACGACAACGTGGGCAATCAAACGTCGATGACCGACGCGTTGCTGCACACCACCGCGTACACCTATGACGGCGACAACCGCCGCTCGCTGGTCACTTACCCCGACCAGACGTTTGAGGTTACCGCATACGATGGCCTCGGCCGCGTCACTTCGCGCACGGACGCCAACGGCACGGCCTCCGCGTATGTCTACGATGCGCTCGGGCGGCTGACTTCAGTGACGCAGGATCCGATTACTTCCAGCAATCCGGGCGGCCTGAATTTGCTGACCATTTACGGCTACGACGAAGTGGGCAACCGGCTGACCAGCCTTGGAGCGAAGTACGCCGCAGGCCCTCTGGCGAGCTACGCGTACACGGTGGACAACGCGGGGCATCGCACTTCAGTGACGGAGAAGAAAGGGCGCACAGTGAATTACGGGTACGACAATCTGTATCGGCTGACGAATGAAACGAACGGCGGGTGGCGCATGCTTTGAGGCGGTTTTGAAATTCCGGGTGCCCGACTCCTCGCGGGTTCCGAGTGGTCTGTAGGTTTGATTTTTACTTTCAAAATTATTGCCCTCGGAACTGAGCCAAAATCAAAACCCCGACCCTCCAGGATCGAGAGAGTTGGCCACTCGGAAGGGCAAAGTCCCGGAAAATACAAAAGCGAATACCATATAGATGACGTACAGAAGTGGTACTATGCGGTTATTAGATAATGCCAACTAAAAAGCAACGAAAGGGTCTGCCACCCGTCCGCCGCAATAGTGTTCAAGAGCGGGTCTGTACTTAGAAAGAGAGAAGGAGAAACGCGGCTTGCCAAATGATGTGGATGCCGGATTCAGCTTATGTAAGGTCCGCCAGCTTTGGCCAACTCCTGGGTACTCATTGTATCAATCACTCATTCCTGCATAATCCGAATCAGTTGAGCTAGAAATGATTTTATTAACCTTCAGGGCAATGTCAGCGAATGAATCCAGCGTTAATCCGCAAAACCGGCGCAAACTACGTGAGGCCTTCTACGAGCGCTGGATGTACCACTTTGGGCGATCGCTCATACTCTGAGTGCTCACGCACGCAGCTGCTGTTTTAGCTTAGCGCTTCCTCTGCAACCGGCGGCGAAATCAGGTGAATCAATAACGCAGGCTTCGTGGAGCAACGCGAACAAGACCAATTTCAGCCTCTTCTTGAATGGAGAAACCGCCCGAATGCCAGTGATCGATCAAATTTCCTGTCCGTCGGAGTCGACACCGAAGGATCAGAGCCACAAATCACACTCGACCAAAGGAGTTCCAGTCGAGTTGCAACGGACGATCTTGTTCGACGCCCTGGCGATTGTCTTGCTGCTTTGGGTTGCGCTCTATAACGGCTATCCGACTCTAACCCTAGATACCGGAAGTTATATTTTGACCGGAGCTTTTCATGTTGCGCTCCCGCCGTTCCGCGCGCCCGGATATAGCGCCTTTATCAGATTGACAAGCTTTGGAATAAGCGCATGGCCCACGGTCGCAGCTCAGGCAATTATCGTCGTCTACGTCTTGCGCCTAACCTTTGTGCACTTGATTGACGGCGATAAGAAATACACTAACCGCAGTTTCCTTGTCGGCGTATGCGTCTTGGCGGGACTTTCAAGTTTGCCTTGGATGGTCTCGGAGCTGATGCCGTATGTTTTCGCAGGGGTACTTTTTCTGTCCGGATTCCTCTTGGCATTCGCCGATGAACTGCGAGTCGCGCAACGAATCCTTCTGGCCTTGATCTTAATGATCTCCGTTGCCTCCCACGTCTCACTGTTCGTAATCGCGGCACTGTACCTCACGGGCCTGGCCGCTCTAAAGTTTGCTGCTCACCGGTCCCACGGACTCTCTACAGCACAATCTGTACTCGGGTGGTTGCTTGTTCCTGTCATCGCCGCAGGAATTTGGACCGCAACTCAGAATCAAAAGATGGGCCAGGGATTCAGACTTTCACCATCGACAAATACTTTCCTCATGGGAAGACTATTTGGCGATGGCTTGGCGCAAGAATTCCTTCATGAAAACTGTCCGAAACGCCCGTTTGTTTCCTGCCAGTTTCTCTCCAATCTGCCGCGAGGGGACCAGGAGTTCCTGTGGCAACACCCGATGCGGAGCCACCTTGAGGGGCATGAGATAGACACCATCGTTCGGGAAACGATTCTTTCATACCCTCTAAAGTTCCTGACGAGTATCGTCAAAAACACATTGCTTCAACTTGTGTCCCTGCGTACTGGTCAGGAAATGCGGATGGGCAGTGCTGACAAATGGAATTTCGACGTGATACGGAAAGTATTTCCGCACGATCTGCGAGCATTCGTGAATGACAGACAATTTCTTGACACCATACTCCCGGTGACGGATGTCTTTTCGCGTGTTCACGTGGCAATCTTCTGGTTGAGTGTGCCGTTGTGTCTGCTATTTGCATGGACCGGACAGTTCGCGCGAATCAACAAATTCCTGGTCTCAGCGATCGTATTGTTAATTTCCAACGCGGCGGTATGCGGCGGCTTGTCTGCCGTGAACGATTTTTACCAGAGTCGTGTGGCATGGATTATGCCGTTATGTCTCACTGCTTATATCTGCTGTTTATTTAAGGATCGGAAAGGCGAAGTCGCTTTGACACAGTAGGGGTCTGCGTTTCGAGTCCGAACGAGCCTACAATTACTCTCAATAATTTAGAAAATTCTCCTGGGAATCCGAAAGAAACTGCAAGTGTAATTTGCGGAAAGAGTGAAGTTGTCAGAGGACGCAGCTTTTCTCATTTTCTGAGTAGAGTATGATTTTCTCGACTTTAGACGTGAAGTCGTGCCCCCTGAAAGCTGAGCAGAACCCACCATTCGTGATTTTCCACCATCATCAGTTCAGCGGTTTCATTTACGGTTTCCGCTAATTCGGCGAGCGTGGTGGCGCGAGTTGCGCGATGCGCGAGCCATTCCAGGGCCACAGACATTCGGTGCGAGCGCTCGGCAATGCGTTCCAATTCCAGTTGTGAAGTTACCGCGTGTACAGCGCCCGCCCACGCAGGTAGTACTAACGCGAGAAACGTAATCCATATACCTACATTCAGATAGGGAGCGCGTTCCGATTCGGCAGCGTGTCCAACGCCCGCAAAGTGCAGGACAGCCATCAGCAGTGTCATGCCGAAGAGTGCGAATCCGATCTCGTGGCGGCGATGCGCGCTTTTCTCTTTGCGTTTCGCGCTGCGTGCATGGAACTTCTGTTGATCTTCAAGCCATGCGTGTACGAGGAATTGTTTCAGCGCGCCGAGAGGCAACACGGGAACTGTTTTTCCGGCGTCGGAAACAATTGCCTTCACAGTCTGCGTTAACCATTGTTGCGGGCCGCGATAGAAGGGAAGCGGATCATTTTTCTCCTTGCGGGACGCGGGTTCCAGGAGCGTGGTAAACGTCGCGATGCGCAACTGCTCGGCGATATATCGCGCGTGCAGCCATTTTTCGTGCCAGCCGCTCGATCCGGCGGATATCCACAAACCCAATATGACCAGCATTGCGAGTACTTCGAAGATGATCAGCCAATGTAGTTCCGGAAAAAATAATACCTGCCCCACTGCGATCGTAACGGCGAGCGCCGCAAGATACAGAATGCCGCTTACGCCTCGGGCATGCTTGCGGTGATAGAGCATCGCCAGCGAATCGGCGCGCGCAAATTGCGGCACGAGGATGGATAAAATTCCGTTAAGTGCTTCTTCGGGCAAGCCGGATTTCACGGCGACAGCAGAAAGATGCTCACGCGTGCGTTGCTCCTCATTTTCATAATCCGCTGGCACGAGGCTTTGATCCTGAAAATACGCGAGTTGCTGACTGTAACCGCGCGATAAATCGCTGAGGGTCTGCGCAAATTCTTCGGTGCGGATGATCGCTGAATTGTCCGAAGAATGTTCAAGAAAGTTGACCGCATGGATCCGGCGTGGCGGTTCTTCCGGATGTTCGGCGTCAATCCACAGAACCACGCGGTCGCGCTCTATCGCATACTCGACGATTTCGGCGGTTCCGCCCACGCCCGCGGCCTCGCGCCCGTCCCACACGGCCAGCAGAATTTCGGATACTTCCACGACTCGCTCGCCTGCGCGCAAATAAGCGGCGTCACGCATTGCTTCGAGCTCAGTGCCTTCGCCGCCTCCCCGAATTTCCGCGTCCTGCACGCGGCAGGGAAGTTCTTCCACGACCGCTGCGCGCGCGAGCAAATCTTCAAATGAAGCGAGCTCGCCGTCTGAAGAAAAATCCTTTCGATAGTCCACAAGCGGAAATGGCGTCAACACTTCGAGCCGCGCATGCACGCGTTCGATCAAAGTTTTGGCGGCGATCTGATCGGCGCCGCGCGCCAGAGGCGAAACGATGGTCCAGCACGGCTGCGTCGCGCCCGCATCCTGAATGAGGCGATTGATCCGCTCGATCACGCCCTCGATCGCGCGTGCGACCGCCGCTTCATCGGTGATCCTGCGATGCCCGGTGACTGCAAAACGGAGCTCGTATTCAATGCACGGATGCATTTGTCAATTGACAACTGGTGGAAAGAAACGGGTGTATCATAACGCAGCATTTTCGGCCCCGCACGCGTATTCACCGATAAAAGTCAAAAGTAGTGACCCTGGGGGAAGTTATGGCTCGAGATGTATTCATCAGCCATGCAGGCGACGATGCGAGTGTAGCCGTCGAAGTGTGCGCGCTGCTGGAGAAGCGCGGCTTGAAATGCTGGATGGCGCCGCGCGACGTGGCTGCTGGCTCGGTGTGGGACGAATCAATCCTCGATGCGATTGAAACTTCGCGCGTGTTTCTGCTGATACTTTCCAAGAGCGCCAACGATTCTGCGTACGTGAAGAATGAAGTGAACCGCGCGTTTTCCGAACGCAAGCCCATCGTGACATTTCGCATCGAGGATGTGATGCCGGGGCGTTCGCTGCAACTGTATCTCGCGCGGCATCACTGGACCGATGCGTTTCCGCCGCCTATAGCGGACCGCGTCGAAAGTCTTGCAGGCTCGATTGCCTCACGGCTGACCCCGGGAGTGAACGTCGCCGAGCGAGCCACTGCAAGCGCCAAGGAAAAAACCCCCTCCATTGCCGTTTTGCCATTCGCCAACATGAGCGGGGACAAGGAGCAGGAATATTTCAGCGATGGTCTGGCCGAAGAAATCCTGAACGTGCTGACAAAAATTCCAGGCCTGAAAGTGATTGCTCGCACTTCCGCATTCGCATTCAAGGGAAAGAATGAGGACATCCGCAAGATCGCCGAAGCGCTCGGCGTGAGCAACGTGCTCGAAGGCAGCGTCCGCCGCGCGGGCAACCGCCTGCGCATTACGGCGCAGTTGATACACGCCTCTGACGGAACACATCTGTGGTCGGAGCGCTACGACCGCGATATGACTGACGTCTTTGCAATTCAGGATGAAATTGCTCAGGCGATCTCGGAAGCGCTGAAACTTCGACTTACTCCTCGCACGCAGACCGTAAGCATCGAAGCCTATCAAAATTACTTGAAGGGTCAGTATTACTGGGCGCGCTTCTCCTCGGAGAGTGTGGCCAAAGCGATGAATTACTATGAGCAGGCCTTGGCCATAGACCCTAATTACGCCCTGGCTTATGTCGGATTGGCGGTGAGCTACTCCCTCCTTGCGGGCCTCGGCCTTAAACCCGTCCACGAAGTGGTGCCTTTAGCACGATCAGCTGCAGAGAAGGCGCTGGCCCTCGATCCCACTAGCGGTGAGGCGCACAGTTCACTGGCAATCAGCGCGGTATATATGGATTATGACTGGAAAAGGGCCGAGGAACATTTCCGTCAGGCCATGGCGGTTGTACCCGTCTCGCCCCTGGTGAGATTCCGCTACGTTTCGCTTTATTTGATTCCGCTGGGACGAGCGGCCGAGGCCATGGAGCAAAGTAGATTGGCACTTGAGACCGATCCACTTTCCATGCCTCTTCACCTCAGCATGATTAATTCCATGGTTGTTGCCAAGCAATTTCGCGAGAGCATTGAGCTCGCGCGCCGCGCCTTGGAAATTGATCCCAACTTCTTTGTAGTCTGGTTCCTCTTGAGTTTAGCGCAGCTCCATCTAGGCTTGGCTCAGGATGCGGTTATCAGCTTAAAACGAGTTATGGAGTTGGCACCTTGGTTTCTTAATGGCGAGTGGTGGCTTGCAATAGCCTACTTTCAGGCTGGCGATCACACCAGCAGCGAGGAGTGGGCGCGAAAACTCGAAAACTCACGCACCAGCTCAAGTAGTGCTGCATTCTATTTCGCTTTGATTGGAAATGTGGATGCCGCATTTGAGGCGTTCGATGGTGCTTACCGTCAGCGTGAATTGAGATTGCTGCTCGATCTGCATATGCAAGATATACCGTTCTTTCAGCGCTGTAAGTTGGACCCGCGCTTTGCGGATTTGCTCCGACGGATGAATCTGAGCCAATGACAAGCCACGTACGCCATGACGACCCAAACGGAGAAAGAAATGTCTCGTGATATTTTCATCAGCCATGCTAGCGACGATTCAAATGTAGCTGCAGAGGTGTGCACGCTGCTTGAAATGCGCGGGCTGCGCTGTTGGATGGCGCCGCGCGATGTGGATGCGGGCTCGGTGTGGGACGAAGCGATTCTCGATGCGATTGAAACTGCGCGCGTGTTTTTGCTGATCCTTTCCAAGAGCGCGAACGATTCGCAATACGTGAAGAACGAAGTGAATCGCGCGTTTTCGCAACGCAAACCGATCGTGACATTTCGTTTGGAAGATGTGACGCCGGGCCGCTCGCTGGAATTATATTTGGCGCGCCATCATTGGACGGATGCGTTTCCCCCTCCGATGGGCGCGCGCGTGGAGCGGCTGGCAACATCCATCGCCGCGCTGCTCGATTCGTCAGCAACTCCCAGTGCAACCCCCGCTGCTACTGCCGTTGTTGCTCCGCCTGTCCGGCCAACGCTCGGCGCGCGGCTTTTGTCACCGCTCTTCGCGGTTATAAAAGGAATTCGCGAACTTGGGACTCGGGCACTCATTTTAGCCCTGGGAACATTGTTGCTCGGTGCGGCCATCGCTGGATTTACCGCATGGAATCTGAAGCCCATGCCGCCAAAGCCTGTCACTCGCACGGTCATCAATCTGCCACCGGGCGACCGGCTCGAGGGTCCTACCACGACCGCGCTGGCTCTCTCTTCTGATGGAAAACAACTTGCCTATGCCGCCATCCGAGGCGCTACCAGCCAGATTTATCTGCGTCCGATGGATAGCCAGGAAGCCCGGCCGATCTCGGGCACGGATGGAGCCACCGAACCTTTTTTCTCTCCCGATGGCCAATGGATCGGTTTCTTCGCAGACGGAAAGCTGAAGAAGATCTCAGTGAACGGGGGAGCGGCGGTGACTCTCGCGGATGCAGGGAGCCCCTTAGGAGCCAGTTGGAGCAGCCAGGGGAAAATCGCCTTCGCGCCAGCAGGATACGTTTCGCCCCTTGTGCAAGTGTTGGACTCGGGAGGCGCCCCACAGCCGCTAGGTCATTTCGAAAAAGCGGAAAACTACGAGATATGGCCGCAGTTCTTACCCGGCGGCAAGGCTGTGCTCTTTGCTAGCGGAAATTTGGGCTCTGGCGGCCACGTTATTGTTCAGTCGGTGGCAACGGGCGAGCGACGCAGCTTGGTTGGCGGGACGCAACCCCAATACGCCACTTCCGGTCATCTGATCTATGCGCAAGGGTCAACTCTGATGGCCGTGCCCTTTGATCCGCGACGGCTTGAGATTAAGGGCACGCCGGTTCCTGTGGTCGAGGACGTTACGTATTCGTCGGCCTATGGATCGAACCAGTACAGCATTTCCGACACCGGCTCGTTGGTTTACCTTTCGGGAGGATCTCAAGCAATTCAACGGAAAATGGTGTGGGTCAGCCGCAGCGGCGTGGAGCAGACTTTGCCTGCCCCAGCACAGGACTATCGAGACGTCGTGCTTTCACCGGACGGCCAGCGCGTCGCGGCGGAAATAGACAACCAAATCTGGCTTTACGATCTCGCCCGGGACACTTTGACGCGGTTTACGTTTGAGGGCACTCAAAACTTAAATCCGGCGTGGACTCCTGACGGGAAACGGATTGCGTTCCGGTCAAACAAAGAAGGAGGACCGGCGAATATCTTTTGGCAACGGGCAGACGGGAGTGGCGGGCTGGAGCGTCTGAGCACCTACGAGAACCTCCAAGTTCCGAAGTCGTGGTCACCGGATGGGCAATTTCTGGCCTTTCATGAGAGTAGTCCCAATACGGGGAGAGACATTTGGGTACTGCGGATGAGCGACCGCAAGTCGCAGCCTTTTCTCGTTACGCCATTTAATGAAGGCGGCCCGACGTTTTCCCCCGACGGCCACTGGCTGGTCTATGTTTCGAATGAATCCGGGCGCCCCGAAGTCTACGTGCAGCCGTTCCCGGGTCCCGGTGGGAAATGGCAAATCTCGACCGAGGGAGGCACTGAACCGGTCTGGAATCGCAATGGGAAAGAACTGTTTTACCGCAGCGGCAACAAGATGATGGCCCTGGATGTAACGACGCAGCCCGGATTTTCCCCTGGCAAACCCCGGATGCTTTTCGAGGGGCAATACTCTGCCAGCGAATGGCCGCTGATTGACACGGCCTATGACGTGTCACCGGATGGACAACGTTTTCTGATGACCAAGGCAGCCGAGCAGGCGGCGGAGGCCACGCAAATCAACGTCGTGCTGAACTGGTTCGAAGAATTAAAGCAGAAAGTTCCGACAGGGAAAAATTAATGACGCGCGATGTTTCGGGGATTGAGTCGAACTGGCTTCACAGGTTGCGGGAAACCCGCACCATTTCATTCCGAAGGGCGGTGTTTGCCCGAGGAATCTGCTGTTTCTTGGAAGGCGAGATGGAAAGCAGATCCCTAGCTTTGCTCGGTTCACCGTGAACGTTCACGGTGAACGGGATGACAAAAAGTCGATGCGACGCGGGTTCTAGTAGCACAGGCACTCTTGCCTGTGCGGGTTTTGCTGAAGTTAACAACAGCGCACAGGCAAGAGTGCCTGTGCTGCACGAATTTATCCGCAGCACGTGAAACATGTCCTACAGGATCATTTGGGAGAAAAAATGACGCGAGATGTATTCATCAGCCACGCAGGCGACGATGCGAGTGTAGCCATAGAGGTGTGCGCGCTGCTCGAGAAGCGCGGGCTGAAATGCTGGATGGCGCCGCGCGATGTGGCTGCGGGCTCGGTGTGGGACGAAGCGATTCTCGATGCGATTGAATCTTCGCGCGTGTTCTTGCTGATTCTTTCCAAGAGCGCTAACGATTCGGCGTACGTGAAGAACGAAGTGAACCGCGCGTTTTCCGAGCGCAAGCCCATCGTGACGTTTCGCATCGAAGATGTGATGCCGGGTCGCTCGCTGCAACTGTATCTCGCGCGGCATCACTGGACCGACGCGTTTCCGCCGCCGCTCGAAGCAAGAGTGGAGAACCTGTCAAATTCAATCCGCGCACTGCTTGATACATCCGTCGCGCCGGCAGGAGGGTCGAGCGCGGCATCCGCTGCGATTGCCGCGCCCGCACGCACAACGAATTTCGTCGGCCGTCTGCGTTCTGACACGCAAAAGCTTGTCAAATTCACACGCTCCCTTGCGCACAATCCTTTCATTTTTGGAATAGGCTGTCTGGTCCTTGGCAGCTTGGTCGCCAGCATCGCCACATGGCATTTAAAGGGCGATGCCGAGCCATTCCGCGGGCCAGTCACTCGTGCGGAAATCCATCTGCCTGCGGGGCAACAATTGGCGGGCCTAAGCGATGGTCCGGCCTTGGCTGTTTCGCCGGACGGCACAATGCTTGCGTATGTCGCGCAGCAGGGCGGCATTCGCCAACTATACCTGCGAGCAATGGAGGACACGGACACGAAACCCGTACCCGGCACGGATGATGCCTCCGATCCTTTTTTTTCTCCCGATGGGCAATGGTTGGGATTCTTCTCCAACAGAAAGCTGATGAAAGTTTCATTAAATGGCGGGGCAGCTATCCCTCTAGCTGTTGCAGCTTTCGACGGAGGGGCCGCGTGGAGCAGATTGGGCACAGTTGCCTTCACACCCTCAAACTTCTCAGTCGTTCAGGGAGTGTCTGAGAGCGGAGGAGTCGTACGACCCTTAACTGGGCTGGATAGCCCCCAAATCACTCAACGCTGGCCGGACTTTTTTCCTGACGGTAAGTCCTTATTGTTTGTTGGCGGAACCTCGGGCGCTATTTTCACAAATGCTAGCACTGGAGTGCAGCCGGCTGGAACGCGTAAGACCAAGTACTTGCTGCAGGGAGGAGTATTCCCTCGTTATGCCCTAAGCGGGCACCTCGTTTACGCACAGGCGTCGGTTTTGATGGCGGTTCCGTTCGATACTCAAAAGCTGGAGGTAACTGGCCCGGCTGTCCCGATGGCGGAGGGCGTCATGCAATCCGCCACAGCCGGATTCGCCCAATATAGCTTTTCCAAAACCGGGTCGCTTGTCTATGTACCAGGAGGCTACCAGGCGGAACAACTCCGGTTGGTTTGGGTCAGTCGGACGGGCGCGGAGCAGCCCCTGAATGCGCCTGTCAATGCTTATCTGAACCCGCGAGTTTCTCCCGATGGCCAGCGTCTGGCCGTCGGACTTAATGGAGTGGAGGCCCAAATCTGGCAATACGATTTTTCCCGGCAGACGCTAACGCGGATGACGTTTGAGGGCTCCGTGAACAATTATCCAGCGTGGACGCCCGACGGCAAGCGCATCGCGTTTGTTTCAAATAAGGAAGGTCCGCTGCATATTTTCTGGCAATTGGCCGATGGCAGTGGAGGCCTGGAGCGATTAGGCAATAGTGATAATCAAAATAGTGACACCTCCGGGCAGGCCGGAGCGCCGAGTGGGTGGTCTCCGGACGGAAAGTATGTGGCCTTCAATGTGATTACGCCGTCCGGTATCGACGTCATATTGCTTTCCATGAACGACCGCAAATTTCATGAGATCTTGAAGGGCCCGTTCAACCAAAGCGCGGCGACATTCTCACCGGATGGGCGCTGGCTGATGTATGTCTCCGATGAATCCGGACGCTATGAGGTTTATGTCATGGCCTTTCCGGGTCCCGGAGGGAAGTGGCAAATTTCGAACGATGGCGGCACGGAGCCGGTTTGGAATCCCAATGGTCGAGAAATTTTCTACCGTAACGGCGACAAAATGATGGCAGCGGATATTGCCGAGCAGCCGGGTTTTTCCGTAGGCAAGCCGCATCTCCTTTTCACCGGCCCCTATGCGCCCACTCCGATCACCTTTCCTAATTATGACGTGTCACGCGACGGCCAACGATTCCTCATGCTTAAACCTGTGGATCAAACCGGGGCCCCCGCAACTCAGATTAACGTCATCGCGAACTGGTTCGAAGAATTAAAGCAGAAAGTGCCGGTGGGGAAGAAATAGATGGGGGAATGAAGTTTCATGGATTGAGTAGGAGAGGCTTCTCAGGCTGCGGAAAAAGTATTTATTCTGTCATTCTGAGCGAAGCGAAGAATCTCTCTTCGATTGTAAGCACAAGTAAATAAAAGAAGGAGAGATTCTTCGCTTCGCTCAGAATGACAGAATGCCGATATTTTCCGCAGCCTGTTCAGCCTGCCTGGTTTTTCGCTGGATGCATACTGCCGTGCCGGAAGAGTAGAAACCCGGACAGGCTGAAGCCTGTCCGACAAAAGGCAATCCGAGACTGGGAGAAGAAATGACGCGAGATGTATTTATCAGCCATGCGGGGGATGATGCGAGCGTAGCGGTCGAGGTGTGCGCGCTGCTGGAGAAGCGCGGGGTGAAGTGTTGGATGGCGCCGCGCGATGTGGCAGCTGGCTCGGTGTGGGACGAAGCGATTCTCGATGCGATTGAAAGCTCGCGCGTGTTTCTGCTGATTCTTTCGAGGAGCGCCAATCAATCGCAATTTGTGAAGAACGAAGTGAATCGCGCGTTTTCGGAGCGCAAGCCCATTGTTACATTTCGCATCGAGGATGTAATGCCGGGGCGTTCGCTGCAACTGTATCTCGCGCGGCATCATTGGACCGATGCGTTTCCTCCGCCGCTCGCCGCGCGCGTCGAAACGCTGGCCACGTCGATCACCGCGCTGCTCGATTCATCAGCGGCGTCTGCCGCTATC
>DATHNC010000192.1:0-33679 GCA_035486415.1 Saccharimonadales bacterium (SeqCode)
GGGTTGTTGACTTTCGCCAACTCCACCGTCAAACCCTTCGAGAGCATGGGCGTGACCACCATGAAGATGATCAGCAGCACAAGCATAATATCCGCCATCGGAATTACGTTCGGCGCCGCCATTTGCGGGCCGACGCTTGGCTTGTATGACATGGGTTACTTCTTTCCGCCTGCACGGCGCGTAATGAAATAGTTCACCAATTCCATAGAAGAGTTGTCCATTTCGACGTCGAACGCTTCCACTTTGTTTGTGAAGTAGTTGTACGCCCACACGGCAGGCACAGCCACGAGCAGCCCAAGCGCGGTGGTGACCAGCGCTTCGGAAATTCCGCCGGCGACCGCCGACAGACCGGTTGCTTTCGTGGTTTCAATTCCCTTAAACGCGTTGATGATTCCGACCACCGTGCCGAACAGTCCGACGAACGGTGCGGTTGAGCCGATGGTGGCGAGACCCGAAAGGCCGCGCTTCATTTCGGCGTGCACAATCGCGACCGAGCGGTCGAGGCCGCGCTTGGCAGCTTCGATCACTTCCATGTCAGCGACTTGCGATGATGCAGATTGGAATTCGGAAAGGCCAGTGGCGACGACCTTGGCGATGTGGCTCTTCTTGTTCCGCTCGGCGATCGAGATGGCTTCGTCGAGTTTGCCTTCGCGCAGTGCTCCGGCAACCTGCTGTACGAATACTCGGGACTGTTTGCGTGCTGCGCTGTACATCAGAACGCGGTCAATCATTACGCCAAGGGACCATGCCGACAGAAGGAAAAGAATGCCGACAACGACCTTCGCGATGATACTCATATTGCCCCACATCGTCCTCAGGTCCCACTGTCCCTGCAGGACAACCATGTTCATTGCCCAAACGGCTAGAGTGCTAAGCATCTGATTCGCTCCTTTTTATTTCGTTCGGATCTTGCTGGCTGAAACCGGCTCTGCCGGTTTCAGCCGACTCCCTGATTGGCGGCCTCAATTCGCGGTCTTCATTGACAACTGCATCGATGAAGGCCGATACCCAAGCCGCCGTCCTGCCAAACCCAAAACTTAACCGCCCATCGTAAACGTTACAGTAATCGTCGTATCAACTTCGACCGGGTCGCCGTTCAGCGTGGTCGGCTTGTAGCGCCATTGTTTCACGGCGTCCAGAGCCGATTGCACCAGGAGCGGGTGACCGGAAATCACTTCGAGCTGTGCAACCCTGCCGTCCTTGTCGATGATCGCATGAAGAACAACGTTGCCCTGAATGCGAGCTTGCCGCGCCAGAGGCGGGTAAAGCGGGCGCGTCTGGTTGATGATCGACGCTGCTGTTACGTTACCGCCCTGCTTCACGCGCGTCGGAGCCGTGGGCTTCGGGGGAGGCGGAGCTACGGGGCCACTCACCATTCCCTGTCCCGGAATGCCGCCAAACACGCCACCCGTCACACCGCTATTGTTGATCACGTCTGGCGGAAGCTCGGCTTCCTTAAACACGGCCACTTCCTTAGGGATTGCGCGTGGCTGCATCAATTTTCCAGACTGGATCAAACGAGCCACCGGCTTGACGATCGTCTTTATGGCTGCCGGAGGCGGAGGTGGGGGAGGAGGCGGGGGCGGGGCAATCAACAGGGTCGAGAGCATCGCCTTCGGTAGCGCCTCGGTGTAGATCAAAGGAATCAAAATCAAAATGGACAAAATGAAAGCTTGTACCAGACCGGAAAGGATAACGCTCCAGCCTTTATTCGTCTTTTTCTTTTCGTTTGTCGATTCGAGCAAATCATCAAACATCGTGCATCCCTCCTGCCGAAAAATTCCAGGAAAAATCCTAGGCTTTTCGGAGTTTAGTACCGGCTGCGGTTCCGGATGTTACTACCGCACCGCCCCCGCCTCGCCAGTCATTCCAGGCGACGACCAAAGGCGCTGCTATGCCAAAACTGGAGTACGTTCCAACCAGAATTCCAACTACCAACGCAAAAGAAAAAGCTCGCAAAACCTGGCCGCCCATCAGAAACAAAACCAAAACAGTAAGAAAAGTAAGGCCGCTGGTCAGGATTGTGCGTGAAAGAGTCTGATTGATGGAACGATTGACAATGTCTTTGAACGGCTCCCGTCGCATGAGTCGCGCATTTTCACGGATCCGGTCAAAGATCACGATCGTGTCATTCATCGAGTAACCAACCAGGGTCAACAACGCCGCAATCACCGTCAGCGAAATCTCAAAATGAAAAATGGAAAAAAGACCCAGTGTAATGAGCACGTCGTGAAACACGGCTAACACTGCCGCAGCACCGTACACCCACTCGAAGCGAAATGCAATATAAACCAGCATCCCACCCAGAGCGTACAAAGTTACAACCACAGCCTGGCGACGCAATTCGGACCCGACTTTCGGTCCAACGATCTCCACATTGACGATCGCGAAGGTGCTGGTGTAGAACGAATCGCGCAGCGCGGCAATCACACTGGCGTTTGCTCCCGCACCTGAAAGCTCATTAAGATCGGTCACAATGCCGCGATGGTCTCGGTCGCGAAAGGTGGCAAGCTGCTTGCCAAGCTGCACATACCGGTCGCCGGCAGCCGTTCCCAGACCCAAGGGGTCCTTGCGAGTCAAAGCGTCAGCGATTGTATCCGCCCCGGCAGCATTGAAGTCCTGCTTGCCCGATTCTCCAGCGCCCAGAGTTGCATGCAAGGCATTCAGGATTGCGGTCTTGCCAGCATCGAGGGCTTCCGCGCCTTGGCCTTTTTCTTCCAAGTTGATCAGAACCTCATTACTATTGCCGCTGGCGATATCGCTCACCGGGACGATTGTGCTGTTTCCGATGCCCTGCTGCGCCAATCCATTACGGAGAGTATCGATCGGAGGTGCGCCGGCAAAGCGCACGTCAACGACCGTACCTCCTTTAAAATCAATGCCATAGAACAGGCCGCCATGGGCTATAATGGAGGCCAGCCCGGCGACAAGCAAGAGTCCAGACAGGCCAAAGAAGTACTTCGCTTTGCCCATCCAATCGAGATCAACTTGTTTGAAAAATTCCATGCTCACTCTTACCCGTTAGAGTTGGACACCAACGAATGTGAATTTGTTCCCCAAATAGAACTGATCCAAAGAAAAATCTTGAAATATTTCCCGGCATGGGCCTAGTACTGCTACCCCACCACGGGAAGAACCTTCGCAAGAGCTCAAACTCGGCATGTTTATGTAGCGGCTCGCCTTCAGGCGAGCATTTTGGAGCCGAGCACATGCTCGCCTGAAGGCGAGCGCTACATTTCCGAAAATCAGCCTGCACACTCTTAAATGCTCAGTTCTGCCTCGCGAGGCATCTTGGCCAAGTGCCAGTCAAAAATCAGGCGCGATACATAGACTGATGTAAACAAGTTGGCCAACAAACCGACTGCCAAGCTCACGGCAAACCCGCGGATCGGACCTGTGCCAAAGAGGAACAGAAACGCCGCGGAAACGATTGTTGTCACGTGCGTATCGATAATCGTGAGGAAGGCGCGCTTGAATCCCATGTCGACCGCCGATACAGGGGCTTTTGCAGCACGCAATTCTTCACGGATACGCTCAAAAATCAGCACGTTCGAATCGACGCCCATACCAATCGTCAAGATCACTCCGGCGATACCGGGCAAGGTCAAGACAGCTCCGAAATAAGCCAGCGCAGCCAGCAAGAGAACAAGGTTCAGAATCAAGGCGATTACCGCGTTGACTCCCGCCGAGCGGTAGTAGACGACCATAAAGATCATCACGACGACTAAGCTGATGATGGAAGCCTGCACGCCATGACGAATCGAATCGGCTCCAAGCGACGGTCCCACGGTGCGCTCTTCAAGGTATTTAATCGACGCGGGCAGCGCACCTGATCGAAGGACCAGGCCAAGATCGTTGGCTTCCTGCTCGCCGAACTGGCCTTCGATCACGCCAGTGTCATCGATTCGGCCATTAATTACGGGAGCGGTCTGCAACTTATGCTCGAGAACGATGCCCAACTGCTTGCCGATGTTTTGTTCGGTGAAAGGACCAAAGCGGCGGCCCGCTTCGGTGGAAAGCGTAAAATCGACATCATAATAGCCGGGATTTTTTGTACTGCGGATGGCGGTTGCGCTGCGCAGGTCACGACCGGTGACGATTGGCACGCGATCGATCACGTACCAGCTTTCGACCGCAGGCTGGCTGGAACTCGAAGCGGAACTCTTTCCCTGCACCACTTGCGCGTTGGGAGGCAAAATGCCGCCATGCGCGGCAAGGGCGGCGACTTCCGATTGATAGGGCGTTTGGTCCAAAACAAGGTGAAGTTCCAACTGGCCGCCGGCTTGAATGACGCTCTTGGCGCGATTGGGATCACCTTCGCCGGGAAGTTCCACGATAATTTCGTTGTCACCTTGGCCATAAGGGGCGACCAATGGCTCGGTCAATCCTAGCGCGTCGATGCGGCGGCGAATGGTTTCTTCGGCCTGATCCATCGTCTGCTGCTGGATGTTCACAACGCGCGACTGCTTCATGGTTACGACGTAGCCGGAGTTTTCACCGGGAGCCGGGGAAATGTCCCAATCCGGGAATTGATCGTTAATCAGGTTGCGCGCGGTCCCTGCCTGCTCCGGGGCGATGTTATGAACCAGAATCTGGGTGTCGCTCAGCTTTCGAATATCGTCATAGCGGATGCCCTTATCTCGCAGCGTGGAGGTGATGTGATCCAGCGTCTGATCCGTCTCTCCGCTGATAGCTTCCTGCACCTGGACTTGCAGAATCAGGTGCGTGCCGCCCTGAAGATCAAGGCCCAGCTTAATGCTGTTCGCAAAATTGGATTTGATTCCGGCCCAGGACTTGGGAGGAAAATCGGGACGTCCCACGAGGCCGATTACGCATGCAAGGATGACCGCTACTATGAATAATGCTTTCCACTTGAGGTTAGAATTCATGGCTTAAACTGGCTCAGGACTCCAAGGATGCGGGCTTTCTTTATTAAAAAGCCTCGCGCACAAAATGGAGCATTGCGTTACCCCGACCCTACGACTCCTCCTTGCTATCTGGTTGCAGGCCGGTCACCGCGGAACGAAGGACCTTAACCTTCACCTGGTCGGCGATGCGAAGCTGAATGGAATCGCCCTCGATTCCCACGATCGTGCCATACAGGCCACCGGACGTAATCACTTTGTCCCCATTCTTCAGAGCATTGATCATTTCCTGGGTTTTCTTCTGGCGTCGCTGCGCGGGAAGAATCAGCAGGACATAAAAAATTCCCATAATAATGACCAACGGCAAAAAGGCCATTATTCCGCCGGCGCCTCCGGCCTGGGCCATCAAGGACAAATTTTCCGGCAAAAAAAAGAACAACATAACGGTGACCTCAATCTCACGCTATTGCCAAGTCTTCAGCGCACTGCACTGGAAACTAAAAATTGTTGCCGCTAATCAATATCGATTGAAGAAGCGGGCAGGCCACGAAAACCGAAACATAATCGTGGCGGGCTCCAAGCGGTGACGGTTCGCTTCCTGAAGTTTACAACGGGAGCCATGCCACTGGCTCACTTCAGGATTCACCCGCGCCGATACGCGCCTGGAACTCTGAGGAGAATGCAGCCAATTCCCCGAGCGCGATAGCTTGGCGAATCTTACCCATTGTGTCAAGGAAAAACGCAACGTTGTGGTGGGAGTTCAAGATGGAAGCCAGAATTTCATTGGCCTGAAACAGATGCCGCAGGTAGGCCCGCGAGTAAGTTCGGCAGACCATGCAGGAGCAACGCTCGTCGAGCGGGCGAGGATCACTCGCATAAATCGCGTTGCGGATGTTCACCCTGCCGGCGCTGGTGAAGAGGCAACCGTTGCGTGCGTTGCGCGTCGGCAGCACGCAATCCATCATATCCACGCCGCAGCGCACGTAGTCGGGGAGTTGTTCGGGGAGGCCGACTCCCATGACGTAGCGCGGGCGATCCTTGGGGAGTTCCTCGGCGGCGATGGCGGCCATCTCGGTTGAAATCGCATGGGGTTCGCCTACGGCGAGGCCGCCGATGGCGTATCCGGGAAAGTTGAGGTCGACAAGCTGGCGCGCGCTTTCGCGGCGCAGGTCGGCGTGCATGCCGCCCTGCACGATTGCGAAAATGGATTGGCCGGGGTTGGTTGAAAGCGCCGCGTTCGTCTGGCCAGAGGCAGTCTGTGCTCGTGCATATTCCTTGCAGCGGCGCGCCCACTCTGCCGTGCGTTTCATTGCGCCGGATGCGCGGGCGTGGTCGGCGGGATATTCGATGCACTCGTCGAAGACCATCGCGATGTCCGAGCCGAGCGCCTGCTGAATCTCAATCGATTTTTCCGGCGTGAGCAAATGCTCGGAACCGTCAAGGTGCGAGCGGAAGACCACGCCATCGTCCGAAATTTTTCGCAAATCGGCGAGACTAAAAACCTGGAAGCCACCCGAATCGGTGAGAATCGCTCCGGGCCAGGACATGAATTTATGCAGGCCGCCGAGCGCACGAATTCGTTCGTGGCCTGGGCGCAGATATAGGTGATACGTGTTGCCGAGCAAAATTTGTACGCCCAGTTCTCCGAGCGCCTGTTGCGTGAGGCCCTTCACGGTTCCGGCCGTGCCGACAGGCATGAATGCAGGCGTATCGATCACGCCGTGCGGCGTCGTGAGGCGGCCCAGACGCGCACCTGTCGGGTCCGTTTTCAAAACTTCAAAGTGAAAATTCATATTTATTGAGTTTAGCAGGAGATTGCCCGACTGCTGTAGCCCGCCTCTGAAGAGGCGGGCTACAGCAGCTGGTTTGAATTTACAATTTTGTGCAATTACCCGGGCAATGTGGGGATCGCGGCGATCAGCGATTGCGTGTAGGGGTGCGTGGGGGCGGAGAGAATTTGCGCGGCGGGGCCTGTTTCCACGATGCGGCCACCCTGCATGACGGCGATGCGCGTGGCGAGCTGCGCGACGACGGGCAGGCTGTGCGAGATCAACAAATAGGTGAGCGCGAAATCGCGTTGCAAATTTTGAAGCAGTTCGAGAATTTGCGCGCCGACGGAAACGTCGAGCGCGGAGACCGGCTCGTCGGCCACGACGAGGCGCGGGCGCAGGACCAAGGCTCGCGCGATGCCGATTCGCTGGCGCTGCCCGCCGGAAAATTCGTGCGGATAGCGCACGAGCGCGTCCTCTCCCAAGCCAGATGAGCACAGAATTTCCACGACGCGCGAGCGGCGTTCGTTGCGCGAAAGCTGAGGCTCATGAATTTCGAGTGGCTCACCTACGATTTCGCCGACTCGCATTCTTGGATCGAGCGACGCGAACGGATCCTGGAAAACCATTTGCATTTCACGGCGCAGGGCTCGCAATTCCGCGCCACGAGCGGCAAGAAAATCGCGCCCCTCGACGAACAATTCGCCGGAGTCCGGCTCGATCAAGCGCAAGAGCATGCGCGCGAGCGTTGTCTTGCCGCTGCCGGATTCGCCGACGATGGCAAGCGTTTCGCCTGCGGAAAGCTCGAGATTTACGTTGTCCACAGCGGGAACGCCGGAATGCGCCCCGCCATTTGCTCCCGGCATTTTTATGCCGAGCGAACTTTTGGGAGCGGAAAATGTTTTTCGCAGATTGCGTGCTTCGAGCAGGAGAGGTTGGCTCAAAGCGCGCCACCTTGTTCGCTAGAAATTTCATATTCGTTGCGGCGCGGATTTAGTAGAACAAGGTTCAGCCTGTTGCTTTTGACTTTTTTAATAGTCGAGACATAAAGCAACAGGCCGAAGCCTGTTCTACTGAAATTCATTGCGGTTTCTCCGCGATCAGCAGCAACACAGTGTGCATGAATTCCAGGCCACTGGCGATTTTATCCGTGCGGCGCGGATGAAATCCGGAACGGTCGTTTTCCAAACAGGTTTCGAGCTGATTTCGCGTCTCAACATAAACCGGATCGCCCGGCGGTTTCCCGGCATTATTCATCCACACATCGAAGTCGTGCCAATTGTCATGAACGTGTTGCGAGACCTGGCGCAATCCTAATTCCGCGGTCATTTTATGAAAACTCGCCACGCTTTGCGTGCTGGTATGTGATGGATCGCGCACGCGCTCAACTTTATTCTGAAAATCCCCGTCGCAACCTTCAGGGACAATAATGTCCGTGACGGCGACGCGGCCGCCCGGCTTCAGGACTCGCACCATTTCCTTGAGTGCGCGCATGGGATCGGTCATGTGATGAAACGCGTAGCCGCAGGAAACAATTTCCGCAAAGCGATCATTGAATGGCAGCGCGTAAATATCGCCTTGAACGAATTCAATGTTGGCGATGCCGTCGCGCGCGGCTTCGGCTCGCGCTTTCTCCACCATCGCGGGGGTCAGATCCGCGCCAATCGCTTTGCCAACGCGTCCGGCGAGCGGACGAGTAAATGTACCGGGGCCGCAGGCGACGTCAATCGCGAGAGCATTTTCGGGATGAGCGAGGGCCCTCGTGGCGTATTCGGCGAGACGCTGGCCTTCCTCGACACGCGTGCGGCGCACGGTTTGCGCGAAGACGTCAGCGGTTTCGGTGAAGCGGTCGCGAATTTTGTCGAGGTGGCGCAGGTCAGTGGTCATATTTTTACCTCCCCAAATATAATGTCCGAGTCTGAGCATTCGATCTTTGTGGCATACGCTTCAGCCTGTGGGGTTTTGTACTTGCAAGGCCAAAATTCCACAGGCTGAAGCCTATGCCACGGAAATTCACTTAGCGATTTTCTCCGCAACGTTCGCAATCAGAATGCAGCGCGCGCGATGCTCGGGGCCCGCTGCGAACAGACCCGGCATGGCGGCAGAGCATTCGGGAATTCGCAGCGAGCAGCGGGGCTCAAACGCGCATCCTGGCGGCAGAGCCGTAAGCGAAGGCACGTTGCCCGGGATCGGCTCAAGCTTAAGCCGCACCAGCTGCGGCGAAGCGCGCAGCAGGCCTGCTGTATAAGGGTGCCGCGGATTTTCGAGCACCTCGCGCGAAGGACCTTCCTCCACAATGCGGCCAGCGTAGGTGACGGCGATGCGATCCGCGACTTGCGCGACCACTCCTAAATCGTGCGTGATAAAAAGCAAAGCGAGGCCGAGATCGCGGCGAAGCTGCGCGAGCAATTCGAGAATTTGTTTTTGCACGGTGACGTCAAGAGCCGTGGTGGGCTCGTCGGCAATCAGGACGCGAGGAGATTTTCCTTCATCCCCTGCGAGAGCCATGGCGATCATGGCGCGCTGGCGCAAGCCACCGGAAAGTTGATGCGGATATTGGCGCGCGCGCATGGCGGGCTGCGGAACAGCGGCGCGTTCGAGCGCTTCAACAACGCGATGATCGATCTCCTCGCGCGAAAGGCCTGCGTGATGCGCGCGGATGGCTTCGCCGATTTGCGCGCCGACGCGCATGATCGGATTGAGCGCCGTCATCGGCTCCTGAAAAATCATGGCGATGTCGCGACCTCGCATGGCGATGCGTTCGCGCTCAGGCAGCGTGAGCAAATTCACGCGCGAGGCGGCGGAGCCATTTTCTCCCATGAACCATGCTTCTCCGCAGACACGCGCGCCCGGCGGCAACAAACCCATCAGCGCCAGTGCAAGCATCGATTTTCCGCTTCCCGATTCGCCAACCAGCCCGAGCGATGCGCCGGGCTCAAGCGCAAAGGAAACGTCGTCCACGGGACGAATCCATCCCGCGGGAGTCGGGATTTCGACGGTGAGTCCGCGCAGCTCGATTAGTGCGGCCATTCATTCATCATAAATCCAATTTCATTGGACAGGTGTATAGAAAGGAATGCGATTTCATGATTTGAGTGAGGGCTTTGGCGCAAATGGTCAAGAAATCCTAATACTCGCCTCTCATATTCAGCAGGCTCAGCGCCGATTGCAGAAGCATGCTGCGCACGCGACAACTCCCATAATTCCTTAGGCCCTGCCGCAGCTCGATAAATTCGCTGCGAATGACGGCAAGGAAGAATGGTGTCGGCACCATCACAGATAAGCAGGACTGCGAAAGGACGAACGCTCACCGATTTTTCTGGCGAAACTTCTTCCACTAAAAAATGTCCTTCCTTTTGAGCCGTGGAAATCACTGTCCAGGTTCCAGGGCGGAAGAGAGTCTTCCCAAGCCAAGAAGACCAATGAAGTCCAGCGTAATCATTGGAAGCTTCACGCAAATCGCTGAATGAGCTTTCAGCCACAACACCATCGATGCGCGACTCAACCGCGGCCGATTGCAAAGCAATTGCGGCTCCCATTGAGGAACCTAGAGCATAAATATGTTGCGGTTTCTCGGAAACATCCATTGCATCAATAATCGCGCGCGTATCCTGGCGTTCCAGATAACCATAAGTGGCCATGTTCCCGCCGCTCTCACCATGAGCACGAGAGTCCATCATGACGACACCATAGCCGTGGCGCAGCAGTAGGGTCGCCTGCCCAATCATTCCCGTTCTATTGTCGGATTGGCCGTGATAAAGCAAGACCCAGTCTCCGTTTGCATGTGCAGAACTAACTTTCCAACCACGCAACACGACGCCATCTAAGGCTTTAACAAGGAAGTCTTCAGGTACAGCCCCGATTTCTTGAAGCGCTAGCTTGCTCGACTGGATCGACGCTAGGGTTAAGGGCCGTACTTGAGGATGCAATACACTTTGACCTAACATTTCTCCAACTAACGCGGATCCGGCGAATGCAATTAACGCAATTGCGCATATGCCAAAATAAATTGTGCGCTTCATTTAGCGACAATTGTAAACGGAAAGAACAATCGTCGTGGAAGTCCTTCAACAAAATGTCCGTAAAGATTATCCAGAGGGCGTTGAGTTTCGGGAGCTCAAGCACGAAGCAAAACCTGTCTGAAAAATTTATTTTCAGCGGCAGCGACCGATCTTGATGTATAGATAGGCCACCTGGACGTATCTCTGCGCGGAAAAATACCTTGAAGGAGAAATCTGAATGAGCCTACAAAATGTCGCGGTGAAAGTGGCTATGCTGAGCGCCGTGATTGCGGTGTTTCCACTGCTGGCGCAACAGACGGAGCCGAAACCTACCTGCAATCATTGCTCGGCTACGTACATTCCGAAGAGCGAGTTGGATGGGTATAACCAGCGGGCGATTGAGCACAAGCTTGTGGACCAGCAGGTGCGCTCCATAGATGTCGGAAAAGTGCAGGTTGGCATTGGGAGCATTTACCGGGGGAAGCTGGGTCACGCAGAAGGGCAGGAAAACATTGTCGCGGAAGCGGTGGCCGAGCACGAGCAGGTGAGCGAGGTTTATTACATTATTGAAGGCACCGCGACGCTTTTGACGGGGCCGGATCTGGTGGACGCGAAGCCTCGGCCCAGCACGCTGAAAACAGTGCGTGAGCAGAATGGGCCGGGATTCAGCGCCTCCTCGATCAGGAATTCGGAAGTGCATGAGTTGAAAGCGGGCGACATGATCGTGATTCCCGCGGGAACCGGGCACTGGTTCACGAAGATTGACGATCACATTCGGTACGTGATGGTTCGGCTCGATCCGGACAAGATTTTGCCGTTGAAAAATGAAGCGCAGTCGCAGAAATATCTGGCTAGCCCTTATAGTCCGGCGCAGGGGAATTTTTAGTTTCGGTTTGTGGGACCGGCGTTCGCTGTGGCGCCGGCGGGACACCGGCGCCACCAAAAGCTGCGGCGAATTTAAATTTGCCGATGGGACCGGAACGCTATTTTCTGCTATGGAAATGGAGCGATACATTGCCTACTGCCGCGTGCCCGCAATGCAAACTGCCCACGGCCACCGCCATGGGGAAAACGTATTGCCCGCAGTGCGGGTGGAATCATGGAGAGGCTGACAAGCAGACACGTTTCTTTTTGCGGTTGCTGCCAGTGCTCGTGATTCTGTTTGATGCACCGCTGATTGTCTGGATATTTGTGGGGCACGCGGAAGTCGCGATCCTCGGCGTGCTTGGATTTTTTGCGATTATTCCGGCAATTCTTGTAGTGCTCGTGGTAAAGGGAAAAATCCGATTCGGCGCGCTGGGCACTTAACACAGAGGCAGATTTCTCACTTGATTTCCAAGCAACGTAAACGCGGATGGATGGATCGATGATGATTCCTGGACCCTACGACGAAATTGGACGGCGGATTGCCGAACTTCCCCGGCCGCGGCCCGTGCAGATGAGCGCCCGAGGAAGAATGATGGCGGCAATTGTTTCGGTGGCGCTGCTCACATCTTTCGGAGCCTATGCGGCAGCCGACGTGGTCATCCGTAGAAACGCCCGGATTCCCTACTCAGGCCCCTCGCAGTTTCCTATATTTATTTTGACGATTGTTTTCATCATGGTCACTACAATTGTGATGGCAAATATAATCGGCAAGCAAAAGCGGCTGCTGGCCGATGGAGAAATGTGCATGGCGCGGGTTGTGGATAAAGTATTGGCGCGCAACGGCCCGAACATCCGTTACGATTTCACGACTCCGCTTGGCGAGCATTTATCGGGCAGCTCGCAGGACGGGTCCAGAAAACTTTCGATAGGAATGTGCGTTCCGGTTTTTTACGATGCGCAAGACCCGCAAAAGCAGCTGGCTTTGTGCGCATCGTTCTACGAAGTCATCCTGCCGGATTCGGAATAAAGCCTGCCCCTTTGTAGTCTGCATGAGATTTGCAAAATCGGAACTTCAGCCGCTAAAGCCGTACTCATATTGCCGAACATATGTCGTGGCTAAAGCCACGACCCACAATAATTCTCGGGTTCTCACGCAGCCTCTTAACAGCTGAAATCAATCGTGGGGTTGAAAAATTACTTTACTCGAGTAGCCAGCAGGATGAGGGTGAAGATCACCAGCGGAATCATCAGAAGCATCGTGTAGGATAAAATTCGTTTCATCCATGGCAAGCGGGCTGGCTTTTTTCCTTTGCGCACTGCGCGGTCAATGACCTCGATACTCTCCGGGTGGGCCAGTGCATTTGCAAATTCGCGGGCATCTGCAAAACGGTTTTCCGGGTCGCGCTCCATGGCCCGATTCAGAATTTCCTGAATCTGAATCGAAATTTCAGGATTTATTTCGCGGGCGGATGGGGGATCGTTTACCAGCCGATCGTTCATAACGGCGAATGGGTTCGGACCATTGAAAGGCGTTTGCCCGGTCAGCATCTCAAATAGAATAACGCCGAGAGCGTAAACATCGGTCCGTCCGTCCATGTGCTTGCGCTTGATTTGTTCGGGCGCAATATAATCCGGGGTGCCCATGGCGTTGGAAAGTTTGGAAAACGTGAGGCGACGCGCGCCATCGCACGCGGAGATGCCGAAATCGATCAGCTTAATGCGGTCTTCCGTGCTTACCATTATATTTTCCGGTTTCAGGTCGCGGTGCACCACGCCCTGGCTGTGAATGTAATCGAGGGCTTCACAAACTCCGGTGGCAATGCGGGTTGCGCGTTCTACGGAGACCTTTCCTTCCTTGGCAAGAATTTGGCGCAGAAAGCCATCTTCGACCCACTCCATCACAATGCAAAGTTGATTCATATCGCCGCTGTCAAACATTCGCACGACGCCCGGATGATTGAGCTTCTTGCCGATGAACATCTCGCGTTGAAAGCGGTTATAGAAAACCGGGTCGCATTCGAGTTCGGGGTGAGGGATCTTGAGGGCAACCAGCTGATTGGTTCGCAGGTCAGTCGCGCGGTAAATGCTGGTCATGCTGGTGCGAATTACAAAAGCTTCGATCCGGAAGTGCTCGAAGGGTTGCCCCGCCTGAAGCTGCTCGAAAACCATTTGCCGCCTCCTTCCCGCGTCGGACAGCGCTTGGAAAGTCGGGGCCAAGATAGCCAGTTACCTCTAAAGAAGGCATAAATTAATCGTAGAATCCGCGTAAATAGCTGGAAACATTGTGGCCTGGGGCAATTAGGCTTCAACGTCAGGTAGGGTGGCTGGACGCCCGCCACGGCCATATCAACCGTAACTTGTTGCGGCTCGGCGGTTCATTTTGATCCTTAGAGATAACAGCAAGTAGATTCATTTTCTTGGACGTGAAGCAGCAATGCCGCTAAACTTGGCCCAGATGCCTAAGAGTTCTTCTCTCGATTCTGCAATGACATCGAACCCGCAATCGTCCCCTGGCTGGAGATCGCTGTTTCGCGTTCCGGGCTTCCCTTTCTTTTTTGTGGCGATGCTGATCTCGTTATTTGGGACGGGGATGAATTTTGCGGGCGTAACGTGGTACGTGCTCGGCGCGACGCATTCTACGGTCAGGGTGAGCCTGATCGTCATTCTGGTCACGCTTCCTGGGCTGATCGTGCCGCCGTTCGGAGGAGTTCTCATCGATCGGGTGGACAGGCGCTATTTGGGGATCACGATAGACACAACCCGGGCGATCATCGTTCTGGGAACGGCAGTACTGGCATTTACGGGACGTCTGGCGATGTGGGAACTGTATTCAATGGTGCTGCTGCTGGGGGTAGGCTTCGCGATTTATTGGTCGACGACCAATGCTCTGATTCAGGAACTCGTGCCGCAGGAAAAATTGGTTACGGCCAATGCCACTGTGCTAATTGCCGTACAAGGTGGAATGGCGGCCGCTGGGGCGCTGGTGGGATTTATTTACGAACGGGCGGGGCTCGGCGGAATTCTGGGCATCGATGGGACGACCTATCTGATTTCCGCGATTTGCCTGCTGATGTTGAGACACGGGTATTGTCCACCGCGCGAAATTCAGAATAACCGTCTGGTCTCCTCCTCCCCTACGATTGAAGCGCCTCCCGAAATGTCCGAACCAACTTTGACGCTCACTGATAGCGCGGAGACAGGCGCGGCGGGCGTCTTTGCGGATATCAGCGAAGGATTGGCATACCTGGCAGAGCAACCGCGCGTGATGGCACTTGGATTCACGTACGCCTGCATGATGGCCGGAGTGATCAGCGCGAACGTGCTGGTGGTGGCCTTGGCAAAAGATGTGCTCTTCTCGGGGCCGCGCGGGTATGGATGGATTGAAGCGGGCTGGGCAGGAGGCGCGATTGTCGGGGGACTGGTCGCCGGCTTTGCGGCGCGTAAAAGGCCATACGGGATACTGATCCTCGCGCTCGCCACGCTGGCAATTGGTCACACGCTATTTCCATATGTGCATGCGCTGATTCTCGCTGTGGCGATGAATGCTTTGTTCGGAGTGTGCCGCGCGCTGGGGGGAGTGCTGACGCAATCTTCCATCATGGCCTCTGTGCCGCGGCACCTCATGGGACGCACGCAATCCGCGTTCTCCGTAATAAGCACAATGTTGCAGGTGACCATGAGCTTTACGTTGGGATGGTTCGCACAGCACGTTACGCTTTCCATCGCTTTTCTTTTGCTGGGCGGAATCTACGGAGGCGGGGTGCTTGCGGCGTTGAAAGTGCGCGCGCTTTCGTCCGATGCCCGCAAGACGCCGGCTGCCGCTGTTTAGTAAAATTTTATATTCAGCTTCGCTTTTTTTTGCAGGTTGCAAATCAAAACTCACAGGCTGAAGCCTGTGCTACTTGTCCGCAATGGGGAGCGGTTGGATGAGAGTGTTCATCGCGGGTGCTTCGGGAGTGCTTGGGCGGAGGCTGGTGCGCCAATTTGTGGAGCGCGGGCACTCGGTCATCGGCCTCGTGAGAAGTCCGAAGGGCGAGATCGCCGTGCAGGAAGCGGGTGGAGAGCCGGAGCACGCGGATTTATTCGATGCGGATTCGCTGGCGCGCGCGGCGGAAGGTTGCGACACGGTGATTCATGCCGCCACCGCAATTCCGGTCAAAGCAAAGACAACTCCCGCCGACTGGGCAATGAACGATCACATTCGACGCAAGGGCACGCGCTGCCTGACGGAAGCGGCCGCCAAAATTGGCGCGAAAACTTATTTGCAACAAAGCGTCGTATGGGCGGCGCGCCCGCGGAATGAATCTCCGTTCACCGAGGATTCTCCCGCCGTGCCCGAGCCCAGCATTCAATCGGCGATCGATGCGGAAAAAATTGCGCGCGAGACGGAATTGACAGAGGGAATTACGGTTGCGATTTTGCGCGGCGGTTATTTTTATGACTCTGAATCGGCGCACACACGAACGCTGGCCGATGCGTTACGCGAAAGGAAGATGCCCATCATCGGAAGCGGCGACGCATTGTGGGCAATGATTCACACGGATGACGCGGCTGGCGCCTATGTAGCGGCGGCGGAAAAGCCTGCGAGCGGCATCTGGCATGTTGTCGATAACGAACTCGTTTCTTCGCACGATTTCCTAAACGAATTCGCCGCTGGTTTGGGAGCGCATTCGCCGCGCCGGTTTCCCGTATGGCTCGCCAAGAGATTTGTGGGCGAGCAGGCCATTGCCTATTTCACGAAATCCACACGCACAACCAACGCACGTTTTCGTCAGCATTTTGGATGGTCGCCTCGATACCCAACCTATCGAGAAGGATTGCAGCAGATTATTTCCGAGTGGAAGAAACAACATTCAAAAACTGCGGGTACGTGAAATTGATGCGGGGGGAGAAGGTTTTCCCACAACTCATCTCATAAATGACGCGAGAATGGCGCATGATTGCCAGCCAGCAGCTAAAGCCGGGATTTTTACATGTTCTGATGTCGCGGCTGAAGCCAAATCACATTTATGAGCTAGCTGAGCTCTTTTGACATCCTTAATGGTGCTTCGGGCTGCAGTAGCCCGCCTCTGAAGAGGCGGGCTACAGCAAAAAAGCATCGCAACCAAGCATTTCAACAGAGCCAGATAGATTGTAATTTCCTGCGCACAGTAAATCACAGGTAATCGCGCGAAGAACCATCGAGAAAAGCGCGGAGCTTGCGAGAGCGCGAGGGGTGGCGCAATTTGCGCAGCGCCTTGGCCTCAATCTGGCGGATGCGTTCGCGCGTGACCGCGAAAGACTGGCCTACTTCTTCCAGAGTGTGCTCCGAGCCATCGTCCAGACCAAAGCGCATCTTGATCACTTTTTCCTCGCGCGGCGTCAACGTTTTCAGCACTGACGAAGTCTGATCCTTCAGGTTGAGATTGATAACCGCTTCGGACGGCGAAACCACGGCCTTGTCTTCGATGAAATCGCCGAGATGCGAATCTTCCTCTTCGCCAATCGGTGTTTCTAGAGAAATGGGCTCCTGTGCAATTTTCAAAATCTTGCGCACCTTGGACACCGGAATATCCATGCGCTTGGCGATTTCCTCGGAGGCCGGTTCGCGGCCGAGTTCCTGCACGAGTTGGCGGCTGGTGCGGATCAACTTATTGATCGTCTCAATCATGTGCACGGGAATGCGGATCGTCCGTGCCTGATCGGCAATGGCACGCGTGATGGCCTGGCGAATCCACCATGTGGCATAGGTCGAAAATTTATACCCACGGCGCCACTCGAATTTATCGACGGCCTTCATCAGGCCGATATTGCCTTCCTGAATCAGGTCCAGAAACTGCAGGCCGCGATTGGTGTATTTCTTGGCGATGGAAACGACGAGGCGCAGGTTGGCCTCGATCAATTCTTTTTTGGCTTGTTCGGCTTCGGCCTCTCCGCGAAGAATCACTTGAAGCATTCGCTTCAGATCGGTGAGGCCCGTTTCGCTGGAAACTTCAATTTCGCGAAGTTCCGTGCGGCGCGTGCGCAGTTCCTTGCGCGCTTCGGCGGCATTGTCGCCCTTGGAGGCATCCGCGCGGCGTTCCAGTTTTCCGGCCTCGCGCTCCAGGGATTGCAAGCGCTCGACGGTGTGGCGGATTTTGTCAATGAGTCGCTTCTTTTCAAAATTGTGAAATTCGATCGAGCGCGCCAACTGCGACATTTCAATGCGCAAACGTGAAACGTGAAACTTCGCATGAATGTAAGGGCGCTTCTTCGACTTCGGCATGCGCTCGAGCTTGGTGGCTTCGCGCAAACATTCGTTGTAGAGCTTGGCGATCCGGTCGAGGACTTTCAGGGTCTTCTTCGTTTTATTTTCTATTTTCTCTTCGGTCAGCTCTTCGTCGTCAAACTGAACAATTTCCTTGATCGAGCGCGTGCCGTTTTTCAGATCTTCGCCGATGTCCAGCAATTCTTTCAGGATGATGGGCGAACGCGTGATCGTCTTGAGGACAAGCAGTTGCCCCCGCTCGATGCGCTTGGCAATGGCCACTTCGCCCTCGCGCGTGAGCAGGGGCACAGTGCCCATTTCGCGCAAATACATACGGACGGGGTCATTTGTTTTTTCAAGAGTTCCCGGCGTAAGGTCGAGTTCACTCGAATCCTCCACAACCGGAAGCTCATCTTTCGATACGATTTCCGGTGCATCCGCGATCGTGGGATCGACGCCGGCACGCGCCGCTTTGGCTGCAGCCAGGTCCTCGTAAATATCTATGCCGTAGCGTTCAAATGCGGAGAGCAGATCATCAATTTCTTCGGAGGAGTGTACTTCGGCGGGCAGAGTATCATTTACTTCGTCGTAGAGCAGGTAACCCCGCTCCTTACCCACGGCAATCAGTTGCCGTACCTGATCGTATTTCTCTTCGATTGCCAGCGCCAAGGAGTCCTCCAAAAAATACAGCCAGAAGTAACCCTTAAACCGACGCAAATCCTGGAGCTTACGTTTCGATCCGTATGAGCGTTTAGATGCAAAGCGCCAATTTGGCGTTTCCTTTGCCTCTGTACCGAAACGGTATCAATTTATTTATATGGCCGCATGCGAGTGCGTCAACCGTTTTGTTTATCAGGTATTGATTGTTAAAGATACTTCGATTTGATTCATTGGGTAGGGCAATCTTCTGGGTTCGATATATTTAATTTACCGTGGGATCTGGTGTCAGGCTGACGGCAGGAGCAAGTTTGCGCCGCAATTCCTGTTTGCGTTCCAGGAGGCGCCTCAACTCGCTTCCGGCTTCTGAAGTTGCGGCAACGGCGAGAGACTCGATCTGTTTCTGTACGGCGGATAATTCTTCCTCAATGCGGCGGCGGCGCAAAACTGCGAGGCAGCTTTCGGCTTCCGCCCATGTCGGCGGTGCAGCTGTTTCGAATGCAATTTCGAACAAGAGACGCCGGTCACGATCTTCCAGCGCCAGAGCCAAGGCGGCTGCGTCCGGGCGCACGCCCTCGGCCGAAGCCGTAACCAACGTTTCAAGAATGCGTTCGCTTTCAAGGCCGCGATGCAATTCCTCGGCGCGAATTTCCTGCGAGAGTTTCGCGCGGAAATCATCGCCCTCGATCAGCAATTGCACGAGGCGCCGCTCCGCCGGCTTTCCCACACGGCCAACAAGTTCCGGTCGAGCCTTCACTTCGCTGCGGCGCTCGCTGGCCGCTTTGCGCATCGATTCGCGCAACACGGGTTCCTCGATGCGAAGCTGCTGCGCGATCCGCGTAGCCCACTCCGAGCGCAGGATTCTGTCCGACACGCGCTGCACGTACGGCATCAGGAAATTTACAGCGCGAAGTTTTCCTTCGCCCGTGGACATATCCATTTTTCGTGCGCGCGAGATCAAGTAGTCGACATACTGCGGCGCTTCGTTCAGAAGTTTGATGTAGGCGGCGGGGCCTTCGGAGCGGATGAAACTGTCAGGGTCTTTGCCGCCGGGCAAAGCGAGGACACGGATTTCAGCGCCTTGCTCGAGCAAAATTGTAAGCGAGCGTTCCGTCGCATTTTGCCCGGCTGTATCAGGGTCATAATTGACGATGATGCGGCGCGTGAAACGGTTCAAGAGTTTTACTTGCGGTTCGGTCAGGCTGGTTCCGCAGCTGGCCACCACGTTTGAAACTCCGGCGCGCGCAACAGCGATGGCGTCCATGTAGCCTTCTACGAGGACAGCGAAATCGCGCTGGCGCAGCGCATCTTTCGCGCGGTCCAGGTGGTAAAGGATATTGCTCTTCGAGTAGATGGGCGTCTCGGGCGAGTTCAAATATTTTGGCATATCGTCGCCCAGCGCGCGGCCGCCGAACGCCACAATTTTTCCCGAATCATTGGCGATGGGAAACATCACGCGGCGGCGGAAACGGTCGTAAAGACGTCCGTTCTGGTCGCGGCTGAACAGGCCAGAGACTTCCAGCGCTTTCTCGGGAAATTTCTGCTTGATCGCGCGCAGGAGCGCGTCTCCACCCGACGGCGCGAAACCAATGCCGAAGCGCGCCATCGCCTCGGAGTCCAGACCACGGTCCAGCAAGTACGCTTTTGCCGCGCGGCCTTCCGGCGTGGTGTTCAACTGTTGCGTGAAAAATGCCGCAGCTTCGCGATGCAGCTCCACCAGCGAAGTGCGCTGCTGATTTTCCTTGCGCTCTTCGGGCGAACGTTCGCGCGGCGCGGGAATTGCAATGCCGCATTTTTCCGCGACGGCGCGCACCGACTCGGGAAACGTGATCTTGTCCATCTCCATCACGAATTTGAAAACGTCGCCGCCCACGCCGCAGCCGAAGCAATAATAAAATTGTTTGCTCGCGTTAACGGAAAACGACGGCGTCTTTTCTGAGTGGAATGGGCAAAGCCCCGAGAAATTCTGGCCGGATTTTTTCAGGCGCACGTATTCGCCGATCACGCGGACAATGTCCGCCTGCTGTTTTACGCGATCCGCAAATGAACCCGCTTCCGCCATTTGAAAAATTTTGCTGCGCTGTAAATCATATTGTACACGGCGCGGGGTCCGTGGAGTGCTGCGGACTCCGGTGACTTCCCTGCCGCTTTCGCGAACAGTGCGCCACGCCGAATAAATTGCTTCGTTGGCCCGTCCTTCAGGCGTATAAGAGTGCATTCCCCGAAGGCAAGACATTTACTTATTCAGAGGAGGATTCTCATGAGCACAGCAGAAAGTTTGCAGCTTGTAAAAGATGGTTATGCCGCGTTTGGGTGCGGTAATCTCCCGGGCCTGCTTTCGTTGCAGGCGGAAGACGTCGTGTGGGATATTCCAGGCGACGGATTGCCGATGGCAGGAAGTTATCGTGGCCGTGATGGAGTAGCAAGTTTCTTTGAAAAACTTAAGCAGGAGACAGAGATTCTGGAATTTCAGCCGCGCGAATTCCTAGCCGACGGTGACCGCGTTCTGGTGGTCGGCTGGGAGCGCGTGAAAATAAAAACTACGGGCCGCATCGCGGAAGCCGATTGGGTCATGTCTTTTACCATTCGCGACGGCAAGATCGCCGCTTTCCGTCAATACACGGACACCAAAGCGTTCACCGATGCCTACATGTCATCTGTCGCGGCCGCCGGCAGCTGAAAGCCTATGCATTTGATTTAGGGCCTGGATTGAAAATCGTTCATCTGTATACCAGCCAGTCTTGTTCGGGATGAAAAAACGTAGCCCACCGTTTTAACGATGGAAGAGCATTCGCTCAAGGCCAATGCCCCGTAGGGGCGACACACGAGGTTGACCATTTGTGTCGCCCCTACGGCTTTGTATTGGAACCGACGAGTTCCCACCGTTGAAACGGTGGCCTACGATGTTTCGTCCCTCCGGGACTTCGCGGTGTCGGAATTTCGTCACTTCCACGTATCGTCACTTTGCGACTGTGCGGCACCGTCACTTCGACGTTTCGCCTCTTCGTCACTTCGCGACTCCGCAGCATCGCCACTTCGACGTTTCATTACTTTGCGGCCTCGGGACTTCGTCACTTGCACCAACTCGACCCGTTGGATTGCACTTCGAACGCGACTAAGGAGCCTTGCTTTACGCCTCCACGAATTTGCGGAGGCGTCCGAGGGCTTCGTCCCACTGCTCTGAAATGGATTCCAGGTATCGGCGCGCTTCTTGCAGGCGACGCTGCTCCAGCTGCCAGATTCTTTCGCGTCCGCGACGTGCGCTGCGCACGAGGCCCGCTTGCTGCAGCACGAGCAGGTGTTTGCTGACTGCCTGGCGGGTAACGCGAGAACCGGCGGTGAGTCTTGTAATGGACATCGGCCCGCCGTCGCACAGGCGCGTGACGATCCGCAAGCGGACTTGGTCACCGAGCGCTGCGAAGACCGGTGCTTGTGCCTGCCTTCTTGAAGCCCCGGCGTTACGGTTTCTGCGCGACATAATTTTCTATGTTCTTCATTTGCTGCGTCCACCCGCCATCGTTTTTCAGGAACGCTTCGTCACGGCGGTGGGCGGGGACCTTATCAAAGCCTGACTCGGTCACAATGAGCAATGTGCCGGCAGCGATTTTTTCCAGCCTGAATTCCACGAGCGTCGGCGTTTCCTTTTCATAATCTATTTTTGGATCGATGCCGTAGGGATGCCAGTTGAAGGAAAACAGCCGTTCGGGTTCGATTTTTTGAACGACGGCGTTCCACTTGACGTGTTCGTAGCCGGGATATGTGATGTGCCCCGTTGAAACCTGTCCGGCGACAAAGGGGCCGTCCAGCTTCACGCGGAACCATTCCCCAAACTCGCGGTAGTCCGTAAGCGCGCGCCACACGCGCGAAACGGGCGCTTTCAGCTCCAGCCGTTTCTCGATCCGGTCATTCATGATATGCAACCTCCTGGTTGCATATCATTACAACGATAGGGCTCTATATGCAACCATTTAGTTGCATTTTTCCATAGACCAATCATCATAGATGAATATGCGGGGAAACTACCGCGATGGTTCGCCAATCCGTGGAGTGGGAATGATTCGCATGGCCATATTTCCATTGCGCTGAAACTCGTACGGAACTCTTTCGACGGAAACTTTGTGACCAGCCATCTTAAGATGATCGACGATTGGACCGACAAACGAGCACGGCTCCGCATTGTAGGTCAGCAAGGGAAAGACACGAACTTCGCGGGCCACTCTGCATAATTCGTCGAACGCTCGTCTGTGGAAATCAAAAGATAGTGACTCAGAATATAAGAAAAGAAAGTGAGAACACAACGCCATGTCAAAAGATTGCGACTCGAATGGCAAGTCAGGGAGTTCCGCCGCTATATAACGACTATCCAGTTTCCCTTGTTCGTAATCACCAAGGAAATCGGCCATGGCCTCCAAGCGGATGCGTCCGAGTTCGTCAGGCGAAGCGATGAGATTCCAGTTGAACTTTTCTTTATTTAGCTTCGTTTGTCCAATTACTTGGTCATATACCGCGTCAATACGGCTCTTAATTTGATCGCGAGAAAATTGATAAAGGGGATCGCAGGAAACAACTCGGTGCCCATTTCTGAACATAGCGGCATTAAAACTAGCCGGTCCATCCGCGCATCCGAGAATCTTGCGGTCTAAATCTTCCTTTGATAAATCGAACATTCGTTGATATTCATTGAAGGATCGCCCCCAGGGCACTGCTTCCTCGTATTTAAAGGCCATAGGAATCCCCCGCCTATTCTTTTAATTCCACGAGGGTAATGGCGTTTCCACCGCGATCTTCGGCTTCGAAGCGAATTGTCTCGACGAGCGGATGCGTTTTCAAAAATTCGGCGAGGCCTTTACGCAATGCGCCGGTGCCGTGGCCGTGAATGAGGCGCACCTGGGATAATCCGCCGAGAGCGGCCTGATCGAGAAATTTATCCACGCGGCGAGTGGCTTCCTCGACCGTGCAGCCGATGAGATTAATTTCAATGCCGGAAGGCTCGGCGGAAGGCTGCATTCGCACGGTTACGCCCAGAGGCAACGCACGTTTCTTGGACGCTTCCTCGCCAATGATTTCCGTAATATCGGACAGCGCAACTTTCATTCGCAGCGGCCCGGCTTCGACCTCTGCGCTGTTTTCTTCGCGGCGGCGAATCGTTACCGCCGTGGGCAGTCCGCGTACACGTACGCGCACGCCGGGAACAAGATCGCTCTGCGACACGGGCTTCGCGGACGGCGCAACGGCGATTCCCAGGTCGGCCTGCGAATCGGAAAGATGGGAGACGGTTGCAGCGTCGACTTCTTCACGGGCGTCGCCGCGCGCTTTGACTAATTTCTTGTGTGTTTGCTTTTCGAGCTGCGCGCGCAGTTCGCGCTCTTTCACGGCCTCGATGGCGCGCGCGGTTTCCTTTTCGTGTTTCTCAATCGTCTGCGCAAACTGCTGTTCGAGTTCTTTCAGGCGCGTACGCTGACGGTCGGTCCATTCCGTCTGCAAGCGTCGCTTTTCTTCCGCTAAATCCTGCGCGGCAAGCACGGCTTCGCGCTTGAGCGTTTCAAGTTCGTCGCGGCTGCGGTGCAAATAGGAAATTAATGCGGCGGCTTCGTGCGCTTCGGGCGAAAGCTGCGCGCGGGCGCGATCGATCACTTGCGCGGGGAGGCCGAGGCGGCGAGCAATGTCGATACCACTCGATCCGCCGGGCACGCCAACCATCAGGCGATAAGTGGGGCGCAAATTCACTTCGTCAAATTCCACCGCCGCGTTCAAAACATTTGGCGTGGTTGAGGCATACGTTTTCAAGCGGTCATGGTGCGTGGTCGCGAGCGTAAGGCAAGCGCGTTCCCTGAATTCATCGAGCAGCGCGACGGCCAGCGCCGCGCCCTCTTCCGGCGCGGTTCCTGTGCCCAGCTCATCGACCAGCACGAGAGAATGTGGCGTAGCGGCTTCCAGCATGGAGCGAACATTCAGCATGTGCGCGGAAAACGTGGAGAGGTCGGCGGCAATCGATTGCTCATCTCCAATGTCCACGAGCACGCGATCGACAATCGGAAGGCGCGCAATTTCCGCCGCGACAGGAATTCCAGATTGCGCGGAAAGCACCGCGATGCCAACCGTTTTGAGCGCCACCGTTTTGCCGCCCGTGTTTGGGCCGCTGATGACCAGCACAGTTTCCGGTGCGCCAAGAGCGAGAGTCATGGGTACAACTGCGCGGCCGTGGGAACGCAGCGTGTCGGCGAGAACGGGATGCCGCGCGTCTTTTAAATCAAGCAGGGGTAATTCCGACAGGGGACGATCTGAGTTGGTGGATTCCAAAGAATTTTGATTTGTAAACTGAGGCAGCGTGCAATCGAACTCGCGGGCGAATCGCGCGCGCGCAAACATGCCATCCAGTTCTGCAATCGTTTCGACGGCGAAGCGCAGCGACCCGAGGTATCCCCGCAGCCGTTCCGTCAACTCAAGAAGAATGCGCGCAATTTCAGCCGCTTCGTCCTCGGAAAGTTGCACGAGCCTGTTGTTGTGCTCGACGGTTTCAAACGGCTCGACGAAGACGGTTTGCCCCGTGGCGCTCGATGCATGGACGACGCCTTGCACCTGTCGCCTTTCGGCAGCACGCACGGGAATCACGAAACGATCATTGCGCAGCGTGACGTAATCTTCGCCCGCACCACTACCGCGAGCGCGCAACATTTGTTCCAACGTTTTTTGAATTGTTTCGCGCGTGCGGCCCATGCTGACTCGAATGCGCCTGAGTTCGGGGGAGGCGTCATCGCTGATTTCGCCATTGGGGAGAATCGCGCGGCGAATAGCAACAGCAAGTGGACGGAGATCCGCGATGGACGCGGCACGCGCGGAGAGCAGCGGAAATTGCCGTGCCGTCGAACCCGAACCGGGCCTCGAAGCCTCGCGAAAAGTTTCCCGCAGCATCGCGGCCGTATCTGCCAGCGCCGCGGCGTCGATCAACATCAGCGGCGTGAGAACGGCAACCGGCGCTTCAAGTTCGGCGAGCCATCGCGCCGGATCGGGCAGCGAGCCGAAACCCAATTCGCTGCCATCGGCCGAATAGGAAATGGCCTCAGCGATCAAGGCAAACGCAGCTTCCAGCAAGGAACGATCCTGCGAAAAGGAAAGCGCGTCAATCGTGCGTGCTCCGGGCGAACAGGTTGTGCGGCGACGCAGCAATTCGCGCAGCTTGTCAAATTCGAGAACATCTTCAGCATTGCGCGACACTTTTTCTCAGGCTTCCTTTTCCTGCGATGAGGCGATTGCGAGTCGGGTAGCCAAAAATGTAGCGGCTTCCGCCGGAGTGGGCGCTTGATGGACGAGCGGATCCCTCCGTTCGCCCCAACGCCCTGCGCGCCCGCTCTCCACTTCTCCAACACGATCTATGATTGGTTGCCAGAAATCGCCGAGCACAACGAACGGACGCTGCTCCATCGCTTTTTTATTGAGCATTTCCCACACGACAGCCAACTCGACAAGAGTTCCCGTGCCGCCTTTGCACGCCACATAGGCATCCCCGAGGCGCACGAGTTCGAAAAGACGCTCGTGCCATGTGGGCATGGTCGTTTCTTCTTTCACCCAGCGATTTGCGCGCGACCGGAAAAAGCTGGAGGTGACGGCGAGCACGTGGCCGCCGGATTCGCTCGCCCCGCGCGATACCGCTTCCATCACGCCTCCATAACCGCCCGTGCACACGGCAAATCCGGCAGCAGCGAGCGCTCGACCAAGCTCCAGGGCTTCCGCATAATCTTCATGCCCATCCTGCGGATGCGAACTGCCAAACACCGTAATGATTTTTATTTTGTCACTCATTACCAGTCTCTTCTTCGTTCTATCAGGGAAACGTGCTTATTTTTCTTTCCGCCCGCGACCCAACTCCTCGACCATCGCGAGGGAGATAGCGTCAATCACTTTATTTGCATCCTGGGCATGCATATTGTTGTTATTTCCCAGGATGGAAAATGCGATGCGCTCGCCCTGAAGAGAAGTCGCGTAACCCGATAACGCGTTGCCGTGCCCGATCGTGCCCGTTTTCGCGAAAATTTTATTGGCGGCAGGCGTGTTTTTCATTCGGTCCGACAGCGTGCCGTCTTCTCCGGCTACTGGAAGCGTTGACCGATACAACTCACCCCAAGGTTGGCCGGCAGCATAACGCAAAAGTTGCACGACGGCGCGCGGCGTAACCAGATCTTTGCGCGACAATCCTGAACCATCGCTCAAGACCACGTCGCCGTCCGCAATTCCTGCGGACTTGTAAAAACCGGCGGCAAAATTCATAGCATCTTCGTAATTTTGCGCCCCCACTTTTTCATGCGCGGAAAGCAGCAGAAGAAGTTCGGCGTGGAGATTTTCGCTGTTCTTGTTGGTCAGGCGAACTTCGTCAGACAATGGCACGGAATTGCGCTCCGCAAGAATCGTCTGAAGGGGCGCAGGCGCCACTCCCGGTTCAGGCGTGTGTCGCGCGCCAGGACGTCCATCCACTTTTATTCCGCGAGCTTCCAGCAGATGCGCCAGCAGGCTGGCTGCGTACTCGGCTGGCTCTTCAATGGCGATGGTCATGCGGCGTGTCGGCGCATCCACGGGGATCGTTCCACTCAATCGCAAGAGGCGCGAACCGGGATCGCGAGCCAACGCTAATTTCTCAACCGCGCCGCGAGATGAAGTGACTGCCGAATTCTCAACCGTGTAGAAATCGGCGGCAAGCCCCGCATCGGATCGTGCGGGATCACCCTCCTGGGTTCCCGGATGAACATCGAGAGTGAACGTATTGTCATTCACCGCGATGGCGGAAACCGCGGCGCCGTAGGACCACAAAATGTCGTCCACCAACCAGCCGCTGGGAAATTTTTCATGCTGGAACAGGCTGTCATCGGCAATCACATCGCCTGTAATTTCTTTCACGCCGCGCGCAGCAACGGCGTTGGCAAATTCAGCCATTACTTTTTCCGGAGGACCCTCGCGCTCTTCCTTTTTGCCAAAAGGAAATTTGCGGTTGGAGAGATTCGCATCGCCGCGGCCAATCAGAACCAGGTCACCGCCCAATACGCCCTTTGCATCGAGCGTGCCGTTCGACACGACGCTCGTGCGCACGCGATAATCCAGGCCTAGAGTGGCCAGGGCCAATGCTGTGGTAAATAATTTCGCGTTGGAGGCCGGCATGAAATAGCCATCGGGATTTCGGGCGTATAAAATTTCTCCCGTCGCGGCGTCTTCCACCAGAATGCCCCAAGCGCCCTTGTCCGGGCCTGTCGCGGAGAGCGCAGCTTCCACCCGTTGACGGAAACGGTCGACGTCAGCGCGGGTGGCGGGTTTCACGTTCTTAGCGACGACGTGGGAGTTTACCGACTTGGATGGCCGCGTTTGCCCGCCGGAGATTGGCATGCTGGCGCAAACAACCGTGCCAAAAACCACGCATCCAAATAGAAGTAGCCGAAGTCTTTTTTTCGATACCAACGAGTAGCTCCCCGGTGTTTTACCTAGAAGGCTTGATTATAGTCCATGCGATTCGCGGAACCGTGACGAATATGGATGATAAAGGATCGCTATTCAGTTGTGTTTTTTGCAGGATGGCCGTCGCGCGTTGTGCGAAAGGGTTAGAGGTCATAGAATGGTGATGGCATCCAGCCTGGCCCTGCCAAGTTCCAATTCGAGGAGGAATAAATTCATGAAGAAATTGCTTTCACTCGGGATGCTTTTTGCTCTTGCCGCTGCACCGATGTTTGCAGCACGGCCGGAAAATGATAAGGAAACGGACCGCCTAACCAACGCCGGGATGGTTATGGAAGAAATTATGAACATTCCCGATGACATCCCGCAGGATTTGCTGGATAAGGCCGAATGCGTCATCGTGTTTCCTTCCGTTTTAAAGGCAGCATTTATAGTGGGAGGAAGCTATGGGCGCGGCGCGATGACATGCCGCGGCGGCGAGCACTTTACAGGGCCATGGGGCGCGCCTTCGATGATGGCACTGGAGGGTGGAAGCGTTGGCTTTCAATTGGGCGGGCAGGCGACGGATTTTGTTCTCCTGGTCATGAATCCCCGCGGGGCGCAGTCCATTTTGAGCAATAAGGTTAAGCTCGGAGCGGATATGTCGGCAGCTGCCGGACCGAAGGGACGCGATGCGACGGCTGCTACGGACGTCACTTTGCGCGCCGAAATTCTTTCCTACTCCAGAGCACGCGGATTGTTCGCTGGTGTTTCACTCGAAGGCTCAACTTTGCGGCCGGACAATGATGGAAACGAAAAACTTTACGGAAAAAAAATGACCGCGGAAGAGATAATTCGCCAAGGAGCAGTTCCCGTGCCTCCTTCGGGGCAGAAACTGGTTTCTTTGCTGAATAAAAAATCGCCGAAGAATCTTTCGGATCCAAATTCACTGAAGTAGATGAATTGCGCCCGCTGATTTGCCGCTGATTTCACGAAGAGCGGCAATTGAGCGGGCGCATTTGCGTTTGGAAGGCGCGTCTTTGCAATGCAAGCGGATTGGGCAGATATAGTCGCGCCGCGGAACATGCTATTCTGGCTTGATGATTCCGCGAGTGACCCGCATCGATCACATTCAAATCGCGGCTCCTGAAGGATGCGAAACCGCTGCGAGAGATTTTTACGGATCGCTCCTTGGCCTCGTGGAAATCGAAAAGCCTCAAAATCTCCGTGCGCGTGGCGGGTGTTGGTTTCAGTGCGGATCGCAGCAGCTACACGTTGGCGTGGAAAAGGCGTTTCATGCGGCGAAGAAAGCTCACCCCGCGTTTTTGGTGCCACGCATGGACGAGCTGAAAGACGCACTTAAAAAAAGTGGCGTTCCGGTTGTGGAAGACGACGCGGTGCCAGGGACGCGCCGATTTTACGCGAAAGATCCGTGGGGAAATCGCCTTGAATTTATTGAACTTCTTGCATAGCGGCACCGTTCTCGCCGGTTAAAAAAATTGCGACAATGATAGGAGCGCCCCGTGGATTTTCGCCGGGACAACAACGAATGACCGAAAAACAAATCTGCCCGATCTGCAATAAGCGGCGCGCTGAGCGTTATTGTCCCGCCAAAGATGAAAAAATCTGCGCGGTCGACTGCGGAACGGAGCGCGAAGTCACTATCGATTGTCCTAGCGACTGTACACACTTAATTGCCGCACATCGATGGGAGCAGAGCCACCCGAAGCCGCTTGCCGAAAATGAAGTCCCCTTCCCGGATGTATCGTTCTCTTCCGATATCGTTCGCACCCGGGAAAATATTCTGTCGGAGCTTGGATACACGGTTGCCGTATATGCGACTGAACAGCGCTCCTTGACGGATTCGGATGTATTCGCCGCCGTAAAGGCCCTGGCGGAAACGCGCCGGACACTTATTTCCGGCATCTATTACGAAAAGCTACCGGAAATTCCAGTGGCCGCGGGATTATATGCCGCACTCGCAAAATACCTCGAAGAAGTAAAGGCCCAAGCAGCGGAGCATCCGGAATTCCCTGCGTTAAAAGAGACTGAAATTTTCCACCTTCTGGTTTTCTTTGTACGCTTCGCGCGATTGCGCTCGAATGGCCGGCCGCGTACGCGCGCTTTCCTCACTTTTCTGCGCTCGCAATTTCCTGCGGAAGCGAACCTGGCGAAGGAAGAACCGCGCATTATTCTGCCGTGAGCAAGGCAGTTGTGATCCACTGTGCTACATGTGACAAAGCAATTAAAGGCTGGGAAGCGCAATAGGCACGTCGATCTGCGAACTGGAATTGGGTTAAAGAATAATCCAGTCTGTCATTCCGAGCGGAGCGATGAATCTCTCTTTCTTTCCTTTCGCTTCCCTAAATCGAACAGAGATTCCTCGCTCCGCTCGGAATGACAGATGAGCGGGTTTATGGGCGGCCAGGACACCCTTTGCAGTACCTACCGTTGTCAGCCGTTCGTGGCAACATCGAGCCCCAGCGTTAGTTGTTTTTCAGGCTCGGCCGGCCTCGCCGCGTCCATCGGACGAGCACCCAAACCATATTTTTTGCGTAGCGCAGCCACACGAGCGGCGATTTCCTTTCGATAGTTTTCCGGAGCATACGGGTTGCGGGAAAACCATTCGCGGTAGCGCTGCGCTCGCTTCGGAAATCTTTTATCGAGGAACGGGAGAAATTGTTTCAGCGCTGAGGGCATCAGAAATAAAACGCTCGCGGCGAACCATTGCGCCCCAGCATCGCGTGCCGCACGCGCCAATGCATCCAAATCTTCTTCCTGATCCGTGATGCCCGGCAGGATCGGCATGGCAAAAATTCCGGCTGCGATCCCTGCGCGCCGTAACTCTTGAACCGCGTGCAAGCGAAGATCCGGACGTGGGGCGCGCGGCTCCAAAATTCGCGCCAACCCGGTGCGCAGGGTTGTGATGCTCAAATTCACGGATATCGCGGAATGCTCGCCAATCCTTCGCAATAGATCCATGTCTCGAAGGACCTGGTCCGATTTTGTGGTGATCGAAACGCTCAATCCACTGCGCTCAGCCATTTGTACGAGAATCGAACGCGTCGCGCCAAATTCACGCTCAGCAGGCTGATAAGGATCGGTCGCTGTTCCGATGGCAATGTGCTCGCCGCGCGCTTTTTCAGTGCTCAGGTCCCGACCGGCCAGCGGTCCCGCATCCAGCTTGACATAAATCTTCTTTTCAAAATCCTCCGTTTCCAGATCCATAAATTCATGGGTGTAACGGGCGTAGCAATAGTGGCAGCCGAATTCGCAGCCTCGGTAAGGATTCATCGTCCAGGAAAAGGGCACACGATTCGAATCGCAGTGGTTCAGGATCGATTTTACGGGGAGAAGAAAATACTCGGTCCCGCGCTTGGCATCAGCCAAGGCAGAGGAGAAAGCGAGACGGGCGATGCCGACATGTTCGGGCACTGGCCCTGGTGGCAGCAGGGCACTCGGCCCGCTGTCCCTGTGGGGAGGGACGTCGGGGAATAAGGTGGGTGTGGGATTCACCCTGCGACCGCGCAAAGCCCTCCGAAGGTTTTCGAAAGCCGCAGGATTGGAATTTGATGTCGCCATCACCCGTCTCGCGAAGCACGGCCCAGCATTTCGCCTTTTCTTCGCCTTGTCAATGATTATTTTCGCTTTTTATTCGTCTATTACTAGTGTAGACGATCAGCTGTCCGTCCGAACAGAAGGACAGGTGACGCATGAGACCCTGCGGGCTAGACATTCAAGTTGCCCTGAAGACGCAGGAATATACTCACAAGGTGAGGGAAAAGCCGTGGCCAAGATTGGCATTCTGATTATTGAAAACGATGAGGCCAATCAGTCCGCCTTGCGGCAACTGCTTGACTCGGAGGGATGGCACGTTCGTGTCGTCCCGGCGGCATCGCAGGCTCTTGCGGAGTTGTCCAGTGGCGAATGGTCCCTGGTGATCGCCAACATACAAATGCTTGGGCTCACCAGCCCGGTTTATTTGACCTTGCGGGAATTGGCATTGGCTCCGGCGGTGGAAGATGGCAATGTACGGGCGCGTGTGCTGTTTATTGTCCCGGAATCGGCGATCAGTGAAACACTTCCCATCATTGAACGCGACCGATTGCCGTATGTGGTAAAACCATTTCAATTCCACGATTTGCTGGAAAAAGTAAGCGATCTGCTGATGGAAGCAGCTGCGCTGGCGAATCCCATCCGCCGCGTGCGCCATGATTCGAGCTTATCCGAACGCAAGCGCAAGGAGGGCCGCGAAGTTCGCGAGTCCGGAAATGTTTTTCAGCAGCGTAACACGAGCATGTTTGCAAAACGCGACGCTTACGTTATGACCGAAGAAGAGATTGCGGAGTACGAAAAATCAGAAAAAGAAGAACGTGAAGGAAAGAAGAATAAGAAGCCGTTCGCCAATCGGTATTAAATATTTTCCACCAAGATTTTCCCTACTAGAAGTCATCTCGTAAGTATCTTCACACTGGTACCCGATAGGATTTCAGGGGCTGAAGCCCTTGATTTCCATGTCCCTGAACGTCGCGGCTGAAGCCGCGACCCACAAAGATTGCTAAGGAAATTTCTTGTAACTAAATTACGTCCCGGCTACCTCATCCTTTGGATGCCATGCACGGACTGCGCTACGGTCATTTGTGGATTCGAGCAATTCGCGAATCGTACGCCGCAATACTGGATGCAACAATTTCGGAACAAGCTCTGCCAGCGGAACGAGAACAAAGCGTCTTTCTGAAAGCCGCGGATGCGGGATCTCGATTCCCGGCTCGCGGATTATTGCGTTTTCGTAAAAGAGAATGTCGAGATCGATGATCCGCGGCCCACGCGGAACCAGTTTTTGGCTTCCCATGCTTCGTTCAATGCCTTGCAGCGCCTGTAGCAATGGGAGCGGCTCGAGAATGGTTTCTGCCTCCACAACGCAATTCAAAAACCAGGGCTGTGCGAGAAAATCGACCGGCTCGGTTTCGTAAATAGCGGAACGCCGTAAGACGTGCACACCGATCCCACGCAACGATTCGATGGCGTGTTCGAGATTCGCGGCTCGATCGCCGAGATTAGAGCCGAGAGACAAGTAGATCAGTTTTTGATAGTCCATTGAAAGAATGAAACCACGGATGCACACGGATTAACACGGATAAAAATCAAAACCCGAATCTTTTACGAAAAAACTCGAGGGTTGAACTTTCTTTTTTTTTGTTGAAGAAGAATTCAGCATCTAGTTCTTTAGAATTTATCCGTGTTAATCCGTGTGCTTCCGTGGTTTCAAAAAAGCCCGCCCTGGCGGCGCGGTTGTTCGAGGCCAAAATGTTTGTAAGCGAGTGCCGTGGCAACGCGCCCGCGCTGCGTGCGGTCGAGCAGGCCCAGCTGCATCAGATACGGCTCGTAGATTTCCTCGATGGCGTCTTCTTCTTCGCTGATCGAGGCGGCCAGAGTGCTCAGTCCCACAGGCCCGCCCGCATATTTTTGCAAAATGGTGAGCATCAGGTTGCGATCCACTTCATCAAGGCCGTGCTCATCCACTCCCAGCATTTGAAGCGATTCCTTGGCCACGGCGAGCGTTATGTGGCCTTGCGCGCGGACCTGCGCGTAATCGCGTGCGCGGCGCAACAAGCGATTCGCGACGCGCGGCGTGCCACGGCTGCGGCGAGCCATCTCGTACGCGCCTTCGTCATCCACCACAATTCCCAAGATGGAGGCCGATCGGCGAATGATCGTAACCAAATCTTCCGGCGTGTAAAATTCCAGCCGGTGAACGATGCCGAAGCGCGAACGCAGCGGCGCGGTCACCAGGCCAGCGCGCGTGGTGGCTCCGATCAAGGTAAACCGATTCAGAATAAACGGATGGATTCGCGCGCCCGCGCCCTGCCCGATCACCAG
>DATHNC010000193.1:0-26378 GCA_035486415.1 Saccharimonadales bacterium (SeqCode)
ACAGGCAATTTTCCTGTGGTGGCAACCTGGTGGACCAAATCGATGGGCGCGCCAAGCTCTTTCGCAACGCGCATAAATTCATCCCCGCGCAAAGTGGTCAGGCGGCGCATCTCGGAAGTAATCGTCCGCATGTGGCGCACAGCTTCGACAATGTTGCCTGAACCCGCTTCGCCCTTGGTGCGAATCATGGCCGCGCCCTCGGCAATGCGCCGAAGCGCCTCGCCCAGATTGCGCGCGCCGCACACGAACGGCACCTTGTAATCATGTTTCCAGACGTGGTTTTCCTCATCGGCGGGAGTCAGCACTTCGCTCTCGTCAATAAAATCCACTTCCAGCGCCTGCAGCACGTAGGCTTCCGCGAAATGCCCGATGCGGCATTTGGCCATCACCGGAATGCTCACCGTGTTCATGATCTCGCGAATAATTTTCGGCGCAGCCATGCGCGCCACTCCGCCTTCTTTGCGGATGTCGGACGGCACTCGCTCCAGCGCCATCACGGCGCAAGCTCCGGCGTCCTCGGCAATTTTTGCCTGCTCCGCATTCGTGACATCCATAATCACGCCTCCCTTGAGCATCTCAGCGAGGCCGACTTTGACGCGCCACTGATCCGTGCCGTAATTTCCGTTATTGCTCGTCGTTACAGTCATTACCTTTTCTCCTCTTTCGATTTTCCCGTGCGCTAAAAATTTCGATCCTGCCATCAGCAGCGGAGATCTATTCCCTGCCCGCCAATCGCCGAGTCCTGTATTTTTCCCGATCGATAATCACGAATCGCCCTTCACCCCGGGCGAGCAATTTTCCATCAACGTCACGAATCTCCCCTTCATGATACAACTGACGGCCCTCGCGGCGCGTCACAAATCCCTCGACAATGATTTCGGAGTCCGTAGGAATCGGCCGCTTGTATTCGACTCGCAGCTCAGCAGTAACCGCATGCTCAGAGTGAAAGCGCGCCGCCTTGCCCATCGCTTCGTCCAACAGCAAGGCAATGATCCCGCCATGTAAATAACCCGATCCGCCCTGATATTCCTCGCCGAGCCGGAAGCGGCCCACGATGCGCTGCCGGTCGTCATCCTGTTCAAACGCGAGTTTCATGCCGCGCGCATTGGCCCCGCCGCAGCCGAAGCACGGGTTATCCGGTTTTGGATCGAGCTTCATCGTCGACTTAATTTTCCTCTGCCAGCCCATTTAGGCGAATCTGGTTTTAGTAGCACAGGCTTCAGCCTGTGGAATTTTGGCCTTGCAAGGACTAAACCCCGCAGACTGAAGCCCGCGCCACTAAAAACCAATCATACGAGCGCGACTCTTGGCGCTTCGGCTCGCCGCGCCCCACGTTGCCGCTTGCGCATTTCAACGCGCAGCACATCCGCCAGCGTCGCAATCCCCCGCGCGATGTCCCGTTCCGAAACTCCCGCAAATCCGAGCCGCAGCGTGTTCGCCTGCGGATTCTGAAAATAAAAATATCGCCCGGGGGCAAACACCACGCCGCGTTCGCGCGTGTGTATCAGCAATTCATTCGAATCGAAGCCCGGAGGAAGCTCGAGCCAAACGCACATGCCACCTTCAGGACGCGTCCATTTCGTGCCGGACGGCATGTGAGTATCGAGCGTCTCCTCGAGCACAGCCAGCCGGCCGCTATAGGCCTTGCGGGTGCGTTCCAGGTGACGACCGAGAAGTCCACGGCGCACATACTCCGCAAGAATGGCCTGCGCCAGATGCCCCGTGTGCAAATCCGTCGATTGTTTCACGAGGCGCAGACGCTCGATCACGTTCGAAGGCGCGACGATCCATCCTACGCGCATCCCCGGAAACGCGATTTTTGAAAAGCTGTCCACTTGAATGACAATGTTCGAACGATCCAGTTGCTTCAGCGAAGGGACGCGTTCGCCGCGAGCGCGCAGCCGCGCATAAATGTGGTCCTCAATCACCGGCACTTGAAACCGCGCGGCAATCTCCAGCAAACGTCGGCGCTCGGCCACAGGCAAAGTCGTTCCAGTTGGATTGTGAAAATCCGGCGTAAGCACGATCATTTTCACACGATTCTGCATCAACACCGCTTCAATGGCGGAAACGTCAACGCCTGGAACCGTGCCGGCGCCGGATTCCGTCCTAACCGGGATACCCAGAACTCGAGCACGAGCCGCGTTAAAAATGGCGAACGCGCCGGGATACGCGGGGTTTTCCAACAAGACAGTGTCGCCCGGACGCAGAAAGGCCTTGCAGACGAGATCGAGTGCCTGTTGGCAGCCGTCCGTGATTAATAAATTTTCATCAGCCGCTTCGTATCCCTCCAACCGAAGCATCGTGACGAGCGCCTGCTTGAGCGGCGGATATCCATCCGACGGACCGAATTGAAGTATCTCAGTGCCTTCGCGCAGCCAGGCCGAGTTCGAGCATTTTCTCAGCTCTTCGATGGGAAAAAATTCCGCGGCGGGCCTCGCCATCACAAACGAAATTGTGCCGCGCGGAGCCGTCTCCATCAGGCGGCTCAAATTTTCTTCACCGCGCTCGTCGGCGAACAACGATTCCCAGCGCAGCCCTCCTTCGACCGATGTGGGATGTGGCACCGCTGAAATTTTGCGCGGCACGCCTTCGCTGCGAATGAATGTTCCCCGCCCCACGTGGCCGCTGATCAATCCTTCGGATTCGAGTTCCGCGTAGGCATTCGCGACGGTCGTGCGGTGTACGCCAAGTTGCAAGGCAAGTTCGCGGCTCGCGGGAATGCGCTCGCCTGGCCGCAAATCTCCGCCATGCACAAGCGCGCGAATCTGATCGCGCAACTGCACGTAGAGTGGAACGTGGCTTTCGGGTTGTAATTGAAGTGGAATCATTGGCTCATCCAGTCAGGCCAATTTATAGTAACTTGTTCCCCAGTAAAGAGCCAATTTGTCTTTTTGCTTTTACGAAGCACAGGCTTCAGCCTGTGGCTTTTGATCCGTGCAAAGATTAAAAGCCTTCGGCATCCGGATTTTAGTGGCGCCGGTGTCTCGCCGGCGGTTTGCTGAATCTGCATCACGGAATCTAAACCCGCCGGCAAGATGCCTGCGCCACAACTGCAATTCGCAGGCTGCAAAAATAAGAGTTGGCAACAATATTTAGATTGCGAAAGGCTAGAACCAACAGACTGAAGCCTATTCTACTTAAAGCCAATGCGGAGTAAACTGCGTGGCGCATTTATCGAATTACGCAATATTAACCAGGGAGGAATAAATTTAATGGCAAGCCATCAACCGCTGGATGGAAAAATTGCAATCGTCACGGGATCGAGCAAAGGAATTGGCCGCGCGATTGCCCTGCGGCTTGCACAGGATGGCGCCGCCGTCGTCCTTGCCTCACGCACGGAAACCGACCTCGCAAAAGTTGCGGCGGAAATTAAATCCAGCGGCGGCCATGCGATTTACCTTGCCGGTGATTTGCGCGACCCCGCGACGCCTCCAGCTCTGGTGAACGCAGCGCTCAAAGCTCACGGAGCCCTTGACATCGTCGTGAACAACGCCGGCGCAACCAAACGCGGCGATTTTTTTGAATTGACCGACGCGGATTGGGCTGACGGTTTCGCGCTAAAATTTCACGGCGCAGTGCGGCTCACGCGTGCGGCGTGGCCTCACCTCAAGGCGCGCAAAGGTTCCCTGCTGAATATTATCGGCGCAGGCGGGCGCACGCCCGGAGCGGAATTCACGATCGGCGGCTCGGTGAATGGCGCGTGCCTTTCGTTCATGAAGGCCATGGCGGACGTGGGGATTCGGGACGGCATTCAGGTAAATGCGCTCAACCCCGGGCGGGTGAAAACGGAACGCCTGCGATCGATGCTTGAGCAGGAGGCTTCGGAGCACGGAGGCGATCCGAGCGTGGCCATCGAAAACATTATTCGCAACTCCAAGATTGTGCGCCTCGGAGAACCGGAAGACATCGCCAATCTCGCGGCCTTTATGGTTTCGCCGCAGTCGCGCTACATGCAGGGCGCCATGATCGACATCGACGGCGGGCAAACCAAAACCCTTTAAAATTCTCACCAGTCACGGATTCCAATCCGAACGGATCGTGATAAGCTCGCATTTAAGGCGGCGATGTAATGTCGAAAACGCACTTAAAACTTGGCGCAATTGCAATCGCCGCAGCATTCCTTTTCCTGCCGAGTCTCACGGCAAGAGCGCAAACCTCGGACCAACTGGCCAGAAAAAAATCGATTGCCGATCTGCGGGAAATTGCTTACGCGGGAAATGTCAACGCACAACTGCAACTTGGAATCATTTACCTGACGGGCGACGGCGTCCCCAAAGACGACGTGGAAGCCGTAAAATGGTTGCGCAAGGCCGTCGACCAGGAAAACGCGCTTGCCGAACGTTATCTGGCCGAGATGTATTTCAAAGGGCGCGGCGTCACAGCGGACCATGCGGAAGCTGCGAGGCTGTTGCAAATGGCTTCCGCGTTGGGCGACGCACAAAGTGAGTACAACCTCGCCGTTCTCTACACCCAGGGTGACGGCATTCCCAGAAATATAAAGCAAGCGGAAAGTTGGATGCGCAAGGCCGCCGAACAAGATCTCCCCGCCGGGCAGCAGGGCCTGGGCACGCTCTACGAAAATGGAGAAGCCATGCGCGCCGATCCCATCGAGGCCGCGAAGTGGTACAAAAAAGCGGTGGACCAAAATTACGTGCCCGCCATGAATAGTCTCGCCCTGCTGATGGCCACGACCCGTGAATCGAGCGTCCACAATCCTCAGGAAGCGATTGCTCTGGCCACGAAAGCAGTCGCCGGCGGAACGAATCCTGATTATCTGGACACGCTGGCCGCCGCCTATTTTGCCAATGGACAAAACGACAAGGCCGTTGAAGCCGAAGAAAAAGCGCTCGCTCGCGATCCGGATAATGACTCGTACAAAAAAGCGATGCAAAAATATTTATCGGCAACGCATGGCGCAAAATAATCAATTTTGAATGATTCCGTTCCTCAGGTCCCCTGCCATTCCATTGCATTTAATTTCTTTCAACATGAACGCGTCGGACTGATTTTTAAGGATCTCCGGTTCTACCCACTTCACGCAATCCGTGAATTTATAAATAACAGTTTCGACAGAGCCTTTTGGGTGTAGCATGGCGCCACTTGGGCCCCGTTTGAACAATTCTGGGCAACCGTCCGGGCTTTAGAGTCTGGGTGTGATCTGCAGAATAATGGTTGTACGTGGTTTTAGCCACGACGTAAATTCTGCACAATCAGTTTGGCTTTACAGGCTACGGAAAAAGTACTTTTTGTCATCCCGAGCGAAGCGAGGGATCTGGTTATCTTCTCGGCTTCCAAGAAACAGCAGATTCCTCGGGCAAACACCGCCTTTCGGAATGACAGGGTGCGAGTTTTCCGCAGCCTGTTTAGCCGCTGAAGTTCCCATTTTTGCAGCTCTCACACAGGCTCTTAAACCCGGCTGGACGTCCGTTTCCTAAAAGGAGATCCATTCCATGAAACGCACCCTGTTGTTCCTTTCAATTTTTGTAGCTGGTGTAATGATTTACGCGTCAACTTTGAAGGTTCACGCCCAGTTCGGTCCGCCCAGCCCCGAAAGACAAGCCGCGATCGCCAAGCAGCTTGCCCTCGAAGCGGAAACCCCAAAGTTGCAGATCACCGAAGAAGTCCTTCCCCTCACCATTCCCGATCACACGATTGGCGAAACAGAAGGCGTCTCGATGAATTCCAAGGGACACCTCTTCGTGTACTCGCGCACAGGTAAAGGCGGGAGTTCGCGCGGCGGTACGGCCGCAGAGCTGTTTGAATTCGATCAAAACCTGAAATTCGTCAAGCTCTGGGGTCCGGACAATTACGCCGCATCCTTTGCGCATTCTGTTCGCGTTGACAAGTATGACAACGTCTGGATGGTTGACGAAGGTTCCGGAATGATCGTCGAGTTCGATCCCAACGCCAACGTGAAAATGACTCTCGGCCGCAAACCGGAAGCCATCGATTACATGGAGCGCTACCTCGAGCGCGGCGAAAAAGTGACGGAGCGCTACCCCGTCGGCACGATGGGCACATTTGACCGCGAAACAGACATCGCCTGGGATAAGAACGACGACATGTATGTGAGCGACGGTTACGGCAATTCACGCGTCGTCAAAATCGCCAAGGACGGCACGTGGGTCAAGGCAGTGGGAACGCATGGGAACGGCCAGGACCAGTTCAGTACGCCGCACGGGATCGCCGTGGACAAGGGCGAAGGCCTCGTCTACGTCGGGGACCGCGGAAACTTTCGCATCCAGGTTTACGACACGAACTTGAATTTCAAAGCGAGCTACGGCGGCGTTGGCGCGCCGTGGAGCGTTCAGGTCACTCCGAAATATATCTACAGCGGCGATGGGACGGGAAAAATCTATCGCCTCGATCACAGCGGAAAGCTGCTGGGCTGGGCACAAACGAGCCTGGGCCACGGGCAGAACGGATGCCTCATCCATGAAATGCATGCGGTGTCCGACAACGTCCTGATCAAGGGCGATTGCTCGACATGGACGGTGGAGAGAATTACGATTAAGTAGTTTTGAACGATTTGATTTAAGTGGCGCGGGCTTCAGCCTGCGGGGTTTGGTCCTTGCATGAACTAAACCCCGCAGGCTGAAGCCCGCGCCACTTAAAATCCAGAAATGCAAAGACCTTATTTGGGGTATTCGGATTCGTGGAAGACTACGATCATCCATTTTCCATTTAATTTTTGAACCACCCAATCGAGGCCGCCTTTGCGCGGCGGATTGTCTGAACCGTCGGCGGCTTTCGTTCCGGTCATTTCCCAATCGGCATCGATCTCCGCAACGTCCGGTGTAATAAACTTCACGTTCTTGATTGTGTCCGTGCGATGCGCCGTCTTCAACGCGCCATTCAAGAGGTTGCCATAATTCTGTTCGATGTCCTTGCGGCCGTGCTTGCTCGATCCACGCATATTTGTAAAATCGCCCTCCTCGGCAAACAAGGCGCCGATGGCGTGCGCGTCGTGATTATTAAAACCATCATCATAAGCGCTCACCACACTTCTTACGGCTTCAGTGCCTGCCTCGTTCACCATTGGCTTCATCTGCGCGGAATACACACCGCCCGAAACCAGGCTAATTGCCAAGATCGCTCCACCAAACTTCAATTTACTAAAAATCATCGCATTCTCCTCAGATTGGAATGGAAGACGAGCGGGCAATTACGCCAGGATTCGTGGCGTCGAAAGGTGAAAACGCTACACACCCATTTGCCTTAGGCGAATAGTACACCAGTTTTCGTGGAATTTTACGATGGAGCGTAGGTGACGATATTTCGTCAGGACAATTCTTCAGAAAACGTTTAAACCAACCTAATTGATTGAATATAAATGAGATAGTCTAGATGGCCCGAAAATGATAAAAATAATTATATTTACTTGCTCGAGGTGCTCTGCCCCAGCTTGCGCAGCCGATCCTGCAATTTCCGGCGCAGCACAGACGGTGTATTAGGGTTGAACGCAACGAGATACCATAGCGGCTGGCTGCGATCTTTCGCGAGCCATCCCAGCGTCGTGGAATCGGCATTGGGATGCCGCGCGACATTTTCGCGAATCGCGGCGTAAGGATGCTTTGCGAGACGTCCGAGCGTTTTGGAAGAAACTTTGGGATGCTCGCTAATCAGGCGCAGCAGGTAATAGTCGGACTCCGGCGCCTCGCGCTCCAGCTTATCCAGCATTTCGGATTTGGACTCCGCGTTCAGCACCAGCCCCACTTTTTCGTCCCAAGAGGAATTAATGTGATTCAACTCGCGGGTACGCTCGTGGATCAACTCTTCCAGTACGCGTCGCTCCTGATCCAGACGAACTTGCGGCACGGCTGTCGTCTCGAGCGAATCCAGAACGCGAAGAAGATGTTGGCGCTCCCCAAAAACAATCTGCGTCGTCCGCGGGGTAGACCCCTTGGACGGCGTCTGCACCAAATCAGAGCGTCTCATTGCTACCTCACTCAGTAATATTGAGTTCGCTTGCCAGATTTGCCAGCTCATCGTCTTGGATGTAAAGGCTCCTTGAATCAAGGTGTAAGCCGGCTTCGATCTGCCGTTTCAGCCAACGTCCCGTCACGTCAATCTTTTGCTCACGGGACAAGCGGCTGCGCCCGCGCTCAAACTTAGCCAAGCTCGAACCGGAAATTCCAACCACGGCTTCCTCCCCACTCACGCGAAAGAAGAAAAGCTCCGGCCGGTCCCCCTGGGTCAAGAATCCTGCACGCACAAAATTCACTTCTTTTCGATTGCCGTCAGGCCCCACAACTTCGAACCTCTCGTAAATGGGCTCGTAAGTCATCACGAATTATCAGACCGGTTACCCTCCATGTAAAGTTTCAGACTTGCATGAAGTTCCATCCGTGCAACAATGAAATTCGAGTGTACATGCCGCGAATCCGGTATTTACATCCGTAATTTCCCTTAATTTCACGGGCATTTTCCTACTTTACTTCCTTGACGTCCGCCGCCGATTGCCAAGCGCGGCGGATGCGCGTAATTTAGAAAATAGAAAAATTGGCGAGTTGTTTGCCAAAGGAGTCACGATGTCGGCATTTGAAGATCACAAAGACGAGCTGGAACATTATGAGCAGATGCTCGGAGCGCATCGCGGACGATTGGCGGTGACGCTGGATCGCGTGACCAACGCGATGGTGCTCGTCGGACAACACGGCGTTTACTGCCACAGCCAGCGCGATCCCTCCAAGCCGACCATGGACATTCAAATCATTTCGGAAGAATTGCGCAAGGCAAAAGAGCTGATTCAGAGCGTGATGGAAGATTTAAGGGTGGAGCGGGAAAATCGCTTGCGAGCCAACTGAGAAATTATCAGCTTTCAGTGGCGCGGGCTTCAGCCTGCGGGGTTTAGACCTAGCAAGGACCAAAACCCGCAGGCTGAAGCCCGCGCCACTGAACAACTAGAACAGCGACAGTTTTATGTGCAGGAATTTCTTGGGATTATTGCGAAAATCATCGATCAGCAATCTCGAGTCGCCCGCCAGTCCTGAAAAATTGTCATAGAATTTCGGATCGCTGAAAAATTTCCCGATCGTATTCTGGTTGGAATTCATTTTCGCGGTTGCGCTGGCCAGGTTTTCTCCCGCCTGCTTGTAACTGGCAAAAAGAGAATCATCCGTCGCCAGCTTGCCGAGCGTCCCTTTCCCGTTCTTTACATCGGTGAGGAAACCATTCCCGTTGTCTAAGAATTGCCGGAGGCTCTCATGCAGGGCCGGATCGTAGACCAGCTTGCCCAAAGTTCCCTGCTGATTCTGGACCGCTTCCATAACGTTATCGACGCGCCCCGCAATGGAATTCACGTGATTATACATTTCGTCGTCGGTGATCAATTTTCCCATCGTGCCTTTGCCAGCCTTGATGTCGGCAACCAAGCCCTCCACATTTTCCAGGGAGCGATTGAGGTGGTTGTAAGCCTGGTCATCCACCATAAACTTGCCGAGTGACCCTTTGCCGTTGCGCACGTCCACCAGGAGAGCGTTTGCTTGTTTGGTGATGGAGCTGAGGCTTTCGATCAAGTCGGCGCTTTGCGCGACCATTTCTTTCAATTCTTTTTCCTGCCGCCCAGGGATCTCGTCATTATCTCCCAGCACGCGCCCCACGTAGCCGCGATCGATATCCACATAGCGATTGCCCAGCAACCCCTCGGTAACGAGTCCGGCGGTGGAATCCGAACGGACGAAATCTTGAAATGATTTTTGAAGACGCATTACCACCTCAATGTTCCGTTGTTTGGGGGCTGGAGCACCGGGTTTTGGCGTAGCAATCGTTATTTTTTCCACGTTGCCGACATCAACCCCGTCGACGCGCACCGGCGCACCCAGAGTTAATCCATCCACCTCGGGGAGAAATGCGTGCAGCCTATATTTGGGACCCCAGCCGCTGCCTCCCGTCACATAAAATATGACCACGGTGAGCAGTATGGCTCCGGCCAGAACAAACAATCCCACTCGAAGATCGGTCCATGTCAATTGTTTGCGTTGTGCCATTGGTTCTCCTCCGAGCGATATCCAAATATATGACATTCTAACCGCTACAATAAAAATCGCTTTAAATACGGATCGCTTGTTTCCGCCAGCTTCTTCGGACTCCCCTCAAAATAAGCTTTCCCATCGCGCAGCACGACGAAATTAGTGGAGGCGGCAGCAGCGGCGGATGTCCCGTTCAGCGCAACGGGCACGACTTGTCGGGTTTCCGCGTCAAACCGGTAATTCGCCAGCCCAAATGCATCCTGCAAGCGATGGGTGGCAAGCAATGAGGTCACGCCCTGCGTATCGCGTAATCGCAAAATTAATCGGATGATCGTTTGCGATGTCACCGGATCGAGCCCGGCGGTTGGAGAATCATACAGGACCACGCACGGTCGCGTGACAAGCGCTCGCGCGATCGATACGCGCCGCCTCATTCCGCCGGAAAGCTCATCCGGATATTTCTCTAGCGTATCCTCCATTTCAACAAAGCGCAGGGATTCCCGCACCCGAGATTCGATTTCATCTTCGCGCACCCCGTCTTCTTCCAGGCAATAGGCTACGTTTTCAGCGACGGTGAGCGAATCGAATAGCGCCCCCTCCTGAAAAACAAATCCGATGCCTTTTCGAAAAGCGAGCAACGCTTTTTCCGACATGCGTCCGAGGTCATGTCCGAGCATGACCACGCTTCCGGAATCAGGCTGAATTAAACCGGCGGCCAGTTTGAGAATCAGCGTTTTTCCCGAACCACTCTCTCCAATTAATATTTTGGTTTCACGGGAGGCAACGCTAAAAGTCAGCCCATCCAGAATGTTACCCATGTCGAAACCAATGCTGATATCTTCGAAGGATAGGACAGGGTCGCTGGATGCATCCGCGCACATTCTGGCGTTCGCGCTCATCCTAAGAGGATGCTTCCACGCAGGGATGGGATCCTTGGCACGTTCATCTTACGGATTATAGATGGAAACCTGGCTGGTGAGTGGACGATTGCAACTTTGCTTAGAATACGTGTCCAGCAAGATACAGCATCAACTTCGTGAGGAAAAAGTCCATAATCAGGATAAATACAGACGCGGCAACCACCGCATGCGTCGTCGCGCGGCCCACGCCTTGCGTTCCGCCTTTTACGTTTAACCCCTGATAGCAACCGACCGTCGCAAGAATGAAACCGTAGACCAGCGGTTTGGTGAGCCCCTGCATCAGATCGGAAAAATCCAGAATGTCGATTGCGCGAGTCCAAAACAGGACTGGATCGAGGCGAAGCGTAAACAGAGAAACAAGAAATCCGCCGATCAGACCAAGGAAATCCGCCATGGCTGTCAGCAAAGGCAACATTAAAACCGTCGCGATCAAACGGGGCGTCACAAGTTTGCGAATCGGATCCGTGCCCATGGCGCGCATCGCGTCCACTTGCTCGGTCACCACCATGGATCCCAATTCAGAGGCCATGCCGGAAGCGTTGCGCCCTGTAACCAGCAACCCTGTGATCGACGGACCCAATTCGCGAACGAGCGCAAGGGATACCACGTCCGCGGTAAGTGCTGTCTGCCCAAACCTTTCAAATTGCGCTGCGGTTTGCAGCACCATGACCGCGCCGATAAAAAAGCCGGTCAGCAAGACAATCGGAAGCGAGCCTACGCCGATAATGTCCATCTGTTCCAAAATGTCGGAAAAATAATAGGGCGGTGTAAACAGCCTCGAGACAGCGCGGCTCGACAATGTCGTGTATTCCTGCACATGCAGGACCCACAATTTGGCATTTTCCGCTAGTACGCCCGATGCTGGAACGTCGTTGGGCTCAAGAAGTTTGGGGTCAGTAGTTGCCATCAGTCGCCGTTGGCTGTTCCTTGAGCGCGGTTGGGTTCCAAAACAGCCTACTGGTCATTGGAAAGGACGTCAAGCATCGTGAATATAAGTCATTATCAAATGTAGGACATCCGTCACCTACTACTGTGCTCACTCTTATGATCGCTTTACGCGCCGTGCAGGGTCCGCTAGAATGTCGTGCCTTCCATGTTTCGCTTTGTAACAGCGGGTGAGTCTCACGGTCAGGCGCTGATTGCGTGGATCAGCGGCATGCCCGCGGGTGTGCCTATCGACTTTGAGTTCGTGCAGCGCGAATTGCACCGGCGGCAACTCGGCTACGGCCGCGGCGGACGCCAGAAGATCGAAAAAGACCGCGTCGAATTCCTTTCCGGCGTGCGGCACGGGAAAACGATTGGCGCGCCCATCGCTCTGCGCATTGAGAATCGCGATTGGGCCAACTGGGAAAAATCGCTTCCCGTCGAGGAGTTGCCCGAGGCGGAGAGCAAAGAACGTAAGTTGACCGCGCCTCGCCCCGGCCATGCGGATCTCGCCGGATCGATGAAATTTAATTTGCATGATGCGCGATATATTTTGGAGCGCGCGTCCGCTCGCGAAACTGCGGCACGCGTGGCGGCGGGCGCGATTGCGAAGTTGCTGCTCCGCCAGCTCGAGTGCGAAGTACTGAGCCACGTCATTTCCGTGGGCAAGGCGCGCCTGACTCGCGCGGCCTCCTGGAATGAAATTTGCGCGATCTGCGAAAATCTCGATTCGCCACTGCGCTGCGTCGATGCGGCGACGGAAGCACTAATGAAAAGTGAAGTCGACGTCGTACACCGCGCCGGAAACACGGTGGGAGGAATTTTTGAAGTTGTGGCTCATAACGTTGTCACGGGACTTGGCACGCATGTGCAATGGGACGAAAAGCTCGACGCGCGCCTCGCACAAGCCGTGATGTCCATTCAGGCCGTAAAAGGCGTGGAGATAGGCGAAGGCATCGCGGCCGCCACTTCCTACGGCTCGGAAGTGATGGACGAAATCGGATTTGACGCGGCCAATAATCGTTTCACGCGCGTATCCAACCGCGCCGGTGGCCTGGAAGGTGGCATCACGAACGGCGAAGACGTGATCGTCCGCGGATACTTGAAGCCCATCTCCACGCTGCGCACGCCGCTCGGCACGGTCGACATGGTCACGAAGCAGCCCGTATCCGCCGCCTACGAACGCTCGGACGTGTGCGTAGTCCCCGCAGGCGGAGTGGTGGGCGAAGCCATGGTTTCCATTGTGCTGACGCAAGCGGTGCTGGAAAAATTTGGCGGCGACTCGCTGGTAGAGATCCGCCGCAATTTTGAGGGATACAAGCAGCAACTAAAGGATTTTTGAAGCCACGGATGCACAGGGATGAACACGGATTCAAGACCGATTCCTGATTCGATCCTGATGGAAGGCGAGCTTACTGAGAAAATTCTCGGCGCCGCTTTCAAAGTGCAGAATAAGCTTGGCGAGGGATTTCTCGAAAAAGTCTATGAGAATTCCTTGTCGATTGAGCTTAGGAAGTGCGGCCTCAAGGTAGAGTGCCAAAAAGCCTTTCCAGTTTTGTTTGAAGGTGTGGCTGTTGGGAATTATTTAAAAGCCAGTGGAATTAGAGTTGGGCTTTTAATTAATTTTGCGTGCCCAAAACTTCAATACCGAAGATTGGTGGTATGAATAGGGTTGAATTCAAAAGTGGCGATGGAGAAAGCTGGAAATTACAAATCAGTCCAATTCATTCTGATTTTATCGGTTTTCTTATCCGTGTTAATCCGTGTGCATCCGTGGTTCCAACGAATCGAGTGAGTCCCTGAGATGATCTATCCGATTACAAAGTATGGCGCGGCTGTGCTGGAAGCTCCGACCAGGCCGGTGGAAAAATTTGATGACGATCTCGCGAAACTTTGCGAGGACATGTTTGAGTCCATGTATGTGGCGCAGGGCGTGGGCCTGGCTGCAACGCAAATCGGGATGTCGAAACGTCTGGCAGTGGTTGACGTCAGCGTCGGGAAAAATCCCGAGGCGAGGCTTGTGCTCGCGAATCCTCAAATTATTCACGTCGAGGGAGATCAGCGCGAAGAGGAAGGCTGCCTTTCCCTGCCGAGTTTCCGCGGAAATGTTTTGCGCCCCGCCTACGTGACCGTGCGCGCGCAGAACGTAAAAGGCGAAACCTACGAAATGCGCGGCGAGGGTTTGCTGGCCCGCGCGTTTTGCCATGAGATCGACCACCTCGACGGCATTCTTTTTATTCAGCATCTCAGTATGCTCAAGAGAGATTTAATCAAGCGCCGGATCCGCAAATTGCGGAAGACCGGCGACTGGTAGATTTTTTCATCACTGCCATGACTGCACTGCGCATTGTTTTTTGCGGTACGCCGGAATTTGCAGTTCCCTCTCTCCGGCGGCTCGCGGAGCGTCCCGAATTTTCCATCGAAGCCGTGATCACTCAGCCGGACCGCCCGCGCGGACGCGGCGGAAATGTAACCGCCTCACCCGTAAAAGAAACGGCGCTCGAACTTGGGCTGCACGTTTATCAACCGGAATCCATCAAGTCCGAATCTTCTCAGGATTTTTTGAAGCGCCTTGCGCCCGATGCCGTTGTGATCATTGCCTACGGACAAATTATTCCCGCTCGACTCCTGACCATTCCCCGCCTCGGCTGGCTGAATGTGCACGGATCTCTCTTGCCGAAGTATCGCGGCGCCGCGCCCATCCACTGGGCCCTCGCCAACGGCGAAACCGTCACGGGTCTCACCACCATGCAAATTAATGCTGGCATGGATACCGGCCCAACGCTTTTGCGGCGTGAGGTCGCGATTGGCCCGGAGGAAACTTCGCCCGAGCTTGCCGCGCGCATGAGCGCGGTCGGTGCTGATTTGATCGTCGAAACGCTGCTGCTATTCGATCGCGAAGAAATCGCGCCAGCGCCGCAGGATGAAGCCGGCGTCTCATACGCGCCCATTCTGAAAAAAGAAGATGGCCGAATCAGTTGGGCTCAAAGCGCACAACAAATTTACAATCGCATGCGCGGCTTCACTCCCTGGCCCGGCTCATATTCAACTTTTCGCGGCCAAACGTGCCACCTATGGGGTCGCCCCGAATCACTCGGCGCAGCAGACCTTGCCGTTGCGAAGAAAGAGCCGGGAGAAATTATCGCTGCCGGAAAAGAGATTTATGTCGCATGCGGGGAAAACACATTCCTTCGATTAGAATCCGTACAATTGGAAGGCCGCAAAAAAATTACCGCGCGCGAATTCGCAATTGGCGCACGAATGAAGCCCGACGACCAATTCGTTTGATTTGGACTTCGTGGCGCTGGCGTCTCGCCGGCGGCTTTGATCACAAACTGAGCAGCAAAGTAGAATTGAGAAAGATGCAAAACCCGCCGGCGAGACGCCGGCGCCACTCATGACCATTTCACAGGCCCGAACGATTGCATTCGATGTATTGCTACGCGTCGCAAAACAAAACGCATATGCGGATGATGTTTTACGCGCCTTGCTCAACGATTCCGTGAAGACCGAGGATGCAGGGCTCGCCACTGAGCTTGCGCTTGGAGTGTTGCGCTGGCAGCGGCTGCTCGATTTCCTGATCGATCGCTATTTGAAAAAGCCGGCGGATGTGACGGACGCGGAGGTGCGCATCGCGCTGCGCCTCGGCTTCTATCAACTTTATTTTCTGGACCGCGTGCCCGCGCACGCCGCTGTTCACGAGTCGGTGGAACTGGTGAAGCGCGCGAGGAAACGTTCGGCGGCGAATCTGGTGAACGCCATCCTTCGAAAGGCCGCGAAGGAGCGGCGTGACGATATTTCGCCACCTGATGCCGTCGCTCATCTTTTGCCCACGGCCACTTCTCACGCTGACCGGTTGGGAATTCGATACTCGCATCCCACCTGGTTGGTCGAGCGATGGATTCGAACGTATGGAGAGGAGCGCAGCCGCAATCTGCTCCAGGCAAATAATCACGTCCCAGCCCTTTCCGGCTACCTGCTCGATCCTAAAAAAGAAGATGAAGCCCGGTTGCTACTGCGGAATACAAAGACGAACATCCATCCCGGGCGGCTGCTGCGTGACGCGTGGGTTCTGAAGGGAGGAAACCCGTCGGCGTGCGCGGCCGTTCGCGACGGATGGATCGCGCTGCAGGATGAGGCTTCGCAGGCCGTGGCGCGGCTTCTGGCGGTCGAACCTGGCCAGACGGTACTTGATCTATGCGCGGCGCCGGGCGGCAAGACGCTGCTGCTTGCCCGCGCGACCGGTGAGCAAGGCCGCGTCATCGCGGGCGACCTGCATGCGAACCGCGTTCGCGCCATGAAGGAGCGGTTCGAACGTGGCGGTGTTCGAAACGTGGAAACATTTGTCCTCGATAGCGCGGAAACTCTTCCGAATTCAAAACCGTTCGGACAGACATTCGATCGCATATTGGTCGACGTTCCCTGCTCCGGGACGGGCACGCTTGCGCGGCATCCGGAAATTCGGTGGAAGCTTCGTGCCGATGACATTAGCGATTTGCGATCGCGGCAGGCGGGGTTACTACGAAATGCGTTGCGGCACTTGTCGACGGGCGGGCGGCTGGTGTACTCCACTTGCTCGCTTGAGCCGGAGGAGAACGAACAGGTCGTGCGCGAAGTGCTTCAGGAGACTGGTGACGAATTCCAGATTGTTGATCCACGACATGCGATCAAGAATTCCTTACAGATTTCTGTCGCGCTGGAAAGCGTTATCGATGCCAACGGATTCTTTCACACTTTTCCGGTTGAGCACGGGACAGACGGGTTCTTTGGGGTGGCCATCGAGCGGCGGAAAATCAAAAGCTAAATGCGAAAGGCTTACACAGAGGACACTGAGAAAGGCCACAGAGGGCCGCGGAGAGAGATGGGTACAGTTTAAATCTTGGGACAAAATCTGGGATTCTCTCTTCTGGTTCTTCATTTTTTCTCTAAGGTTCTCTTGTTTTTCTCTGTGTTCTCTGTGCCCTCTGTGTTAAAATGTTCCGCGCGCCACTGGCACGGCTTCCCCTCGCATGCTAAATTGGTCGCGGTGAGCGCATGAGTTTTCGCGAACGGATTGAATGGGTGTTTCGCATGGGGCTGCTGGTTTTCATTCTGGCAGCGGCGGCGTTTTTGAGCGCCATTACTGCCATGCGTTTCGCGGTGCAGGGCCGCGAAGTAAACATGCCGAATCTTGTCGGCAAAAGTTCAGGCGAAGCGCAAGCCATTCTGCAAGGGCGCGGCCTGCAATTAAAAGTGGTCGATCGTGTCTACAGTAATTTACCGATCAACACGGTAGCGCGGCAGAGTCCCCCGGAAGGCGAGCGAATGAAGAGCTCGCAGAATGCGCATGTGGTGCTCAGCCTTGGCCCTCAAAATATAAACGCTCCTTCGCTAACCGGAGAATCACTGCGAGTGGCGCGCATTCAATTGCTGCAAGTGGGTTTGCAGCTCGGCGAGGTTTCTGCTTACACCTCTCCCGCGGCACTGTCCGATACGATTCTGCAGCAAACGCCAAAACCAGGCGCGCGCGCGCCGAGCCCTCGCGTGGACTTGCTCGTTGCGCAGGAAGCCCCGCCACCCGCCTACGTGATGCCCTGGCTCGTGGGCATGCCCTTGCCGGATGCGGACCGGCTGCTTACCTCGTCAGGCCTCAAACTTGCCAAGACCAACTATGTCCCCGCCCCGCAGTGGCCGAAAGGCACCGTGACCGAACAGACTCCAGCCCAGGGAACAAAAATTACCAGCGAATCGACGATTGAAATGGTAGTGGCGCAGTAGTCGTAAGGCAGGAAAAGATCAGCGGTAAGCGCCGAATACTTTTTTCGGCTGTTGCGGTGTGGACCAATGCGCGAATCTGGTAAGATGTCCGCGGAGAAACCGTGAACTATCCCGTTGAAATCGCTCCTTCCATACTTGCGGCTGATTTTTCTTGCCTGGGAGAAGGAATTCGTGCGGTGCAGCAGGGCGGGGCCGCGCTGCTGCATGTGGATGTGATGGACGGACATTTTGTCCCCAATATTTCGATAGGAGTCCCTGTCGTTTCCTCATTGCACAAGGCAACCCGGCTGCCTCTGGATGTGCATCTGATGATCGAGAACCCGGAGCTGTACATTCAGGCGTTTGCGGAGGCGGGCGCCAACATGATATCGGTGCATCAGGAGGCCACTCCGCACCTGGACCGGACGCTGAGTCTGATTCGTGAACATGGATGCAAGGCAGGCGCAGTCATCAATCCCGCGACACCCGTTGTCATGCTTTCCGAAGTTTTGGACAAGGTGGATCACGTTTTAGTGATGTCCGTCAATCCGGGGTTCGGGGGGCAAAAATTTATTCCCGGGGCCATTGGAAAGATTCGCGAGCTAAAACGAATTCGTGAGAGCTATAATTACTCGTTCCGGATCGAAGTGGATGGGGGAGTCGCTCCGGACATCGTCGTTGATCTGGTTCGAGCCGGGGCCGAAATTCTAGTTGCAGGAACCTCCATATTTCATACTCCAGATGCCGCAGAGGCCGTTCGCAAAATGAAACAATTGGCCGACCATGCGTTGGCACAAAAAGTTTAAGGGCAAGGTCCAGGGTAATTAATGAAAAGAAAAAATTTCAAACAAAGCCAGACCATTTGTGTATTAGCCCTCGGCGCTTTTTTCCTAACCGGCTGCCTCGGCAAAAAGGCAACCACTCCCGCGGCCGGCACTTCGGCTGAGCCGGACAAAGTTCTCTACGAGAAAGCCACGGAAGATTTGAAGCACGGCCGCTATGCGACCGGGCGCCTGGCTTTACAAACCGTGATTAACACCTATCCGGACAGCGAATATCTGGCCAAAGCTAAATTAGCTATCGGCGATTCTTACTTTAAAGAAGGCGGCACGGCGGGCCTGAAGCAATCCATTGTCGAGTACAAAGATTTCATTACCTTCTTCCCGTTCCTCGAAGAGTCGGCGTACGCCCAACTGCAAGTGGCCACCGCGCATCTTCGCCAGATGGAAAAACCGGACCGCGATCACGCGGAAGCCGTGCAGGCCGAAGCCGAGTACCAGACGTTCCTTGAGAAATATCCAAATAGTCCTTTGCGCCCACAGGCCGAGCAGCACTTGCGCGATGTGCAGGAAGTCCTGGCGGAAGGAAATTTCAGGGTTGCCGATTTTTATTATTTGCGCGCCGCATACCGCGCCGCGGGCGCGCGACTCATTGAGTTGACCACCCGCTACCCACTCTACAGCCAGGCGGACCAGGCCAACTGGATGCTGGGTCAAATTTATGAGAAGACCGAGCACAATGACATTGCCGCAAAGTATTACAGCAGAATCGTGAAAGATTACCCGCTCTCTTCCCTTACAGGCGACGCAAAAAATAAACTGGTGAAGTTTGGCGTTCCCGTTCCGCCGCCCGATCCAACGGCCGTGGCGCGAATGCAACAGGAACAAAACGCGCCGCGTCCGGGATTAGTGAAGCGGTCCATGGGCATACTTAAAAACAGCCCGGACTATTCAGCGGCCGCACGAAGCGGTGATCCGACGATGACGCCCGCAAGCGAAACCGGCGATGAGACGATCGGCTTCAGCTTGCAGCCGAATGTGCCGGCCGTGGCGGGGTCCAGTGTCGGAAGCACGGCGGCGGTAGAAACCATCACGCCAGGAAGCCCGAACGCGCTGCCCGCTCCAGTCGCGACGACTCCTGCGGACGCGACGCCGGCGGGTACGGATTCTTCTTCCGGAACGACGGCGACAACAACGGATACGAGCGCCGCGCAACCGGCAACGACAACCGCGCCACCCGCCAATTCCGGCCAGGAATCCAGCAGCAAGAAAAAAGGTGGCCTGCGAAAATTAATTCCTTTTTAAATTGCTTGATGTTTTCGCCCGTTGGGCGATTGAAATATGGGCAGAATTTCCGCCAGCCCATTTGTCCGATTACGATTCCAAGAATTCACACCTATTTTTTTTGAATTGCGATGCGGCGATTAAAGCTATCGCAGCGGCCCTCTTTAGAGGACAATCGATTCACGGTGAAATCAGCCTACCTGTCCTTTCGTACAGGTGATTTTCAGGACTAGCCGATTGCGACACACTGGTTTCGTCGCTGTATTGACTCACTTGAATCCCGATGTTACGAATGGTTCAGGGCATTATCTGCCTTCTTCACGTTATAGCTCTAAGTGTTTCCGGTAATTGGAGGACTGCACGTGGCAAAGATTCTGGTAGCCGACGATAACAGCAACGTTCAGAAGACGGTAGCGCTCGCTTTGGCCGATCTGGGCGTTGAAGTAGTTGCGGTCAACAACGGTGAAGCCGCGGTAAAAAAACTTCCCGATGTGATGCCCGATCTGGTCCTCGCCGATATTTTCATGCCCGTTCGCAATGGATATGAAGTTTGCGAATACGTAAAAAAGGACTCGCGATTCTCACAAGTACCCGTGGTGCTGCTGGTTGGCGCGTTCGATCCTCTCGATGAGCGCGAAGCACAGCGCGTTGGCGCTGACGGAATTTTGAAAAAGCCGTTCGTTCCGCCCGATCCCCTGATTGCGATGGTAAAAACACTGCTGGATCGCAAGCTTGGAGACCGGCTGGTCGCGGCTGCGGTGTCCAAACCAGCAGTTTCGAAGCAAAGCCGGTCTGGGGGCGTGGCGGTCGCCGACGACCATAATTCCGCGTCATCTATGTCCGAAGAAACGCAGGAAGAAACTTCACGGCCGCTGGACAGCCGCATTTCTTTCGGCGAAAGCAATCACCCTGTTGCGTTTTCCCAACTCTTGGATTCCCCGGAAATCGAACTTTCCGCAGCCCACACGCAACTTGAAGAGCCGGCGGATAACGAGCAGATTCTTACTAGCGCGCGCGATGAAGCGCTTGGCGCACCAATTTTCTGGAAAACAGAAAATCCCGAGCAGGAAACAAATTCAGGCGACTCCGATGACGAGGCGGATGCTTCGGATTCGATTCCGGCGGTTGGTTGGAGGCTCGGAAACGAAACTTTGAACTCCGTCGCTGAAGTAAAATCGAAAGAAATTGAGGAGCCCTTAGAACTGGTCCACGACGAGAAAGACGCGGCTTCCGACCAAGTTTCTACGATTGTGGAGCCTTCTCCATTGCGTTTGCAAGATGCAGCTTCGCAGGCTTCCCTGAATGTGGAAGCATCCAAAGCGGCGGACCTCGCCGCGAATCCCCTGGAGTGGATGGCTTCGGTTCCGCCGCCAAAGCAGGAAGAAATCCCCGTCAGCACTCCCGAGTGGAGCGCAGCGGTGCCCGAGCCAACAGACCTTCTCGAAGTAAAAGAACATGAGCCACTCGAACCCGCGATTGAGGCAACCGTCGTAGAGCTTCCGGCAGCCCGAGCGGCGCTGGTTGCTCCTCAGGCGGCATTATCTGCGACAGATTTGGAAACCGCGGCTTCCATTCCAGAGAAATCAGTCTCGCCGGTTCAGACTTCAGTCCAGGCCTCAGTCCAGGCCTCAGTCCAGGCCTCAAATGAATTAAAGCTGCCTGGATCAACTGAAGCAAATGGGAAGGCAAACGGGCAGACCGCGGAAGATACCGTACGATCGATTCAGAAGCAGGATTGGTCCGATCTTGCGACGAGTTTGCAGTCGAAAGCAGTGGACTCGGTTCGCGGAGAAGCAAAGGTTAGCACTGCGCATGACGAACATTCGGCTGCGGAGCGAGCAGAAGAAAAGCCTGTGACTTGGCCGTCTGCTCTTCTTGATTCCAATTCACAAGCGAAGAGCGTGGAAGACCCAGCTCGTTCCCTGCCCATGCACGACTGGGCCGAACTCGCTTCGAATTTGAAATCTCCGGCGGATGAATCGAATGCGGAGAAATCGCATTCGTCATCTTCTTCCGCATCGGAATTGATGAAGCAGCCTGTGGCTCCCGCCAAAGCGAGTGCGCAGACCGTTTCTCCGGAAACTTTGCAGCCCGTTTCGAAGACAACGAACAGCAGCCTGGAAGATACGGCGCGCTCGTTGCCGAAAATGGATTGGGCCGATCTGGCTGCCAGTCTTCATACAAATCTTCCAGAAAAGTCTGTTGAAAAAGCAAAGCCCGCGGCACCGGCGCTTGCGAATGCATCTGCAGCGTTACTCGCGAACGGCACAACTGCAACTGTTTCGCAAAAGACGACTCCTGCAGAAACATTGACGAATCATCAAAGCAATGGAGCAAGCACACCTGCCGCAACTTCCGCGGCAACCGAGCCTGCAACCACGGTAGGTCCCGATCCCGCGCTTGTCGAAGCGGTCGTTCAACGTGTTTTGGACAAGATGCGTCCGCAAGTGGTGGACATTATCACCAAGGAATTTCTACGCCCCGTTGTCCAAGCGCTCGTCCATCGCGAAATCACCAAACGCTAGAATTCATTCCCTTCGCCTAATTTTCCCAAATCGCGTCCACTGACGGCATTTCGTCTTACGTGGCATAGGCTTTAGCCTGTGCGGGGTCAGTCATTGTAAGGCCTAAAACCGCACAGGCTAAAGCCTATGCCACGTATATGCGCTCCCAGCCCGATTTGACCGCCTGCGCGAGCATCCGTATAGTAATTCTCTTATTCACAGGTCTGGAGAACATGCCAAGAGAGATTCCCAAGGCTTACGAGCCTCAGCAGATTGAACAGAAATGGGCCAAAAGATGGGCCGAAGAAAACTTGTTTCGCGCGGATGTCAACGCGCCGGGGCCAGTTTTTTCCATCGTTATTCCCCCACCCAACGTGACTGGATCGCTACACATCGGCCATATGCTGGATCACACGGAAATCGATATCATCACGCGCTGGCGGCGCATGCAGGGCTATAACACGCTCTATTTGCCCGGAACCGACCACGCGGGGATCTCTACGCAGCGCGTTGTGGTGCGGCAACTGGCCGCAAAAGGTATCAACTACCGCGACCTTGGCCGCGAAGCATTTGAAAAAAAGGTGTGGGAATGGAAGGCCGAGTCCGGCGGAACGATCACGAAGCAAATGCTGCAGCTGGGCGAAAGCTGCGACTGGACGCGCGAACGATTTACGCTGTCGCCGGAATTGTCACGCGCCGTCACCGAAGTTTTTGTGCGGCTTTACGAAGATGGGCTGATCTACCGCGGGCATTACATCGTGAACTGGTGCCCGCAATGCCGCACCGCGATCAGCGACCTGGAAACCGTGCACGAAGAGCGGCAGGGGCACTTGTGGCACATCCGCTACCCGATTGTGGGGACGAATGAATCTGTGGTCGTGGCCACCACGCGGCCCGAAACGATGCTGGGCGATACGGCAGTGGCCGTTCATCCGAGCGACGAGCGCTACCTGCACCTGATTGGCAAGATGGTGATGCTGCCGCTTGTCAACCGCGAGATTCCCATCGTGGATGATTTTGTAGTGGATCGCGAATTTGGGACCGGCGCAGTGAAAGTTACGCCGGCACACGATCCCAACGACTTTGAAATTGGACGACGCCACAACCTGCCCGAGATCGACGTGATGACTGACGACGCTAAAATGAGCGCCGCGGCAGGGCCGTATGCGGGGCTCGATCGATTTGAGGCGAGAAAACGCGTGGTTGCCGATCTGGAAGCAGCTGGGCTACTCGTGAAAATTGCGGATCATACGCATGCGGTCGGAACGTGCGACCGTTGCGGAACGATCATCGAGCCGCGCGCTTCGACACAGTGGTTTGTGAAAATGAAACCGTTGGCCGAGCCTGCGATCGCTGAGGTGGAGCGCGGCGATATCGAGCTAATGCCGGACAATCGCCGCACGGAATATTTTGAGTGGATGCGCAATATTCGCGACTGGTGCATCTCGCGACAGCTGTGGTGGGGGCATCGCATCCCTGCGTGGACATGCGGAGAGTGCAAAGAAATCATTGTGGCTCGCCAAGCGCCAACTACGTGCAATAAGTGCGGCTCTGGTCATCTGACACAAGACCCCGATGTGCTGGAAACGTGGTTCAGCTCGGCGCTTTGGCCTTTTTCGACAATGGGATGGCCAGACGATACACCCGACTACCGAAAATACTATCCGACGACGTTGCTCATCACTGCGTACGACATCCTTTTCTTTTGGGTCGCTCGCATGATCATGATGGGCCTGAAATTTACGGGTCAAGCGCCGTTCAAGCAGGTCTGGATGCATTCGATTGTGCGGAATGCTGAAGGCCAGAAAATGTCGAAGTCCAAGGGCACAGGAATCGATCCCGTGGAGATGAATGAGAAATTCGGGACGGATGCGATGCGCTTTACGCTGGCGAGTATGGCGGCGCCGGGGACCGACATCATCCTGACCGAAGATCGAATCTTAAGTTACCGCGCGTTTGCAAATAAGATTTGGAACGCGGCGCGTTTTGTGTTTATGAATCTGGACAAGTACGAGACAGCGGGCGGTGAAACGTTGGAGCATCTTGCGTCGCCCGATATGCGCGCGGGCGCTCCTTATGCCGCAGGCGCGGAAGTCCCGTTGATTGACCGCTGGATTTTTTCGCGGCTTGCTCGCGCTACCGCGCAGGTGAACGATGCGCTTGAACATTTCCGTTTTCATGAGGCGGCGCACGTCGTGTATCACTTTTTCTGGGGCGACTTCTGCGACTGGTACATCGAATGGGTGAAGCCGGAACTCGTTTCCGAGGATCGTGTGAAGGCTTCGGCGACGTGGAAAAATCTTTTTGCGGCTTTTGAAAGCGCGCTGCGGCTGCTGCATCCCTTCATGCCATTTCTCACGGAAGAATTGTGGCACCAGTTGCCGCAACGCGACGGCGCACGCTCGATTGCGCTGGACCGATTTCCATTGCCGCACGCGGAACGCATCGACGCTGCGGCCGAAGAGCAGGTCGCCATGTTGCAGGAGATCATGACCGCTGCGCGCAACATTCGCGCGGAAATGAAGCTCGATCCGAAAGCGAAACTTCCTGCGCAGCTTGGACCCGCTGGCCCGGCCGTGCAATCAACCGTGGAGCGCAGCCTCGATACCATTTTGCGACTGGCGAACCTCTCTTCCCTTTCTTTTGCCAAGCCGCCGTTTGATTCGACCAAAGGCGTGGTGCGCTCGAACAAGGATTTCGAGTTGTTTATCGCGTTTGATGCGGCGATTGACATTCCTGCGGAAGTCGCGCGGTTGCGAAAAGAAATCGAGCGCCTGACAAAAGACATCGCATCGAAAGAAGCGCGTCTTCAAGATGAAACATTCCGCAGCAAGGCGCCGGAGAAAATCGTCCAGGGCATGGAGGCAACGCTAGGGGAACGGCGAACAGAACTCGCGAAATTAAAAGAGCGCCTGGCGCAATTTGAGAAGCTGTAACGATTTATGCATTGTTTCCGGCGCTGAAAGCGCCGATCGACGCTAGCCCAGGGCAACGCCATGGGTTGCGAGCTCGATTGGTGTTGCGCCCTGAAGGGGCGCAAGGGACCCTCCACCATTTCAGGGTGAATACCACGTTTTGAACACGTACCCGGGGCGTTGCCCCCGGCTAGTAACCTCCGCGCCGTTGGCGCGGCTCAAACTGTCGTAGTCGAATCTATACAAATCATGGCGCACAGCGCATTTCCGGGGACCACCGATCGGCGCATTGATGCGCTGCTCGCGCTGCTTGCTGATAACGCGATGATCGTCATCAGCGGGGCGAAAATTGCTCGCGAAATTGGCGTGAGTCGCGCGACGGTGTGGCGATGGATTGAAAAACTGCGCGCTCTGGGCGTTAAGGTGAAGGGGCATCCGCGGACTGGGTACCAGATCGAAAAAGTGCCGGATCTTTTGACGCCTAAATTACTGCACCGCAGGCTGCAATCCGGGGCGCTTGGAAAGCGCATCTATCATTTTTTCAAAATTGATTCGACGAATTCCGTGGCCATGACGCTTGGAGAGCGCGACGAACCACATGGAACCGTGGTTTTTGCGGAAGAGCAGACGGCGGGGCGCGGCCGAGCGGGACATACGTGGCATTCGGAAAAGTCGAACGGAATATACATGACCGTGCTGCTGAGGCCGCAGATTTCGCCGCAACAGGCTCCGCTCATTACACTCGTTGCTGGTCTCGCCGTGCGTGAAGCCATCATCGAGCAGACCGGGCTTACTCCGGACCTGCGCTGGCCCAATGATTTATTATTTGGGCGCAAAAAATTCTGTGGAATTCTTACTGAAATGAATGCGGAGCAGGATCGCATCCATTTTGTGGCTGTGGGGATCGGCATCAACGTGAATCACGAGCGCATTCCGGAGGAATTGACGAAAATCGCCACTTCGTTGCGAATCGAGACGGAGCGCGCGCAATCGCGCGTCGAGACCGTTGCGCGGTTGCTGCGGCACCTGGACTCCTACTACAATCAGTTCCTTGCGGAAGGGCCGGAATCAATCGTGGCCCGCTTTTCGGAAGTTTCCAGTTTTGCGCGCGGGAAGCGCGTGCGCATCGAAGCTGCAACTGAAACGTACACGGGCACGACAGAGGGACTCGAGCCGGGGGGCCTGCTGCGCGTGCGGCGCGATGATGGACGAGTCTTGCCGGTGATAGCCGGAACTCTATCCGAGGCGAATTAATGCTGCTGACTCTGGATGTCGGGAACACAAACACGGTGTTGGGTTTTTTTCGCGGCCTGGAACTTGTGGCGCACTGGCGGCTGACGAC
>DATHNC010000194.1:0-9273 GCA_035486415.1 Saccharimonadales bacterium (SeqCode)
GTTTTATTCCTTGAGAGGACGGGCTGCGCTTCGCGAGTCGGGCCCCGCGTGTCGTGCGTACCTCGAAGCACACTCCTTCCGCTTCCTGCAAAAAAGCAACTATTTCGAACAAGTTGCGGGCCTGGGGATTGCCACTTGGACCGAGCATCCTCATCAGACTTTTCGTCGAGCGATGGGTAACGTCGCTCAGTTTAGCAAAACCAACGGTGGCATTGATAAAATCACGCAGAATGATCTTGCCGGTTTCTACGTCACCTGAAAGAAAGTTTTCGATTCCCTCTCGGAGAAGCGCCTTGCGGAAGGCAGGATCGCGCTTTACGCGCTCTCGAATTGTTTCCTTGAAATCTCGCGTCAAAGCCATCGTTACTACCTTCTTTTCTTTTTTCGCTCTTTATAATCTTCCCATCGGGCCAATGCGGTCTCGATGTCGTGCTGCTGACGTCTTTTTGTTCCGCCACCTACCAGGATTACAAGGTGGTCGCCAACTTTACCAAAGTAAATCCGGTAGCCTGGGCCGAAATTAATGCGGTACTCATGAATGCCAGCCCCAACGCTCTTGGTGCTGGAATAATTCCCTTGTCGGATGCGTGCCAGGGCAGCCGCTACCTTGGCCGCCGCCTCTGCGTTCAGACGGTCAGATCACGTGGCAAACGGACTGTGTCCGCCTTGGTCAAGATACTCGCGTATTTCGACTACGCTTAATGGTAACATATACGATACCATCGTCAAGCTTGACTAGGTTGGGCGGCCCACGAGGAGAACGATGGTCAAGGCATGGCCCACCCGACCCAAATTGAGGTTTTTTTCACAGCTTCGAGTGTCAATGACGGATCAACCTAAGTTCAGCTTTAGCGGCCGGGCCATCCACCTATCGCTTTGTTTTCGGAATAGCGGAGCACGAAGGCCAAGATAAGAATGCCCGCATATCCACGAATGTTGAGCGGGCCAATCTGTGGTTGGCCCAGAGAAAGGTAAAAGACTCCTACGATACCGACTACAAAGAGGAGATTGCTGGGCCTGAGCAGCCATCTCCGCCCCGACCTCTTTTCAAAAGGCGCGGTGGCGCTTCCCAAAGCGACCCTTGCCCAAGCCACGCTTACCAAAAGAAGGAAGGCCGTAACAATCAGAGCCACGATTATGTGAGTCATGTCCACGGAGTTCCACTGTTCCAAGGTGCCTTGAAAGAGTTGAGATTGCATGGATCCCCCTGCCGGGGCGGGTGGCCTGGCATTTGCCATTCCGCGAAATCATTTGCGCCCCACGCCTTAATACAACTCCCAGACGCGGGCGGGTGGCACAGCAATTGCAATTATTATTGACGTCTTGTCACACCTTGAACGGTATCACTTTATTATATTATCGCTAAGCTACCGGCTTTGTTTTTTCGTCCTTGCCTTTCTGGGTGGTCGATCCTCTCGCCTTTAGAGGGTCGGGGCTTTGGCTCTTCTTTCCATGCCTTACAATCTCATTCGCCATTTCGGACGCGGTCATCTCCATTTAGTCACATTCATTTTCCATTGGGACGTGTGCCCTACCCGCCGAGGCTGGGCGAATAAATTTAATATCAATATTTCGAATAAAATTTTCTCAAAATTAATATAAGCCTCTTCAAACTGAAATATAGCCCTCTAATTATTGCGGTGCACTGATGCCGAGTTTATTATTAAGCGGCCTGAAACGCGGTCCGGCATTCGTTGATAATTCTAAGTTTGGGGGCTCCGTGCTAAATATAAGAAATTTCCGCAATTTGATCATGATTATCCTCTTGATTACCTTGGGCTACTCCACAGCGAGCGCCCAGCAAATCAAGACTGTTTTCGTGATCGCGATGGAGAATCATAACTGGACCCAGCCAGTGCAATTGCCCGGCAAGATTCAGCAAATTTATGGAAATCCGAACGCGCCGTTTATTAACAGTCTTGTGAATGGAAAAGCATTCGCCAACATTAATGGCTCGACCGTTAACATCAGCGCGCAGGTCTCGTATGCCACGGCCTACCACAACGTCTTAGCCACTCCGAGCGGAGCGAATGCCAGCATCCATCCATCCGAGCCCAACTATATCTGGGCGGAAGCCGGCACGAATTTTGGGGTATTGAACGACGATAACCCGTTCCTGGATAACCCGCCCAACAGTCAGAACACCCCGCTTCACTTGAGCACATTACTGACGAAGGCCGGGAAAACGTGGAAGTCGTATCAGGAAGACACGGACGTTTCCATGTGCAATGTGCCTCTGCCGCAGAATCAATGGACGGTGCCGCTGAACAGTTTTTCGGGGAGTTGGACTTGCGGCAATAACGCCTACAACGGCTCATCGCAGTTCAATTATGCCGCCAAGCATAATCCCATGGTGTTCTTCGACGATACCAACGGGGGCAACAACTTGACGACCACGAATCCATTGACCTCGCACTATGCCCCGTTGCAGCAGTTGATGACCGATCTGACCAATGGCGCGGTGGCCGATTACAACTGGATTACGCCGAACCAATATAACGACATGCATACCTCGCTCAGCGGAGGCTACAAAGGGCTGATGGGCGATTCCGCAAACATCAAGCAAGGCGACGACTTCCTGAGCCAGATCATTCCTGTGATCATGGCCTCGGACGCCTACAAGAATCATGGCGTGATCATTCTTTGGTGGGACGAATCCGAGCCCGACGGCGCCACGGGCGATTCTGCCACCCAGAACGATTTCAATCACACGGTAGCCGAGATCGTCATCTCCGACCGCGCTCACGAAAACGTGGACGGCCTTCCCTACGCCAGCCCGATCAACTACACGCATTCCTCAGACTTGCGGACCATGCAGAATATTTTCCATGTGGGTCCGTATCTGGGCGATGCAGCGAATGTCGCCGATTTGTCCGACATGTTCAAGCCTGGGGCTGTGCCGAAAAAGCCTTAATAGATTTGCTCGGCCATACGCTTCTTCTGTTCGATAATTTCAGCGGGCGCAGCGATCTGCGGTTTTTCAGGTCGCTGCGCCTGTTTTTTTGAGTGCGTATTGCAGATGTAACGACGGGGGTCTGGCCTTATGGCGAATTGAAAGCACTCGAATTTAGATTTCTGCTTCATTTTACGAAACGCCGAGCGCTCTTTCCGTCCCGATCGACACGGGGACGGAGAGTTCTCTACCAAACCGGTTTGCCGATGCTTTCGTAGCGCCCGGCCGATTTTTGGGCGGGCAGCTTTTCTGCGTGTTCAATCTCGAAAGAGCCACTGCACTTGGGACAAAAAAACGTGCCTTTCACAAAATACGTAAAGGGTTCGCCACCCGAAAAATCAAATCTAAGCTAAAGGATGGCCTACTCGCCTTGATGGGGAAGAAGACTCAACTACAGTGTTCAATTCCAAATGAAAATTGGGCGGGTGACCCGGGCATTATATTTGAATTTGGGGGGCCATCCTTCGCATTTACAGGGTGGGGCTTTGTTGTCTGTGCAACTCTACGCCTACTAATCCTTCAATATCGTTTCGCCCTTGGTTAGCCATGAAACGCCGAAGGAGACCGATGCGACGGACTCAAGCCAAAACACTGGAGTGTGTTTCTCGATTGAGGTTTTGTCTGGCAGCAACTCGTAGGCAAGAATCAGGGAAATACAGGCGAGAATGGCATAACCGCAGACGCGATACACAATGTTCCTTTGGAGCTTTTGAGGGGTGGGATTGTTACCCGCGCTGGTTTTTGTGAATAACGCGATGGAGATGTACGCAACGGTCAGATAAAACAGCGCGGCGGACGACAGATGCATGGCACCGAGAACCTTTGCTCGCGAGGTAGCACCAGCGCTCGGGGTCGTTGGAAAAAGCGCGATGCCAATCGCGAAGGCCGCGGTGAGCCGCCCGGTTATTTCGTCTTGAAGGTCGTATCCTCTGGTGGACATCAGGAAGACTCCGATGGCGCTCAAGCTGCCCACGAATATGCCCCGCATATCGGTATAGTAGTAGTCACTCATCGTGCTTCGTATTCCGTCACGCCCGACGAGAAACCCTCCGAGTGCCAGGGCAAAAGGTAGCGCGAATCCGACAATCCCGACACCCTTGCGCAACGCGAGATAAGAAAGCACCAAAGGGTTTGGGGGGGCTGTTTGCTGGTTCATAAATATCTCCGGTCATTCTCGATTCGTACAATTGTCATCGTACGTGCCATGAGTGTATCCGCATAATTGCAATTCTTTTTCGCGGAAATTACGGCATTTGTTGTGCTAAGTGTTTCGAACACCATTTATCACCATGATTTTTCTTCGAAGGCCCCGAACTTTGCCGTAAGCTGGCCGGGTGCTAATCCGCGCCGTCATCTTCGATATGGATGGACTCATGTTGGACACGGAGCCACTCTACCGATGTGCATGGAAGCAGGCCTCGGCCGCATGCGGCTATGATTTGACTGACGAAATTTACAAAAAGTTGGTGGGCCGCAGCAGGAAAGACGGCTTCGAAACGCTCGTGGATGCGTTTGGCCCTGAATTTCCTCTGCAGAAATTCCAAGACTGCGTCCAAAAGTGCGAAGCCAACGCGTTTTCAAGTGCACCGATAGCGAAAAAAACTGGCCTTGATAGCCTCCTGATATTTCTTGAATCGAGAAAGATACCCAAGGCGGTAGCAACCTCGGCGGAACGGCGGAAGGCTTTGTCCACGCTGAATTCGGCTGGATTGCTTCATAGGTTCGAGGCGGTGGTGACGGGAGACGAAGTGGCGCACGGGAAACCGTTTCCAGATATTTTTCTTCTTGCCGCAGAGCGCCTCGGCGTTGAACAGGCCGTCTGCCTGGTCCTGGAAGATGCCGAATCGGGAGTTGTTGCCGCCAATGCCGCGGGAATGCAGGTATATATGATTCCTGATCTTGTGCCCCCATCAAATGCTACAAGGCAGTTGGCGCAAGGAGTTTTTACATCCTTAGCCGATGTCCTCAAGAAACTTGAAACCACTTCTATTTGTCGCTGCTAATTTTCTTAGGTCCCAACTATTTTTGTGCGAAACTCTGCGGGTGCTTCGCTCGAAGGCAAAGGATCAAATGCCAGACAAAGTAGACCTCTACAACACTTCTTACAGGAACAGCGAGATCGAAGTGTATTCCGATTTGCGGCGCGAGACGTATGGCGTGGATCTCGGGCAGACGAGTTGGATGAATGGGGCGGAGCTGGCGGAAATTCCGCGGCTGCTGAAAATCGGGGCGTCGAGCAATGTGCTCGAAATTGGGTGCGGCGCGGGAGGGTGCGCGCTGCATTTTGCGGCGACGATTGGCTGCCGGGTTACGGGGATTGACACGAACGCGCACGGCATTCGGGCCGGACAGCATTCCGCACAGATGCAGGGGCTTGCCGATCGAGTGCGCTTTATCGAGCATAACGGCGGGACGCCGCTTCCCTTTTCTGACGACGCTTCGGGGAACGTTTCTGCCAAAACTTTCGATGCGGTTTATTCCAACGACGCGTTTTGCCATATTCCCAATCGGCTGCAACTGTTGCGCGAATGCCGACGTGTGATGAAGCCGGGTGCCCGTCTTGCGTTCAGCGACGCGCTCGTTGTAAATGGAGCCATCACAAACGAAGAAATCGCGGCGCGCAGTTCCATCGGATACTACATTTTTGTGCCGCGTGGAGAAAACGAGCGGCTCATTCAAGAGGCAGGCTTCACTTTCGTTCAAGCGCTCGACACGACCCAACAGGCGGCGGAAATCTCGCAACGCTGGCGCGACGCGCGCGCCAAACGAATGACTGCATTGCAGCAGATGGAAGGCGAGGCCAATTTTGAAGGGCTGCAGAAATTTCTCAGCCGTGTGCACACTTTGACTTCGAGTGGGCGGCTGGCGCGGTTTCTCTATGTTGCGGAAAAGTGAATTGAAGGTGAGGTTCACAACTCACTATTTCTGTCATTCCGAGCGGAGCGAGGAATCTCTCTTTCTTCTTGTTCATATGGTTATATCGAAGAGAGATTCCTCGCTCCGCTCGGAATGACAGAATAAAATACTTTTTCCGCAGCCAGTGAAGCCTCTCCTACGTGGTATTCTCTCCCGCTTGGATCACTTGGTGATGGTTCGGCATATTCCATGAACGCTTCGAGCACAACAGAAATGGTGACGGGCGCATCCGCGCTGCGCAAAGCGAGCGTGCGGCTCATTCCGCTGATCGCCATCGCTTACGGCGTGGCGTATACGGATCGCGTAAATATCAGTTTCGCGGCGCTGCAAATGAATCGCGATCTGCATTTCAGCGCGGCGAGTTACGGGCTGGGCGCGGGGCTTTTCTTTTTGAGTTACGCGGCGTGCGAAATACCGTCGAACCTGCTGCTGGTGCGGTTTGGCGCTTCACGGTGGATTGCGCGCATCATGTTTACATGGGGCTCGCTTGCCATGAGCATGATGCTGGTGAAAACGCCATTTCAATTTTACGTGGTACGTTTTCTGCTGGGCATGTCCGAGGCGGGCTTCTTCCCTGGCGTGGTCTACTACCTCAGCCAGTGGTTTCCGGCCAACATGCGTGCGCGAACGGTGAGCCAATTTTACGTGGCGCTGCCGCTCAGTTCGGTTTTTATGGGCGGCCTCGCGGGAGTGCTGCTCAATCTTCAGGGGCGCATGGGGCTTGCCGGTTGGCAATGGCTTTTTCTGGCGGAGGGACTGCCTGCCGTAATTCTCAGCGCCGTGTTCCTTTTCTATCTGCCGAATACTCCGGCTGACGCGAAGTGGCTTACGCCGGAAGAGCGTGACTGGCTGGTGAATCGGTTGCGCGATGATAATTCCGCCGCTGCGGGAGCTGGCCACGCGGAAGGTGTTTTCCACGCCATTCTGAATCCGCGCGTGCTGCTGCTGGGCATTTACATGCTGTGCACCTACATTGGTTTTTACGCGTTCTCGTTTTCCGCTCCGATACTCATTCAGCAGAGCACCGGCTACAGCAATATGAGAGTCGGCTTCATCGTCGCCATCTTCGGCATGCTTGGGGCGGCGGGTCTTGTGTTCAACGGGCAACATTCCGATCGCGCGGGCGAACGCTACCTGCACATCGCCGTGCCTGTATTCCTGATTGCGGCGGCGTTTGTGGTGGGAGGATTTACGACGGCACCGATCTTCGCACTTCCCGCCTACGCGATTATTTTTATTGGCTTCAATGCCACGGCTGGGCCCTCGTGGACTATTCCTTCCAGCTTTCTTACGGGAAAATCAGCGGCTGCCGGGATCGCAACAGCGAATACGATTGCCATTATGGGGGGATTTCTCGGCCCTTACTGGATGGGGCTGGCGAAAGATTTTACGGGAAATTATAAGACTGGGCTTTTGACTTTAGCGATTCCTACGCTCGCTGGCGGGTTCATTGTGCTGTTCATGCGACAAAAAAGTGGCCAGGGTCGCGTGTACAACACGGAAAAAACTTAACACAGAGGACACCGAGAAAGAGGAGAAAGACGGAGAGGTCATGCGCGCACTCTCCGCCTCTCTCCTCTTTCTCGGTGTCCTCTGTATTAAAGCTTTGGGTTTCTGTGAAGAGACTTCGTAGTCGAAACGCTGGCCGGCGACACTCACATCTTGTAGCGGCCGAGGTCCTCGTCGGAGAGGCCTTCGAGCCATTTACGGAGTTCTTCGCTGGTGGATTTTTCGGAGATTGCGCTGGAAACCTTTGAGCTTTTCAGGACTTCGTCTTCCACGAAGATGGGGCAGTCCACGCGCAGCGCCAGGGCGAGTGCGTCGCTCGGGCGCGAATCGATGGAAAAAATTTCGCCGTTGCGCTCCACCCAGATCAGCGCGTAAAACGTGTCATCCTTGAGATCGTTCACCACAACTTTTTGCACCCGCACATCGAGGCCGAGGAAAACATTGCGCAGCAAATCGTGCGTCATGGGGCGCGGCGTTTGCACTTTTTCGATTTCGAGAGCGATGGCGTTTGCTTCGTAGATTCCAACCCAAATCGGAAGAACTGCCGTGCCCTGCGCATCTTTGAGCACTACGATGGGCATGTTGGTGACCGGGTCCATCATCAGTCCGCGGATCTTCATTTCGACTTCCATGGAAACCTCCCCGGATACTGATTTTGGCGGCAAATCCATCTACCTCTTAAATCAAGAATTCCCAGTCGCTAAGTTGCTCTTTGTGGTGTCGCCGCCACGAAAGCGGACAGCTTATTTTCGCTGTCCAAGGGAAATTATACTTCGTGTTCCCCCACCAAGCTAATCGGTCCAGCGCTGGTCACACGAACCTGCACGTATTCTCCCAGAAGGTTCTCGCGCGGCGAAGTGAAATTTAGCATCTGGTTGTTTGAACAGCGTCCCGCCCAATTTCCTGCGCGCCTCGACGCCGTGTCCACCAGGACTTCCAGACTTTTTCCGACAAGCGCATCGTTGCGCCGCTGCTGAATTACGCGCTGATAATCCATCAGGCGGGCAAGGCGGCGGCCTTTTTCCTCCTCGGGAATCGCATCGGGCATGTTTTGAGCAGAAGTATTGGGTCGCGGCGAATATTGAAACGCAAAAACGCCGTCATACTGCGCAACGTCCAGGAGGGTCAGCGTTTCTTCCAGATCTTCTTCTGTTTCGCCGGGAAATCCCACGATGATGTCCGACGTTACGCTGATCGGGCGGCGCGCTTCGCGAATGAGGGCGATTTTTTCCAGATATTCCTCGCGCGTATAAGTTCGCAGCATCTCGCGCAAAATGCGCGTCGATCCGGACTGCACCGGCAGATGGACGTGGTCGCAAAGCTGCGGAGTGGAATCGATGGCCTCGACAATGTCACGCCCAAAATCCCGCGGGTGCGATGTTGTGAAGCGTACGCGGCGAATTCCCTTCACGCCCGCCACTGCTACGAGCAGTTCCGCGAAAGACATTTTTCTGCCGGACGGATCTTTGTAGGAATTTACGGTTTGCCCGAGCAACTGAATTTCGGAATAGCCCGCGTCGGCCAGCCTGCGCACATCTTCGAGGACGGATGCGCTGGCGCGGCTGCGTTCCGGTCCGCGCGTGAACGGCACAACGCAATAGGAGCAGGCCTTGTCGCAGCCTTCGATAATCGTGAGGTAGGCGCGAAACGGATTGTCACGGCGGGTCATTTCCGTTTCAAATGTCGCGTCCGTATCCTTGTCCAGGCCCGTGACGCGGCGGTTCCCCAACTCCAGTTCTCTGATGAGTTCAGGCAGCTTGCTGTAGCTGGCCGAGCCGCAGACGAGGCGCACCCAGGGAGAGCGTTCAAAAATTTCTTCGCCTTCCTGCTGTGCGACGCAACCCAGCACGCCAATAATTTTTTCCCCGCCTTGATATTTGCGATAGGTGCCGAGC
>DATHNC010000195.1:0-16846 GCA_035486415.1 Saccharimonadales bacterium (SeqCode)
CGTCACGCCTAACGCATACGCGTACAACCATACCTTCAACATCAACTCCGGTGCCTAGACGGCTCCGCCTTCGTCCCCATACACCTGGACGAACTCCTCCAGGTTTAAACGCTCCACCACTCCATGAACAAAGAACACCAGATGATTAGCTCCCAACACATCTTTCACGTTCGGTGGCAAAAGATACGCTTGATCCGGGTTGTACGGTAGAATTCGTGTCAGGCCTCTTTACTGCATTATTCTATTTTAAAATTCAAGAGAGTTCTCACGCACACTCGGCGGGGCGACACAATTGCCCGCCATTTGTGTCGCCCCTACGGGGCTTTTTGCAGATTCAATTGCTCGACCCACCGTTGAAAACGGTGGGCTACGATGTGACGTCCCTCCAGGGCTTGGGATTATTATTTGAGGAGAGGAAACGACAATGATTACTACTGATCGATTGCTTCTACGCCCCTGGAAGGACGAAGATTTTCAGCCCTTTGCGGAAATGAATGCCGATCCGAGAGTGCGCGAATTCTTTCCTTCTGTTCTCACCCATGAGAAAAGCGATGCCGAAATTCGCCATATCCAGTCCGCGCACGATAGAGATGGATTCACCTTTTTTGCGACTGAATTGATTTCGACAGGCGAATTCATCGGTTTTATTGGCATGGTGACGATGACCTTTGCCGTCCCCTCTTTGGCTCAACCCGCAGTGGAGATTGGGTGGCGCCTCGCCCAGAAGTATTGGGGGAAAGGCCTGGCAACTGAGGGCGCGAGCGCGGTGCTTCGCTACGGATTTGAAACGGTTAAGTTAAAAGAAATCGTGGCGATTACGGTACCCACCAATGTTCGTTCCCGCCGCGTGATGCAAAAAATCGGAATGAAACATATTCCGGAACTCGACTTCGATCACCCGCGCGTTCCGGAGGGGCATGTTTTCAGGAGGCATGTGCTCTATGCAATCCGCAACGACAATCCTTCGTGAACAAAAAATCTAAATTCATTATTCCAATCTTCACATTTCGAGGGGCGCTCAACGCCCCTTTCGTTTCTTCTCGCTTTTTCCCGTTCCCTTGGTGAGATGCCATGCCTCGCAGTAGGTGCAAACATAGGCACGAAGGTCATTTGGTGCGGCATTGGTCGCGATCTGGTGCGCGGCTGTCGACAGCGCTTCGCCTTCCGTGTCGTACTTTCGTTTGCCCGTTACCGGACATTTTGATTCGTAGTCCATGGAACCCAGCATAATTCAAATGTGTTCGATCCCGGCTAGTATGCACCAAGACTCGCGCGAGGAGGTCTAGTCGAACGGATTTTATCTGACCCGTCACCAAACCGGGTCGCCGTCTTCATTCCGGAGAGCGCAGAAGGAAGACGCCTCTACGAAACCGGTTTCGTAGCGCCCTCTCGTTTTAGGCGCGGGCAGCTTTTGCTGCTTTAAGAGCATCGGGAATCGAACAATTTGAGTTCAATTATCCTTGTATTTATCAATAACATAGAAGGTCAAAAAATGCGGAAAATGGGTAGTGTCCTAATTTGGATTCTTTTCTCAATTGGCGTAATCGTATTGGCCGTCACAAGCAGAAAGTACCTGTCCATTAGGCCGAAACTGCGAGCAAAATCTAGTTTCGTGATGCCCTTTGAAAACATCGTCATACGAAATCCATGCAAAAAAATAAAGGAGTTTTCTACCAGTTTTGACGCTCTGTATCCCCAATTCATCGGTCGTACTTGTAGGAGCAATCAAGTGGTTGGTTTGGTTGGGAAACAGAGTAGAGACAGTCGATTCTCCTTTTGGCATCGCAAGAATGGACTTAGAAGTTTTCTCAATATCTATAATGCTATCAGATACATAGAGATAGTAACGCACTTTCATTTTGAGAGCTGGAGTCTTGCCAGAATTGACAATGGTAATATCTATGTTTATTGGATCAGGGGCATGCATCTCTTTGATGATCATCATTTCGGGTCCAACCCAAGCTCTTTGATCCAAATGGAATTGTTCGATAGTGGCAGAAAAAGAATTTTGATTTTGTTGCCTACTACGACGGGCTTCGTGAACAGCGTCGATAGTGGCTCCCGTAGCCGCAATCATCTCTTGCCATTGCTCATACGCCAGCCACGCATAGATAACAACGGCCAGCAAAGTCAACGATGCCACCACGAGCGTACGCTTCTGATACCTCTTATCATCGGTTGCATCATCGGGGGCCTTGCGAGTTACTACGGTCTCTGGTATGTGAATTTCCGCAACAGTTGGCTTTGGGGAATTTTGTGTTGCCTGAGCGGTTTCTATTGCTTCGGATATTGTTTTGGTCTGATTCTGAATGACTTTCTCAATCCTCGTCATCTTAACCAAGAGACGCCGTGCAAAAGCGATAAATCTACGAGGTCCGGCTGGCATGTCGATACTGTAACACAAAAACTCTTGACAACGCCATATTATTGTAATACACTAACTGCCATAGGGAGATCGCATATGGCAAATACTCTAAGCCTCGACAAACAAGTTCAAATCATCAGCGCCTTGGCAGAGGGTTCGGGCATTCGCCAGATTGAACGTATGACAGGTGTTCACCGCGACACAATCATGCGGCTTGGCGTTCGCGTCGGTAAGGGCTGCGCGGAATTGCTCGATGCCAAGATGCGGAATCTCTCTTGCGAGCATTTGCAATTTGATGAGCTGTGGGGATTTATCGGAAAGAAACAGAAGCACGTTCAACCCGAGGATAGCCGCGAATTGGGGGATGTTTGGACCTTCTGCGCGATTGATGCGGACACGAAACTGGTTCCCTCGTTCAAGGTAGGCAAGCGCGATATGGTCACAGCAAATGCCTTTGTGAGCGATGTAGCCTCACGAATGATGAATCGCATTCAGGTGTCCACTGATGGCCTTCCCGGTTACGTAGAAGCGGTAGAGCGGGCCTTTGGGAAGGATGTAGATTACGCGCAAGTTATCAAGGTGTATGAGAGCGAAGCCCTTGATGCGGAAGTGATTCGTGTGGACAAGAGAACCTTTGCTGGCCGTCCTGACATGGACCTCGTTACCACCAGCCACGTTGAGCGGCTGAATGGAACGACTCGCCTTCATATGCGCCGTTTGACTCGCCTGACCTACGCTTTCAGCAAGAAATTTGAAAACTTTGAAGCTGCGGTTGCCCTTCACTTCGCGTACTACAATTTCGTAAAACGTCACAATGCTTTGCGTGCGACTCCCGCAATGGCGGCAGGAATTGAGCGAGACTTTTGGACAGTTGGAAACCTAGTCGAGGCTACCGTGTGAACCACTTAGACGAACTGAAGGCCGTGATAAAGAGATTGCACGGCGTCGAGGCCACTTATCTTCAGAGTGTGCCCGTGAAAGAGACGTTTCAGGGCAAAACCATTTGGGAGGGCATAGTTGAAGTATTCGAGATTAAAGGCCACCCCAAAACCGATAGAGTTTATGCGTGGTCACACGATACGGACAATCCAAAGAAGCCGAAGCGACACGTAACTGTGCTTCATATCGCGCCGATCTTATCGGCTGAGGCGGCAGTCAAAGCGGCAATCGTACAGGAGTTTAGAAACCTTGAGCCAAGCGAAGAAATCTAAAAAAGTTGGTCGTCCTTATCTCCCAAAGGGACAGGCTAAAAGTCATATTGTGCCTGTGCGTTTCACCACGGACGACCTTAAGGCGATGGAATCGGCGGCAAAGGCAAACGATCAGAGTGTGTCTGAGTGGATTCGTAGCACGTTGAATGCCGCAATCCCTAAATGAGATTTTTAAATTAGGACACTACCGGAAAATGTGGTACTAAATTTCCTCAGGTACATACGTACTACTAGTTTGTTACTCCTGAACCATTGGCTAACCGCCATCCTCTTGGCACACTTAATAGGTCATAATTTATGCATTCCGCAGACGACGTCGACGCACTTCTCAAAGCACGAGCTGAGATCGATGAACAGCTCCGCAGGCACAAGAATGCCTTGACGGTGCTTTTTACCGACGTGGTGGGCTCAACCAGCTATTTTGACCGCAATGGCGATACGGCAGGACTCGTGATGATCCATCGTCATGACGAGTTGGCCGCGCAGGCGATTGAGAAACATGGCGGCAAAGTGGTCAAGACCATTGGCGACTCCGCCATGGCCGAATTCCCGGACGCCGCATCCGCAGTACGCGCCGCCGTGGAGATCGAGCGCGAATTCCTGAAATTCAATTCATCGCAGCCTGAAAATCAGCGGGTGGACATCCGCATCGGTATTCATACTGGCGTCGGTTTCCGCAAAGGGAATGACCTTTTTGGCGACGTGGTCAACGTAACGGCCCGCATCGTCAAGCACACGGCCCCCGCGCAAATTTTAATTTCACGCGCCACCTACGAATCGATCTCCAAAGAAGTTGACCTGCGTTGCCGCTGGCTAAATAAGCTCACTATCGATGGCCGCACGGAAAAAGAAGACATCTTCGAAGTGGTCTGGAGTAACACCGAAGCCTACCGTGTGCAGGAACGCGTAACATCGACGTCGCACATTCCACCGCGTTACGAAGTCATATCCCAGATCGGCTCGGGCGGCACGGGGATTGTGTATAAAGTTCGTGACCAGGAAACCAGCGAAATTGTCGCGTTGAAAATTCTTAAGCCAGAAATTGCTTCCGACCCGGAAGCTCAGGAAAATTTCAAGCGGGAACTCTGCCTGGCCCGCAAAATTACGCACAAGAATGTATGCCGCATCCATGAGTTTACGCGCCTCAATGGAATGGCTTACACGTCCATGGAATTGATCGAGGGCGAAAGTTTGTCGTCCAAGTTATATCGCGCAGGAGCCATGCCTGTGACGGAAGCGCTGGACATCGCGCGCCAGATTTGCGCGGGTCTGCGCGAGGCGCATGCGCAGGGAATCGTGCATCGCGATCTGAAGCCGGCGAACATCATGCTCGATCGCAAGGGCACCGTAAAAATCATGGACTTCGGGATTGCCCGTATGGTTCATCGCGAAGGGCCGATGACCGGCACGATCGTAGGCACGCCGGCGTACATGGCTCCGGAACAAGCCGATTTGAAACCGGTAAATTCCTGCACCGATATTTATGCAGTGGGACTGCTGCTTTATGAAATGGTGACCGGTGTTCCCGCTTTCAGCGGTGATACGCCCGTCGCGGTGGCCATCAAACAAATTCGGGATTATCCGAAGCGCCCTCGTGAAATTGTGCCGCAACTTTCCCGAGCCATCGAAGTCGTGATCATGAAGTGCCTGCAGAAGGATCCCGCCAGACGCTTTCAGTCCGCCGACGCACTTGAAAATGCCCTGGTAAAAGCAGCAAAGGCGCGCCCTCTCAGTCCCTGGGAAGCTGCGCTCAACCGCTGGGGAGCATTGGCGGAAGCCGAGGTTCGCAGACAAGTTCGCGAAGGCATGGAAGCTGCGGAAAAACTTTTTGACCAGAAAGATGTCAGCGCTCCAGTTGGGATTCAACACGAGCCCAAGGCCATTCTTGGCATGGCCGGAATGGTCGGCGCGCTAACCGTATTTCTATTTTTGGGTGGCTGGAAAACGAACACAATCAGCGCACAAACCGTTCCGGGTACCGGGCAGACCTCCCATTCACTGACTCCCGCTGCCGGAGGATTCGCGGCGGCGTCGACAACTCCTTCTGCCGAAATTCCAGTCAGCCCGATTACATCGCGCAATGTAAGCCTGTATGAGGACGCCAAGCCGGAAAGCTTGCAGTTGTCGCCTTCGACTGCAGATGCATCTACGCAAAATTTGAATGACACGCATGTTGCGGCGACGGAAGCCACAGTGAAGCCGGTGCCCAAACCAAAACAGGCGAAATTGTCTGTTCCGGCGGACAAACCGAAGTCGCAAAAGAACTTCCCAGGTTCCACGAACGCTCAGGCTTTGGCAAGTTCCGCACCGGCGGAGAGCCTTGTTGCGTCGAACTCCCCAGCTCCCGTAACTCTGGCTCCTGTTGCAACTCCCACGGAATCGATTAAAGCGCCTGAACCGGTCGTCGATGCGGGCAGCGCGGCGGCTCAGCCTAAAGCGATCGATAGTGATGCCAAAATTCAAAAACTTTATGTGGAAGTGGGCACGTTTAAGGATGAGACCTGGGCAAGCAGCGCCGTGGACAAGTTGACGGAACTAGGGTTTCACGCCGTGCTGGTGCATAAAAATCTTTTGTGGGTGAATTCCTACCATGTGCAGGTAGGCCCCTATGCGAATCAGAAAGACCTGGCAGAAGCGCAGAAAGACCTCGCCACGCATGGGTTTAAAGCTCATCCCGTAAGTTAATTTTTCAAGCCTCATCTCGAATAGAATGTTTTGTAGCGCCCGCATTCACGCGGGCATCTCCTCGTGCTCGTGCATGCCCGCCTGAAGGCGGGCGCTACACAAGGCAAGGACCGCTTTCTTTTTGGTGTCTAACCATTTCACGGAACACTGGCTCGTCCGCCATGCTCTCATCCGTCTAATGACTCTGCCGGATTGTCAACGAGCAGGTTCTCGCGCAATAATTGCAGGTATGACAACCACAACAGAAAACAAAACGCAATCCACGACCACGACCGAATTTGAAAAAAATCTCGATCGCCTGGCGTCGGTGGCGGTGCACGCCGGATTGGGTCTCGCGCCCGGACAAGAGCTTGTGATGACCGCGACGCTCGACGCGGTGCCGCTCGCGCGGCGCATCACGGAACACGCGTACAAGGCGGGCGCAACGCTCGTCACCACGATCTTGACGGATGAGGAAGCCACGCTGCTTCGTTACCGCAATGGGCGAGACGCCAGCTACGATGTCGCCGCCTCTTGGCTGTACGAAGGCATGGCGCAGGCGTTCCGCAAAGGAGCGGCGCGACTGGCCATCACCGGCAGCGATCCGTCCCTGCTTTCCAAGGAAGACCCCGAAAAAGTGAGCCGCGCGAATCGCGCCATGTCCAAAGCCTATCGCCCTGCGCTCGAACTGATTACGCGCCATGAGATTAACTGGACCATCGTGGCGAGCGCGACACCCGCCTGGGCCGCAGCCGTTTTCCCCGATCTCCCAAAGGATGAAGCAGTGGCTCGCTTATGGAGAGCCATCTTCGCGGCTTCGCGCGCGGATCAGCCCGACCCCGTGGCCGCCTGGAAAAAACACGACGCAAACCTGCACGCGCGCTGTGATCTGCTGAACGAAAAGAGTTACGCGGCGGTGCACTTCCGCGGCCCCGGCACTGATTTACGCGTTGGCCTCTCCGACGGCCACCTGTGGCTCGGCGGCGGCACCACGGCAGGCAACGGCCAATACTGCATTGCCAACATGCCCACGGAAGAAGTTTTCACTACGCCGCATAAAGATCGCGTCGAAGGAAAAGTGACCAGCACCAAGCCTCTGTCACATCAAGGCACGATGATCGAAGGAATTTCCGTCGAGTTTAAGGGCGGAAAAATCGTAAAAGCCCATGCCGACCGGGGCGAGCAAGTCCTGCTGCGGATGATCGAAACGGACGAAGGCGCGCGGCGGCTCGGCGAAGTTTCGCTAGTGCCGAACTCCTCGCCTATTTCCGCTAGCGGCATGCTCTTCATGAACACACTGTTCGACGAAAATGCCGCCTGCCACATCGCCCTCGGTCAGGCGTATAGCTCATGCCTGCGAGATGGCGACACGCTTACTCCCGAGCAGTTGACCGCTCGCGGAGCGAACAGCAGCCTGATTCACGTGGACTGGATGATCGGCTCAGGCAAAATTGACGTGGACGGCATAACGGCAACAGGGAATGCCGAGCCCGTGATGCGCGCAGGAGAGTGGGTTTAAGGGTCGATTTTTCCGCAGAAGATTAGCTTGTATTTCTCACGGAATTGTATGTTTCCTGGGAACGCCAATCTCCTGATTGGCGTTCCCAGGTTTGCCCCAATGCAACTCACGCTCACTGTCTTTTGAGATTTTTAGGCCACACAGGTTAAGTCACCCCGCATTGGCGGGCTGGTTGAGCACTGGGGCTACGCAGTCTCGTTCGTGTGGTGAGATGGTCAGGCTGTTCAGGGCGCAAAAAAATCCCCATCGCTATCATTTCGTGCGAATTCCGAAATGACACTGATGGGGATTTTTTATGCCAGTAGCTTCTGAGCAATGGCGGAACTAGAGTGCTGAGGTTCCAACCGTCTCTTCCGACTCCTTGCGTTCCTGGGCCGGCGCTTGCGCGCGTTCGATTTCGATGTGGCCCTTGAAGTAGGCGCCTTCTTCGACGCTGATTCGCGAGGTCGTAATATCGCCGATTACCTGGCCGTCTTTCTTGATTTCGACACGGTCGCGCGCGCGAAGATTGCCGGAGGCGCTTCCGTAAACGATAATTTCGCGGGCATTAATTTCGGAGTTCAGTTCCGCGGAGCGCCCGACGGTCAGCCGGTTGCCGCGCAGGGAAATGTTTCCGATCACTTTGCCATCGATCTGCAGATCTTCTTCGCTGGAAATCTCACCTTTTACCACGATGGATGGGCCGAGGCACGCCAGGTTGCGCGCAACGGGAGCGGCGACCGGGGCAGTGCGATTGGCCGGGGGTGCGTTCAAAGGAGTGCCGGGAACTCGCGTATCTCGTGACGCGGAATTGCCGGGCACTTCGGGCTGGCTATCCTTATTCCACATGTTTCCTCCACCTTCCACTCAAAATTGGATTTGGCCGTGCAGGACCAATCTAGGTTTTACTGTAGGAGCAAGCCTCGCATACGGCTACTGAAAAATGCCGCGCCGATGCCTATATCTAAACCTGACCTTTAGGATAGGTCGGATTAGCTTTACCGGATCGCAATGGATCTGCAGGGACGAGATGGGAATCTCAGAGCGGACGTGGCAACCCGGTTTTGTGCGTTTTTGTAGCGCCCGCCTTCAGGCGGGCGCATTGGAGTCGAGCACATGCCCGCGTCAAGGCGGGCGCTACATGGACCAAATTCGAGTAGTCACGAAAATTGTATTCCCATCGATCAGGAAATAACACATCTCTCACCTCTAGTCGTAATAGGCGGGCGCATGCTTCAGCTTGTCAGTTTGCGTTTTTTCGTGATTGATCCAGAGTTGTGCATGGTAGAAGGAAATCAGATCAGCCATGCGTTGCATGGAAAGCTGCGTCTGAATCTTCTGCTCGGGCGGCATCGTCGCGAAATAAGGAACGCGGCGATTGTCCCAATTTTCCTGCAGGTGAACAGCGTCGCCGCTCAGCAGGATGTAACCCGTCTTCGTCAAATGGACGAGCAGGGATTGATGACCGGGTGTGTGGCCCGGCGTAAAAACGATCATCACCGAGCCATCGCCGAATACGTCCAGGTCTTCCTGAACCAGGGTGACTGGATGCTCTTTCAAAAATGTGGGACGCGTGTCAGATGGGGGCTTGGCGATTCCGTTTCTCCCTGGAGCAAAATAAGTGTCGTACTCCGCCTTCTGAATCAGAAACGGCACGGCAGGGAACAGCTCCGCGTTTCCGATATGGTCAGGATGAGTATGGGAAATTCCCACATATTTAATGTCGGAGGGTTTCACGCCAACACCTGCCAGTTGCGATTCCAGAGTTTTCGCGCGCGTCCAATGAATATCTGTCGCAGGATTGTTGCTGGGATACCAGCCGTCGGGCATGGCCGCTACCGCATCGGAGATCCCCGTGTCCCACAGGAAATAATCGTTTCCGTGATGGATCAGATAGCAGCTGACCGTAATATCGATTGGCTTCCCAACGTTCACGCCAACCGTCCAGCGCGACTCGTCGAGGGAATGGCCCAAACCGCAATCAAGAACGTAGAGGCGGTCAGCAGTTTTGCCGCCAGATTGCGCGGAGGACATTTTAGGCAGAAACAATACGGCCGCAGCGAACAGAATCAGGCTGATACATTTCAGCTTCATAGGAAAACCTCTCGATAGCGATTTAAAAAAATTGTTCGGCGAATCATTACGCAAATATGCCCTATCTGCTGTAGCCCGCCTCTTAAGAGGCGGTGGTTCAAATTTCACACATCGACCCTGCCGCCGGGAATCTAAACCCCCGCCTCTAAAGAGGCGGGCTACAGCAGTTGCGCCGTGTGCAATGTAAACCCGCAGTCTGGTTCAGAATGGAAACTGTTTCAGAAAGCTTCTACTTATCCGCTCCGCCGGGACATACCGCATTGTTTCCGTTGCAATCGCCGCCGTCGTGCTCGGCCATTCCTTTTCCTGCGACTTCCGTGCGCATGCCTGCTGGATCAGTAATCGACCACCCATATCTTCCATCCGGCGTGGGCTTATAGCCGAGCTTCTCGAGTTTCGCTTTTACCGCGGCTTGATCGTAATTCTCCACGATCAACGCGAAATGAGAGACGTACGGTTTATTTTCCGGATGCTGGCTCTTGCGCAAATAAAGATAATTATCTCCAAATTTCATAAAACAAATCGGCCCGCCCTTGGCGTCGACTCCGAACACATCGCCCGGCCTGTAATAAACAATCTTCATTCCAAATTGTTCGGTGTAAAAATCGCGGCACTTGTCCACGTCCGGAACGTACAACATCAAGTGGCTCACGGCGACCGCTTTGAATCCGCTGCCGTCCGGCCCTGGGATGGAGCTGAGATTTTTGGTGCCGTCCGATTCTTTTGCGGTGGGTGCGGCTGCTCCGGGATAAACGCCGCGGGTCGCGCAAATTTGTAGCACCACTCCCGCGGGATCCTTAATCGTCCACGCATAGTCGCCGTCCGGTTTTGGATCGAGCCCCCGCCGCGCAAGTTCCGCGCGCACTGCTTCCAGCTGAAAATTTTCAACGGACAGAGCGAAATGGTCGACGTTGCCCGTGCCCATTTGCTCGGCCCACTTCGCATTTTCGCCCGTGCCTGCGGGTCGATCGAGCGGCCTGTTGAGAGGGCGAATGTAAATCGCGTTCGGCGGATCGCCGCATTCGACCGAACACTGCTTGCCGTCGTCGTACACCACTTTCATGCCGAACATGTTGACGTAGAAGTCGCGCACTTTTGCATAATCGTGCACGGTGTAATTAAGGTGATTATAGGCGACGGCTTTCAGGGCCGTGCTTCCCGCCATGTTCATTTGCGCGGCGCCGCCGGCAAATGCGGTAGCTTCCGGAAATGCGCCAGCCGCGAAGGCCGCTGTCGCAGTCAATCCTAGCGCCTGCATCAGCTGGCGGCGATCAATCTTCCCGCTCTCAAACGCTTTGCGCAGTTCTGCAATATTTTTATGCATTGCCGGTCCTCCAGAAATTAGCCGCTTTCTAACGTTGCTCGGTGACGGGATTGTATGCCTGTTCTGAATTATTTGGGAAATATTTTAGATTTAAGTAGCACAGACTTCAGCCTGTGGGGTTTAGTCCTTGCAAAAACTAACCCCACAGGCTGAAGCCTGTGCTACAAAAAAAACAAAACCTACTTCAAAAGCTGCGCCGCTTTTTCCTTTGAGGGAGCAGGACGCGATTGTAAATACGCGTAAATGTCCGTGAGTTCCTGATCGGAGATAACTTTGGCCGTATATGGCGGCATCTCTCCACTCGGCTTGCGCACGTAACCCAGAATCACTTCCAGCGGCGGGGGATTGGGAGCAATGCGAGGTCCGCTCATGTTCGAGCCCTGACCTTCGCGGCCGTGGCACTGGTAGCAGCCATCTTTCATGAAGACGCGCTTCCCGTTTTCGGCATTGCCAGTGGACGCACTTGTAGACTTGGGCTCTTGCGCGCGCGCATGTGCGAAGCTGAGGAGCAATATCACCGCGAGGCCCACGATGCCAAGAGTTCTGTGCTCACGAAAATAGTTCACGTTCGCTCCTTGGTTCACCAGTAGCACAGGCTTCAGCCTGTGGGGGTTAGTCTTTGCAAAGACTGCCCCCTCGTGATTTTTTATGGTGGATGCCAACTTCTTGAAATCAGCTCCTATAACTTTCAACTTTGCTTGCACTAAATTCCACAGGCTGAAGCCTGTGCTACTGAAAAGCTAAACCTCAAGCCACTACCTCGGCTGCGTTACTACATCCACCAGCGCCGGTTCGCCGCGCTTTACTACGGCGATGGCGCGTTTCAAGGCCGGCGCAATTTCGTTTGGATCCGTGATCGGCCCTTCGGCGTAGACGCCCAAACCTTGCGCGAGCTTGGCAAAATCGACCGCGGGATCTTCAAAAGTTGTGCCGATATGCGCGCGGTCAATCCCGCGATTGTGGCGGTTGGCCATGCGCTGCACGTGCATCAACTCTTCGTGATACGCGCGATTGTTGTGCATCACGCTGAGCAATGGAATGTGATGGTGCGCCGCAGTCCACAGGACGGTCGGGCCAAAAAGCAAATCGCCGTCGTCCTGAATGCTGATTGACAGGCGGCCGTATTTTTTATTCGCGAGCGCAGCGCCGACGGATGCCGGAGCGTTATAGCCCACTCCGCCTCCGCCCTGAATGCCAATGTACTGGTAATGTTTGTCAAATGGCCACAGGCGCAGCGGCCACCAGCTGAAATGCCTCAGCAGCGACACGAGCGACCAATCTTCGTCCTTAATCTGCGCCCAAATTTCCGCGCAAAGGCGGCCAGTGCTGACGGGACTCGCGTCCCATGCGTAGGATGCATCCGTTCGCGCCAAATCCAGCGCTTGATCGTGCGCCGCAGCAAGTTTCTTGCCGCGATCCGCCAAAATTTGTTTGCGACCGGAGGGAATCTGGCGTTTCACTTCCTCGATTAGTGACGGCAGCGTCGCTTCCGGATCGGCGGCCATCGCCAGATCCACCGGCGTGTAACGGAAAAAATCCTGGTAATTCGCCTTCGTATAAAGGTCTCCGGTGGTGATGCTGATGAGCTTCACATCGCTCTTGGCGATCGAACGCGTTGTGCGGTTCACCTGATCGTGCATGGTGTTCATCGCGCTCCAGAAGTCAGTGGCTTCGAGGCCCATGATCACGTCGGCATTTGCGACGACCGCGCCGCGTCGCGAGGATTGGTTGAGAGGGTGGCGCGTCGGGAAATTCATGCGCGCGGCTTGATCGATCACCGGAACTTGCAGCGTCTCCGCCAGTTGGACAAGTAAATCAATGCCTGCCTGCGTTCGCGCGTAGCGGTCCACGACGATCAGCGGATTTTCCGCCTGCACCAGCATCCGCGCCGCTTCGGCCACCGAGCCGGAATCGCCCTGCGGGGGAGAGGCCAATGTCAGCTTCGGAATGTGCGGCGTCATTCCGTCTTCAATCGGATGTTCCTGGAGTTCGCTATCGGCGACAATCAGCACAGGACCCATCGGCGGCGTCATCGCTACTTTGTAGGCGCGCACTGCGGATTCGCCAAAATGTTGCAGCGAAATTGGCAGATCGTCCCACTTGGTGTAATCACGGACCATCGCCGCGGCATCCTGCACGCTGTGCGGCCACTCGCCGTAGGCGGCGTCGCGCTTCGTAGCGTCCAGATTGTTGCCGATCACGATGTAAACAGGCACGCGGTCGCAGTAGGCGTTGTAGATCGCCATCGACGCATGCTGCAATCCAACCGTTCCGTGAGCGAAAATGGCGATTGGCTTGCCTTCGATCTTGGCGTAACCGTGCGCAATAGCCACCGATGACTCTTCATGGCAGCAGGATATGAACTCGGGACTTTTGTTGCCGCCATAGTTGATCACCGATTCATGCAGCGCGCGGAAACTGGAACCCGCGACGGAGCAGACATATTCGATGCCCAGCGACTTCAGGACATCCACCATGTAGTCCGAACCGGAGCGGTCAATATTGAGCACTTCGGGTTCGGCCGGCGGATCGGCGTCAGCCATCGGCGGCAGGATCGGCATGGCATTTGAGGGCACCTCAGCATGAGGCTGCGCGGCAGCTGGCAAAGCTTCGGCAGTTGTGGCCAGCGTCGCAGCACCGGCGACTACGCTCTTAAGAAAATCGCGTCGGCCAGACGGTTTTGGGGGAGTTTTTGCCATGAGAATTGCCTCCGTCAGTATTACAAGGAATTTAGCTTACCCATTAAGAAAGGCCCCGCCTTTAAAGAGGCGGGCTACAGCAAATTGCTGCAGCCCACGCGATTGCTGTAGCCCCGGTCTCTTGCCCTGAGAGAACGCGAAGGGTCAGACCCGGGCCTTTTCTTCGCCGTCAAGCAATGTCGTGTCTACCAAGGCGCGCTGAAACGCACGATACGACTTGCCGCAATCGTTTGCAATCCACTACACCTTTACCGAACTTCCGGCCGCCTCGCCACCATGATGCAGATCAACGCAATTATAGCCAAACCCGTAGCCGTATAAAACGCGACGCCGTAATTTCTATACTTGTCGAACAGCACGCCGCCGATTGTCGGTCCGAGAATTCCCGCAAATCCCCACGCCGTAAAAATCGCGCCATAATTCGATCCGGCATATTTCGTGCCCCAAAAATCGGAGACCGTGGATGGCACGACCGAAGCCTGGGCCCCGTAGCAGAAATAAACAAAATAGATCAGCACGTAGAGCGCGGCCAGATGCGCGCCCACCCAATACAACATGGGCATGGCGACACTGGAAACGGCGAGCACCACGCGCAGCGTATTCAGCCGGCCAAGCCAGTCCGATAGCCATCCGGAAAGCACGCGTCCCGAAACATTTCCGAAAGCTCCTACGACGAGCCCCATGGTGGCAATCGTGGCGCTCGAGATCCCCTGATTGCGCGCAAAGGGAATGAGCTGGCTGATCACCATAAGTCCCGCTGTTGAGCCGAGGCCGAAGCCCAGCCACAGAAGGTAGAACGCAGGCGTGTGCACCACTTCGCCGGGAGTGAATTGATGCCGATTGCGAATCAGCTGCTCTGGAATATCTTTTGTTTCATTACCCGCTGCAGGCTGCACAGCGAGCGGATTTTTCATGAGGAACGCGCCCGTCATAGTCATCACGAAAAAAATCCCGCTGAGAATGACGCACGAAGTGCGCCAGCCGAAGTGCGGAAACAACACCAGATTGGCAATCGTTCCGAAAATAGCCGAGCCGCCGCCGTATCCCGCCAGCGCCAGGCCAATCGCTAATCCCATTCTATCCGGAAACCATTTGGCCATCACTGGAACGACGGTGCCGTAGCCGAATCCGTTTCCGATGCCGCCGAGTACTCCGTAGAAAAAATAGAGAAAGTAGAGGCTTGATGTGTAGGAGAAGAGGAAGAAGCTGAGCGTGATTAAAATGCTTCCAGCGAAAGATATCCAAAAAGGGCCGAAGCTGTCCTGCAGCCTTCCCCCAATCAGCAGGGACGCTGCAAACATGACTGCCGCGAATGTGAACACGGTGGAAGTTTGCGCGCGGCTCCAGCCGAATTCCTTTTCGAGCGGCGCAACGAAAACGCTCCAGGCATACAGCGTGCCCAGCGCCAGATTCATCGAAAGCCCGCCCACGAGGCGCCACCAGCGGCTGATCTGCGCTCGCTCGCCCTCCACATGGGCAGCGGAAGCGCGTGGCCGCGCTAAGGATTCGCCGGGAAGAGAAGTTGCCTTCATGGGCTTTGTTCGGAAAAATTATGCGCTCTTCGGCGCGATATTCGGGCCTTTTACTGTTTCGGGAACTTGCCCTCGCTTATAAATCATAATTGTGCGTTTGAATTCGATCACCACGGTTCCCTCCTGCGTGTAGCCGGTGGTCTTGAAGCGAACAATGCCCACGTTGGGCCTGGATTTCGATTCGCGTTTTTCGAGCACTTCGCTCTGCGAATAAACCGTGTCGCCCTCGAAGAGGGGATTCGGGAGGCGCACTTCATCCCAGCCAAGATTGGCCATCGCATTTTGAGAAATGTCGGCTACCGATTGTCCAGTAACAAGTGCGAGCGTGAACGTGGAATCGACCAGTGGCTTCTTGAATTCCGTTTTCGCCGCATAGGCGCGGTCAAAATGGATGGGATTCGTATTCTGCGTCAGCAGCGTGAACCAGATGTTGTCCGTCGCCAGAACCGTGCGGCCGAGCGGATGGCGGTAAACATCGCCTACCTCAAAGTCTTCAAATACACGCCCAGTCCAGCCCTCTTTGATCGCCATGATGACACTCCTTTTTCAGCAGCCCGCTTCTTACGAATATAATTTGAAAATTAAATTACGCCCGCTGTGCGCCAGGCTGCGATTTCTCTAGAATCGAAACCCAGTTCACCCAGAATCGCATCCGTTTGCTGACCAAGAGCCGGAATTTCATTCATCACCGGCTCCACGTTTTCCATCGTCACCGGCGGAAACAGCGCCTTGAGCCTGCCCACCGGCGACTCCACGGTGCCCCAGCGATTTCGCGCATCGTGCTGCGGATGCTCGGAAAATTCCTGCACCGTGTTCATTCGCGCGTTGGCGATCTGCGCCGTTTCTAGCCGTGCAATAATCTCCGCTGCGGTCATTTTCTGAAAAACTTCTTCCATGGCCTTGTCCAGTTGCGGACGATTGCGAACGCGATTGGAGTTGGAATCGAAGCGCGAATCACTCGCGAGCTCCGGATTTTGCAGCACCACGTCGCAAAACTTTTTCCATTCGCGCTCGTTCTGCAATCCCAGATAAACCACTTTGTCGTCGCCCGCTCGAACCGGTCCGTAAGGAGCGATGGTTGCGTGGCTCGCGCCCGTGCGCGGCGGAGGCGTTCCTCCATACGTCGTAAAATACGTGGCGTAACTCATCCATTCGCCGAGCGAATCGAACAGGGAAGTCTCCAGAGCGACGCCTTCTCCGGTTTTCGCCCTCACGAGCAGAGCAGTAAGAATTCCGGAATAGGCATACATGCCGCAGGAAATATCGGCAATCGAAATGCCGACTTTTGACGGCGTTTCTTCTGTCCCCGTAATGGAAACCAATCCCGTTTCCGCCTGAATTAATAAATCGTACGCTTTCTTGTCTCTGTACGGTCCGGAAGATCCGTAGCCCGAAAGATTGCAGACAATGAGATGCGGATAATTTTTCCGCAATTCCTGTGTGCTGAAACCCAGCCGGT
>DATHNC010000196.1:0-38378 GCA_035486415.1 Saccharimonadales bacterium (SeqCode)
TGCAGGGTGACTGTCTTCGTCATGTCATATCCGGCGACACCGTGATGCGCCATGGCAGCTCCTGAAAACATCCCCAGGATTGCGATTGCCGCAAGAACGATAAGCAGCTTCCTGTTCATGAAGCCCCTCCCCCGATTTGCATTAACAATTGCCAGACCAGCCATTTGGAAGTCGAACGATGGGGCCATCATAGCAGCAGAGAGAAATTTTAGGAATAATTTGAGGGGGTAAGTGGCATAGGCTTTAGCCTGTGCGGTTTTAGTCCTTGCTAGGCCTAAAAGCGCACAGGCTGAAGCCTATGCCACAGAAAACCATTACAAAAAAAGAAAATCTCAGCCCGCGGCGCGCATGTCGCTGGAGGCCCCGCCCGCCGCCGGAATGTAACTTTTCAGCGTGTAGTCCATCACCATGCGATTCGCGTTAAATCTCCAGCCGAGCGTGCGAATCGTGCGCTTCATGCGCTTGATCCAACCGCGGGGCAACCCATCGCGATCGCGATGGTAGAAAAGAGGAATCACTTCTTCGCGCAGCACGCGATACAGATTTTCGCCGTCGCGCTTATCGTGTACATCCATGTTCGTATGCGTCCGCCCGATTCCAATTGCGAAGCCATTTAATCCGTCGTAGGCTTCGGCCCACCAACCGTCGAGAACTGACAAATTGAGGCCCCCATTCAGCACGACTTTTTGCCCGCTGGTGCCGGAAGCTTCGAGCGGCCGGCGCGGATTGTTCAACCACACATCAACGCCCTGCACGAGATGCCGGCCCACGTTGATATCGTAGTCCTCGATGAAGACAAATTTATTCGCGAACTGTTTGTTGCGCATGAGTTCGGCAATTTGCTGCAACACCTGTTTGCCTGGCGTGTCGTGCGGATGCGCCTTCCCCGCAAACACGAACTGCACTGGGCGCTTCGGATCGTTGACCATCGAGGCGAGCATTTCCATGTCGGCCAGAATCAGGTTTGCTCTCTTGTAGGTGGCAAAGCGGCGCGCAAAACCAATTGTCAGCGCGTCCGGACTTAAAACTTTGCTCAAACTTTGCAAAGTTTTGGCCGACTCGCCGCGACGTTCTGCCTGTTCCACAGCACGGTGGCGGGCAAATTCGATCAACCGATTTTTCAAGCTGAGGTGTGTTTCCCAAAGTTCAGCGTCGTCCACGCTTTCGATGCCTTCCCAAATCTGCGGCTCGCCACTGTGTTCAGCCCAACCAGTACCCAAGTGGCGGTCATACAGACGGAACATTTGCGGTGCGAGCCATGTGGGAACGTGCACGCCATTTGTAATGTGGCGAATCGGGACCGCTTCCTCCGATCTTCCTGGATAGAGCGATGTCCACATCGCGCGCGAAACTTCCCCGTGCAGGGCAGAGACGGCGTTGGCACGCCGGGCCATTTTCAGGCCGAGCACAGTCATGCAGAAACTTTCATTCGAGTTGTTTGGATTTTCCCGCCCGAGCGACATCAGCCAGTCATAGGAAATTCCCATCGCGTCGCGGAGAGGACCCAAATGCTCTTCGATCAGGCCCGCATCGAACCGATCGTGCCCCGCGGGAACGGGAGTATGCGTCGTAAACACAACTTCGCGCGATACTCTCGGAACAGCCGTATTGAAATCCACTCCTTCTTCTTCCATTCGATTGCGAATCGCTTCGAGAACCGCAAATCCGCTGTGCCCTTCGTTCAGGTGCAAAACGCTTGGCGTAATTCCCATCGCTTTCAGCGCGCGGAAACCCCCTACACCCAACAGCAATTCCTGGCGGATGCGGAACCGGCTATCTCCACCGTAAAGCCGCGACGTGAGTTCCCTATCTTCGGGCGCATTGCCATCCACATTGGAATCGAGCAGCAGCAGGACGCAGCGACCAATTTTCAGCCGCCACACTTTGGCTCGAATCGATCCGCTCCGCGTGTCGATTTGAACGGTGACCGGCTCGCCCTTCGCTCCAATCGCCGGTTCCATGGGCATGTGGCTGACGTCCGTCGTTAAATACTCTTCCTGTTGCCAACCGTTTTTGTCCAAACGCTGCCGGAAATAGCCCTGCCCGTAAAACAAACCAATCCCCACGAGCGGAATTCCCAGATCCGACGCGCTCTTGATGTGGTCTCCGGCGAGCACGCCAAGGCCTCCGGAATAAACGGGAAGCGACTCGTGCAGTCCGAACTCTGCAGAGAAATAGGCGACCGGACGAGGACGCAAAATACCGGCGTGCCGCGCGCCCCAGGTACGATCCGCATCCAGATATTCCCGCTTGCGGCGGAAGGCATAGTTCACTCGGCTGTGCAGTACAAGTTCTTGCGCGCGCTTTTCGAGGGAAGCCAGCGGCAGTTCCGACAATAATGCTATCGGATTGTGATTCAGTTCCTTCCAGCGCCCTGGGTCAATGTCATGAAAAATGCTCGTGGAATCATTATCCCAGCTCCACCAGAGATTGCGCGCCAGCGACCACAGGCGTTCCTGCAACGGAGCAACGAAGCGGTCCAACGTTCGCGCCTCGCTTACGACCGGAGCCAGCTGATTGGCCGCCTCCGAAAGCATCTTGATCTCCGCTTCTTTAAAAATGCGGGCATCGAGCGTCTGCACGACGAGCACGCCCTGCAGAACTCCGCCGTCAATCAGCGGCACACCCAGGAAAGATTGATAGGACTCCTCGCCTGCCTCGCTGAAATATTTGAAGCGGGGATGATTTTGAGCCCGCTCCACAGCCACGGGCTGCACCTGTTCGGCAACCAGGCCTGCGAGACCTTCGTTCAGCGCCATGCGCAGGGTCCCCACGCATTGCTGGCGCAGTCCCACGGTCGCGGCCAGAATCAGGTTCGCTCGATCCGGTTCAAGCAAATAGGCGGAGCATACATCCGTTTTAAAACGCTTGCCGATCAACGCAACCACATTCATCAATGTTTCCGCGGGTTTTCCACCCTCTGCGGCGAGGTTGCCGATTTCTTCCAATGTCAGAACAAAGCTGGAGTGCCTTTTGCTTGATGCATGTGTAACATCGGGAAGTTCTTCTTCGTTTTCTTTTGTTCCTGTAATTGGCGGCGCCATCCGGGTCCCCTTAAATCACAGACTTCCCATCCACAGCTATCGCGTGTCCACTTTCGCGCGGTGGCCATGGAAAGTCCAATCAACAATATCTATTCGCGATATAGCAAACACTTGGATGCGTAAAATTGGTCCGGAGTAATCCAAAAGCCCCGTCAACGTTGAGTTGGACCGGTTTTGTGGCGCCGGCGTCTCGCCGCGGTTCTCCGTAGCGGTATCGCCGCGCAAAACGCCGGCGGGACGCCGGCGCTACAAAATCTGCGATAATCTTTGTCGTCCCGATGACGGTTGAGCCTCTTAAAAATGATTCGCAAATTCGATGTTTTAATTTTGGGCGCAGGCGCCGCCGGATTGATGTGCGCGATCGAGGCGGGCAAGCGCGGCCGACGCGTCGCTATTCTGGAGCGCGCCGACCGCGCAGGGAAAAAAATCCTGATCTCTGGCGGAGGTCGCTGCAATTTTACGAATCTGTACTGCACCCCAGAGAATTTCTATTCCGCCAATCCTCACTTCGCAAAATCAGCGCTGGCGCGTTATCAGCCCTCGGACTTCATCGCCCTGGTGGAAAAACACAACGTTCCCTTTCACGAGAAGCATTTAGGCCAGCTTTTTTGCGATGGTTCCGCGCAGGAAATTGTCACCATGCTCGAAGAAGAATGCCGCGCTGCCGGCGTACAAATATTTCTTAATTGCGAAATAAAAGAGGTTCGGCGCACGGATTTTTTTATAGCTGCCACCGGTCCGGATGAATATCATGCACCTTCTCTGGTCGTGGCGACTGGCGGGCTTTCGATTCCGAAACTTGGTGCAACTTCGTTGGGATACGATCTTGCCCGACAATTTGGGCTAAAGATTCTCGAAACAAAACCGGCGCTTGTCCCGCTCACGCTCACCGCGGCGGACCGCGCTCAGTATTGCGACCTTGCAGGCGTGTCCGCGGATGTAGAAGTATTCTCCGACCACCAATCGTTTCGCGAAAAAATGTTGATCACACACCGGGGTTTGAGCGGCCCGGCCATCCTTCAAATCTCCACTTATTGGCAAGGTGGATCGCCCCTCCGGATCGACCTCGCTCCCGGCCTCGAACCAACGCGCGCCATTCGCGACGGCAAAGAGCGAAACTTAGCCGCTGCCAATGCTGCGCTGCAAGGCATTCTTCCAAAGCGTTTTGCGACGCGCTGGCTCGATCTGCACGCCCCTCAGGGCTGGTCAAACCGCGATTTGCTGGCACTCGAAGAGCAAATTCACTGCTGGGTAATTATGCCCGCCGGCACCGAAGGATATGAAAAGGCTGAGGTTACATCTGGCGGTATCGATACGGACGAATTATCCAGCAAAAATATGGAGAGCCACCTGGTTCCGGGACTCTTCTTCGTTGGCGAGGTTGTCGATGTCACAGGGCATCTCGGCGGTTTCAATTTCCAGTGGGCCTGGGCGTCGGCCGTCGCAGCGGGCAAGGCGGTTTAGTCTCTTGTGGCGCCGGCATCTTGGCGGCGGGTCTTCGTTGCGTTGCCATAACTTAGACCCGCCGGCGGGACGCCGGCACCAACAAGACAACCCACACATCTATTGGGACTTACCTCACATCAACTGCCCATCACTGAAGTTTCCTTATTAGAACACACGCTAACCCACTCGCCTCAAGACCGTCTTATATAAGGAAAGCTGAACTGGATTCGCTCAGGCAGCGTGTCAAAAGTTCGGATCACAGACAAGGAGAAACCATGAATTTGAAGAGGCTTGGGGGAAAATCCAAATTTCTAGCCGGTGTATTAGTTGTTTTGGTAGCGATGGCAGGTTGGGGCGCGGCTCGCGCCAGCCAAAAGTTCTTTACACCCGGCATCCATATTTCCATGAAGATGGCCGACCCGGCAGAAGGGCCTAGCAGGACTGGTTTTGCTCCCGTCGTGAAAGGCGTGCTTCCGGACGTCGTTAACATTTCCACTTCCAAAGTAGTGAAGGCTTCGGACCATCCTGAAATGCAGGAAGGAATGCCCGAAGATATGCCTCCATTTTTTCAACAGTTTTTTGGGCAGCAATTCGGACCCAATTCCGGCAATCATTCCGCCAGGCCACATGACGAGCGCGAAGATAGCCTCGGGTCAGGTGTAATCATTAGTCCTGACGGATATATTTTGACGAACAACCACGTGGTCGACGGCGCCACGGACGTGCGCGTGACGTTTGCCGACAAGCGCCAACTGAAGGCAAAGATCGTTGGCACAGATGCAAAAACAGACATCGCGGTGCTTAAAGTAGATGGCAGCGATTTTCCCGCGATCACCGTGGGCGACTCGTCCAAGGTCCAAGTTGGCGACTACGCGCTGGCCATTGGCGACCCGTTTGGCGTTGGCCAGACGGTCACCATGGGAATTATCAGCGCCACGAACCGCGGCAATCTTGGTATTGAAGACTACGAAGATTTTATCCAGACAGACGCCCCGATTAATCCAGGAAATTCTGGTGGCGCACTGATTAACGATCGCGGCGAACTCGTAGGAATTAATACCGCCATTCTCTCGCATGGCTCCGGCGGCAACGAAGGAATCGGCTTCGCGATTCCGATCAATCTGGCGCGCAGCGTCATGACCCAGATTCTCGATCACGGCAAAGTGAACCGCGCCTATCTCGGAATCATGGTGCAGGACATCACGCCTGGAATTTCCAAGGCGATGAACCTGAAAGACATGCAGGGCGTACTCGTTGGCGATGTGAGCCCGAACGGCCCCGCGCAGAAGAGCGGCATGCAACGAGGTGACGTGATTCTCGAAGTGAACGGCAAAACGATGGAAGATAGCCGCCAACTCCGAAACACGATCTCCATGATGGATCCCAACGCTACCGTGAGCCTGAAGCTGATACGCAACGGGAATCCCACAACCATCAACGTAAAACTCGGCGACCTGCCTTCGGATAAAGAACAGGCCAGCACCGATGAAAAACCGTCCGAGCAATCACTGAACGGCGTGACCGTGGAAAACCTCGACGCGCAGACAGCACATCAATTGGGCTTGTCCCCGGCAACAGCAGGCGTGGTGGTGACCGACGTCAACCCATCCAGCCCACTGGCATCCGCCGGATTGCGGCAAGGTGACGTGATTCAGGAAGTGAATCATCAACCGGTGAAGAACGTTGCCCAGTTCCAGGAGGCGATCCACAAGGCAGGCGACAACGTACTGCTTCTGGTAAACCGAAAAGGAACGACTCTGTTCCTGGCCGAGTAACCGATTAACGCTACCCAATCATCGATTCCCTCTCGATGATGGCCGGAGCGCCCCGCGATGAAGAGTCGCGGGGCGCTTTTTTTTGGGCATTGGATTTGTGTGGCGCCGGCTTCTTGCTGGCGGGTTTGCGTATCGGGAACGCTGCGGAAAACCGCCGGCGGGACGCCGGCGCCACAACGATTCCCTCTCCGGTACCCCGCTAAAATATGCGACTATATTTGCGGCCACTTTATGATGCGTACTCTATTGATACGAATTTGCTATGCGCTGCTGATGATCCTCGCCCTGACGTACGGCTATGACTACGCTTCCTTGCGCCGTCGGATGAGCGCAAAAAAGGCGGGCGATCCTTTCGATACGATTTCCTATCCCCACCTTCTCGCGATTCCCGTGAAAGGCAACAAAGTAGATTACGAACTGGACGCCAACACGCCAATCGAAACGGAATCCTGCGTCCATTCCATTTTTCCTCATTACGGATACACTCCTTGCTGGTATGTGCTGCAAAGGTCAAAGAGTCCTACTCCCATGACGATTGTTTTCCCAGGCAGGTAAGGAGCCTTATGAATTGGTTTCTATGGGCATTGCTTTCCGCATTTTTCGCGGGATTGACGGCTGTGTTGGCGAAGGTTGGCGTTCAGCAAATTAATTCCAACATGGCGACGGCGATTCGCACCGTGGTGATTGTGATTTTTGCCTGGGCCATTGCACTGGCCACAAAGAACGAATCTTTCTCCGTAATCGGAAAACGCACCTGGCTTTTTCTGATCCTGTCGGGTATCGCCACAAGCCTTTCCTGGCTGTGCTATTTCCGCGCGCTGCAATTGGGAGAAGCCTCGCAGGTCGCTCCCGTGGACAAACTCAGCGTGGTGATCGCCATCGTTCTCGCCGCAATTTTCCTGCACGAAAAAGTAACGTGGCACCATTGGCTGGGCGGCACGTTGATCTTTGCAGGGGCAGTCGTTTTGGCGTATGCGTAGGGCCTGATGTGGCATAGGCTTTAGCCTGTGCGGGGTTAGATCTTGCAAGGCCTAAAACCGCACAGGCTAAAGCCTATGCCACATTAAAACAAATGGGACGCTCGAAAGCGTCCCATTTGCGTTTTTGCCGATGACCACTCGAACTAAATTACACCTCGCAACCCAGCAGCTTTTAATCCAACGCCGCCGCTGACGGCAATGTCCCGGTGTAGTAGATCACCACATACGCCTTGATCGTGTTATTCGCCTGCGGGATGCCGAACACTTTTACTGGCGTCCCGGTGACGAGGTTGGTCGTAATCGTGTTTTGTCCAGCAGGAGTTGTGATGTCGACAGCGCTGACCGTCACAACTCCGTTTGTCATATCCACCTGATAAACGAGCGTAGCGGAACCCGACGTGGTGCTCAGGTTTACCGGAATCGCGTTCACACCGCCGGCTTCTGACAGGCTGAAGACGCCATTCGAGTAAGAAGTCGCCGCTGAACCAAGCGGGACGGTCGTGGGCAAGAGCACGGTCCACGGTGCTGCCCACGAATTCGCCTGAATCGGATCGTTCCATACGGCAAACGTTTCGCCCCAGGCCGGGTAGGCTCCGGCAGTCCCTCCAAAGTTCACAGTTCCGTTCGTCGCGGATTCAAAATCCGGAATGGCGTTCGTGCCGCTGTCAACGATGGTTGGGAATGTGAAGTTCCACCATTTGTATCCGGCAATTGGATTTCCGCCGGAAGGATCGGAACCGTTTGCCGTTGCGCTGGAGATATAAGGGATTGCAAAGATGTAGTTGTCGGTGGCGGTATTAAATTTTCGCGTGTAGGTGAAAGTATTTCCGTTCACGGCGGAAATGCTTCCATCATACCGGGCGATTTCGATGTCAATCGTCTGCGCCACAAGAGGAGTGGCGAGAGGATCAACGACGCTGGCGTGAACTTTGAATCCGCGTACGATATCCTTGTTGGTCAGGAAACTCGTTCCCTGCCCGATGGGAGTGGCGTCAGAAACCGCATTCCACGGCGTCCGGAAAAAGAATTCCGTGTTGTTATCGACTGTCAGATGAACTGGCGCGCCCGATTCGTTTTCGATCGTAATGACATCGGTAGTCGTGTTGACATGCAGAACGTGGCCTTCCGGGCTGAGCCAAACACTATTGAAAGATGTGGATGCCCAGATGCGCACGGCGACGAGCGAGCCATTGGATTGATAGCGCGCCGCTACTCGCACGAATTTTCCAGACAGGCTACTCGCCAGCGTGGAGAAATTCTTGATCGTCACGTTCGTCTTCGCATCGACATCATAAAAAATCGTGCCGTTCGTTGCGTCCGCCAGAACGGTTAGCGATTGCGAAGTCGCAATATCTGTCTCAGGAGTTGTAGGCGGCTCGACCGGAAAATCGCGCGTCATTGTCATGGAAGTGTCGTCCGAAGAGACGCCAGTTACCGTGCCATATGCATGGCGAAGTACCAGCCGCCGGATGTCCCGAATTGGATGGTGATGCACGGGGCCTTTATTAAAATTTATAGCCCAGATAGTTTGGCCGCCCAAAGCTGGCGGAACGTGACCCACGAGAAAAGCAGGATGCGCAAGATCGAATTCGACATCGAGAGAAGTAGTTTGATTTGCCGCGACGGTCAAAGGCGAGTCAAAATTTACATTCACGGGAACCGTTTTGCTACCTGCACCGCCTGTTGCGCCAATAATCTGAATCTGGTTTGCGGGAATTGTCGCTCCCGCTGTTCCGGCAAAACCGGTTTCCGGATCGGCGGCAACCACCAGAGTTACATCACCTGAATTCGCGCTGACCGTAAGATTCGCGGCTGTGTAAGTGCCAGCCGGAACGGACAGCGTTCCCAATAATTCTCCAAGTTGATCGAGTTGAACCAGATTGATGGTGGGCACTGAACTTCCGGCAGTAAAAACATTTACGGGGCTGCCGCCACCTTGCGGAACGAGTGAAATGCTAAGAATTTTAATGCCGATCGTGGCCCAGTCTTCCGTCGAAGCATCACTCACCATCATGTTGACCATTCCGGTTTGCGTGCCTCCTGTTAACCCTTGGCTACCGCTTGTACTTGTGCCACATGCGACTGAAAACAACGGTATGGCCGCTACCACTACCCCTAATAATATACGGGACACTCGGGATTTCATTTTAGTCTCCTGCGAAGACTCAATGGTCTCCACTCGTTTTTTTGGAACACCGCCGAAAGGATGTGCCGGGCCCCCGATGCCCAATCACAAATTCCGGCCAGCACCAATACAAACACGCGGGGTCAAAATGAGTTGCGCAAGAATGAAGATAATTTTGTAGTACCAACGTACCAGGGAAAATATTTTCCGTCTGAAGTGGCGCAGGCTTCAGCCTGCGGGGGTTAGGCCAAGCAAGAAGTTAACCTTAGACAAAGGCCTTCCTAATGATAATCAATCCGTAATCTCCGGTTTCCTCCTCTTTTCTCTGTGCCCTCGGTGTTAAAGCTTCTGACTTCGCAGGGGAAGGCTTAGCACGGAGGACACTGAGAAAAGAGGAGAAAACCGGAGAGCGTTTTGCCACGCAAAAATTATGCTTTGGCGTCGCGGGAAAAAGCTTCCCACTTGCCTTGTGCTTTTACGATTAACTCAATCACTTCGCGCACAGCGCCGTCGCCGCCGGAGCGCGAAGTTACAAAGTGAGCCGCGCGCTTAACTTCGGGCGCTGCATTCGCAACGGCTACCGCGAGGCCCACGCGCTCCAGCACGGGAATGTCGGGAAGGTCGTCGCCGACGTAGGAAACTTCGCTCGGGTCCGCTCCAGTGATTTGCAATATTTCATCAAACGAAGCCATCTTGGTCGAGCGATGCTGATACACAAATTCAATTTCGCATTCCCGGGCGCGCACTGCGACAGCCGTGGATTCCCTTCCCGTTATTATTCCGGTGCGCAGTCCGGCAGCGCGCGCAAGTTTCAGTCCCGCGCCATCATAAGCGCTGAATCCTTTAATTTCGCTGGCCGTGCCATCCCGGCGCGAGAGCAGCCATATGCGGCCATCCGTGAGCACGCCATCCACATCCATAATGAGCACACGAATTTTTTTTGCACGAGCCGCAAGCGATAGCGCGGCTTTTTTCTTGGTCAGTTTTTTAGCCATTAAAACTCAATCTCTCCGTGTTCTCCTTTTTTCTGTGTCCTCTGTGCTAAAGCCTTCCGCGGCTAAGGCAAAAGCTTTAACGCAGAGGACACAGAGAAAAGAGGAGAAAACCTATGAGACTCCTCGGCATAGTTAGAAAAGCTCCAGCGTCCACAGGTCGTGCAGGTGCACGACGCCTAGAGGCTTTTCTCCCGCGTCAACCACCACCACTGAAGTGATGTGACGGTCCTCCATGATGCGCAGGGCGCTGCCGGCGAGTTCGCTGGGGGCGAGTGTTTGCGGCGTCTTGTTCATGCATTCGCCAACCACCAGATCAATTGTAGCCGCGCCACGCTGTTGCATCAGGCGACGCAGATCGCCATCCGTAAGAATGCCTGCAAGACGACCCTCGGCATCTACGACTGTCGTCATACCCAAACCTCTTTTACTGATTTCATAAATTACGTCCGGCATTTTCGCGGTGACCGGTACGCTTGGCAGGTTTTCTCCAGAATGCATTAAATTTTCGACGCGCAAAAGCTTTTTGCCGAGCCGTCCGCCGGGATGCAACGCTGCAAAATCGCCGTGACTGAAACCGCGCCGCTCCAGCAGCGAGACGGCGAGCGCATCGCCCATCGCCATGGCTACAGTGGTCGAAGCGGTGGGCGCCAAATTTAATGAGCACGCTTCTTCCTTCACACTTACGTCGAGCACCACATCGCTTGCCGCCGCTATTGTCGATCTGGTATGCCCCGTCAACGCAATCATGCACAAGCCGAGCCGCTTGACCGTTTCGAGCAGTGCAATAATTTCTTCGGTCTCTCCGCCGTAGCTTACGGCCATCACGACGTCGTCGCGCATCAGCATGCCAAGATCGCCATGAACTGCTTCGGCTGGATGCATAAAAATCGATGGCGTGCCAGTGCTTGAAAATGTTGCGGCAATTTTCCTCCCGATCAAGCCCGACTTACCCATGCCGATGATTACAACGCGGCCTTTGCAAGCCAGCAGCAACTCCACGGCCTGCTCGAAGGTCCCATCGAGCCTTTGCAGAAGCTCGTTAAGTGCCGCAGCTTCAATCCGCAAAACGCGTCGCGCCGAATCGAGGCTCACTGCACGCTCCAGCCGCGAACGAGCGCGGCAATCTGTTTCAACTTTCCGAGTAGCGCAGGCAATTCCGCGAGCGGCAACGCATTCGTCCCGTCCGAAAGCGCCTTGCTGGGATTGTCGTGCACTTCCAGGAAAACGCCGTCCACGCCCACCGCAACGCCCGCGCGCGCGAGCGGCTCGATAAATTCAGGTTGTCCACCGCTGGATTTTCCAGCGCCGCCGGGAAGTTGCACGGAATGCGTTACGTCGAAGACAACGGGACAGGTAGTCTTTCGCATGATCGGAAACGAGCGCATATCGACGACTAGATTTTGATAGCCAAACGAAGCGCCGCGCTCCGTCAGGAAAATTTTGTCGTTGCCGGTCAACGCCACTTTCTCCACGGCATTGGCCATTTCCCACGGCGAAAGAAACTGCCCTTTTTTTAAATTGACGACACGTCCCGTTTTTCCCGCGGCCACAAGCAAATCAGTCTGGCGCGAAAGGAACGCCGGAATTTGCAGCACGTCCGCCACATCCGCAACGGGGATCGCCTGCGATGCGTCATGAATGTCCGTCAGGATTGGCAACCCGTAGCGTTCTTTAACTTTTTGCAGGATGCGCAAGCCCTCGGCAAGCCCCGGCCCGCGATACGATTGCTCGGACGAGCGATTGGCCTTGTCATACGACGCCTTAAAAACAAGCGGCACATTCGCATGCGCGGCAACTTCGGCAAGGTTTTCGGCCATCATGAGCGCATGCGCTTCGCTCTCAATCACGCACGGCCCGGCAATCAGGAACAGCGGCTGGTTCCCCCCAATGCGCACATTTCCTATCGAAATCTCACGTGCAATCTGCATTTAAAATTCCCTCAGAATTTAAGGCGATTCATAGCCTATGCGGGACCAGCAACTTTTGCAACGGGGCGCATGCAGGTTTATGTAGCGCCGGCGTCTCGCCGGCAGGTTTTTTGATGGGACCGCGCAAAATCAAAACTGCCGGCGAGACGCCGGCGCTACGAAACCGTCAATCAACCCTAATTCAAAATTTCAGACTAGATTATTAATCGGCTTGCGATGGCTTGGCGGTCATGGAAATGGTCGACGGTTTACTGCTGGCTGCGCCATTTCCGCGATGCTGGTGCGCGTGCGCCGCGCCCATGAACGCGTAAAACAGCGGGTGCGGCACGAGAGGCGTTGATTTGAATTCCGGATGAAACTGGCACGCTAAGAACCAGGGATGGTTCGGCGCTTCGACAATTTCCACGTACTTGCCATCGGGCGAGCGGCCGGTGATGCGGAATCCGGCATCGACCAAAACTTTTTCGTATTCGCAATTAAATTCGTAGCGGTGGCGATGGCGTTCGCTGATTTCCGTGCCGCCGTAGGCCTTGTAGGCGGTGGAATCTTTTTCAATCTTGCAGGGCCACGCGCCGAGCCGCATGGTGCCGCCCATTTCGTCCACGCCGAGTAACTCGCGCAATTTGTAAATCACGCGGTGCGGCGTCTGCGGATCGAACTCCGTGCTGTCCGCGCCGGCAAGCCCTACGACATCGCGCGCATATTCGATCGTCGCGCATTGCATGCCAAGGCAAATCCCGAAGAACGGAACCTTGTTCGTGCGCGCGTATTCAATCGCGAAGATCATTCCCTGAATGCCGCGCTTGCCAAAACCGCCGGGAATCAGGATGCCATCCGCATGCTCCAAACGCGCCGCCGCGGTCTCACGCGAATCGAGATCTTCGGCTTCTACCCACTCAATGATGGCGCGATCTTTATGGGCAAGGCCGCCGTGAATCAGCGATTCACGCAAACTTTTATATGCGTCCTCGAGTTGCACGTACTTCCCCACTACCGCGATGCGCACTTCGCCCTGTGGCTTGCGAATACGCTCCAGCAGCTCAAGCCACGCGCTCATGTCGCGTTCCCGCGCTTCGAGGTGCAGCAGCTTTAAAATCTGGTCGTCCAGACCCTCTTCCGCGAGCGCCACGGGCACAGCGTAAATCGTATCCATATCCGGCATGGAAATCACGCGCTGCTCAGGAACGTTGCAGAAAAGCGCAATCTTCTTTTTCAATTCCTGCGGCACGGTGCGGTCGCTGCGGCATAGCAAAATGTCAGGTTGAATTCCGATGGAGAGAAGTTCCTTCACCGAATGCTGCGTCGGCTTGGTCTTTAATTCCCCGGCGGTTGGAATGTATGGAACGAGCGTGACGTGCACATGCACAAAATTTTCGGGTCCGAGTTCCAGGCGCATCTGCCGAACCGCTTCGAGGAACGGAAGCGATTCAATGTCTCCCACCGTGCCGCCAATTTCGACAATCACCACATCTACATCCACTGCAATTTTGCGGAACGCGGATTTAATTTCATCCGTGACGTGCGGGATCACTTGCACTGTTTTGCCAAGATAATCTCCGCGCCGCTCGCGCGTCAGGATCGACTCGTAAATCCTTCCGGTGGTCCAGTTATTTTCGCGCGTGAGTTTGGCGTGCGTGAAGCGTTCGTAGTGGCCGAGGTCGAGATCGGTTTCCGCGCCATCGTCCGTCACATACACTTCGCCGTGCTGATACGGGCTCATCGTGCCCGGATCGACGTTCAGATAAGGATCGCACTTTTGGAGGGTAACTCGGAGACCACGACTCTCAAGCAGGCAGCCAATCGACGCCGCTGCAACACCCTTGCCCAGGGAGGATACTACACCACCGGTAACAAAAATATACTTCGGCCCCATCCGCTCAGTTCCAGTCGCCTCAATTAAAAAATTGCAAGACGCAGAACTGGGTAAAACCTCCACTAAGATGTTGGCGTACAACGCATTCTACGGGCGATGGCATGTTGCTGTCAACGTGCAGCAGAAAGCCGCTCTGGACGCGGAGAAAATGAGGTAACCAAATCAGTCAACAAGCATATAAATAAAAAATCGCCGGGGATTGCGCGAAACTCAAGAAGCATTCCACGCAACCGGCCCGGCAGTTTTTTCCTTAAAAAATTACCACTTGCCGTCGTGATCGTGATCGCGATCGTGCCCGAACAAATCGGACATAACCTTGGTGTCTTTGTCGCAAGCATGGTTCAAGCAAGGCAGCCCGAAGCCCGCTTCCATCGATTTCAACAAAGAGAAGCTGTTGTAGTAGGTGCTGCTCTGAACGCCTTCCGGAGCGTCGCTATTGGTCTCGACGGTCAGGACAACGTTGTTTTGATTCTGAATCGGGAACAATCCGTTGGGCTGCGTGCTGATGCCGCTGTAATCGTTCTCATCCCACACGATCACGATTGCCGAGCGTCCGTCCGTCCACGCCGGCGAATGCTTGATGGCCTTGACCAGCACTTCGATAGTGACATCCCCTTGCAGGATCAAGCCGGGATTCAGTCCAACTGTCGTGCCGTTGGTAAGACCGGCGGTGCCGATTCCCGGATCGAAAGCGCAAAACGCATCGGCGTTGCCCCGGCCATGCTGGTCATTGCACTGGTTCGGAGCGATGAATGCGAGGTCTGGAACATTGCCCGTGGCCAAGTCCGCAAACAAGCCGCGTGGCCCTTCGAAGCCGACCACGTTTTGCAAACCGTTTTCCTTCGGCATCCCTTCCTGAACGCTCTGGAAATAGGCGAAAGGATTGTGCTTCACCGCGTAGTCCTGAACGATGCTCGAGGAGGTCAGCGGTGCGAGTGATGTGAAGTCCGTCAAGTTGCTGGCTGTCCCATTGCTGTAATTGACCAGGTCCGCTCCGGTGATCGGGAGGCTTTCCTGATAGCTCTTCCAACGCATCCCAGCCGCTACAAGCTGATCGCCAATCGTCTTGCCATCGGTTGGCCCTGCGGGAACGGACTTTACTCCGTCGATGTCGGCGAGGTAGGGGAACGTGGGAAGCGTGACTTCGTTCCAGTTGTCGACTGCCGGTGTGACAGCGTCAGTACCGGTTCCGAAAATGGGGCAAACATTGGTGGTCTCAAATGGGACGGGCGCCGGAACCGTCGTTCCTCCCCCGTCGTCGGCGTTCACGACACCGGTCATAATGTTGGGCGAGCAAGAAGTGCTATGCCAGTTGGGAGCATTGTCACTGCGAACTCCGAAATTCGAACCGCCAACGATTTCCAGATAGTTGGTCAGGCTCGGATGGCCAACTGCAAAATAGTTGGTCGCAAGATTGACTTTTTTGCTGGCGATCAAGCTATTCAAGTAAGGCTCATTCGGATTGTTGAAAACCTGCTGGTACCCGTGATTCTCCATCATGATCACAAACACATGGTCCATATGGGGGACGCCCTTCGGCACGTCGCCTTCATTGGCAAACATGGGGGCAGACATCATTGCGAATGCGAGCCCCAAGGCTGCGGCTTTCTTAAACATAAAATTCATCACCTTTCACTTGCGGGAAGCTGGGATTACCGCCACTCTGGGGACGCAGAGGGCTGGCGCGACCAGCGGTACTGTGGAATCGGCGCATTGCCGTGCGGTTACGGAATTGCGAATTTTTTGTGAACGCAGCCGCACAAAGAAGATTAGGAGCCATCTGTGATTTTATTGGCGTTGCGTTTCCAGGTGTTCAACCAGGCTTCTATAGTCTAGAATCGTTCCTTCATTTTGCGGATTTGGCTTATGGCCAATCACAGCGAAATGCCTGCCGCGGTTCAGGGTAAATTTGGATTTCTCTTGACTTTATCGGGGGGCGACGGTCTATTGTCAAATTCCGCTTTTGTGCAGGCGACACTATGATGCGACACAGCATCTATGCCTCGCGGGGAATGAGTTTCATCCAGTTTTTTAAATATTGTGCCACCGGTCGGTTGCGGGTGTGCGGACTCGGGTGCAGGCGTGTTGAAAGCCTGCCGGTATCGGGGAGCCGTAGTTTCCTCAGGTAAATCAGCTTGAAGCGGGCGGGGGGATTTCTAGTGCTTGAGTCAAATTTTCAGTTGGGGTGTGGCAGGGCGGTGCGCTGGGAACGCGTTTTTTACTTTTTCGGGCTGATTGCAACGCTTGGAATTTTAAGTTCATGCGGGTCGAGCACCACGGCCACGACTCCCACCATAACGATGTCCTGCACCCCCACGGACGTTACATTGCTGGGGACGTCCCAATGCACGGCCAACGTCTTGAATCAGAGCAGCACGCTCGTGAACTGGACCGTGACTGGCGCAACCGGGGCTCCAAGTGGATCCAACTTTGGGTCCATCACGGCTGGCGGGTTATACACGGCGCCAACCGTTATACCGGGATCGACCCAGCAATTTAATACCGTTACGATCACTGCCATATCGCAAGTGGAGTCAACCTTGACGGCCACGCAAAGCCTGACCCTGCTGCCGCCCACAGCAATTTCCAGTGTTACTTGCATAGACCCGAATTCCGTTCTGGCCACTACCGTTTCCTCCGGCAATCAGATTTCGTGCAGCGCTGTTGCTTCGACCGGAGCGCTGGTTCCCGTGAATTGGAGCGTCTCGAATAAGAACCATGCCGGCGTAACGACAAACCTGGGAAGCATCTCGACGCAAGGAATTTACACGGCGGCACTCGTTCCACCCCCGGGCCAAGCGGTTACGATTACCGCCACGTCGCAGGCTTCGACGACGGAGACCCTGAGCACGTCGGTCACAGTTGTTTTTGGGAGCGCGGTATTGAGCGGCCCGTATGTTTTTTCCACCAGTGGAAGGCTGCCGACGAATGCATTTTGGGCGCGCACAGGAAGTTTTACGACAGGCGGCGGCTCATTGTCCGGCATTGAAGATACAAATCAAGGTGGCAGTCCCAACACGGTGACAACGCAGCGGTCCTTCACTGGATCCTATTTCGTTGGTCCCGATGGGCGCGGAACAATGCAATTCTGCGAGGGATCCAATTCCGCTTGTCCCCTAGGGTCGCCGGCACAAGCCTATTTCAATATCTCGGTTGTTTCTCCCAATCAGGCCCAGATGATTGAGTTTAGCGCCCCCGGGACTTCCTCCGCGTTTTCCATTGCGGGTGGCGAAATGCTTTCGCAAAGCCCATCCGTATTTAACGCTGGCACGGGAAACTTGTCCGGCACCTATTCCTTTGACTTCGCAGGAATATCCTCAGCCGGGACAGAACAATCCAACATCGGAGATTTTGTTGCTAACGGACATGGCAGCATCGCCACCGGAAGTTCCAGTACGCCAGCAACAGCGCCAGGCGAAATCGATTCGAGTATTAATGGGACGGCTCAAGCAAAGGTTGCAGTTAATAGCACGTCATCGTATTCGGTGAGCTCAAACGGCCGAGGAACCATGTCGCTGAATGGCCTGACCTTCAGCTTCTACCCCGTTTCAGCGAGTCGCGCAAAGTTCATTGAGATTGACCCCACGGTTGCTCCCGCAACTTCAGCCTCGATTCTGTCTGGGGACGCGTACATCCAGCAGTCTGGCTCTACGTGTGGATGGGCCTTGAACGCTGTGAACGGTTTGGCCGTGTACGAAACCTCCGGCACTTCTTCCGCGGGAGTGATCGGCGATTTGGGTAGCTTCACGGCAACAAGCAATGGAGCTACTGGCACGATCGGCTCCGCGTCCATCGATGAAAACAATGCCGGCACACTGGCCTCCACAGTCGGGACACTCACCGGCAGTTACGCGCTGGAATCGTGCGGCAGGGGCACCATGACGGTTGGTGCTCACTCTTATGTGTTCTACATCATCTCTTCGTCGAACGCAGTGGTGCAGGAAATCACTTCCGGGGTTACGGCTCACGGCATACTGCTTCCCTCGCAAGGCGGCCCATTTGTGGATGCCACACTCACGGGCAGTTACGCATTCCGCCTTGGCGGTACCAATGCCGCCGGGACCGCAGGCAACCGGGAAGATTTCCTGGGACAGCTGACAAGCGCAGGCACAGGAACGGGCATCACGGGAACCCTGGACCTGAACAATTTCGGAACGACGCAGGCAGGAATTCCAATTGTTGGCGGTAGTTATCCGCCGCCCGCAGGAGGCATCCGGGAAACGCTCGCTCTCCCCCTTACTACGACCCCGGCATCCACGCGAAACCTGGTTTTTTATATGGTGAGCCCTACACTGTTTTTCGCGTTGGATACGGACGCGGCTCCGGCTGGCACTTCGATCGGAGTCATTAACAACCAGTTTTAATCGTGCGTGGGTTCAGAAAATGAAGTGGCGCAAAATCGAGACGCCATAAGTTGAGCGAAAAAGATTAGCTGATAAAAGAGACTGAAAACGAATGGACCGGCGACGCAGCACGGCTGGATAAATAAAAATAAATGGAATTTCACAAACTGGGGATCACGGTTGAGGCGGAATCGAACGTGTTGGGAAATTCAATTTGCAAAGAGAGAGGCGCAGTGAAATTCCTCTCCTTTTTTGTCTTGTCCGTAGCTCTTCTTGGCTTGGCTTCGTGCGGCGCGGCCCCCACAAGCACCGCGATTACCTGCACGACATCCACCTCGACCACCGCCACGAACAGTTCGACCAACACTTGCACCGATCCCGTAACAAGCATCAGCGTCACGATTTCTCCTGCGACAGTTTCCGTCAATGTGGCGACACCACAGCAATTCCAGGATTCGATTCAGGGCGGCACAAATAACGTAACCATCTGGAAAGTCAATAGCATTACTAGCGGCAATGACACTGTTGGCCGAATCGATGCCAACGGGCTTTATCACGCCCCTACCACGATTCCCTCTCCACCCACGGTCACGGTAACGGCAGTCTCCTTTGAAGATCAGAACGTATCCGCATCCGCCACCGTCGCGGTAACGCCCGCCCCGGCCGTAACGATTACTTCGCCTTCAGCACCGGTTACAATCAGCGCCGGTTCGGCAAACCCAGTGAACTTCAGCGCAACCGAAACGGGCGGATCTACTGAAATTATATTGTGGTATGTGGGGCCGGTCGGCGGTTTGGGAGTTTTGGGAGGTAATTCGACTTTTGGCACGATCAGCGCGAGCGGCGTCTATACTCCGCCACTGGCGCCCCCCATTGGTCAGACCGTAACCGTAACTGCTGCGGCTCAGGACTCGCCCACTTCCACCGCTACTCTGGCGGTCACCATTGCCGGGTACTCCATATCTTCGCTGCAAGGACGATATACTTTTTCTCTAACTGGAAATAACGCTTCCGGACATTTTTTCCGTGCCGGCAGTTTTGTAGCGGATGGAGCAGGCGGCCTGAATACTGTTATTGAAGACGTGAATACTTCAGCCAGTGTGACGTCTTCCCCGATTATTACGACTGGCACGTACACAGTCGGCCCGGATGGACGCGGAACTTTGAAATTAAACGACGGCCTCACACCCGCCAATTTTAATTTCGTAATCGTGAATGGCACGCAATTGCAATTGATCGCAGTCGATTCGGCGGAAACGGCTATCGGCCAGGCAAACGCGCAGAATGCAGGGGCATTTCAAAATATTCCTCTCTCGGCTTTGAGCGGAACTTACATTTTTGATTTTTCGGGAGTGGACGGATCAAAGGGGCTTTCGCAGATTGGCGAATTCAGTGCCGATGGCGCGGGGCACGTGACAAACGGTTTAATAAACATAAACGACGGCGGGACGCTTAATCAGTATCTAATCGATGGAACCAGAGCCACGATTCTTACATGCCCGAACCCCTCCTCTTCCCTTTCCTCCTACACCGTAAGCTCCAATGGACGCGGGACTTTGACTCTGACGACTTGCGCGGGCGGCCCGACCTTAACTCTCACCTTCTATGTTACCTCTGCCGGCTCCGCAAAATTTATCGGCACGGATACCGTAAAGCAGGTTGCCGGATTTACATCGACTCAAGATCCCAACGCCTCGTTCAACACTGCCGCGCTGAACGGCGGCTATACATTTTTGCTTTCAGGAACGGCCACCGGCGGACCGATCGCAACCGTCGGAAATTTTGTGGCCGATGGAAATGGAAACGTGACCAGCGGCGAGCTGGATGAAAATTTGAATGGAGTGGCCACCTCAAACGTTTTCCAAACTACAGGGACCAGTGCGGGAACATACACCGTGAATCCCAATGGCCAGGGTACCCTTACGTTTAAGACTGCGGCCCGCACTTACACGCTCGTGTTTTATCTGGGCGAGGTAGGAAGCGGATCGACTGCTGTGGTCCAGGAAACCGACGCGGGAATCACGAGCGACGGAAATTTCAATTTTCAGCAAGGTGCGCCTTTTACCCTTTCATCCTTGGTCGGCAACTATGCAATGGAGACCAGCGGCGTTTCCTCCTCCGCTTTCCAAGTCAGCTCAGGCCAGTTTGGATCGAACGGCGCAGGGACGATTGTTTCCGGAGGGATTGACTCCAATACGGGTGGAACGACTCTCACACTTGGACAAGCGGTTTCGGGTACTTACTCCGCGCCCGCCGCGACTGGGCGCGTGACGCTCACGTTAACCGCGGGAGCCTTGAATTACGTTGGCTACATCGTCAGCCCCACGCAAGTTTATATTTTGGGAATTCAACCCGGCGAATTGGCCGAAGGCACTCTTCTCCGGCAATTCTAGAAATTCCTGCAAGCATTCTTTGGTTTTTGTAGCCCGCCTCTGAAGAGGCGGGCTACATCAGTGCGTAAACTCCAGCGGGTTCAGGCCGGCGCTACTTAAGATTTACCGAGCAGCTTTTCCACGCGCGCCACATCTTCCGGCACATCCACGCTGATGGAATCGTGATGTGTCTCCGCGACGCGAATCTTATACCCATTCTCCATCCAGCGAAGTTGTTCCAACTGTTCGATGCGTTCGAGGTCTCCGAGCGGGAGCGTTGGAAAATCGAGCAGCGCGGCGCGCCGAAATGCGTACAACCCAAGGTGTTTCTTATGCATTACGTGGACCGGCGATTCGCGATCGCGTACCCACGGAATCGGCGCGCGCGAAAAATAAATCGCGTTGTCGTCAAAATCGAGGACTACTTTTACGATGTTCGGGTCCATAATGTCTGCGGGCTTTGCAATGGGAACCATCAGCGTGGCAATCGAGACGCCCTCGTCGGATTCGATGGCCTCCACCAGGGTATCAATCGCTTCCGGCTCGACCAGTGGTTCATCGCCCTGCACGTTCACGAACACTTCCTCATCGCCGCAGGGAATACCGACGGCCACTTCCGCAACACGCTCGGTTCCGGACCTGTGCTCGGATCGCGTCATCACGGCTTCCGCTCCAAATCCCGCCGCTACTTTGACGATGCGCTCATCATCCGTTGCGATAATCACGCGGCTGATGCGTGTTGCCTGGCTCGTGCGCTCCCACACGCGCTGAATCATCGGCTTTCCGGCGAGAGATACGAGAGGTTTCCCGGGCAATCGGGTAGCGGCATAACGGGCTGGAATTACTGCAATAGCCATTTTGTTTTTTCCTCGCGCGTTTTGAAACTTTTACGCTTCCCAAAAATCCTATCACAGTATTAGTGGTACCAGAACTGAACGGATAGGCCCGGAAAGCGATCAAGGACTTTCGACATAATTTCTAATGTAAAGCTATTGTCAAAATACAGGCGTGGGACTTGCATCGGACAGGATGGGTGGTAGAATCCACTCAAGGTTCGCAGTTTGAACCGGCCGTGCCCCCTCCCCAGCGCCAACGGCTAAGGCAGGCGACCGAGTGATGCCAGCGCGAAAAAAGGGCTTATTCTCCATATTCATTATTATTGCGTTCACCCTTGTTTCGACCGTTGCGTATAACCAGTCACAAGGCCCTGTTGGCCCGCCGAAAGAATCCCCCGAACCGCAGTTCAAACCCGGTCAAGGTATAAAAGTTGATGTGGATATGACCCTGGTGAACCTCACGGTCACTGATCCACTTGATCGGCTTGTCACCGGGCTGGAGAAAGAACATTTCCGCGTCTACGAAGATGGCGTCGAGCAGGAAGTCCTTACGCTTTCGAGCGAGGATGTGCCCGTCTCCATCGGCCTGGTGTTTGATATGAGCGGCAGCATGTCTGACAAAGTGGAAAAGGCGCGTGAAGCCGCCGTTCAATTCATGCGGACCGCGAACCCGCAGGATCAATTTTTCCTCGTCAGTTTCAACGATCGCGCGGAATTGACCAGCGGATTCACCAGCAGTGTGGACGAACTGCAAAACCGGATGATGTTTACCGCGTCTAAAGGGCGTACCGCTTTGCTCGATGCTATTTATTTGGGACTGAGCCAGATGAGGGGTGCACACAACGGCAAGCGGGCCTTGCTCATCATATCGGATGGAGGAGATAATCATAGTAGGTACAATGAGAGCGATGTGAAGAACTATTTGAAAGAGGCCGACTGCCAGCTCTACTCAATCGGCATCTTCGATCCTGTCGCTTCTCGCCGCACCGTGGAAGAGTTGGAAGGCCCTACCCTCCTTTCGGAGATGTCGGAAATGACCGGAGGCCGGGTTTTTCCCGTAGGAAATCTCGGCGAATTGCCCGACATTGCCGCCAAAATTGGAATGGAGCTTCGAAACCAATATGTCCTTGGATATAAATCAAGCAACACACATCACAACGGCCAATGGCGAAAAATCAAAGTCAAGCTTCGTCCGCCTAAGGGACTCCCTCCCCTCAATGTTTATGCCAAGACAGGCTATTACGCCGCGAACCAGTAGCGGCAGCCGTTTCACCGCCATTTTAAGTATATTTGTTTTGATTTCTTTTGCCGCGCTTTTTTCTTCAGCCTCTTATGCTCAGCAACAGCAACAGGCGCCGATTTCGCCGTCTGTAAAGCCTCCCGCGCCGCCGAGTCCGGCCGCTCCGCCAAAAGAAATGCCGCAGGACACTTATAAGATCAGGACGCAGGTCAGCCTGGTCGTGCTGCATGCGTCTGTATTGAATGACCGTGGCGTATTTGTTCCCGGGCTGATGGAAGACAACTTCCGCGTGCTGGAAGATAAAGTCGAGCAAAAACTTTCCGTTTTTAAACAGGAAGACGTGCCAGTCAGTTTCGGCCTGGTGGTGGACAACAGCGGAAGCATGAGAGCGAAGCGCCCGCAAGTGAACGCTGCGGCGCTGACTTTTGTCAAAACTTCCAATGCGCAGGATGAAGGTTTCGTCGTCAATTTCAATGACGACTATTACCTGGATACGGAACACGATTTCACGAGCGACCTGGACGAAATGAGCAAAGCGCTGGAGCGCATTGACGCGCGCGGCAGCACGGCCCTCTACGACGCCGTGATCGGTTCGCTCGATCACTTGAAAAAAGGTACGCGAGACAAAAAAGTTCTGCTGGTCGTGACCGACGGCGAGGACAATGCCAGCACGCACAGCCTGGAAAATGCGATTGAGCGGGCGCAGCGTTCCGACGCCGTCATTTACGCGGTGGGCGTTTTCAGCGATGACGACATCAAGCACGATCATCGCGCCATGAAAAAAGCGCGCACGGCTCTCAGCGAACTGGCCAACGCCACAGGCGGCCTGGCATTTTTCCCGGAAAATGTGGACGACACGGAATCGATTTGCACGCAGATTGCCCGCGACGTCCGCAACCAATACACATTGGGCTATTACTCCACCAACGCCGCGCATGACGGAACATTCCGCACCGTCGCCGTTCAGGTCACGCCCCCGCACGGCATGGGCAAGCTGACCGTGCGCACACGCTCCGGGTATTACGCGTCCCGCGGACCGTCCTCCGGCAATTAGATGTTTTTGTAGCTCGCCTCTTCAGAGGCGAGGGTTTAAATGTCACGTCGTCTGCCACCCGCCTCTGCGGGCTACAGCATCGGGCGTACCATTCGCACAAATCCAGATAAATTAGAAATGTGAAATTTCCGGCAGGAAACTTTTTCCGTGGGGAATTGTCGTGCCAAAATTTTCCGCGATGGTCTGGCCCATGTCGGCCAGCGTATCGCGGATTCCAAGGTTGACGCCACGCTTCCCTGTTGGGCTGTAGGCAATGATGGGAACATATTCGCGCGAATGATCCGTCGTCGGCCACGCGGGATCGGGATCGCAACCGTGATCCGCGGTGATTATCAGCAAATCGCGCGGCGCCATCGCTTTCAGCAGCGGCGCGAGAAGGGCGTCGAATTCCTCAAGTGATTTCGCAAACCCTTCCACATCCTTCCGGTGTCCGTACAACATGTCGAAGTCAACGAGATTTGTAAAAATGAGGCCGCTCTTCTGCTCTGCCAGCTTCGCGTGAAGTTTCTGCATGCCGTCGGCATTGCTCTTGGTAGTGATATAGCGGTCCACGCCGCGGCCATTATAAATATCGTGAATCTTGCCGATGCCAAAGATTGGTATTTTCTTTTCGACGAGCACATCCATCAGCATGGGGCTCGGGGGTTCGACCGCGTAATCGTGGCGTCGTTCGGTGCGCCGAAAATTTCCGGGTGTGCCTGTGAACGGCCGAGCGATCACGCGGCCCACTTTGTGCGGCCCGTCGAGCATTTTGCGTGCAATTTTGCACATGCGGTACAGCTCGGCGATGGGGATCACGTCTTCGTGGGCGGCAATTTGAAACACGCTGTCGCCGGATGTGTAGACAATCGGAAATCCCGTTCGAACGTGCTCTTCGCCTAATTCTTTGATGATCTCCGTCCCGGAAGCGGGCTTATTGCCGATTGTCTTGCGCCCAATCGCGCGTTCGAACTGTTCGATTAATTCCTTTGGAAAACCTTGCTTGTAAACAGGGAAAGCTTGCGGCAGCCAGATCCCAGCCATTTCCCAATGCCCTGTCGTCGTATCTTTGCCGGGAGAATGCGTGGCACCTTTCCCGTAGCAGCTCTCAGGAGCCGCTGGAGGCGTGAGATGGGCTAGCGGAGCAATATTTGCGAGTCCGAGGCTCAAAAGGTTCGGCAATGCCAGCGAACGCGATTTAGCAATGTGTCCCAGCGTGTCGCGGCCAACGTCATCGTAGTCCGCCGCATCGGGAAGGGCGCCGATCCCCACACTGTCCAGCACAATCCAGATGATTCGTTCGAACGGAGCCATTGTGTGCCTCGCGGAAAAGTATACAACCTGATTTCTGCGCTGGAAATAAAACGAAAGCCAGCGCGCGAATGCGGTGTATTCGAACCGAGAACGCGCCTTAACGGAAATTTAAACCATGAATTCCGCAACGGTTCCAGGTGCGGTAGTAACCCACTGCTGTAGCCCGCCTCTTCAGAGGCGTGGGTTTAGGTTCCCCGTCGTCTAAACCCTCGCCTCTGAAGAGGCGAGCTACAGAGCCGGGAGCAGTCGGTAAATGGAAACCAAATCGGTAGTTGTGCCGTAAGGATCGGCCTTCTGGTCGGCTGCGTCCATGGAAATGCGTCCAGTCCACAGTCGCGTAAAAAGCCCCTGAGCCGCCAACCTGTCCGCGCAAGTAGGATTTACGTAAAGCAAGTCCACGAGGCCGGAACCCGCACTAGATGCTGCGGCGATGTTTTCTGCCATCTGTTCAATCAGCGAGCACGCAAACGGGTTGTACAGGTAGACGAGGAGCGGAGTTCGCTGCCATTGAAATTTCATCGCATCTTCCAGCACAACACTGATTTTTGCTTTTGGTTTTCTGATGCGATTCCATCGCGTGACATTTTGTTGTGCGATGTGCGCGAGTTCGTCGCTCAGCTCCACGCCGATCACTTTGCGAAACGGCAGCTCCGACGCAAGTAGCAACGGTCGTCCCTTTCCCGTGCCTACATCCACAAACGTGTAGCCTTCGATTCTGCCAGACACTGCGGGCAAAGTTTCTTGCCATTTCTTGCAGGCCTCATGAAAAACGGACGGAGCAATGGCCGAATAGCCGTAATTATGCGCGTCATTCGCGCGGCCATTGACCAGTTCTTCCGGGCCAAGATAGCCGCCCGTGTCTGTCCCATATTTCTGGTCGAATGGATGAAGCGCGCCGCGATTGGGAGCAGTTTTTGATGGTGACGCCAAAAGGATTAGTCCTCGCGTTATAAGAGTAACGCAGAACTCAGTAGGATAGGCTTCAGCCTGTCCGGTATTTATTTTTTATGGATTGGCAACATTCAAGAGAAGACAGGCTTCAGCCTGTCCTACCCAATTGCCCTCCCACTTGCAGCGACGTATAATTGATAGTTTAGATGAGCATCTCCAAAAGCGCTGAGAGGAGGCTGCGTGGCTGCCAGAGAAAATATCACTGCGGGAAAATTCGCTGACAGCGCTACGTTGACCACCCCTATTAGCAGCGCCGCCGCGGAGGCCGCCGAGCAGGAGGCGATCCATGTACACGGCGCTCGCGTCCACAATTTAAAAAACATCAGCTTCGATATTCCACACAATGCGATCACCGTCGTAACCGGCGTTTCCGGCTCAGGCAAATCGAGCCTGGCGTTCGACACGATTTACGCCGAGGGGCAGCGGCGATATATCGAATCGCTTTCTGCGTATGCGCGACAGTTTCTGGAGCGCATCGAAAAGCCGGATGTGGATGAGATTACCGGCATCGCTCCGGCCATCGCAATCAAGCAGAAGAATTCAACGCGCAATCCACGCTCGACCGTGGCAACGGCCACTGAAATTTACGATTACCTGCGGCTGCTCTACGCGCGAGCGGGGCGCACGTTTTGTACAAAGTGCGGCAGCGAAGTTCGCAAAGACACGATGGACGAAATCGCCGCGCGCGTTCTGGCACTGCCGGAAGGCCGGCGCTTCTACGTTCTCTACCCCCTCGATCTTGCTACGGCAGCTCCGCAGGATGCTCCTGTAGCGTCGCGTCGAAGCGCAAAAAAGCAAAACAAGATTTCGCCCGAAACAATTCGCCTTGCGCTGATGGGATTACAGCGGCGTGGTTTCCAGCGACTCTACCAGGCGGGGCGCATGCACGAATTCTCTTCCCCGGAAACTCTGCTCGATATCGATTTTAAGCAGCCTGTCTATGTGGTGGTTGACCGCCTCGCCATTGGTCCGGAGATGCGCTCGCGCCTCATCGATTCCGTCGAAATTTGTTATCGCGAAGGGCGCGGCGAAGCGATCCTCGAATTCGTTCCTGAAAATCCGGGCGCACCCGCGGAACGAATGGTGTTCAACGAGAGATTTGAGTGCAAAACGTGCGGCGCCGTGTATCAGGAACCGGAGCCGCGATTATTTTCGTTTAATAATCCCTACGGTGCGTGCCCGCGCTGCCAGGGATTTGGAAACACCGTCGATTTCGATATCAACTTGGTGATCCCCGACCGCGGGAAATCCTTGAACGAAGGCGCAATCCAACCGTGGACCAAGCCGCGCTACCGCGCTGTCTTAATTGAACTGAAAAAGTTCGCGCGCGCCAATCAAATTCCGATGGATGTTCCCTTCCGGAATCTAACCGAGGCGCAACAAAATTTGGTCATCGAAGGCGACTCGAAATCCGACTACGTTGGGGTGAACGGTTTCTTTCAATGGCTCGAACGCAAGAAATATAAACTCCACGTTCGCGTATTTCTAAGCCGTTATCGCGGTTACGCGCTCTGTCCGGATTGCGGGGGCTCACGTCTTCGCGCCGAAGCGCGCGCGGTGCATGTGTCAGGCAAATCGATCACGGAAGTTTGCGCCATGACGGTGGCGCAGGCACGCCAGTTCATGGACAGCCTCGAATTGGGCGAAGAGCAAGCCGCGATTGCCGACAAGATCCTGGAAGAAATTCGTCAGCGCCTTCTATTTCTTGATGAGGTTGGACTGGATTATTTGTCGCTGGACCGGCTCTCGTCCACGCTTTCTGGCGGAGAGGCGCAGCGCATTCAACTGGCAACATCGCTGGGCTCGCACCTGGTGGGTGCGCTGTACGTGCTCGACGAGCCGTCGATTGGTTTGCATCCGCGCGACACACACCGCTTGATCGATATTTTGAAACACTTGCGTGACCTGGGGAATACGATCCTCGTGGTGGAGCACGATCCGGACATGATGGCCGCAGCCGATTACGTAATCGACCTGGGACCGGGCGCCGGCGAGCACGGCGGCAGCCTGCTTTTCGCGGGGCCGCGCAGCGAGCTTTTGCAGAGCCGCGATTCGTTTACGGCGCGCTACCTGACGGGCGAATTGCGAATTCCCGTGCCCGCGTTGCGGCATAAACCGAATGGACGGTTTCTACGAATTTTCGGCGCGCGCGCACATAACCTGAAAAATATCGACCTGATGATTCCGCTGCACATGCTCGTATCGATCACGGGCGTTTCGGGATCAGGAAAATCGACGCTAGTCCACGACGTGATTTACAAATCGCTGGAAGCGAAACGCGCCGGAGCGAAATATCAGGAATTGTGCGACCGCATCGAAGGAGATCAGCAACTTTTGAGCGTCGTGCTCGTCGATCAATCGCCCATCGGGCGCACGCCGCGGTCGAATCCCTCCACTTATCTAAAAGCGTTTGACGCGATTCGCGAAGCATTCGCATCCACGCCGGAAGCGAAAAAGCGCGGCTACACGGCCGGACATTTTTCGTTCAACATTCCCGGTGGCCGCTGCGAAGCCTGCCAGGGTGAAGGCATCGTTACGGTGGAAATGCAATTCCTTGCGGATGTCGAATTGATCTGCGAAGAGTGCCGCGGCACGCGGTTCAAGAGCGGCGTGCTCGAAGTGCGTTACCGCGAGAAGAACATTCATGAGGTGCTGCAATTGACGGTGCGCGAAGCGCTCGTCTTTTTCGCGGGAGTGCCAAAAATCACGTCCAAGCTGAGAATCCTCGATGAAGTGGGGCTAGGTTATCTACGGCTGGGGCAATCCGCCACGACGCTTTCCGGCGGTGAGGCACAGCGTTTAAAGCTTGCTGCGCATCTCACCACACAGGCGAACGAAGGCGTGTTGTATATTTTTGACGAGCCGACAACGGGATTGCATTTCGACGATATTCAAAAATTGCTGACCGCATTTCGCAAGCTGATTGACGGAGGCGCATCGATTCTGGTGATCGAACACAATCTCGACATCATCAAATCGTCGGATTGGGTGATCGACCTCGGGCCCGAAGGCGGCGCTGCAGGCGGTAAGGTTGTCGCGACGGGAACTCCGGAGCAAGTTGCGCGCAATTCGCATTCGTTTACCGGCAGGTTTCTTGCGAAGGCTCTGGCAAATTCACACGGACCAAATCATCATGGGCCGCACCCGCCGAACGGGCGAGGCAAATAAGCCGCATGCATCCCGCTGGCAATCTCACGAATCGCTGGCTTCAACTTATTTTGCTCTCTACTTTTCTCACCGCCTCGGCTGGTTCACCAACAGCACAATCCCCCAAAAAAGCTCCCGCAAAACCCTCGGCGTCCTCCACGCCCCATGAGAAGGAAGATCAGCTCGCGCCCCTTCTGCAACAGGCAAATGAGGCTATCGACAAAATGAATTTTGCAGCGGCCATCGATCCACTGCAAAAATATATCGTGCAGCGTCCTGAGGAACCATACCCTCACTTCCAACTCGGGTATGCGTTTTCTGGATTAAAACGCCTGGACGATGCGAAGAATGAATTTTTGCGCGCCATTGCTCTCGACCCGAAGATGGCTGCGGCGCACTTAAATCTGGGTCTCGTGCTGATGGACAGCGATCCTGCTGCGGCGGCGGAATCGTTTCGCCATGCGGCCGAGTTACAGCCCACGGAAAGCCGTCCGCGATTCTTAGCGGGATTTTGTCTCGAGCACACCGGGAAACTTCCTGAGGCCGTCGAGCAATATCGTGCCGCGATTGGTCTTTCGCCCAAGGAATACGAGTCGCACTTTGCACTGGGTCGCGTGCTGCTGCGCATAGGGGATGCGACGGGATCAGAAGAACAATTTCGCGCGGCCGTCGCGGCGCGGGCGGATTCGGCACCGGCAAAGCTCGGCCTGGCAAGCGCACTGCTCACCCAAAAGAAATATCAGGCTGCGAGCGATGAGCTGGCCGAATATTTAAAACTTGCTCCTGAAGACCGAGCCGCCCATTTTGACCGCGCGTCGGCCCTTTTGTACTTGAGCAAATACGATGACGCGCTGGCCGAGCTTGACCTCTCCACCGCCGGCAGCGCGGTCGCCGCGGACAAATTAAAAATGCGCGGCGAAATCTTCATGCAGCAGAAAAAATGGAAAGAAGCGGGCGACACACTGAAGCAGGCTCTTTCTCTTGCGCCGCAGGATTTTGAGATCGCGGAATGGATCGGCCACACAGATATTGAGCTCAAACAATATGCCGAAGCAGCGGGAATTCTAGTGCAAGTCCATGACCGTAATCCGCAGGATGCTGATACTCTCCGCGATCTTGCGGACGCCTTTTTTTTAAATGAAAATTACGGTCAGGCGTTGGAAGCAATGGACCGCCTTGCCAAGTTGGAACCGCCGAAGCCCGGTTCATGGTTCGTTCGCGCGATCTGTTACGATAAACTTTCGCGTAAGGCGGAAGCGATCGAGGCCTATCAGAAGTTCCTGGATCTGGATGGAGGAAAGCACGACACACAGGATTTTCAGGCTCGAAATCGTATCCCTTTCTTGCAGAAGGAATTGGGCCAGCCCAGGAAAAAGTGATCATAACGCGAGGTTTCATTCGTCCAAGATGACGAGACATTTCAAAATTCGATTCGTTGTGCTCGCCGCTCTGGCATTCTGTGTTCCGCTTGCCGCGCAAGACCGATTTGAGCAGGATCTGGCAAGATATCAGCACGAACCTGATCCGGTACGAAAGGCGCGGGAATTGGCCAAGCTTGGCGACGAGCAAATTGAAGTGGCAAAGAAGCAACTGAAAACTGGAGACGAAGTCGCTTCCCTCCATACGCTCGAGCAATACAGCGACGAAGTCCGCGAAACGGTTGCGGCGCTCAATAACATGGGCGTGGACGCGGAAAAAAAGCCCGCAGGATTCAAGGAACTTCAGATCAGCCTTCGCGAAACTATTCGACGTGTCGACGATTTGATTTTCACGCTCAATGTAGATAAGCGCCCATTTTTTCGCGAAGTTCGGAACGATTTGTTTACAAATCAGAACCAGCTGATCGACAAACTTTTCCCACGAAATCCGGAACACAATGCGCCGAAACCAAATCCGTGAGGTGTTTTATGCGATTTATGAGCCTATCGGGTTCCGTGCTAATACTTAGCTTGCTTTTGGCTGCTTTGCCCGCGCGTCCGGCTGGCGCGGCGCCGCAGAAGAAAGAATATTTGTCCGAAACCGAAGCGGACAAGATCCGCGAAGCGGGAGTGAGCGGCCCTCGCATCGTACTTTTTACAAAATTCGCCTCGGACAGGATAAAAAAACTTCAGTATGAATTCGCGCACATGGACCCGGCCGACCAGAAGAGAACCGAACGATTGAACGCGCTCATCAACGGCTATACCGGCTGCATCGACGATGCCGCCGAATTGATTGAAATTGGAATCGAAAAGCAACAGGATATTCGCGAGGGCGTGAAAGCCTTGCAGGCCGGGATCAAGGATTACCTTCCTTACTTGCAAGGCCTGTCCGCAAACGGCCCGGAGCGGGAAACGTATAAAGATAATCTGGACGACGCGATCGAAGCGACTCAGGATGCTTCAATGGAAGCGGACAAAGCTGCCAAGGATACGCCTTCGTCTCCCGTCCGGCGTAAACCATCTTGAAAGGGTTCCCAGGTTGAGGAAACAGCGTCGTATCTCTCTGGCATTTCCCGGAGGCGAGCATATTTTTCAGCGCATTTTTACGCGCCTCGGCTGCCAGGGCCGGCCCCCGCAATTTCAAGTTGAGCTGTACCCCTACGCAAATCTTTCGCACACCATGCGCTTGCGCCGCGACGTCGCGTATGTGCGCCTATCCGACATATTGCAGGAAGCGCCGATTCCGGTGGTTGAAGCTGCCGCCGCAATTTTGCTCGCTCAAATGTACCGCCGCCGCGTACCGCGCGATTTGCGCGAACTCTATCGCCAGTTTGTGCTGGCGCATTCCACAAGGCAGCACATCGCGCACGTTCGCCGCAAGCGCGCGCGACGCATTCCGGATAATCCGGTGGGGACGGCGCATGATCTGGACCCCATGTTTTCCGCGCTCAACCTGGAATATTTTGAAGGAACACTTCCCCGCCCTCGCTTGGGATGGAGCCCGCGGCCCTGGCGCTCGCAATTTGGGTGCTACGATCCCTCGCTCGATCAGATTGTGATGAACAAGCGGCTGGATCATCCCGCCGTGCCTTCGTATGCGGTGGAATTTATTCTCTACCACGAAATGCTGCATGTGAAGCATCCGCTGCGTGCCGCTGCTTGCGGGCTGCAGGCGCATTCGCCGGAATTTCGCGCGGAGGAAAAGCGCTTTGCGCATTATGCGCGCGCGCGCAAATTTCTTGAGCATGTGCGGTAGCTGATCGTTTTGGGTTTAAGTGGCGCGGGCTTCAGCCTACGGGGGTTAGTCCGTGCAAGCTCTAAATTCCGCAGGCTGAAGCCCGCGCCACATAAAGCACTACCGTTCTGCTTTTTTGGGAGCGTCTTGCGTGGCTTTTTCCTGCAATTCGGCGACTTGCTTTCTAATTTTCGCGGCATCTGATGCGCGCGGCATTTTTTCCAGATACTTATTATAAGAATCGGCGGCCTTCGCGTATTCGCGCTTCTTTTCGTAGGCCTGCCCAAGAAGTTTCCACGGCATAGCCAGAGATGGTTGATAGTTCGCGGCTTCGAGCAGTCGATCAATCGCCGCGTCGTAGGATCCTTTGTTCAAATAGAACGTACCGACGTCCAGGCTGCGCTGCGCGTGGAGAGGATCGAAAACAGGACCGGTGGGCGCTGGAGTCTCGGGCTCATCCGCAGAAGGCGGCGGAGGCGGCAGCGTCGGATCGATCGGATGCGATGCCGCAGGTGGCGGCGCGGCAGTCGCTGGCTGCGTCGGCGCGGATTTTTCCGGCGGAGGCGGAGGCGGAGGAATGCGCGGATTCACCTGCTGGGCGCATAACGACCCAGCGCCCGTGAGAAGCAGTGCTTCAACAATAATCAAGAATGCCAGTCGCTTCATATGGCGCAGATTGAGATTCACTTTGCTATGATGGATGTTGCCTAAGGGCGATTCGCCGCACTCTCCATTCTACTCCTGCAATGGAACTGGAACAAAAAGCCGCAAGCCTTCCCACGGACCCCGGGGTCTACCTGTTCAAGGACGCTCTGGGAAAGATTCTGTACGTGGGCAAATCAGGTTCCCTGCGAAGCCGCGTGAAATCCTACTTCCTCGAATCGCGGTGGATGGATGCCAAAACCGGCTCGCTGGTGCGGGAAATCGCGGACCTGGATTACATTGTCGTTGACAATGAGCGCGAAGCCCTGGCGCTTGAAAACAGCCTGATCAAGCAATACAAGCCGAAATTCAACATTCTACTCCGCGACGATAAAACCTATCCGTACATCCGCTATACGGCGTTTGAAAAATATCCGCGCGTGTATGTAACGCGGCGGCTCATCAAGGACGGTTCGATTTATTTTGGGCCTTTCTTTCCGCACAGCCTCGCTTACCGGATCGTCCATTTCATTCACAAAACTTTTCGCATCCCTTCCTGCACGGTGGACCTGACGCGTGCACACCCGCGCCCCTGCCTGCAATATTACATTCACCGCTGCCACGGCCCCTGCGTGCCCGGCTTAAGTACGGACGGAAAATATGCGGAAGCCGCGCGCGATACGAAATTGTTCCTGGAGGGCCGCCGCCACATCCTGATGGAAAGCCTCGAATCGCGAATGACGGAAGCGTCGGACGCGGAGCGCTATGAGCAAGCCGCGGCTTACCGTGATCTTCTGCACACGCTTTCGGAGATTGAGGAGCGCCAAAAAATTGCCGCAGCGCAAGGGGATGACATCGATGTGCTGGCGTGGCACGCGGAGCCGCCGCTCATTGCTGTAAATCTGTTCCACCTTCGCGGCGGGCGCGTGGTCGACCGCCGCGATTTTTACTGGGAAGACCTGGCGGAATTCGAGCCCAAGGAATTTCTGTCTTCGCTGTTGAAGCAGCTTTATCTGGATGCCGCATATTTGCCGCGCTCAATTCATGTGCCGATGGATTTTGAGGATCGCGAGCTTCTGGAAGAAATGCTCAGCGAACGAGGAACGCACCTTGAGCCGCCCAGGAACCGAGTGGAAATTCTGAATCCGCAGCGTGGCGCAAAGCACGCATTTTTGGAATTGGTGGAGAAAAATGCGAGGCATTCCTTCGAGCAGCGTTTCCGCGTGCTGAAACCCACGTCGGCCGCGATTTCCGAAGCTCTGGAGCAGGCCCTGAACTTGCCGGAACCGCCGCGACGAATCGAAAGCTTCGACATATCACACTTGCAGGGCTCGGATACCGTAGCGTCCATGGTGGTTTGGGAAGATGGGCGGATGAAGAAATCCGATTACCGGAAATTCATTATTCGCGGCCAATGGGGCAATGACGATTTTGCAAGTATGAAGGAAACCGTCGAACGCAGGTACAAGCGATTGCAAGATGAAAAGAAACCGTTTCCCGGATTAATTCTGATCGACGGTGGAATCGGTCAGCTTCATGCCGCCGGCGCCGCGCTCGAAAAGCTGGAAGTCATCAACCAACCGGTCGCGAGCATCGCGAAGCAGGAAGAAATTATTTATGTTCTTGGGCAGGAGGATCAACCGATCCGGCTGGAACATCATTCTCCAATTCTCCATCTTATTCAGCAAATACGCGATGAGACACACCGCTTCGCCGTCGGCTTTCACCGGCAGCGGCGAACCAAGCGCACGATTCAAACGGGACTGGAAGAAATTCCGGGAGTGGGTCCGCGCACGGCGCAAAAACTTTTGCGGAATTTTGGAAGCCTAACGCAGTTGCGGGCGGCGAGTTTTGAGCAAATAGCCAAGGTTGTTCCTAAAGGTGTCGCTGAACGAGTTGTTGCCCATCTGGCCCGCAGCAGTACCACAACGGTTCACGGTGGGTAGTTCCACTGATTGCTTCTGTTAACCCTGTGTGCTACTTTCCATATGGGAAAGGAGTGTGTCATGGCTGAGAATTCTGGATCAAAAGTAAGCTATTTCCTGGTGGGTCTCGGGATCGGCGCGCTCGTTGGGATTCTATTTGCACCGAAATCCGGCGAAGAAACGCGCGAGTATCTGGCACAAAAGGCTGATGAAGGCCGTGAATATGCTCAACGGAAAGCACAAGAGCTTCGCGAGCGCGCGGAAGACCTGGTGGAGCGTGGCAAGTCTGTCGCTTCACGCCAGAAGGAAAATTTGTCCGCAGCTGTAGACGCGGGACGCGACGCATACATGCGGGAAAAATCGAAGGCCCAGTAGTCACGACGAGGATAAGCGAATGGAAAGCTGGATGCCCTTGTTCGTTGTGTTAATCGCTTTAGCGGTGATCATACAGGCGATTGTCCTGGTAGCATTGTTTATTCAAATGCGCCGCACGGCCGCGCGTGTTGAGCAGGTTGTGACGGATCTCAGCGGCAAAGTGGCGCCACTTATTTCGTCCGTGCAAGTTTTGGTGGACGATATTTCCCCACGCATCACGGGGATCGTGGCGGATGCATCCGAAATTACGCGACTCGCGCGCGGAGAAGTCCAAAAAGTCGATCGGATTGTGACCGAGGCTCTTGAGCGACTGCGCATGCAATTGATCCATGTGGACCATGTTTTGACGGGAGCGATTGAAACCGTGGAAGCAGCAGGATCGCAACTTCGGCAGACCGTTTGGGGTCCTGTGGTGAAAGCGACTGCGATGCTGCGCGGGGTTCAGGCCGGGATTGATTTTCTGAGGAATGTGCGGCAGCGGCGCGATGTGGGAGATGTTCCGGTTGATCAGCAGGACGAGGGAATGTTTATTTAGTTTGGTTTGAATTGCCTCGGGATTTTACGAAGAACCCGCCTCTGATCCTTCTTTTTTTTACTCAGGACAAGAGACGCAGGCTACAGATTCTGCTACTTTATCCAGCCTCCACCCAGAACCACATCATCTGAATAGCAAACAGCTGCCTGGCCGGGCGTTACGGCACGCTGTGGCTCGTCAAAAATAATACGCGCATTCGTTTCGTCGACCGGGTCGACAATCGCGGCAGCGGGTTCATGGCGGTGGCGAATTTTTACCATGGCGCGAATCGGCTCTTCCAGTCTTGCAAAGGAAATCCAATTCACATCGCGTATTTCGCAAATATTGGTTCGCAGTTCTGAGTCATCGCCGACGATGACGCGATTGGCGGCGCGGTCCAGCTCGACAACATAAAGCGGCTTGCCTGCAGCTACGCCCAGGCCTTTGCGCTGGCCTACGGTGTAATTGTGAACTCCGCGGTGGCGGCCAATCACTTCCCCACTCGTGGTGACCAGATCGCCTTCGTCTTCCGAAAGCGTTTCTCCGCGCTCGCCTAGATAAGCGCTGATGAACTTGACGTAGCTTCCAGACGGCACGAAGCAGATTTCCTGGCTATCCGGCTTTTCAGCCACGGGCAGCGTAGCGCGTCGGGCAATCTCCCGAACGGCTGTCTTGTCCAATTCGCCAAGGGGAAAGTCGGTGCGCGACATCTGTTCCTGCTTCAGTCCAAACAGAAAAAATGTCTGGTCCTTGGAGGAATCCTTGGCGCGCAGCAATTCGTAGCGGCCTGTCGCTTCATTGTGGCGGATTCGTGCGTAGTGCCCCGTGGCCATCCGCTCCGCGCCAATCTGCCGCGAAGTGACCAGCAGCGGATCGAACTTCACGTGGTTATTGCACATCGTGCATGGCACGGGAGTGCGACCCGCGAGATACTCCTCAACGAACGGCTGCACCACGGTTTCCTCAAATTGCTGTTCGTAATTCACCACGTAGTGAGGGATGCCGAGATGCTGCGCGACGCGCTTGGCATCATACACGTCATCAATCGAGCAGCAGCGCTGGCCGTGCGAGCCATCGCGGTCGAGTTCCGGCAGGCGGCGCTGATTCCACAGCTGCATGGTCAATCCGACCACTTCGCAGCCTTGTTCCTTCAGGATCGCAGCAACCGCAGAACTGTCCACACCGCCGCTCATCGCGACAGCCGTCATGGGCTTCTGATTTGAAATCGTTTCCATTTTGTTATGCGGGCTTCTCATACAAACCCGTGTCGTTATTATAGCGTTAAATCATGCGATTGCAGGATTCTTGTAGGTGGGAGAAAGCCTGCGCAGCCTTTCAATAACGGCGGGGATCGTTTCAAGCGCGTGGTCGACTTCTTCCTGCGTGTTCTGGCGTCCGAGGCTGAGGCGCAGCGTGGCACGCGCGTCTTCTGGAGCCAGCCCAAGCGCCATCAACACATGCGATGGTTCCACAGCTCCCGAGGAGCATGCCGCGCCTGTCGAACACGCAATTCCCTTAAGGTCCAGCGCGATGACCATCGCCTCGCCCTCAATGAAAGGGAAAGTTAAGTTGGAAGTGTTGGGAACTCGCGCCGCTTTTGCTCCGTTCACCCAGGAATGCGGCACGCGGCCAAGCAGTCCTTGTTCCAGGCGGTCGCGAAGATTACGAATCCGATCGCTTTCCTGCGTGAGGCTTATGCGCGCGAGCTTCGCCGCTTCGCCCATGCCCGCAATGGCTGCCACATCTTCGGTTCCCGGACGCCTATCACGCTCAGAATGGCCACCATACAGCAATGGCGATAATTGCGTACCTTTTCGGATGTACAAAGCGCCTATTCCCTTTGGCCCATTAAATTTGTGCGCGGAAATCGAAAGCAGATCCACGCCAAGATCGTCCACGTTGAGTGATATTTTCCCAGCGGCCTGTACGGCGTCTGTGTGGAGCGTAATTCCCTTTTCGGCCGCAACTTTGCCGATTTCAGCGATAGGCTCAATCGTCCCCGTCTCGTTATTGGCGAGCATGATGGAGATGAGCACAGTTTCGGGACGAATGGCGCGCAGAATATCCGCGGCACTGACCAGGCCTTCGCGGTCCACGGGCAAAATTGTGAGGCCGACGCCACTTTTCGCCAGAGCTTCGCAGGGATCCAAGCCAGCGACATGCTCGATTGCAGAAGTAATGACGTGTTTGGATTTCCCCGGCTGCGCGACAACCGTGCCAAGAATCGCATGATTAATGGATTCCGTGCCGCCGCTCGTAAACATGATATCCGCGGGCCGCGCATTGAGAAGCGCGGCAACCGACGTCCGGGCCTGCTCCACCGCCTCGCGCGCATTCTGGCCGAACACGTGGATCGAGCTGGCA
>DATHNC010000197.1:0-2877 GCA_035486415.1 Saccharimonadales bacterium (SeqCode)
ATTGTCCATCACGACGCAATGCACAACGCCCATGAACTTGCCGCCCTCGCCTGCCGTGGATTCGGCGGCAGTGGCTTGCTCGCCGAACTGGCGAAGGAATTTTCCTTCCTTGTCGAACACGACGATGCGGTGATCGCCGTATCCATCCGCAATGTAGATGTCACCATTCGTAGGATCGACTGCAATATCCGCCGGCTTGTTCAACAGCGTCTTGCTGCGGTTCATGGCGATGCCGGTGATCAGGCCCGTAGAGCTGTCAAACACGCCCTTGGTGCCGATCGTCAAAAGCATCTTGCTTCCGTCGTGCGTATATTTTTGCACGACAGCGTCATCGTTGCCTGCCACGTAAATGTTGTTTTCCTTATCCAGAATGCAGCCGTGAATGGACGCTGGCGCGGTCTTGAAATCTCCGAACGTGTTCACCAGATTTCCTTCGGAGTCATACTCGAGCACGGGAGGCGCCGGCGTGCCGATCAGTTTTTCCTTGTCCTGCAAATCGCCGCGGTTCACTTCAAAAACATGATCCTGCGCATCGACGCAAATTCCGCCTGCGCGCCCGGTCACCATCAATCCCGGCAACGGCTTCGGCCACGTGGGATCAATTTCATACTTTGGAACCTGCGCGTTCGCTGGACGTGTCCCGATCAAAAGGGTTGCCACGCCTGCAAACAGCAGAATCCTGCTTCGCAACATCTTCTCCATGTTCATTTAACGTCTCCCTGTATAAATCACCACTGGATATGTATAGCCGACCGCTTTAAAACACGAATGATAGAAATCAATCCGCGTCCTTATGTTCACCCACTTCTACTTCTTGTTCTTCAGCCCGAGTTGCAACGCTTCCGCCAGGTGCAGCGCGCGGCGTCCAGTCGCCTGGTGAATCTGCTCCCGGCAACTAAACCCATCCGAAACGATCAGCGCATTCTCGGGTGTATTTCTCACGGCCGGCAACAGAACCCGCTCGCCCACCGCTTGCGACACCTCATATTTTTCTTTTTCAAAACCAAACGGGCCCGCCATTCCGCAGCATCCGGAATCGATTGATTGCAGGTCCGCGCCGGTTTTCTTCAGCACGGATTCTTCCGCGCCAATCCCCATGATCGATTTATGGTGGCAATGCCCGTGCAACAGAACTTTTCCGGAAAGCTGAGCCGTAAATTCAGGAGCGTACCGCTCCAGGAATTCGCTGAGCAGAAACGTCTGGCTGCGCAATTTGATCGCGCGCGCATCGTGCGGAAACAGATTGCGCAGCTCGTCGCGAAACACCGAAGCGCAACTCGGCTCCAGCACCACCAGCGGCATGCCGGCAACAATTTGCCTGGTCAGCACGGTCATAACATTTTCCAGATATTCTTTCGCTTCCTTCAGCAAACCAAAATCGTACAGAGGCCTTCCGCAACACAGGTGAATCTGCGGAACCATCACGTTGAAGCCAGCGCTTTGCAAAACTTCCAGCGCCGCGCGGCTCGTATCCGGATGAAAATAATTGTTAAACGTGTCCGCCCACAAAATGATGTCGCCTTTTCCATTTGCGTGCGTGGATGGCGCTGCTCCGCCAAGGCCGGGAACTTTATGTTTCCTGGCCCAGCTCTGGAACGTGGCGGTGGCAAACTGCGGCATTTTTCGCTGCGGGGCCAGATGCAAAATGCCCTGCATGATTTGCTTGAAAATGGGCGCGCTGCTGAAAAAATTCGCCAGCCTCGGCGTGTGCGATGCCAGCTTGGCCCAGCGGTCGATCATGCCAAAAGCATACGCGTGCAGCGGGCGTCTGTTTTCCTCATAGTAGTGAGCCAGGAATTCAGCCTTATACGTGGCCACATCCACGTTCGTCGGGCATTCCGATTTGCACGCCTTGCATGCCAGGCACAGGTCGAGGGCTTTCTTGACGTTTTCATCCTTCCAGCCGTCGTCGATCACCTCACCCTGCAAAACTTCAAACAGCATGTGCGCGCGCCCGCGTGTGCTGTGCTCTTCCTCGAGCGTCACCATGTAGCTGGGGCACATCGAGCCGCTGTCCTGCTTGCGGCATTCGCCGAGGCCGATGCAGCGCAGCCCCGCCTTGGCGAATGAGCCGTCGTCATCCGGAAACTTGAAATAGGTTTTAGGATCGTGCGGTTTATAGTCCGCTCCCAGACGCAAATTCTCGGTGGGCAAATATGCATTCACCACCTTGTTCGGATTCATCTTATTGTCCGGGTCCCACGTGGACTTGAATTCACCGAACGCCCTGATCAATTCGGGACCGTACATTTTAGGAAGCAGCGCGGCGCGCGATTGACCGTCGCCGTGCTCGCCGGAAAGCGAGCCGCCGTAACTCACCACCAGGTCGGCCGCGCGCTCCACGAATTCGCCGTAATTGCGGATTCCCTGTTCGCTCTGCAGATCGAAACTCACGCGCATGTGAATGCAGCCGTGCCCAAAATGCCCGTAAAACGCTGCGTGATAATGGTATTCGTCGAGCAGTTTTCTGATGTCTCGAAGATAACTTCCCAACTTCTCCGGCGGAACGGCCGCGTCGTCCCATCCTTCCCACTCCGGCGGCATTCCGGGTGCAGCGGCGGCGGCACGCGGCCCGGCCTCGCGCAATTTCCAGACGTGGCGCGATTCGGCCTTTGTGTAAACGCGTATGTTGGGAGGATCGGCAGAGCGGTTCAATTGATCGACCAGCTGCTGAGCGGCAGCGTCGGCCTCTGCCGGATCGTTCGAACCGAATTCCACCAGCATGAAGCCGCGCCCCTCGGGAATCAGTTCCAGGTGAGGAGCATTTTTCTTTTTCAGACCATCGACAATGCTTCCCTCGAACCCTTCGAGGCCGATGGGGTTTAACGGCAAAATCTCCGGCACATGATCCGCCGCGGAAAATGTGTCCGGGTAACC
>DATHNC010000198.1:0-7749 GCA_035486415.1 Saccharimonadales bacterium (SeqCode)
ACCAGGATTCGATGCTTCACTTCGTTCCCTCTAATTTGAACAAGATTTTTTGTCCATTTCGCGGCGCATAAAGACACGAATACTCGATCCATTTATCGTCAATGTCGAATCAAGACTTGAATCAGCCTCAAGGTTCGCACCCACGATTCTTCAACGTTTCAACGTGGAACGGGACGGGGGCCTTATTTCATTACGTTTCGAGTAACGGTTGCGGGTTCAACTTCTTCCGCGTTGGATTCCAGCTTGGTGGCCCATTGTGAAAGATGGTTCAGAGAAACTTCATGCGTGCGGTCAAGGTGGAGGGGCGTAATGGAGGCCGCTCCGTCAAATACCGCGGCGTAATCACTTTGGGGATCGAGACCTTCGATATGCTCCTGCTCCAGCAACCAAAAATAGCCGCGACCACGCGGATCCGTGCCTTCCTGCAAAACGTTGCGGGTCACTTTTTTGGATTGCCGCGTGATGCGCACATTGCCGTTCCATGCCAGCGGAACGTTCACGTTCAACACCGTTTCATGCGGCATGCCTTCGGTCAACGCCATCTGAGCCAGGTCTCGCGCCAGTTTCGCGGCGTGCTCGAAACGGAACGCCCTGCCCTTGTGCGCCACAGAAACGGCTATGGCAGGTATGTGATTGATCGCCGCCTCCATCGCCGCGCCCACCGTTCCGGAATAAAAAATATTTTCGCCCATGTTTCCGCCGCGATTCACGCCGGAAATCACAATGTCCGGCCGGTTGGGCAGCAATTTATTCAGCGCCAGGATCACGCAGTCCGCCGGAGTTCCCTCCACCGACCATTCGCGCGCCGCTATCTGATCCCAAAAAATCGGATGACGAAGCGTCAATGACTGCGCAGCCGCGCTGCGCTCATGGCTCGGCGCCACCACGCTGATCGTTCCCAGCCCTTCGACAGCATGCACCAGCGCGCGCAAGCCTTCCGCCTGAATCCCGTCATCGTTCGTAATCAGAATGTGCGCCATAAATTTTCTTAGATGGGGAGTAGCAATCCTTGCAAATCCGGAAATGTCCTCGTGAAGTGCCCTATGCGTGAACGGAAAATTGGCCTGTCACCAATTCTGTGCCAACCCGGCCTAACTTCCTAATATCGTACCTCTACATTTTATCAGCGTTAGAAAGGCCCTAACAAGGTGTACTCACATAGTCATTTCCTGTAAGTAAATCATGGCAGTCACGCGACACGGCAGGTGAGCTTGATTTCCAAGGTTTATAAAAATGTCGGGAAATGAAGTAATGTTCAATAAACGTCTTGATACAGTAGCTTGATCTTCGCGAGGTCAAACATCATTAACGTTCCCAATCCTTTAAGTGGCCCAGTTTGCGGAGACCAGCGATCAACAACTAGGTATTTTCCGTTTTTCACCCCTTCAAGAATCCATTGCGAACCATCAACTCCGATCGTATCGGTCTTCTCTATTGTAGGCATTTGCCAAAAACCGAGTTCGTCTATTCTATTGACGAACCAACTCGTCTCCTGTGCTGACATTCTTCTGGTTTTATTCATGATCAGATGACCAGGCTCGTTTCCTCCGCTACCACTTCCAATTTTTGTGGTTAACAATCCCTTTCCATCCTTCGACACATCCACACGAACTACAATTGGATGGTGAAAACTTCTCAAATACAAAAACCGATACACCTGAATCTGCTCGGTCGCCTTTGAAGCTTGCCAAAGTGAAGTTTCGTGAAGACCGCTAAGTTGCTTGGAGTACCATTTTTCTTTGAACTGACTGGAACTTAGAGATTCATCTAGAGAGTTAGTAGGGAAATACGATACTTGAGACAAAACAATTGAACCAAAAAGCAAAATCGCGGTTGTCACTACAAAGAAACCCTTGTTCATCGAGATCCCCTGCAAGTACAAAATCCTGGGATTGAATCACTAAGATTGAAAAGATTGAATTGCGTAATGAAGCCGAGCAGGTCTCGGACCGAGACGTTTGTGCCAAGGATTAGAAAAATGGTCGGGACGACTGGATTTGAACCAGCGACCTCACGCACCCCAAGCGTGCGCGCTACCAGGCTGCGCTACGTCCCGACTGTCTGCTATACAAGTGCTCTTACTGTAGCCCGCCTCTTCAGAGGCGGGGGTTTAAATGTCGCATCGTCTAAACCCCCGCCTCTGAAGAGGCGGGCTACAGTAAATTTCTAACGTGTCAGCGTATCACTCGGATTCCAGAGCCGTCAACAACGAGCGGAGCGAGTCGCGCAAGTCCAGCAGCGTCTGGCGGTTAAACACGGCAAGGTTTGCGGCCAGCGCCGGAGCCGCTTGCGGCGCGGACTCATCTCCATGCGCTTCGGTTCCCGAGGATATGACATCGGCCCCTGCGCCGGCATTCGTGATGACTGTTCCGCCAGCACCCAATGCCTGGTCGCGCAAATGTCTCCGCGCGCCCGCAATCGTAAAACCTTCGTTATACAACAGGCGCTTAATCGTGAAGACCGTATCGATGTCCTCTTGCCTGTAAAGCCGATGCCCCTTCGGGCTTTTTACAGGCTGGAGCATCGGAAATTCCGTCTCCCAATAGCGCAGCACGAAGGGCTTCGTGGCCGTCACGCGGCTGACTTCACCGATCCGGAATAAATTCTTTCCCGGAATACCCGGTTCTAACTCTCCGCCATCGCTAACGTGACGATGCCCGTTGGCGCTGCCGTTGCCGTTGTCTTCGATTTCTTCCATTGCGACTTATCCTTGCGGAACTCTAGCCCTAATCCTAATCCGATTCCAGCCAGTGTCAATATTTAGTAGGGCGGGCTTCAAAGACTGGCAATAAATACACCATTTCTGTCATTCCGAGTGGAGCGAGGAATCTCTCTTTCTCTTGGCACTTGTAAAACGAAGAGAGATTCCTCGCTCCACTCGGAATGACAGAATGAAATACTTTTCCGCAGCCAGCTTCACCTTGCCAGCTTTTTTTGGCACAGGCACAATCGCAAGTTCTAATGCAACAACTGCGGCTACTCTTCTTCCGGCGGCACTCTCTTAACCCGGTTATGGCTCATGCCGGGATGTTTCGGTTCCGGCGTCCGGCGAGACGTTGACTTTGTCCAATCCCGCTTTTCCTTCATGCGCTGCAAAAATCGGATCGGCGTCCCCGTAAAATCAAAACTCTTGCGCAGCAAATTTTCCAGGAAGCGCTCATAGCTGAAATGCAGGCGCTTGGATTGATTTGTAAATAAAATAAATGTCGGCGGCGAAGTCCCGGCCTGTGTGACGTAGTAAATTTTCACCCTACGCGCCGCCGGCGAAGTTCCACGATCGAGATCCACTTCCGAAACCCAGCGGTTCAGCTCGCCTGTCGTGACGCGCCTGCGCCGCGCGTCAGCCAGTTTGTTAATCAGAGCGAACAATTTTTCCACATGTTCGCCGGTTTTCGCGGAAACGAAAACAATCGGCGCGTAATCCAGAAATTTAAATCGCGTGCGCACAATCTTTTCGTAATCCTCGGCAAGCTGCTTGGGATCGACTCTCCCCGTCACGGCCTTCTTGCGCACCACGGAAGTGTGCTTGCGCGTGCGTGCGACCGCCACATGCGGCTTCATCTCTGCATGTTCCAGCTCGCGCTCGGCTTTTTCCGCCGCGGCTTCCAGCGCCAGGTCCCACTTATTCATCACGATAATGACGGAGCGCCCGGATTCTTCGGCGTATCCAGCGATGTTTGCGTCGTTCGCCGTCACGCCAAGGCTCGCGTCGACCACCAGCAGCGCAACGTCCGCCTGCTCCAGATGCCGCCGCGCCATCATCACGCTCATTTTTTCGGCGACTAGATTTGTTTTGCCCTTGCGGCGAATTCCCGCAGTGTCCACGAAGCGGTACGTCCGCCCTTCGCGCTCCACCATCGTGTCGACGGCGTCGCGCGTCGTTCCCGGAATATCGGAGACGATGGCTCGCTCCACGCCCGAAAGCCGGTTGAGCATCGTCGATTTGCCGACGTTCGGCCGGCCGATGATCGCCACATTGATTTGTTTTTCGTTTTGTTTTTCTAAAGCGGGTGTCTCTTCCTGCCGGGGATTGGCGTCGCCGAGCCGTGACGTCATTTCGTCAAGCAGGTTGTCAAACCCGTAGCCATGTTCGGCCGAAACGGGAAACACTTCTTTCGAAAGCTCGTAAAACGGCGCGGCCAAGGATTCCTGCATCTGCGTGTCAACTTTGTTCGCAAGTATCGCCAGCGGCTTCCCTGTGCGCCGCAACAGGCGCGCCAGCTCGGCATCGAGCGGCGTCAGCCCCGCGCGCGCATCTACCACCAGCAAGAGCTGCGAGGCAGTTTCAATCGCCACTTGCGCCTGGTGCAGGATTTCGCGCGGTATGGCGGCCTTGTCGTCCGGCACGATCCCGCCCGTGTCGACCACTTCGAACGATTTCCCTTGCCAGGTCGCTGTCCCGTAAATGCGGTCGCGCGTAATTCCCGGTTCGTCAGTGACGATAGATCGTCTCGTCCCCGTCAACCGGTTGAAAATCGTGGATTTGCCAACATTGGGTCGGCCAACAATCACTACAGATGGCAATTTTTCAGTCATTATTTTCCAATCACAGGAGACACAAGGAACCCAAAGCGGAAGGTTCAGAAGCACTTAGTCTATCCTAGTAAGCGCGGAAACAGAAGCGTTGCGTACATCCCCAATCGCAATTTAATCAATGCGCATCAACTAGTTCAGAGTGCCTGAGGGTGGGAAGATTCTTGATTATTTTTCCTGTTTTTTGTTGAGCGAGGCGGAGTTCGTACAGATTCTGCAGGTTCAGCCAGAATTCCGGCGTGGTCCCGAAAAAATGGGCTAGGCGCAAAGCCGTATCACCTGTAATTGCCCGCTGCCCATTTAGAATCTGCGTAATGCGGTTGGTTGGAACTCCAAGATTGCGCGCCAACGCTGCCGCGCTCATCCCGAGTGCGTCCAATTCTATTGCCAAATGCTCTCCAGGATGAATGACTGGCACTGCCATATCGTTCTCCTAATGATAATCCACAATTTCGACATTCACCGGTCCGAGTGAACCTTCCGGCCACTGAAAACAAATGCTAAATTGATCGTTGATACGAATGCTAAATTGGCCTTTTCGATCACCTTTGAGCGTTTCGAACCGGTTGCCGGGCAATTGAGCTAGATCAGTAATGGTAGCAGCGGCTTTGAGACGGCCCAGTTTAAGTCGCACAGCGCGTTCGATGCCGGAAAACGCTTTGACGCGTTCTCCGGCCGCAAACTTCTTTGTTCGCTTGCCACGATAGCTGACAATCATGGATACCATATCTTAAATTACGCGTTACGTCAAGCGTAACGAACACCTCAGCTATGGCAAATTCTCGATCTTCCGCGCGTCGCCTGTGAGTTGCAGGATGTGCATGCCGGTGTTGGCGCGGTCCACGATGTAGATATAGCCGCGTTCGTCCACTTCCACGTTGTTCGTCTGGATGGCGACCTTGCACTTCTCATCGGGGCCGGTGCCTACGCAACGCTTGTCGGTTTTGTCGGTGATCGCGGGAATGTAGTAGGCGATTTCCTTCGGGGTGTAGGGATCGCGAATGTCAACGGCGCGCAATCCGGCGTTGAAGTTGGCGATAAAGATGATGCGGTTGTAAAAGACCGACGTCATGTTTTCGTTCGTCGAGTGCGTGCCGAAACGGCCGCCGCGGCTGCAGAAATTGCCGCTCGGCTCCGGCACATACCAGGTCGATATGCCGAGGATCTTCGATTCATCGGTGATGTCGAAAATATGCATCATTTGCTGCGGAGCGCGGCACTCATTGTCCGTAGTTTCTCCCACGATCAGCAGAAAATTTTTCTTGCTCATGGCCGGGCCGTATTTATCAAGGTTGGGCACATCGAGAGCGATCAGCGGGAATGTTGTGTGCGCTCCCACATCCGGCGGCAAATCGAGCCGTCCGACGAGAGGCGTTTCCAGGTTGGCCGCGGTTGGTTCCTTCGGCCCATGAATCAGCTTGTCGCGGTCCAGAATTTCAATCACGCCGCTCCGGGTCGTGCCATACGCCGCGTAAACGCGATTCCCTGCCGCGCCAGTGGACATCACACCGTGCATATCCTGAGGCTGCGGGCCTGTGGAACCGGGTTCCTGTCCGGGAAGGCCGAAATCACGGATGTGTTGCGGCTCTGACGGATCGCCCAAATCGTAAACTTGTCCCATGCGCTTGGCGCGCCAGCCGGGCGCTCCGGAAACGATGTAGGCCATTCCGGTATCACATTCCCACCAGCTTTTATGCGTGTCGCGCAATCCGCTCTCCACTACCGTCAACAAAGTCGGCTTTGCGGGATCGGTCACGTCCCACATTTCGTGGGAAGCAGTGCCACGCGAGCGAAGCAAATAAACTTTCTTCTTGTCGGCGCGAGGAAGTTGGCTGCCGTCACACACGCGCGCCATCTGAGCTCCACCGGTTTCGCCGGGGCCCGGAATGCGCGGATCGCCGGGAATGTGTGCAAGATATTTTGGCGCTTTCGGATCGGTCACATCCACGATGGACGTGCCGTTATCTTCCATCTTTCCCGTCAGCGGATTCATCGCCGAGCCCCCGTGGTGACCGATGTAAGCAATCCAGCGATTGCCCTGCTTGTGAATGGTCGGCTGGTACGCGCTGCGCCCCTGCAGATCGTTGTAACCAACCAGATCCATGTTCTTGCTTTCGGCTTTTGTCTGTGCGATTGCCGTCTTTGCGCCATAACCGGCAAGCAGTAGACCCGCTGCAAGAACTCCCGCCTTTGCCAATCGCGTGCGTACGATTCCCAACATGTATCCTCCCGATTCGAGTCCGCAGCCAGCCATAGCTGGGTGCCTTCTGCGCGTAAATCTGCGCAAACCTTTTTAAATTTTATCGAAGCTTGGTTCCCGCCTGGGATTCCCGGTTTGAAAGTGTACACCTGAAGCCGATTTCCACACACAACTTCGAGTCTGATAGAGTGCTCTCATTCGCCACACATTCCGACGTGCGATCGTCGCGTGGCGTTTCATATATGAAATATTTCAACCCACTGCTGCGTACTAACTGATGGATGCCAGGAGACATCCCGAGGGGATGAGCCCCGCGGTCGAAGCCGTATTGCAGGAAAAGATCGCCCTGGCCAAGGCCGGCAACGCGGAGGCCTGGGGTGAGCTTTATCGCGAATACGCGCCCGCGATATTCCGTTTTTGCCGACGGGCCATGCCCACGCGCGAAGACGCGGAAGACGCAACTATGGATATTTTTGTAAAAGTCAGACAAAAACTTTCGCAATATGACGCCACCCGCCCATTCAGCGCGTGGCTTTATACCGTGGCCGCGAATCATTGCTGGGATTTGCTGCGCCGCAGAAAGCTGCGCCAGGATCTGGAAACCGGCGAAGTGGAAAATATGCCTCTGGAGCATCCTGATCCAGGCCAATTGGAACAACTCGTTCAGCAGCGCACCAGCCAGGAAATTCGGCGTGCGATGGACAAACTTCCCTCGCGTTCGCGCATGGCTCTCGTGCTGCGTTATTACTCGGAAATGAGCTACGACGACATTGCATCGACATTGGGAGTGCGGCGAACGTTTGTCGGCGTTGTTTTGTTGCGCGCGCGGCATCAGTTGCGCGAAATCCTCGAAGGTAAAGTCAGCGCGAACCTCGCTACGGGAGGCGCGGCATGATCCACTTTGACGAAATGGCTTGTCTGCTCTACCTCGAAGGGCAGCTTGATTCGCAGCGAGCGCGGGAACTGGAGGCGCACGTTGAAACGTGCGACGCGTGCCGACATTTGTTGCGCGCCCT
>DATHNC010000199.1:0-5670 GCA_035486415.1 Saccharimonadales bacterium (SeqCode)
TCCACGTTTAATGTGTTCTGTGGTTCCGTTATTGATTACACCTTCCTGAACTGTCATGCCATTTGGAAGTGGAATTCGTCGTCCTCTAATTTCTATCCAACCTTCTCCGTATAAACTGTAAGATGTTGACGTGTCCGAAGTTTTCAGCACTTCGCCCTGGCGAGGCCTGATTACCAAAGCATTGCCCTCGCGAGGTAGCGGGGGCGCGCCGGCTATCCCAAAGTCCACACATATCCAACCCTTGAAGCCTTCAGGCAATAGATAAATAAATTTTAAGGGCTTCTTTGTTGGTGATGGCTTTGTCTTCGCGCCTATCGACAACGGCACGGCAATGCATGTCAGTAAGAGCGCGGCGAGCCTCGCATGTAGAAGTGTTTTGGTCATATTGAATTTTATTCTCATTTAGATTACCCAAGTGATCGCGAAATTTGAAAAGGCTTAGCCGGGGATAAACATGCGGACGGCGGCTAAGCCCATCACCAATGTTGCGATCCACGCAAGAATGATAATCGGACGGCTTGCCGTATAATCTCCCATCACCGCGCTTTTGGAAACCAGCAGAATAATCACGATCATCAAAGGGACAGCGACGACGCCGTTGATTACAGCGCTCCAGAACAGGGCTTTCATTGGGCTGATTGGCGAGTATTGGATCACGAGGCCGGCGAGCACGCTCACCGTTATGACGCCGTAAAAGCCTCCTGCATCGGTCGCTGTGCGACCGAGGCCCCATTTCCAGTCCATCGCTTCGCAAAGGGCGTAGGCGGCGGAACCGGCGAGCACGGGCACGCCGATCAGCCCGACACCTAAAATTCCAAGCGCGAAAAGGGCGTAAGCGAAGTTGCCGGCGAGAGGACGGAGCGCGCTTGCGGCTTGCGCTGCGGTATCGACGCTGGTAATTCCAGCAACGTGCAGCGTCAGTGCGGTTGCCAGAATAATGAAGAATGCCGAAAGGTTGGAATAAAACATGCCGGTCCAAGTGTCCCAACGAATGCGGCGGAGCTCCTTTGGTGCTGCGTGGGCATCGGACACCAGCGGCTGGTTGACCGGCGGTTCCTGCATATCCTCCACCTCTTCTGATGCCTGCCAAAAAAAGAGGTAGGGACTGATGGTGGTGCCGAATACGCCGACGATGACGGCAGCGGCCGTGGAATCGGGAGTGAACTTTGGCCACACAGTGCGCAGCGCCACTTCTCGCCACGGCACGTGAACCGTGAACAGAACCGCGGCGTAAGCCAGCAAAGAAAGCGTCAACCACTTCAGGTACTTCACGTAACGATGATAGGGAATAAATATTTGCAGAAGCAGCGTGCCCACCACGAAAAGGAGCGTCATGACGTGGCGATTAACACCGGTTACGAGCTGGCCGACTTCACCAATCGCGGCTATATCGGCTGCAATATTCAGTATATTCGCAATCAGCAAAAGGAGTACTACGGCGCGAAGGATGGCTGGTGAGAACGTACATTTAATATTCGCGGCGAGCCCCTTGCCCGTCACCCGGCCAATGTCCGCGCAGATGGACTGCACCGCGGCCATCAGCGGAAAAGCCAGCGGCATGGTCCAAAGCATGTTGAGGCCGAATTGCGCGCCAGCCTGGGAATAGGTGGCGATACCGCTCGGGTCGTCGTCGGCAACGCCCGTGATTAATCCGGGGCCGACGCGTGCGAGCGGATGTTCTTTGAGGCGATCCCAAAGTGTATGAAAACTCCTGGCGCGTCGGGATCTATCGGCGCCAGGAGTCAAAATGGGGATTTCTTGCTCAGCCATTTAGAATCCGCATGGGATGCTCACAGTGTGCAGGTATAACGATTTTCCCCGCAGAACACCATACAGGAAATCCTCTTGGGGCAGGCCACGGCGAATTCAGGGAAGGCGGCCCGTCCGATCCAGTTCGCGGTAAAAACCAAGATCTTTGGCGCGCACATGCTTGGTGATAAAAACAATCTGCCCGTAGTGCATGGCGAAATGTTCCACGACCTGATAAATCGCTTTCAAACCGGTGACCTTATATCCTTGAATTTCGAGGGGGGTGAGCAAATCGGCTTCCGTGATTCGTGCGAGAATCTCTGAGGCCTCCTGCATGGTTGCACTGAGTTTTTCAAGCAGCTCAGATGCGGGAATGATACAGCGCTCGGAAAATTCCGCGGGCCGGTCGCGCTTGTCTTCCAATTTATTGAATGGCGATATGATCCACTGGCGGACATTTCCGTTTAGGTGAAGGATCAGATTCCCGATGCTGTTGCTGGCCTCGTTCGGGCGCCACCACACTTGCTCGTCGGTCAAGGACTCAACGCAGCTGCGCAGGCGCGGCCAATATTGCACCAGAAGTTTTTCCCGGGAAAAGGTAAGGAAATCGGCGGCTAATTCAAATTGCTGTGGGTGTTGGTTTGACATGTTCCTAATCCCGCCAGTTTGACATATTGGTCTGGATTTCCGCTACATGCCCGCCGAACTGTTCATACAGATATTGGACCTGTCCTAAATTGAAAAGATTTGAAAAGAATTCGCATGCCGCGATTCTTTAGGAGGTCGGGACTTCAGTCCCGACGAGAAGCTTCAGGGGCTGAAGCCCCCGACCCAACACGACTCTAACGGCCGAGTTGAAACTCGGCCCTCCTAAATTCAAATTCATTAATTCAAATTCATTTCAAATTAGGACAGGACTTAGATTTTGCTGTCATTTAGAAAATTACCGGATCCACATGCAATCGCCGTAACTATAGAAACGGTAGCGGGCTTCCACGGCGTGCTTGTACGCCTGCAAAATTAATTCGCGGCCGACGAAGGCACTGACGAGGATGAGCAGCGTCGATTGCGGCAAATGGAAATTGGTGATGAGCTGGTCGACCGCGCGGAAGGTGTGGCCCGGCTTCATGAAGATGGCGGCTTCGGCGGGGCCGGGTTCTACGAGATGCTTCAGCGCATCCCAATTTTCACCGTGGCGCTCGGAGGATTTTTGCGCGGCATCTTCGAGTGTGCGTACCACGGTTGTTCCCACGGCCAGAATCGGACGGCCTTCGCGGCGGGCCTTGCAAATCGCGGCGGCAGAGGATTCCGGAATTTCATAACGCTCGGAATGAATTTTGTGCTGCTCGATTTCTTCTTCGTGGATCGGCTGAAAAGTTCCGAGGCCCACGTCGAGAGTGATAGAAACCATTTCGATGCTGCGCTGTCGTAACCGATCCAGAATCGCGGGAGAAAAATGCAATCCTGCGGTGGGCGCGGCCACAGCTCCCGGATGATCCGCGAAAATCGTTTGGTAGCGCTCACGGTCTGTCGTTTCGTCTTCGCGTGCGATGTAGGGCGGCAGGGGAACGTGGCCGAGGCGCTCAATCGCTTGCATGACGTTTCCCTTTGCCGTGAGGCGGATTCGCCGCAGTCCGTACTCGCCGCGGCTCAGCACTTCGGCGATTAATTCCCCCTCGCCGAAATCCACTCGCTCTCCCACGCGCATTTTTCGCCCGGGCCGCACCAAGGCTTCCCACTCGTCGGGGGCGACTTGCCTGGTCAGAAGGACTTCGATGGTCGAAGACAAAAATTCGCGCACGGTGCGGGGACTGTGCCCCGGCGCTTCGGCCCGCAGGCCTTCGCGGCGTCCGAAAAGGCGCGCGGGAATGACGCGCGCGTTGTTCACCACGATCAATTCGTCGCCACGCAGCAAGTCCGGCAGCAGGCGAAAGGCGGAATCCTCCCAGGCTTGCTTGCCGCGATCGAGGATCAGCATGCGGGAGGCGTCCCGTTCCGGCAGGGGGGCTTGGGCGATCAAGTCAGGGGGAAGCTCGAACTGGAAGTCAGAAAGCAGCATGGATGAGTGCCAGACTATAAGACATTGAGGAGGGAAAGCGCAAACATATGTTTTTGTTATTCATATAAGTATTGCCATTGCATGATGTTACGGGAGTGAACATGTAGGGGAGACTTTGTCAGAAAATACTTGACAATATAACGCTAATATTTTATGCTATCGTTGCTGTTACATTACAAACGATTAGATGGAGGAACCATTATCATGACAACGATCGCTCATCTAGAACCTTTTCGCGGGTTATCCAACCTGCAGAATCAATTCAATCGGATTTTTAACGAATCCTACCGGAACCAAGCCGAAGAGTCTGCTTTAACCACCTGGGCTCCGGCCGTAGACATCTACGAAACTCCGAACGAGCTGGTGGTGAAGGCGGACCTGCCGGATGTGAACGAGAAGGATATCGACGTACGCGTTGAGAACAACTTGCTCACAATCCGCGGGGAGCGTAAGTTTGAAAAGTCAGTCTCGGAGGAAAACTACCTCCGCGTGGAGCGTACGTACGGCGCGTTCAGCCGAAGCTTCTCCCTGCCAAACACGGTGAATGCGGAAGCGATTGGCGCCGAGTACAAGAATGGCGTGCTGACCGTAAACCTGCCGAAGCGTGAGGAATCGAAACCGCGTCAGGTAAAGGTAACAGTCAACGCCGCCAGCAACGGGAAGTAAATTTCCGGCGCCGCATGGCAGCAAACTTTAATGCCACGAGGGGCCGGTCGCAAAACCGGCCCCAACATTATTGGATCGAGAGGTAAGAATAAATGGTCCGCTTCGACAAATTCACGTTAAAAGCTCAGGAAGCTATCCAATCCGCGCAGGACATTGCAGCGCGGCACGATCATCAACAAATTGAACCGCTGCATCTACTCGGCGCGCTCGTTGCGCAGCACGACGGCGTTGTGCCTCCTCTGCTGGCGCGGCTGGGAGTGCGCCCTGAGACACTAGCGAACGACATTGAATCGCGGCTCGCGCGCATCCCGAAAGTTACCGGCGCTGTACAGCAGCAGATGAGCCCAGCATCGAATAAAGTTTTGGAAGGCGCATTCGTCGAAGCGGAGCAATTTAAGGACGAATATGTTTCAACCGAACATATTCTTATGGCCATCGCGACCATCCGCAAGGATGAGGCCGCGGAACTGCTGACAAAATATGGGGCTTCGCGCGAAGCGATTCTGCAGGCGCTGACGTCCGTTCGCGGCAGCCATCGCGTGACGTCGCAAAATCCGGAATCCACATTCCGCGCTCTCGAACAATACGGGCGTGATCTGATTGAACTTGCGCGGCGCGGCAAGCTCGACCCGGTGATCGGGCGCGACGATGAAATCCGCCGCGTGATGCAGATTCTGGCGCGCCGCACTAAAAATAATCCCGTGCTGATCGGCGAACCCGGCGTGGGAAAAACCGCTGTCGTTGAGGGCCTCGCGCAACGCATCGTTGCGGGCGATGTGCCGGAAGTGCTGCGTCCGAAGCGCGTAGTGGCTCTCGATTTGGCTGCGCTCGTTGCCGGTGCAAAGTACCGAGGCGAATTTGAGGACCGCTTGAAAGCGGTGCTGAAGGAAATCACGGAATCCAACGGGCAGATTATTCTGTTCATTGACGAGCTGCACACGCTGGTGGGCGCGGGCGCGGCGGAAGGCGCGATGGACGCCTCCAACATGCTGAAGCCGGCCTTGGCGCGCGGCGAATTGCGCGCGATCGGCGCGACCGCGCTGAACGAATACAAAAAGTACATCGAGAAAGATCCGGCGCTCGAGCGGCGCTTCCAGCCCGTCCTGATCGCTGAGCCTTCTCCCGAAGACACGATCGCGATTTTGCGCGGCTTGAAAGAACGCTACGAACTGCACCACGGCGTGCGCATCAAGGAC
>DATHNC010000200.1:0-17618 GCA_035486415.1 Saccharimonadales bacterium (SeqCode)
CCTCTGGTGATTCGCCCCACGTCAGAGACAATTATCGGCTGGGCGTACTCCAAGTGGATTCAGTCGTATCGCGATTTGCCTGTGCTGATCAATCAATGGAACAGCGTGGTGCGCTGGGAATTGCGCACAAAATTATTTTTGCGCACGCTGGAATTTTTCTGGCAAGAGGGACATACGGCACACGCCACTTACGACGAAGCCGAAGCTGAAACGCGCCAGATGCTCGACATTTACACGGATTTTGCGGTGAACGAAGCGGCCATTCCGGTAATTCCCGGCAGAAAATCGCAGTCCGAGCGCTTCGCCGGTGCCGATGCCACCTACTCGATCGAAGCCATGATGGGCGACGGCAAGGCCTTGCAGGCCGGCACTTCCCACAACCTTGGCCAAAATTTCGCGAAGGCTTTTGAAATTAAATATCTGGATCAGGGCGGCGTGCTGCAGCATTGCTGGACAACTTCGTGGGGACTTTCCACGCGCTTCGTTGGCGCTATCATCATGGTCCACGGCGATGACCAGGGATTAATTTTGCCGCCACGACTTGCGCCGCATCAGGTTGTGATCGTGCCGATCTTCAAAACGGACGAAGAAAAAGCACTGGTGTTCGAGGCCGCAAAGAAAATCCGCGAACAACTGGTGAAAGCCGATATTCGCGTGAAACTCGACGAACGCGAAGGACAAAGCCCCGGTTTCAAGTTCAACGATTGGGAAATGCGCGGAGTTCCGCTGCGCATGGAAGTCGGCCCGAAGGACGTGGCCAAAGGCACGGTGGTGCTCGCGCGACGCGACAAGCCCGGCAAGGAAGGCAAGACATTCGTTTCGCAAGAAGGCATCGCGCAGTCCGTTGCCGAATTGCTCGTCACCATCCAGCAGGCGCTTTTTGACCGGGCACTCGCATTTCGGAACACGCACACTTTCGAGCCGAAAGACCTGACGGAGTTCGGCGAAGCGATCGAACGCGGATTCGCGCGCTCACGCTGGTGCGGGGACACGAAATGCGAAGAGCAAATCAAGGAAACCACGAAGGCCACTCTGCGCTGCATTCCCCTGGAGCAACCCGGCGGATCGGCGGGTTGCATCTTCTGCGGAAAGCCGTCTGCGGAAGTTGCCATCTTCGGGAAGGCATATTAACGGGTAGGGCAAGGTTGGCATTTCCCACTTCCGCATCCACTCGTAAGTCTAATTCATGCAATAGCTTGGGGGAAGTTACTGCCCAGAAACCGTCACTGGTCTGACTCTCGACACCGCTTCACACCGATGCTAGCATTTTAAGCTATGAAACAATCGTTACCCCAACGTGTGCCCATTACACCCGTGCTGCGCCCAAATGGAGTGAAAGGGAATGCGCGTGCGCATTCGCTCGTACCTCCTGCGGTAAAGCGCAACAGTGAAAAGGGCGCAGGTCACATGAAGGCGATCGTCTGGACCATGATCTTAGTTGCATTCATTTATGTTACGGCGATGACGATCCCAGTGCTGATCAACGAATATCAGTTTCAGGATAGCCTGGATGAGATTGCGCGGTTTTCCAGCGTGGGACATAAGTCAAGTACTGAAGTTCAGAAGGCTGTTCTAGAAGAGGCGCAGAAAGAGGATTTGCCCATTCAGGCCGAGGACATCAAGGTGGCAGGAACCGGTGGAAATATCCATATTAATGTCGACTACTCTGTTACGGTCGACCTGAAGGTATACCAGTGGACTTTGAATTTCCATCCGGCCGCTAGCAATTCCGCAATACTTTAGCGTGCGGGAATTTCGTGGGGGTACTTTTTCGTTTGCCAAGGCGCCCAGCCTGAAGCGGCGAAATTCCGGATGAGTGGGGCGTAAACTGATTCCGGATAAGCCAGTACCTGCATCCAAGTATATGCGAGCTTAAAGTTAAGCGTTATATAGGATATATGTCGCGGCGGAACGGAGAACCATCTTGCGTATTCGAATTGGCCGGGGTAAATGGGTTCCTCGGCTTAGTTTGTTTATTTTTGGGGCTGCACTCCTTGTTCTTCTCGTAGCAATCGGAATCGGGACGTACTATTGGGTTTCCTTTGGGCGCATGATTGACCAGCGTCTTTCCGGCCACATTCAGCAAACCACAGCCAGGATTTATGCCGCTCCCATGCGTATTTATACGGGAGAGGCGCTCACCGTCGCCGATATGGCGAACCATCTTCAGCGGGCGGGTTACAGCGAACTCGATGTCTCGGGAACTCCCGGGCGTTATGTTTTGCACGGAAATGAAATTGAAATCCGGCCGTCAGTAGATTCCTATTTTGGTGCGAAGAATAAGCTGGTTGTCGATTTCAGTAAGGCCGGCATAGAAAAGATTCGCTCGATGGATACGGGCGGCGCCATGGATTCGGCGGAAGTGGAGCCGGAACTTCTTACCAGCCTTTTCGATAACACGCGGGAAAAGCGCCGCGCCATCAGCTACAACGACATTCCAAGAGTTTTGCGCGATGCCGTCCTTTCGGTGGAAGACCGCCGCTTTTTTGAGCATCCTGGATTCGACCCTGTCCGGATTTTGGGCGCAGCGTGGGCGGATTTGCGGCACGGCGCGCGCGTGCAGGGCGGCAGCACGATTTCCATGCAGGTGGCGCGCAGCTTCTTCTTCAATACAGACAGAACCATACGCCGCAAAATAGCGGAAACCGTGGTGGCGCTCGAACTCGAGCACCGCTTTACGAAGCAGCAGATTTTTGAACTTTACGCGAATGAAATTTATCTGGGCAATCGCGGCAGCTTCGCCATTCACGGCTTCGGCGAAGCCTCGCTGGCCTACTTCAATAAAGACCTTCGCGAAGTGAATCTGCAGGAGGCCGCATTTCTTGCCGGAATTATTCATGCGCCGAACCGCTACTCGGGTTCCGAACGGCGGCCCGAGCGCGCCGTGGAGGCGCGTGACCGCGCGCTTCTGGCAATGACCGAAAATAAAGCAATCACTGCGGAGCAGGCTCAAACCGCTAAAAAAATTCCGCTGCAAATTGTGGGTAGTGGACTGGAAGGCAGCACGGCTCCCTATTTTGTGGACATGGTGAAGGACCACTTGCTGGATCGCTTCTCCGAAGCTGATCTTCTCTCGCAGAGCTTTCGTGTTTACACCACGCTCGATCCTGAGCTGCAACGCGCCGCGAGCGAAGCAATTGATATTGGCGTGAAGAACATCGACGGACAGCTGGCGCACCGCTACGCGAAGTGGCGCAAGGAAGGCCAGCCCGCTCCTCAGGCTCAAGTCGCGATGGTAGTTCTGGACCCGCACACTGGCGAAATTAAAGCGCTGATCGGCGGACGCGATTATGGCGAAAGCCAGCTCAATCACATTCTTTCGCGGCGGCAGCCCGGCTCCGCATTCAAGCCATTCGTATACGCTGCGGCATTTCAGGGTGCGGTGGATGGCGTGCAGCCGATCATCACCCCCGCAACGACCGTGATGGACGAGCCGACTACGTTTGATTTTGACGGCAAGGAATACACGCCCAACAATTACGGCGAAAAATTTCACGGGCAGGTGACCGTCCGTGAAGCGCTGACCTATTCGCTGAACGTCGCAACCGTGAAAGTGGCTGAGCTCGTGGGCTACACGCGCGTCACGGACATGGCGCATGAATTTGGGCTGGATCCCTCCATTCAGCCGACACCGTCTGTTGCGCTTGGCGCATATGAAATGACGCCGCTCGAGGTTGCCACCGGGTACACGATACTGGCCAATGACGGCGTGCGCACGGAACCCATGTTCCTTCGCAACGTGGTCAATTCGAAGGGGGAATCGCTGGAAGAAAACGCAATTCGATCCCGGCGCGCGCTCGACCCTCGTGTTGCCTACCTTGTGACCAGCATGATGGAAGATGTGATTAACCACGGAACGGGCGCGACCGTTCGCGCGCGTGGATTTACTGCGCCCGCAGCCGGCAAAACCGGCACCTCGCGTGACGGCTGGTTTGCCGGTTACACTTCTAATTTGTTGGCCATTGTGTGGGTCGGCTTTGACGATAACCGCGACCTCGGCCTGTCCGGCGCAAATGCCCCCGCTCCGATCTGGGCGGAGTTCATGAAACGCGCTGTGGCTCTGCCCGCTTATCGCGACGTGAAGCCTTTCGAGATGCCGGAAGGGGTTATAAAAGTTACGATCGACCCGGAATCTATGGCGCTGGCAACTCCGGAATGTCCCACGACTCGCGAAGAAGTCTATATTCACGGAACGGAACCCACCGAGTTTTGTCCGTTGCACGGCGGACATATGGCGAACGATACAGCGCCCGGTTCGTGGCTCTCGCATGTTTTTGGCGGCGATAAAACAAAAAGCGGCGATGCATCTCCCGCGCAGCCGGGCTCCCACCCTCCCAATCCGCCGGCGTCCGCGGATAATCAGCAACCCGAGGAAGAGAACAAAAAAGGTGTCTTGCGGCGAATTTTTGGTATCTTTGGAGGCAAGAAAGACGCCGATAAGTCACAATCTGGTCAATAAAGATTTGCAAAAGCAGTTCGGCGTCCTTCGGAGATATTCGCCATGAAAAGGAAATCTCCAACTCCCAGGATATTCGTCGGGCTGCTTTTTTTTGCGGTTTCAAGTTGTCTCTGGGCGCAGCAAGCTGCCCAGGATCAAGGCAACCAACCTTCCGAAATACAGTCCAATTCAAGCGGGGCTCCCGCGCTTTCGCCCAAGGACATGCAGGTGGAGCGGGCGAAAGTACAAATGGCGGAAAAGCGCTTCGATGCGGCCATTCAGGCCTTTCAGGATCTGTTAAAAGCGGATCCCAAAAATGCAAGTTACATGAACATGATTGGAATCGCCTATCTTGACCTGGGCAAGTATGACTTTGCCAAAAAGTATTTTTTGCGCGCCTCGAAGGCGGATAAGAAAAGCTCGAACGCGGTAAATAATTTGGGGATGGTCTATTACCACCAGAAAGATTTCCGCCGCGCGATACGCGAGTATCAACGGGCGATTACCATAGACCCTGGACAGGCGGGACCCCACGCGAATCTCGGTTTTGCTTATTACAATTCCAATAAATTTCCCGAAGCCGCGATTGAGTTTCAAAAGGCTCTGGAAATCGAGCCGTCCATTTTTGAGCGCAACGATAAAGTGGGAACCTCGGTGCAGGATCGCACGGTTTCCAATCATGGCTTGTTTTTCTTCACCATGGCACGCGTGTATGCGCAGAAACGCGATGCGGAACATTGCGCCGAATATTTGCGCAAATCATTGGATGAGGGATACAAGGACATCGGCAAAGCCGCGACGGATCCGGCATTCAAGGATGTAGTTGACGATCCGGTCGTCCAGGCTGTTCTCATTCGCATAGCGAAACCCGAGCAAAAGAATTTGCCCGCCCAACCCGGCGCATAAGTTTCCTGGACTGCAAGGCCTGCGTAAGTCCGTGCCGCTCGGCCTCTGTTACAATGTGCATACGATGCCCCAACGAATTTTTCTTCTGGCGATTTTTATTTTTTGCGCGGCGCTTTGCGGCGTTCCGCTACAGGCTAAATCCCACCTCGCACAATCCGGCGCCACCGCTCGCGCAAATACTGCCTCCGAATCCCGCGCCGAAACAATTCTGATTTTTCCGTTTCAAAATGACAGCCGAACGGCCAGTCTGGATTGGCTCGGCGAAGGATTGACGGAGCTCACGGCGGAGCGTTTTGAAGATCGCGGAGTGAATGTGCTTTCCCGTGAAGATCGTTTGGCGACTCTGGAAAAGATGGGTTTGCCGGATTCCGCGCGATTTTCCCACGCGACCATCGTGAAAATTGCCACAGAAGCCGATGCCGACGCTGTAATTTTTGGGCGATTTCAATATGACGGCCAGAGAGCCACGCTGGAAGCGCGTGTGCTGCGCATCAGCCCGCCGTCTCTTTCTCCGGCTTTCACCGAGACCGGATCGATGGAGGATTTGCTGCGCGTTCATGCCCGCCTCACGTGGAAAGTGTTGTGCGCGGTGAACAAAAAAGAGTGTCCCGCGCAGGGCGCGAATCAGGACGAATCCAGCTTTTCCGAACCGCCGCCCTCTTTGCGCCCGGAAGCTCTGGAAAATTTCATTCGCGGTGTTACGGGGTCACAGGAAGAAGAGCGCCTTCGCCTGCTGCGCGAAGCGGCGCGCCTGGAGCCGACTTGGGATCGCCCCGCATTTGAGCTGGGACAAATTTATTTCAAGCGGCACGATTGCGACTCCGCGCTGGTTTGGTATTCGCGCGTGCCTCCCAACCGGCCGGATGGAGCGGAAGCGAGTTTTGCCACAGGCGTTTGTCATCTCGCCCGGAATGACGCCACTCGCGCCGAAGCCGCTTTTTCCAGTTTGCTCGAACGCACCCGTAGAACCGGAGAAAAAGACTGGCTTCCGGAGCTGCCGGAAATGCACAACAACCTTGGAGTCTCCCGCCTGCAAATTGGAAAATGGAATGAGGCGGAAACAGAATTTGAGCGCGCCTCCTCGCTGGATCCCGAGGAAGCCGATTACTGGATAAATATAGCGATTGCGAAAATAATTGGGAAACAGGCGGCTGCCGCCGTGACTGCTCTTGAGCACGCGCGAAAGATCGCTCCCGATGACAAGGAAGCGAGAGTATTATCCATCGCAACTCTGGAATCGCTTGGGCGAACCGCGGAGGCAACGGCCATAAGAGCCGAGGCTTCGGAAAAAGGCGATAAGCAAGTGATACCGAATCTTCAGGACGGCGTGGCGCTGGCGAGAATGGCGCGGGTGTCCAGAAATTTTGATCGGACTCTTCTGCGTCCTGGCGGCGAAGCTCCCGAGGGGCAGTCGCCGGCAGGGAAAGGGCCTCGCAAAACGGACAGCAGCGGAGTTCGCCAATGAAACAAAGCGGCAATGGCCGCTGCGTGAGATTTTTCCGATTCCGGAATGCTACAGCTGTCGCAATTATTTCTTTTGTGGTTTCGATTTCTGTAACGTTCGCCCTGCGAGCGCAAACGCCCCAAACAAAAATTTCTTCTTCACCCAGTCAACCTCAAATCGTTGAGTTGCGGATTGGAGACGAAATCGAACCGGTAATGGCGGAGTATGTCGTTAGCGGGATCGAAGAAGCTGCGCGGCGCCATGCAAGCCTTGTCCTGATTACGATGGACACTCCGGGAGGACTTTCGACCTCCATGGAGGACATCATTCATCACATCCTCGATTCGCCCGTGCCCGTCGCGATTTTTATTTCGCCTTCGGGCTCGCGCGGTGCCTCCGCGGGATTTTTTATTTTGCTTTCCGCCGATGTTGCCGCCATGGCGCCGGGAACACATACAGGCGCGGCTTCGCCCCTGCTGGCGATCGGCGGATTTCCGGTGCAGGTGGATGAAACGCTGAAGAAAAAAATATTGAATGACGCCACCGCGTTTCTACGCAGTTACTCCGCAAAGCGGGGAAGGAATGTGGAGCTTGCGGAATCCGCGGTGGTGGACGGAAAAGCATGGACCGAAACCGAGGCGCTCGACGGCCACCTGATCGATTTGATTGCCAATTCGCCGGATGATTTACTGGCAAAGTTGGACGGCCGCACGATCAAACGGTTCGATGGTTCGACCGTGCAGCTTGCGCTGCATAATCCGGCGCGGATCGCATTCTCGATGTCCTTTCGCCAGCAATTTCTTTCGCGGATCGTTCAGCCCGATGCATTTTTTATTTTGTTAATCGTCGGAGTGCTTGGGTTGTACGTCGAATTCACTCATCCGGGGATGGTCGCGCCCGGAGTGGTCGGCGGAATTGCGCTCGTTCTGGCCCTATATGCCATGCACATTCTGCCGGTGGCGCCCGCTGGAATTATTTTAATTGCTTTGGCGCTGGGATTATTTATTGTGGAGGCGAAATACACAAGCCACGGCGTGCTGGCGATTGGCGGGATTGTCTCCATGCTCCTTGGCGCATTGATGCTGGTGCGTTCGCCGCTGACCCATGCGGGTGTGAGCCTCGGCGTGGCCCTGGGCGCGACGCTTCCGTTTGCGGTCATTGTAGTTTTTCTGATGCGCCTCGTGCTGAAATCGCGGTCCTGGAAGCCGTCGATGGGGCGCGAACAGTTCGTGGGAACCATCGCCGAGGTCACCACCTCGCTCGTGAAGACTGGCGACGCGGAAATGTTTGAGGGAATGGTGCGGCTCAATGGAGCATATTGGCGCGCGGTTGCGCGAGAAGCGATTCCCGGTGGATCAAACGTTCGTGTGGTAAGTTTCGAGGGGCTGACATTACACGTGGTTCCGGCTGAGCACTCCGCGCTCGCAAAATAAATTGCTCTTGCACACGGTGGAAATCCGCAGACAATGGGTCGGGCAGCAGGCGAGGAGGAAATATGGATCTTTCGAGTTTTTCACTGTACGGAGTAATGATCGCGCTGTTTATCGGTTTTATCTGGTTCTGGAATTCCGTGAATGTGCTGAAGGAGTGGGAACGTGGCGTGGTTTTGCGCCTTGGGCGCATGATGCCAAATGCGAAAGGTCCGGGGCTATGCCTCGTTTTTTATCCGATCGAGACGCTGACCCGTGTCTCTTTGCGAATCGAAACTCTGGATGTGCCTTCGCAGGACATCATCACGCGTGATAACGTATCAGTGAAAGTAAATGCGGTCGCTTATTTTGCGGTGGTCGACGCGAATCTTGCGGTGTCGCGCGTGCAAAATTATATGTACGCGACTTCGCAGAAGGCGCAGACCACGCTGCGCAGCATCGTCGGACAATTTGAGCTGGATGAAATTCTCGCCGAACGCGAAAAAGTAAATAGTAAACTGCAGGTGATACTTGACCAGGATACCGAGCCCTGGGGTATTAAGGTAACTAAGGTGGAAGTCAAGCAGGTTGATATTCCGGAACAGATGCAGCGCGCGATTGGCCGGCAAGCGGAGGCGGAACGAGAGCGGCGCGCAAAAGTGATTCACGCGGAAGGTGAAGCGCAGGCTTCCGCGAAATTGGCTGAGGCCGCGCAAGTGCTCGCAACTCAGCCCGCTGCGATTCAACTTCGTTACCTGCAGACCCTTACCGAAATTGGCGTGGAAAAAAATACAACGATTGTGTTCCCGTTGCCGATCGATATCATTAATGAGTGGGTACAGGCGATCGGGTCCAGAAAACAATAGATGGCGTCAAATACAAGAAAAAGCGGCAGTGATTTTGTTCTGGAAAGCAGACACCTGGTCGGATTGTTTCTGCTTCTCGTCGTCATTTTTGGCGTGGTTTTTACGCTCGGTTATTTGATGGGGCGCAGCCAGGGCGATTCCAGAAGTCGTACCGTAATTGCCGCTCCGGCCGAACCCGGCACGTCTGCCGCTGTTCCTCCATCCTCGAAATCCAAGGCCAAGCCCGAACCGCCGCCGGACGATACTCAGGCGCAAAAAACAAATTCCGATTGGGATTTTTATCATTCCGCTGATCCGCAGGCGAATTCCGACCATTTGCAGCCTCCTCCAAAGGCTGCAACTCCTCCCGCAGCTGCGTCCAAAGCTGCTCCTCCCGTAAAGGCTGGAAAATCGGGCAAGGCAACCGGCGGATTGGGCGGTCCGTTGATTCCGAAAGGCACGATCATGCTGCAGGTCGCGGCCGTGTTGCATCAGGACGATGCGCTGGCCCTGGCGCAAGCGCTGCAAAAGAAAAAATTTCCAGCTATCGTGATTCCGCCCAGCGCGGACAAATATTACCGCGTTCAAGTCGGGCCCTACCCCGACAATCAGACGGCAGCCACCGCGCGCACTGAGTTGGAAACGAATGGATTCAAATCAATTACCAAGCGCTAGTACGCTTCCCGGTGCCGGCGACCAGATTTATTTGCCAACGAGTGAATAAACGCATGTGGGCTATTGTGATTCTGGAATAGCCTTGCTAATTTCGCACTAAATTACACTTAAAATATTCAGCCGTGGGAAATTCGCTTCACTTAAATTTCCCCAAAGCTACCGCAGGAAGATGCGCAGCAAGACTTCACTTGGGGGATTTCCGTGGGAGAAGAAAAAATTGAGGAACGGCGGCTAAAGAAACGCCATCTGTTTTCCGCATCAACAGAAATTACGGAATTAACATCGGGCGCGCGTTTCTCAACGCGCGCAGCTGACTTAAGTTTGCAGGGATGCTACCTGGATTCTCTGAACCCACTTGAAATAGGTACAAAAATTCGGGTGCGGATCATGTGGGACGGAGCCGAATTAACGTGCTCGGCGCTCGTGCGCGATTCGCAACCCGGATTGGGGATGGGGGTCGCCTTCACGGATATGGACGACGCTCGCAAAGCACTTCTTCAAGGATGGATTGAAAAACTTGATCCGGCGGGGAGCTCCGATCAAGCTACGCCTTCCATTTCAGAAATCAGCAAACCGGTTCCGAATCCTGAAACGAAAGAAAACCTGGCGCTAAGGTTGATAGACCTTCTTCACAAAAAGGGCCTGCTTAACGCCAGCGAAGTCTCTGGCTTGCTCCGGGATAAAATCTAGCAAGCGTTTCGAACGTGCCGCATTCCACACAGAGCAGGCCAAGGACGATTTGCCGCCTGAACCGCCAACCTCTCTGTTTTGATTTTGTGCAGCGAACGCGCGAACGGTCTACAATGCCGTGGCTATGAACTTGTCGAGGGCTGTGCGTCTGTTGCTTGCAATATGTTCCGGCCTCGCGCTGGCGCTGGCGTACCCATTATTCAATATCCAAATTCTGGGATGGATTGCGCCGGCCCTCTTGATTGTTGCTGTGGTCGGCGAGCGGCCGCGATTTGCGATTCTGCTGGGATTTGCGCAGGGCGCGGTGTATTTTGGACTTAGCCTGCCTTGGTTTTATAACGTCATGCGGCAGTATGGTCCCCTCCCCGTTGTGCAAGCCGCGGGTGTATTCCTTCTAGTCGTCCTCGTTTTGTCCATATTCCATGCGGTGTTTGCCGCGACCATTGCCTGGCTGGGAAAAATTTCCGTGGAACGCGCGTGTTTCGCCGCGCCGTTTCTTTGGGTGGCTCTGGAATTTGCCACGATGTACATGCCTGCCATCGGTTTTCCCTGGAATTTGCTCGGCTATGTGGCCGCGAGAAATTTGGCATTCGTCCAAATAACGGCAATCACGGGAATTTTTGGGCTCTCGTTTCTGGTCGCGGCTTACAACAGTCTTGTTGCGTGGGCCATCCTGCGATTCATTCAACATAAAAAAACGGAATGCAAATTGTTGGGGGGCGCGACAGCCGCACTCTTTATAATCGCAGGTGTGGGGCCGCAATTCGTACCGAAAGTTACGGCGGATCATGTTGCGCATTTGGTGCAAACAAATTTTCCAGTTTCCAACGGCTATCCGTCGGACTGGATGAAAACCCACGCCGCGGAAATGGATCAGCTGGAGCAGATTAGCATCGAGGCGGCGCAAAAAATTTCCGGCATCGTCGTGTGGCCGGAAGTTCCCGCGCCATTTTCTCTCCAGGACGCGGATTTTCATTCGCGCGCCATGCGCATCGCGCGCGGCGCGGGGAACGGGTTTTTGGTCGGTGTGATCGACTGGAAGCCGCTGGGCAATGGCCAGGTTGGCGCAAGCAACAGCGCCGCGCTGCTCGGCGAAAACGGCGAACTCGATTTTATATATGACAAGATTCACCTCGTGCCGTTCAGCGAATACGTGCCGTGGCGGAATTGGTTTTTCTTTGCGCGTGATTTGACCAGCTTGATCGGCGATTTCCAGCCCGGCTCGCAATTCAAAGTGGGAAAAATTGGAGGTGGCCCTGCAAGCGTCTACATTTGCTATGAAGCAATCTTTCCAAATGAAGTGCGGCGTTTCACGCTCGCCGGTGCGCAACTTTTTATAAATATTTCGGACGATGGCTGGTTCGGCGGTTCGGGCGCTCCGCAGCAGCACCTGGCGATGGCTCGCGTGCGGGCTGTGGAAAACCGCCGGTGGCTTTTGCGCGACACGAATGACGGAATCACGGTTTCCGTCGATCCCTACGGGCGAATCGTCGCACGCATGCAGCAGAATATTCGCGGCGAACTGGACGCCCCCTACGCATTTCGCTCAGACATGACGCTGTATACGCGATGGGGAGACTGGCTGCCGTGGCTGTGCGTTCTCCTCGCGCTCGTGTTACTGTTGATGGCTGCGCGCGGCATGCAAGCGCGCAAAATTTCCTGATTGAGCGGGACATCCCATCATGATGATTGAAGATTTACAGCGGCAGCAGGACGATCTTCGCAAGCGCATCGAACTCGTGCGGAGTTATCTTTGACGTTACACGCAGCCGCGACACCATAGCCTCCCTCGAAAAGAAAATTGCGCTGCCTGATTTCTGGGGGGACCAGGAACAGGCTCAGAAAGTCATGCAGCAGCGCAAAGCGGCCGAGGCGGTCCTCGCCTCGGACACGAAGCTGGCGACCATGGCCAGCGACATCGAAACCTATTTTCATCTGGCCGAAGAAGAAAAAGATTCGGCGCAGCGCGATTCGCTGCTCAAGGAAACCGAGCGCGAAATGACCGCCGCGGAAACCTACGTTTCCGAGCTTGAAACCGTCACCCTGCTCACCGGTGAAAACGATCACCTCAACGCCATTATGACCATCAAGCCCGGCGCGGGCGGAATGGAATCGCAGGACTGGGCTGAAATGCTGCTGCGCATGTATCTGCGCTGGGCGGAGCAGAAGGGATTCACTGCAACCGTGATGGACTTGACCCCAGGAGAAGGCGCAGGCTTGAAGTCGGCGACTGTGCGCGTCGAAGGCCAGAATGCATTCGGATTTTTGTCCACAGAAAGCGGCGTGCATCGCCTGATCCGTATTTCGCCCTTCGACCAAGCCGCGCGGCGCCATACCTCTTTCGCTTCCGTTTTCGTTATTCCGGAAATTGACGATCAAATTGATATCGTCGTGAAGCCGGAGGAAATTCGCCTGGACACATTCCGCGCGGGCGGCGCGGGCGGCCAAAACGTAAACAAAGTGGAAACCGCGGTGCGCATCACACACATACCCACAGGGATCGTCGTGCAATGCCAGAACGAGCGCAGCCAGCACAAGAATCGCGAGCTGGCCATGAAGTGGCTTCGCTCCCGCCTGTATGAAGTGGAGGTCGAAAAGCGCCAGGCTGAGACCCGCAAGATGGACGAAACCAAGCGCGACATCAGTTTTGGCAGCCAGATTCGCACATACACTTTGCAACCCTATCGCCTGATCAAAGATCACCGCACAAAATTTGAAATGGGCGATGTCGATCGCGTGCTCAACGGCGATCTTGATCCATTTATCCGCCATTATTTGTTGGCGCGGCGAAAAGGCACACTAGGCATGGCGGCCGAAACGGAAGATGATTCGTAATCGTTATGCGCCAGTCGATGATCTCCGCGAACCGTTCAACTCACTTCTTTCGCTATTAAGCGTTTGCTAAATCCGTTTGGCCTCAATTCGTTGACATGGGTGTAGTCGCATGTTAGCGTCGATTTGGGTCAAAATAGTTCTTGGGATGCAGCCATAACCGCGATTTTTTGCGGATTATTTTAGATAGAGGTGCTGGCTTGAGCGATAAGAATCGCAAATTTTTGTTTACGTCGGAATCCGTGACCGAAGGTCACCCGGACAAGATTGCCGATCAGGTTTCTGACGCGGTACTGGACGCCGTGCTCACGGCGGACCCCATGGGGCGCGTGGCCTGCGAAACGCTCGTGACCACCGGACTCGTCATGGTGGCCGGCGAAATTACGACTACTGCCGTGCTGGACTATTCCGACCTTGCCCGCGACGTAATTCGCGACGTCGGCTACACGCGCGCCAAATTCGGCTTCGACGCCGAAACCTGCGCCGTGATTTCCTCGCTCCATCGCCAGTCTCCGGATATTGCCATGGGCGTTGACACGGGCGGAGCAGGCGACCAGGGCCTGATGTTCGGCTTTGCCTGCGATGAAACAGAAGAGTTGATGCCACTCCCCATCACGCTCGCTCACAAGCTGGTGAAACGTCTGTCTGATGTTCGCCGGCAGGGCATTGTTGACTTCTTCCGTCCTGACGGCAAATCGCAGGTGACGGTTGAATATCACGGCGACAAGCCCGTACGTGTGGACGCCGTAGTCATCTCGACGCAGCACAGTGAATCCGTTTCGAACGCGGACCTGCAAAATGTAATCCGCGACGAAGTCATCCGCAAAGTGGTTCCCGCCGAACTGATGGACAAAAACACAAAATTTCACATCAACCCGACCGGCCGCTTCGTAGTGGGCGGGCCGATGGGTGACGCGGGCCTCACGGGCCGCAAGATTATTGTGGACACCTATGGCGGATACAGCCGGCATGGCGGCGGTGCGTTTTCCGGCAAAGATCCTTCGAAGGTCGATCGCTCGGCTTGCTACATGGCGCGCCATGTCGCCAAGAATCTGGTGGCTGCGGGAGTCGCGCGCAAGGTGGAAGTACAACTCGCCTATGCGATTGGCGTCGCGGATCCTGTTTCAGTTATGGCCGATACGTTTGGCACGGGCACGATTCCCGATGAAAAAATCACGGATTTAATTCGCAGCACCTTCAAACTGACTCCGCGCGGGATCATCGAATCGCTGAATCTGCGTCGACCTGTCTACCGCCCCACGGCATCCTTCGGCCATTTCGGACGCACAGGCCCTGGATTTACATGGGAATTGACGGACAAGGCGGATTCGATTCGCAGTCAGGCTGGACTCAGCGGAAAAGAAGTTGTGGCCCGGCACTAAGCCCAAACACTTTTGTTTCAATTCAATTGGCGGGTAACCCACAGGCGATAGCTTGTGCGACTTGAAAGACAGGAGAGATTCGCGTGACAAATATTACGCAGAGCACGGCGGGGGACGTTCGCGATATTAAACTCGCGGAGACTGGTAAACGAAAAATCGAATGGGCCAATCAGCAGATGCCCGTTCTTCAGCTGATCCGCAAGCGATTCATCAAGGAGCAGCCGCTGAAGGGCGTGCGCCTTTCCTTGTGCTTACACGTGACCAGCGAAACGGCAAACCTGGCCATTACTCTGCGCGACGGCGGCGCTGATCTGGTGTTGTGCGCATCGAACCCTCTTTCGACGCAGGATGAAGTCGCGTCCTCACTCATCAAGGATTATGGAATTCCGACGTACGCGATCAAGGGCGAAGACAACGCCACGTATTACGCGCACTTGAACGCCTGCATCGATCACAAGCCGCAAATGACCATGGACGACGGCGCGGACCTCGTGACGTTGCTGCTGACGAAGCACCAGCACCTCGTGAAAGACGTAATCGGCGGCACGGAAGAAACGACGACAGGCGTGATTCGCTTGCGCGCTATGGCCAAAGACGGAACATTAAAATATCCCGTGATTGCGGTGAACGATGCGGAGACGAAGCATTTCTTTGACAACCGCTACGGCACGGGCCAATCCACGATTGACGGCATTATCCGCTCGACGAACCTGCTGATTGCCGGACTCAAAGTCGTGGTCGCCGGATACGGCTGGTGCGGCAAGGGTGTGGCGATGCGCGCCAAGGGATTAGGCGCGGACGTGATCGTCACCGAAATCAATGCGGTGCGCGCGATCGAAGCCGTGATGGATGGTTTCCGCGTGATGCCCATGGCGGAAGCCGCCAAGATCGGCGACATCTTCGTCACCGTGACTGGAAATAAATCGGTATTGGCCCACGACTCCTTCGAGCGCATGAAGGATGGCGCGGTAATCTGCAACTCGGGACACTTCAACGTCGAGATCGATATCCCCGCGCTGGAAAAAATGTGCAACGGCAAAAAAATCGCGCGCCCATTCGTCGAGGAATATTCCACAAAGGACGGACGCAGGATTTATCTGCTGGGCGAAGGTCGCCTCATCAATTTAGCCGCGGCGGAGGGGCATCCGGCCGCCGTGATGGATATGAGCTTCGCCAACCAGGCGCTCTCGGCCGAATACATGCTGAAGCATGCTTCGGAGCTGAAGCCTGAAGTTTACGTTGTGCCCGAAGCAATCGATCGCCAGATCGCCAAGCTCAAACTCGAATCGATGGGCGTCCAGATGGACAAGCTCACGCCCGAGCAGGAGTTGTACCTGGCCAGTTGGTCGGAAGGCACGTAAAAGTATTCTCAGATTTTCTCAGCATTTGTTTTTTTCTGTGTTCTCGGTGTCAAAGCGTTTGCCTTTGTTTTTTGTTTTCGTTTTCGTGAATCCATGATGCGGGACTTCGCCAACTGGGCGCTGGAAACCGCGAAGGTCCGCGGCGCAACTTACGCGGACGCCCGCGTCATGGATATCCGCCTCCGCGATCTCTCCACGAAAAACGGGCAAGTCGGCACACTCTCCGAATCGGAATCCTACGGCATCGGCATTCGCGTGATCGCGCAGGGTTCGTGGGGCTTCGCTTCCACCGACCGCCTGACGCGGGAGGGAATTGCCGCGTGCGCCGCGCATGCGGTGTCCATCGCCAAAGCGTCGGCCTCGGCCAAGCTGCGCAAAGTGGAAATGGTTCCAGTCGCGGCCTATCAGGACACCTGGCAGAATCCGTACATCAAAGACCCCTTTCAAATTCCAATTGAGCGACAACTCGATTTGTTGCTTGCAGCCGACCGCGAAATGTCGCGAGTGAAGGGCGTCACGGTGTCAGAAACTTCTATGACACTTCGCCGCATAGAGCAATTTTTCGCTTCGTCCATTGGATCGGCCATTCACCAGATCAAAATGCAGTCCGGCGCGGGAATCTGCGCAACTGCGTTTGCGGGAAATGAAATTCAAAAACGCTCCTACCCGAATAGTTTTGGCGGGCAGCACATGCTTGCCGGCTACGAGCTTGTCGAGTCGCTTGACCTGGTGGGCAATGCGCCGCGCGTTGCGGAAGAGGCTGTAGCGCTGCATTCGGCGGCGCCGTCTCCCGCTGGTCCCCACACATTAATTCTTGATAGTTCGCAGCTCGGCTTACAGATTCACGAATCCATCGGTCACCCCATCGAACTGGACCGCGTGCTGGGCATGGAAGCGAATTTTGCGGGCATGAGTTTTCTGACGCTCGAAAAACTGAACAAATTGAAATATGGGTCTGAAATCGTCAACGTAGTTGCCGATGCGCGCCTCGAACACGGTCCCGGCCTCGGAACATTCGGATATGACGATGAAGGCGTCCCTGCGCAGTGCACTCCGATTATTTCTGACGGCCTGTTCACCGGATACTTGTCCAATCGCGAGACCGCGATTTCCATTGGCGAGAAAAGTTCCGGCGGCACCATGCGCACGGAATCCTGGAACCGCCTGCCGATCATCCGCATGACCAACATCAGCCTTCTTCCCGGCACATGGCGCTTCGACGATTTAATTGCAGACACGGACGACGGCGTCTACATGGAAACGAATCGCTCGTGGTCCATCGACGATCGCCGCTACCAATTTCAATTCTCCACGGAAATTGCCTGGGAAATAAAAGGTGGCAAAAAAACGCGCATGCTGAAAAATCCTAGCTACAGCGGCATCACCACGGAATTCTGGAACAGTTGTGATGCCATTTGTTCGCGCGAAGATTGGACGCTATGGGGCACGCCGAATTGCGGCAAGGGCCAGCCCATGCAGACAATGGGCACCGGACACGGCGCGGGCCCCGCGCGCTTCCGCAACATAAAATTAGGCGCAGCATTCGCAAAGCCGTGATGGTTTTAAGTGGCATAGGCTTCAACCTGTGCGGGTTTTGGCCTTGCAAGGACTAACCCCGCACAGGCTGAAGCCTATG
>DATHNC010000201.1:0-95310 GCA_035486415.1 Saccharimonadales bacterium (SeqCode)
ACCCGTAAAACTTACCGCTGAGACTCCGGGATTCGTGATCAGCGGCGCTCCGGCGTCAGGGCCCATCCCCGCGACGATGTTCAAGACTCCGGGAGGCAAGCCTGATTCAATCAATATTTGCACCAGATTGTAGGTGGAGAGCGGCGTATCCTCGGCGGGCTTGATGACAATCGTGTTGCCGCAAATGAGCGCGGGCATAATTTTCCAGGATGGAATGGCCATCGGGAAATTCCACGGCGTGATCATACCTACGACGCCCAGAGGATCGCGCACGGACATTGCAAATTTGCTTGGCAATTCCGATGGGACAGTCTGGCCGAAAAGTCTGCGGCCCTCCCCCGCCATGTAATACGTCATGTCGATGGCTTCCTGCACATCGCCGCGCGTCTCGGACAGCGGCTTGCCCATCTCTCGCGTCATCTCGCGCGCCAAATCCTCCTTGCGCTTCACGAGCGTTTCGGCGGTGCGATACAGAATCTCCGCGCGGCGGGGCGCGGGAAACAGGCGCCAGTTTTTGAACGCATTTTTTGCCGCGTCCACGGCGTCGTCCACATCTTCCGAGGTTGACGAGGGGAAAATTCCGACCAGCTCGCTCGTGCAGGCGGGATTGCGATTTTCAAACACGCCGCCGCGCCGCGCGTCCACCCATTCGCCGTTAATCAAGTTTTTGTGGCTTCCGGAAATGGCGCTGGTCGTCATGTTGCCTCCCGCGATCGATGTGAGGTTTTCTTTACAACAAAGGTTGGCAGAACGCGTAAAAACAATTGCAATGCAAATTTCCCGCTTCGCTTTTCAATCTAACAGAGGGCTAAATACTCGTCAAACAAGGCTATCCGGATGACGTACTCAATTGGCCAATGAACGCACAAGCGAAAACCCGGATGAAAGTAGGGTAGTTATATACTTAATTTATATATGTGTGCTATTTTCCCCGGCTGCGGAAACTCACCAACCTATTTCCGTGAATGGAAGAGGTTTCTCATATGATTGGCAACCGCCAGAACGCGATTCGTATTTTTCAATTCAAGGGCATTGATTTATACCTGCACTGGTCGTGGTTTTTGGTGGCGGCTTATGAGATCAGCGACCGCCAAAGTGCGTATGACTCTGTCATCTGGAATATCCTGGAATATCTTGCTCTTTTCGTAATCGTGATGCTGCACGAATTTGGGCACGCCCTCGCATGCCGTCAGGTTGGCGGAGATGCGAATCGAATCGTGCTGTGGCCGCTCGGCGGCGTTGCGTATGTCAATCCTCCTCAGCGGCCCGGTGCCACGTTGTGGAGTATTGCCGCAGGTCCCCTGGTAAATGTTGCTCTCATTCCTGTTCTCGTAATTGCCGGCCGTACGATTCGCGCGCTGGGATTAGCGCAGTCGATGCCAAACGGCATTTTGCTTCTTAAATCAGTTGCGATCATCAATATCGGCCTGCTGATTTTCAATCTGCTTCCAATTTATCCGCTGGATGGCGGCCAAATTCTGCGGGCCCTGCTGTGGTACGTAATGGGCCGTGCTTACAGCCTGATGGCTGCAACGATCGTTGGATTTGTGGGAGTAACTGGGCTGGCAATCTTCGCTCTGAAATCACAATCGATTTGGCTGGGCATCTTGTCCGCGTATGTTTTTATGAATTGCTGGCAAGGGATGAAAAAGGCGCGAATTTTGCTTCGGCTTGCAAAATTACAGCGGCACCCTGAATATTCCTGCCCTTCCTGCAAGACGTCACCACCTTTGGGAGATTACTGGCGATGTTCCACTTGCGCGAAACCGTTTGACACATTTCAATCGCAAGCGGTCTGCCCGCATTGTTCGGCACAGTTCACAAACACGGCTTGCCTGGATTGCGGACGGGCATTCCCCATCAGCGAATGGTCCTCGGGTGTTCCCGTCCCGACTTCAATTTGACCCTGTGTGACTTCACCTACGTTTTTCTCTTTCGGGATTGACGGAATCACGCAAGGATTCGTTTGCAGTCAAGGTTAATTCTCACCGCACCTTCCTTGAATTCGCTGCTCCTCAGATTTCCATATGAAGGTAATATTGAAAACATTAACGAGTATCCTTTACTGCCGTTTTCTTAGACATTGGCCGGGTTCCTAATTCCCGGGGAGCGATCTGAATCTATGAATCTTAAAAAGATTGCAAAAGGCATATTCTTGCCCGTTTTATTTCTTGCCGGAAGCCTGTCAGCGGCTGCGCAGGGTTCTAGTATTCCGACTGGTAAGACTACGGACAGGCTTGACTGGAACGAATCGTTTGAAGGCAGCACGGGATCCGCTGGGCAGGAAATGGAGTTGGATTCTTCAGCGACCTTTCACTTTGGGCGCTACAACGTGGGAGCCGGAATTCCTGTCTATTTCAATCGCGCTATTTTGCCGAATGGTGTTACGACCAGCGAAGGGGTTGGAGATTTTTCTGTATCTGTTGGCGCGACCTGGAACCACACAATTTTAAATTACGCCACGGAATTAACAGGGACCGCGCCAACGGGCGATTCAAGCAAAGGATTCAGCACCGGGCACGCGACATTCGATTGGAATAACCGCATCGACCACGATTTTACATTATTTTCCCCGTTCCTCGATGCGGGTGCGGCGAACACGGTTACGGACACACGCTATTTTCACCGGCCGTTCACTTCCTACGGCTATCTTGCGCACGGGGAAGCAGGCGCGGACATCGATTTGACCCACTCGTTCACGCTCACGGTTTCGGGTTATAAAATCGCGCCGTGGGGGACGCAGACCATCATCAGCCGCGATGTTGTAAAAGGGGCAGTTGGTTCCGGCGGCGCCCATGGGCGCGTGTTCGAAGTGAATCACCTTACGACTGGCCCTGCTTCGCTGAATTACGACGACGGATTCACCGCAGGACTTTCCTTCACCCCGAAACCGTACTTGAATCTAGATCTCGGCTATACCCGCAGCGTAAGCTTCGCTTACAACACGTTTTCCTGGGGAATTGACGTGAACGTGAGCCGGCTCATCAGTCGTGACAATCCTGTCCAATCGGCCCGAAAATAAAAAACCGGATTGAACCTAAAAGTTTTTGAAATTATTCAGATGTGGGTGAAACGGATGTTTGCGGTTTGGCCGTGCTGCTTGGCGCAGGGGATGATGTGGCAGCCGGGACTGGAGCGCCTTTGCCTGCCGTTTCAGAGCCCAGGCCAAGCTTGTTCAGGGAAGCCGCATCGATTTTTCCGGTTGGGTTGACGCCGTTCTTTTCCTGATATTTCCTCATCGCATCCGAAGTTGCGGCATCCCACCTCCCTGTTGGCTCGCCTTCGTAAGAACCATCTTTTTGCAGAGCCGACTGAATTTCCTTGATGCGGTCAGGGGCCGGAGCTGCCTGCCCTTTCGGCTTGGCAGCAACTTTGCCTCTGGTTTTTCCCTTTGTTTTTGCGGATGCGGAAGTGGCGACTGGTTTCTTTTTCTTCTTGGCGGAAGAGGAAGTGGATGACTGTGCCGCTACGGGACGCGCAGCGGCGGACACAGCGAGGGCCACACTCGTTAGGAGTGCGGCCCCAAATAGGATCAGCCGGATTCGTTTGATCATCGTTTAATCATCACTTGTTCGTCGGTCCAATTAAATTTAAATCGCATTTCAAGTTATTGCTCCGGGGCCGGAACGGCTCCAGCCAGATAAACCGTATCGAACTGGTCGCTTCCTGCCCTTCGCAGTACCTTGAACAAAACATCTTGTCCAGGCTTCAGACCGGAGACGGCGCGGCGATACTCGGCCACGGAGTTCACAGGCGTGTGGTTAACCTCGGCAATCACGTCGCCGCGTGTGAAGCCGACATCTTCAGCAAAACTTGCAGGATCAACTGCGGTGACGAGGGCGCCCTTCATGTTTTCGTAGCCGGCGCGCCGTGCACGGTCGGTTCCGAGATCTTCCAGGCGCAGGCCGAACTCGGCAGGCGTCGGGCCACTCTCATTTCCTCCCGCGGCGGCTGCGCGATCCGGGAAGAGCTTGGTGCGATCCGCCACTGTGATGGAGGCTTCGTGTTCTTTTTTGTCGCGCATGTACGTTACGCGGACGGAATTTCCGACGGGAGTTTGCGCAATCGGATTCACGAGATCATTGCCCGTGCGCACGGGTTTACCGTTCACGCTGGTTACCACGTCGCCCGATTGCAAGCCCGCTTTTTCCGCGGGGCTACCCGGTTCGACACGTTGCAAAACGATGCCGTACGTGGCGCCCAATTCTTTGAGCACGATTGGATTGCTGCCTTGCGTTTCCGTGAAGCTCACGCCAATCGAGCCGCGCGTCACTTTTCCGCTGCTCACAATCTGGTTATAAACGCCGATGGCTGTATTGGAAGGCAGAGCGAAGCCAACGCCTTCGTTGCCATGTCCGCCAGTAATAATCGCGGTGTTGATGCCAATCACCTGTCCGGCCATGTCGACAAGCGGTCCGCCCGAATTGCCCGGATTGATGGCCGCATCAGTCTGAATGAATCGTTGAAATTGCTGGCCCACATTGCCGCGATCCTTGGCGCTGATGATTCCTGCCGTCACGCTGCCTTGCAAAAAGCCGAACGGATTGCCGATGGCCAGCGCCCAATCGCCCACCTGCACGGAATCGGAATTGCCCAGTTTTGCAAAGGGCAAATCATGGCCGACTTCAATTTTCAATATTGCCAGGTCCGTCTCTTCGTCAATTCCTACCACTTTGGCGGTGTATTGCGTTTGTTCACCGTTCAGGGTGACCTGCACCTTGGTGGCCTGATCCACAACGTGGTTATTCGTAAGAATGAAACCTTTTTTATCGACGATTACGCCGGAGCCGAGGCTGCGCTCGGCCGTGGGACCCTGATCAGGAAAATCGAAAAAGCGGTTGAAGAAATCCTGAAACGGCTGCTGGTCTTGATCCTGATCGTCGGGAGGCGCCATTTGTCCGCCGCGATTCCGCTGCGAGGGAGCTCGACCTTTTCCATTTCCATGCTGCTCGATAACTTGCGTGGTGGAGATGTTTACGACAGCGGGTTGCACCTGCTTCACGATGGAGGCAAAGGCGCTGGAAAGCTGCACGGGATCGGGAATGGCGAGCGGCGTTCCGCCAATGGCGCCGGCCGCGGCAGGATGTGCCGCACCAACGTGGCCGGAAATCACCGTGCCGATGAGCATACCGACAGCGAGAGTTACGGTGACAAGCAATGTCGCCAAAATTTTTCGATTGCGCGCCCAATTGGCAAATTCACGCAGCTGCATGCCCATAGTCAACACTCCTGTCGTGCCCGGCGAATCGTAACCCCACCCCGGACCACTTGCCGGGAATTATACCACTCACGCCCCCGCTTCGCGCACAACGCACACTGTACCCGGTTGCAATTCTGCCACCATCCCGCTGGCTTCGATTAAAAATTCAAACGGCAGCAAATTTTCAAAGCGAATTCCAAAAACGACGCCAGACCATCAAATTTTGATCGTATAACTCATATTTATACCTAGTCCAATCATTATAAATTTGCTTAAAATTGCGATTCCGGTTCCAATATCTCAGTGATCAGAATCACAATTCAAAGGGCACATCCAAATGGATGAGAGGATATTTTTCTGCCCCGGCGCGGATGCCTTTGAAAAAGTCCGCAAAGTTCACACAGGCCTGCTAAATTAGGATGCACAAATATGAATCCGAGAACAATGTACCGAAAGATTTGGGAATCCCATCTGGTTCGCGAAGCGCCCGGCGAACCTTCACTCATTTATATTGACCGTCACCTCATCCATGAAGTGACCTCGCCACAGGCCTTTGCAGGACTGAAGGCCGCTGGACGCAATGTTCGCCGCCCTGACCTGACTTTTGCCGTCATGGATCATTCGGTCCCAACCAAGGATCGCAACCTGCCGATCATGGACAAGGCCGCGGGCGGGCAATTTGACGCGCTGGAACGCAGTTGCCGCGAGAACGGCATCACGCTGTTCGATATGTTCAGCCACAACCAGGGCATTGTGCATGTAATCGGCCCGGAACTGGGCCTGACACAGCCGGGACAGACATTAGTGTGCGGAGACAGCCACACGTCCACCCATGGCGCGTTTGGAACGCTAGCGTTTGGCATTGGCACAAGCGAAGTGGAGCACGTGCTGGCTACGCAGACCATGCAGCAATACGAATCTAAGACCATGCACATTGTGGTCAATGGGAAACGCATGCATGGGGTATCGGCGAAGGACATCATTCTCGCCATCATCGGAAAAATCGGCATCGGAGGCGGCACGGGGCACGTGATCGAATATGCGGGAGAAGCGATTCGCGCACTGTCCATGGATGGGCGAATGACGGTATGCAACATGTCGATCGAAGGCGGTGCGCGAGCGGGAATGATCGCTCCGGACGACACCACTTTTGCATACATGGAAGGACGACCGTATGTTCCGCGCGGAAAAGCGTTTCAGGATGCCGTGGAGAACTGGAAAGCATTGGCCAGCGATCCCGGCGCGAAATTTGACGCAACGGTGGAACTGGATGCAGCAAAGCTCGCGCCTCAAGTAACGTGGGGCACGAATCCAGGGATGGTTGCAGGTGTAACGGACCGCGTTCCCGATCCCGGCGCGTTCCGCGATCCAGACGATCAGAAAGCCGTGGAGCGCGCGCTGATTTACATGGGACTGAAGCCGGGGACAGCGCTCGTGGATGTTCCAGTGGACCGCGTGTTTATCGGTTCCTGCACGAATTCGAGGATCAACGATCTTCGCGCGGCTGCCCGCGTCGTCGCAGGAAAACACGTTGCGAAAAATCTTAAGGGGGCGCTGGTGGTTCCCGGCTCGATGACGATTAAGGAAAAGGCGGAGGCCGAAGGGCTGGACAAGATTTTTCGGGATGCCGGTTTCGAATGGCGCGATGCGGGATGCAGCATGTGCATTGCGATGAACCCGGATGTGTTGCTGCCGGGAGAACGCGCGGCTAGCACTTCGAACCGGAATTTCGAGGGGCGCCAGGGGAAAGACAGCCGGACGCATCTGGTAAGTCCGATCATGGCTGCGGCGGCTGCGATTGCCGGGCATTTTGTTGATGTGCGGGATTGGAATGTGGAAGCGACGGAATAAGTAAGTTCGGTGGCGCGGACTTCAGTCTGCGGCTTTTTGTCCCTGCAAGGACTGCCCCCGCAGGCTGAAGCCCGCGCCACTAAAAACGGAGACGGCATGCAGACATTTTCTAAGCATACTGGGATGGTTCTTCCCTTTGACCGCGTCAATGTGGACACGGATCAAATGGTTCCCAAGCAATTTCTGAAACTGCAAACCAAGGAAGGTTACGGCAAGGTTTTATTCTACGATTGGCGCTACATGGCCGGCGAAAAACTGAATCCGGAATTTATCATGAACTGGCCGCGCTATCAGGGAGTTTCCATCCTGCTCGCGCGCGCGGGTTTCGGATCGGGGTCGAGCCGGGAGCATGCACCATGGGCGATCGCCGATTATGGATTTCGCGTTTTGATTGCGCCAAGTTTCGCGGATATTTTTTACAGCAACTGTTTCAAGAATGGCATCTTGCCCATTATTCTTCCGGAAGCGCAGATCGACGAATTATTCCGCCGTGCGGAAAATCATGAAGGATATTCCCTCACCGTGGATTTGCCGGCGCAGGCGGTGAGCGATTCGGGCGATCTGCTGTATCGTTTTGAAATTGCCGAGTTCCGGAAGCATCTGCTGCTGGAAGGGCTCGACGATATCGGCCTGACGATGAAGCACGAGGCAAAAATTTCTGAATACGAGAAATCACATCGCCCCGGTGTCACGTTATATGCGCCTGTGGACGCCAAGTATGCCAGCCGCCAATCATAAATTTTTTCTTAGATAGCCGGGATTCGTTTTTCCAGACCGCAGGCGCTCACATTTATAAAACGCTGTTTGTTCCATTCAGGGACGATCCTTCCCATTTGGGCCATCACGCTTGATCCGCCTAACAGAATAGCCACGTTTTGTCCCCGCAAGGCAAATTGACTCAGCAAGTTCCCTCATTGTGCCGATCAGTTGGATGGGCATGAATATGCATTGCATATTCCCAAGCAATGGCCTGCAGTGCGTCCCATAGGGCTGGAACCGAAGAAAGTGATTTCGATGACAGTCAGACGAAAAACTCTCTTAATCATTTCTTTTACGTGTCTCGGGCTGGTCGCAGGCCTTTACACGGCCTCCCGATGGTTCATGCTGTCCGGTTTTATAAAAATTGAGCAAACGCTGGCGCAGGAAAATATCCGGCGCGTCTTGAATGTACTTGATCAGGACATCGCCGCGATTGATCGGTTCACCTACGACCGCGCTTCGATCGAGGAAACCTATTACGGAATGTCCACGCGATCGCCCGAATTGCTTCACTGGCTAATGGGGAGAGATGCGACGGGGACTATTCAGACGAGGCGGTTGAATTTTGTAATTCTCATCGACAACACGGGCCGCGTGATCGAATCCCGGGGATACGACCGCATCACAAAAAATGTAGCCAGCATCCCGGGCTCGCTGATGGCACATCTCACGCCGGACGATCCGCTCATTCGATCTGCCGCCAACGGAGGAAAAACGGCGGGAATACTTGTCATTCCCGAAGGTCCAATGCTCATCGTGTGCCGCCCAGTTGTCATACCAGGAACAAGCGATGCGGTTCACGGTTACATGATCTCCAGCCGCTATCTGGATACTGCCGGTGAGCTTAAAGATTTAATCAGGCTCACCAACTTTCCACTTTCCATTCAATTGCTGGATGGAACGAGCATGCCGGAGGACTTTTCGGATGCCTCCAAGCATTTGTTTAAGAACGGCGACATTTACACGCTTCCCCTGAGCGAATCGCTTTTGGGTGGATACACCCTGCTGAATGACATTTATGGAAAACCTGCACTTATTCTAAAAGCAGAAATGCCCCGACGGATGTATCTCCAGGGGCATATCAGCCGGTTGTACTTTCTCGGGTCGCTGATTCTCGCGGGTTTTGTTTTTGGAGTGGTGATCCTGTGGTTGCTGGAAAGAACCGTGGTTTCCCGGTTAAGCGCGTTAAACAAGAGTGTTACTTCGATCGCGGCGAGTGGAGAGCCCTCGAAACGCCTGAATTGCCCGGGAAACGATGAGCTTTCGGAACTGGGAAATGCCATCGACAGCATGTTGGCCTCCTTGCAAGTTGCCCATTGGCAGCGTCAGCAGGCTGAGGGGCGATACATGGCTTTCATGAATAATATTCCGGCAATCGCCTCGATTAAGGACGAGGGGGGCAACTTCCTTTACGTAAACGAACCCATGGCGAAGCACTACGACCTCCGACCCGGAGAAGCGATTGGGAAATCGATAGCAAATTGGCTGCCGAAAGATTTGGCGGCGAACATCGATCGTGACGACAAGGAAATACTTTCAACAGGACGAACGATGCAATATGAGCGCATCGTCCCCACGCGCAATGGTGAAGACCATCATTGGCTGACTTTTAAATTTCCCCTCGTGGAACCGGATGGACAGATGCTCGTTGGGACCGTGGCCGTCGATATCACGGACCGGAAACGTGCGGAAGAGGAAACCCAAAAAGCGAAAGAAATGGCGGAAGCGGCCAACCGGTCCAAAAGCGAATTCCTGGCCAACATGAGCCATGAAATTCGCACCCCATTGAACGGCGTGATCGGCATGACTGATTTGGCGCTGGCGACGGACTTGACTACCGAGCAACAGGAATACCTTCAGATTGTAAAAATGTCCGCCGATTCCCTGCTGGTTGTGATCAACGACATTCTCGATTTTTCAAAAATCGAAGCCGGAAAGGTGGACCTCGAGAAAGTCGATTTCAATCTTCGCGAGCTTTTGGAAATGACCATAAAAACCCTGGCACTGAGAGCCGAAGAAAAGGGATTGGAGTTGCTCTGCGATTTTACGCCCGATGTTCCGGAGGTCATTCAGGGAGACCCAACCCGGCTGCGCCAGATTGTCCTCAATCTGGTTGGAAATTCGATCAAATTCACGCAGGAGGGAGAGGTGCGGTTGCACGTGGAATTGTCAGGGGAAAGTGGCACAAGCCAATTCATTCAATTTACGGTCTCTGACACGGGAATTGGAATTTCTCCCGAGCAACAGAAAACGATCTTTGAACCATTTACGCAGGCGGACTCATCCACCACGCGCAAATATGGTGGAACGGGGCTTGGCCTCTCGATATCGACGCACCTTGTGCGCATGATGGGCGGAGAAATGTGGGTTGAATCCCAACCGGGAATTGGAACGAAATTCTATTTCAAGATTCCACTTATCCCCGCAACAAACCCGGTGGAAACCTACAGCGAACCCGCTTCCGATGTGCTCAGCGGTTCCAAAGTGCTGATCGTGGACGACAACGCCACGAATCGCCAGATTCTTGAGCTGATGCTGAAGCGCTGGGGCATGGCACCGACACTGGTCAGCGGTGGGATGGCCGGAATTCTGGAGCTGCGTTCGGCGTCAGCGGCCGGGCGGGGATTTAATTTGGTCATCTGCGATTTGCTCATGCCCGAAATGGATGGCTTTGCGTTCACAGAACAAGTCCGGAAGACCTCGGAAATCTCCAAAGCGAAAATAATGCTGCTCAGCTCCGCTGGTCGCAGAGGAGATGCAAAGCGCTGTGAGGACCTGGGTATTTCGGCGTACCTGATGAAGCCTGTGCGGCAATTGGAATTGAAGACAGTTCTGTCGGGCCTTCTGGGGGGCGAGACACCCGTCGACCCGCAATCGGTCATCACTAGATTCGTAATGAAAAATGGGCAAAACGCGTCGGCATCACTACGAATACTCGTGGCAGAAGACAATGCCGTGAACCAGAAACTGATTGTGCGTCTGCTTGAGAAGCGCGGGCATTCCGTTCAGGTTGTGCCCAATGGCCGTGATGCTGTCGAGATATTGGAAGAGAGAGAGTTCGATTTGGTTCTTATGGATATGCAAATGCCGGTCATGGATGGATTCGAGGCCACAAGCGAAATCCGCAAGCGTGAAAAGCCCGAGGGAGAACGTCTGCCCATTATCGCACTCACCGCCTATGCAATGAAGGGAGATCGGGAGCGATGCCTTACAGCGGGCATGGATGGATACCTTACGAAACCTATTCGAGGCAATGAGCTGGATGAAATATTGAATCAATATATCGCTCTGCGCTCCGAAAGATGGCAGGCGAAACAACAAGAAAAAATACGCATTTGAGGAAAATCCGAATGCCAGGCACGTCCGGGCAAAGTTTAAAAGATGGAAGATATTTGCATTGAGGTGAAGGATGCAGTTATACGGTCCGCTACTCGGTCAGACTTATGACTACCAGCTTGTAGCGCTCTCCATTGTTATAGCAATCCTCGCGTCCTACGCCGCTTTGGACCTCGCTGGAAGCATCTCTTCCGCGAGTGGCGGCCTGCGCTGGTTGCGTCTCGGCGGAGGTGCAATATCATTTGGAATTGGGATCTGGTCCATGCACTACATTGGCATGCTGGCTCTGCGTTTGCCCGTACCCGTTGAATACGATTGGCCCACCGTTCTTTTATCCCTCTTAGCCGCCGTCCTGGCATCGGGAGTTGCCCTGTTTGTGGTCAGCCGGCGGGAAATGAAGTTGTTTCAAGCAACGGCGGGAAGTCTCTTCATGGGCTCGGGGATTGCCGCGATGCACTATATCGGTATGGCTGCCATGCGTGTTCCAGCCATGTGCGAATATTCCGAACAATTAGTCGCGCTTTCCATTTTTGCAGCTGTCCTGATTTCATTTGTCGCAATCTATCTAACTTTTTATCTGCGAGAAGAAAGAAGACGAGGGAGCTGGAAGAAACCACTGGCAGCCGTGGCCATGGGCGGAGCTATTCCGGTGATGCATTACATGGGAATGGCGGCGGTGAGTTACATCGGGCAACCCGGGATGGAAGGTGATCTGTCGCACGCCGTCAGCATTAATTCGATGGGCGTTGCCGGGATTCTGGTGGTAACGTTCACGGCTTTAGGAATCGTGCTGATCACATCCTTCGTCGATCGCCGTTTTTCTTTCCAGGCCGGAAAGCTTAAAACCAGCGAACAAAGATACCGGTCGATTGTGGAAAGCGCCTTCGATGCTTTTGCTGGAATGGACTCGCAGGGATACATCGTGGACTGGAATGCGCAAGCCGTTGCGATGTTCGGATGGGACCGCGATCAGATTCGCTGGAGGTCCATCTCCGAAATAATCGATTTCAGAAAAGGGACCACCTTCCATGATGTTCCCTCATTTCTCGCATCCGTCCTGCAAACAACTCCGGAAGGGCGAATTGAAGCAATGGCAAAAAATCGCCAGGGCCGCGAATTTCCGGTGGAGATGGCCATTTCGCGCGTTCATATTAATGGAAAGCCCGTTTTCGCCGCCTTTATTCAGGACGTGACGCAACGCAAGAGAATGGAAGAAGAAAGAGAACGGGCAAGAATTGCAGCCGAAGCGGCCAGCCTGGCCAAAGACGAATTCCTCGCCAACATGAGTCACGAAATACGAACGCCGCTGAATGGAATCCTGGGGATGACGGAACTTGCTCTGGACACGGAACTCACCGCCGAGCAGACGGAATATTTGAGGACGGTAAAGCTCTCCGCCGATTCCCTGTTGATCGTAATTAACGACATTCTGGATTTTTCCAAAATCGCAGCCGGGAAAATGGAATTGGAATGCATCAGTTTTAATCTTCGGGAATGCCTTGAACTCACGCTGAAAACTCTGGCGCAGAGGGCCGGCGTCAAGGGACTCGAGCTTATTTTTGACCTCCATCCGGATGTGATGGAAGAGGTTCGCGGGGACGCTGGCCGCATCCGTCAAATTATTTTGAATTTGGTGGGGAATGCAATCAAGTTCACCGAGCGCGGTGAAATAAGTTTGCGCGTGCAAATGGAAAATACCGGTGATAAAACCACTACTCATTTTATTGTGTCGGACACGGGGATCGGCATACCTCCGGAAAAACATAAAACGATTTTTGATGCGTTTTCGCAGGCTGATACTTCGACCACGCGGAAATACGGCGGAACCGGTTTGGGGCTAACCATTTGTTCGCGTCTGGTCAAAATGATGAACGGAGAATTGTGGGTGGAGAGCGAAGAAGACCACGGAAGCCGCTTTCATTTTACCGTCGCGTTTGCTCCCTCGAATCGCAGCCTGATGGATCAACAAAAACTGGAATCACCGGAATTCCTGAAAGGCATCAAAACGCTGATTGTGGACGATAACGCAATTAACAAGCGAATCCTGAAGGTAATGCTGGAACGATGGGGACTGATCTGCTCAACGGCTGAAGACGGCGAAAAGGCGCTCGTAGAAATCTCGGCAGCACAGAGTGCGGGTGCTCCCTATTCCCTTATTCTTACGGATTTGTTAATGCCCGTAATGGATGGATACGAATTCATCGAGAAGTTCAGGAAAAAAGACGAGTGCGTACCAGCCGCGGTCCTGATCATGAGTTCCTCGGGCCATAAAAACAATGCACAGCGCGATCAAGACTTGAATGTTGGCGCGCATTTGATGAAACCCTTGCGACAGTCGGAATTGTTCGAGGCAATCTGCAAAAGCGTCACAGGAGGAACATCTGGGGGTGCTCGCATGTTCGGCACAAAGCGCGCATTGCCAGTGCAAAAAACAACGAAGCCTTTGCAAATTCTTCTGGTGGAGGATAATCCCGTTAATCAGCGGCTGGCGCAGCGACTGGTCGAAAAGCGCGGCCATACGATTACCTTCGCTCCCACGGGACGTGAAGCGCTAAAGCAATTTGAAGAGAAAGTATACGACTTGATTTTGATGGACATTCAGATGCCTGACATGGATGGACTTGTAGCCACCGCGACCATCCGCAAGATCGAAGGCGCGCTTCGGGAACGGCGCCGGATTCCGATCATCGCCTTGACTGCCCACGCCATGAAAGGCGATCGGGAAAAATGCCTTGCGGCAGGAATGGATGAATACACGACCAAGCCGATTCGCGCTTCCAAATTATACGAATTGCTGGAACAAATCAGTGAGAACAAAGAGCGGGCTGCGAATGAATCTCGCGAGCAACTACAAGTAAAATAGCTTGCGTGTGGGATTTACTCACCGTTGAGGCAAATAGGAAATCGCGAAACTAAGATCCCGCTGAGGGCACAGTTCCCTTCCATTCAGCAATCGCAATCCCGCCGAGAATTAGAATAGCTCCCGCCAGGGCACGGCCTCCAAGCCGTTCGTGCAACACGACAAAGGACGTGAGGGCGGCAAAAACGGGTTCGGAAGTCAAAATCAAGGCCGTGTTTGTCGCCGTTGTATGCGATTGGCCCCACACGAGCAGCGGGTAGGCCAATGCAGTGGTAAAGATGGCTGTGACGATCACCCCAAACTCCATTTGCGGCGTGAAGCGCACAAAAAAGTGTTCCAGCCCGGTGACGTCCAGTATCGGCACGGCAATCGTGGCAAGCAGCCCGGTGAGGATAACCTGCAGGCAGCTTAGAGCACCGAGCGAATATTTTCCGGTGAATCGCGCTATGTAGATGATCTGCATGGCGTATAGCACCGCGCAGCCCATCACCAGCATATCGCCATGGTTGAGCCGCGAAAATCCCTCCGCGGGCACCGTCAGCAAATAAAGCCCCGCAAATGAACCGGCCGCACCACCCCAGGCCCATGCGCCGATTTTTCTCCTCCAAAACACGGCGAGGAAAATGGGGACAAGCACGACGCTTACTCCCGTGATAAATGCGGCTTTCGAGGGCGTTGTGCGCGCGATGCCCGCCGTCTGGAATGCGTAGCCGCTGGCCATGAAGAGACCCACCTGAATTCCTGCCCAGGCTTCTTCACGCGTGATATTCCGCAAGTCGGCCCTGTAAATCCAGATCATGGGCAGCGCGCCCAGCATAAAGCGGGCGGAAAGATAAGCGAATACGGAAATGTCGGCCAACGCATTCTTGACCACGACGAAAGTGACTCCCCAGAAAAAGGAGCACGCCATTAAGGCACAATGGGCTTTAAAACGGTTACTCACCGCGCATACCAATTTGCTTCAAAAGTTGGAATCCGTAGGTCAATTGAGCTTGGCGATTGATTTTCCCGACAATTTGGCCGCAAGAGTCATCAGACGTTTGAGTTTATTGATTCGACGCTCCAAAGGCAACCAGATTGACCGCGATGGAATCGCACCATTGACGATTCTGACGCCTGTCGGAAGGCTTGTCTGATAAACTAACGGAGAAAAGGCTGATTGCCACTTAGAATGATTGCATCAACTCGCCAATCCCTCTGGATAAAGACACTTCCCGCGACATTATTTGTTTTCATTTTGGGCGCATTGCTTTGCCCCTGCACTCAGGCCGCGGATAAGGAAAAGAAAGAAAAGCCGGAAAAGGAAAAGAAGGAAAAAATCGAGCCCTGGGTGGAAATCCGGACTACCCATTTCATTGTGGCGAGTGACGGCGGGGAGAAAACGGCGCTGCGCTTTGCCAATGAGTTTGAAACATTGCTTCGCGTGTTTCAGGCCACCATGCCCAACGCGCGCCTCACCAATGGCATTCCCGTGCGTTTACTTGTGGCCAAGGACGGGCAATCCTTTGCGCGCATGGCGCCTGAATTTCCCTACGACAAGAAGCGTGACCAGCCTCCATCCGTGATGGCTTCAAGCACGGAGAAAACTTATATAGGCATCCGCGCCAACGTCGGCGGACACTTCCCTTTCGCGGACATTTTCAAAACGTACGCGCATGATGTTGTCAAAAGGAGTTATCGCAATCTTCCTCCCTGGCTCGAAGAGGGTTTTTCAACCATCTTTGGCGGCATCACGTTTGGTGAACACAGTGTTCGGATGGAGAGGCCCGATCCTGAAGATTTAAGCGTCCTGTTTGAAAGTCCTCTTCTGCCGCTCGACCTTATCTTTCATGTGGACCGCAATTCCCCGTATTACAGTCCGGGAGATACGCAATCGGTTTACTTTGCGGAGTCACGTGTTTTAGTACATTTCTTGGTCGTGGACCCGCAATTTTCAGGATCTAAATCCATGGAGCGTTACATCGCAGCCGTGCAGAGCGGGACCGATTCGCTTCAGGCTGCCCGGGATGCATTTGGAGATTTGAATCAGCTGCAAACGAAATTTGCAGCCTTTGTCAACCAAACGAAAGGCTTGCCCACGGATCTCCCCATCAGCGGAGGAAATGAATCGGGCGGGGCCCCGCGAACACTTTCCGCGGCGGAATTTGAAGCGCTCAGGTCTGATTTTCTTTCCCTTCGGGGCAGGATGGACGATGCGCAGGGCGATCTCGAGGAGGCAATAACTACCGAGCCTTCGTTGGCGGAAGCCGAGCAGAGCCTGGGCTTTCTTCTGCTAAAAAAGCGGAATTTGGACGATGCGGAAACGCATTTCCAGCAGGCCGTGAAGCTCGATCCGAAAGACGCGCTCAATTTTTATGGGCTGGGCCTCGCGGAAATGGCCAAAACTGGAATTTCAGAGCAGCCTGCTCCGGCCATTAAAGCACTGGAGCAAGCGGCGGAGCTGAATCCTGACTTTGCGGAAACCTGGTACAACCTGGCTTTGATCTATTCGCAGAAGGATGAAACGTTGCAAAAAGCGCTGGCCGCCTCGCAACACGCGACGTCCCTTGCTCCCGGCAACTCCAATTACCAGTTGCAGATGGCCTCAATTCAAAACGAATTGGGTCATCCTGAGGAAGCGCGTAAGACAGCGGCAATGGTACAGGGATCTACGGGCGATAAAAACACAGCGAAGAAGGCTGCGGAACTTGTAGCCAGGGCCGGCACCCCTCAGCCGCCCTCCCCGGCAAGAGCGAACCCTGACGCCGTAAAGGTCACATCGCCGCCACCGCCACCGCCGGCTCCGAAGTCCGCAGCGGCCAAATCCGAGCCCACCGCTGCTCCAGCTACCGCACCGGCTCCGGCAGCGCCGCAATCCACGCCGCTTTTTTCCGAGGCAAAAATTTATTCCATGGTGGGTACGGTTACCGAAGTGACCTGCAGCAGCGCATCGGAAATTCAACTAACGCTGAAATCCCTGACGATCCTGATGAAGCTGCATGCCGTGGATTTGGGAAAGCTATCCGTCAAATCTGCAAGCGCGGAAATTCCGTCAAAAATTTCGACATGCGCAAGTTTGCGAGGACGCAGCGTGCGAATCTCCTACAATCTGGTATTGGACAAACCCTGGGATGGAGAAATGCAGGAAGTGGAATTGAGGAATTAGCATTTTCGTTCTCTGTGTTTGTTTTTGTGCGGCACAGTTGAAGAAAATGCAAAAGATTTAACACAGAGGACACAGAGAAAGGCGGAGAAGAGAAAAACAAAAGAGAGAAAATAATTTGTTTTTTTTAACTTTAACGTCTGCGAAGACTTCTCCGTGTACTCTGTGGCTTTTCTCTGCGTCCTCTGGGTTAGATCTTTCGCAGCACATATGTCAGCAACGCATCATTGTTCGAGGCCCGCTAAGCTGAGAACGGTGAGCGCCACACGCTGCAGACCGAGTTCCCTGCCCGCAGGATCGTACCATTCGTCAAGCGTGTGCGCACCGCCGCTGCGTCCGCCGGCGCCAATTGAAATTGCGGGAATCCCCATGGAAAGAGGAATGTTGGCGTCGGTCGAAGAGCGCTCGCGCCGCGAGCGGTTCCCCAGTTGATTATCGGCGGCCAACAATGCGGCCAGGAGCGGGGAATTCTCGGCCAACTCGCCCGCGGGCCTTACTCCCAAAACATTAATTTTCAGGTTCAGCAAATTAGAGCTGCCAGCCATACCGCGCTCGCGCGCTGCGGACATTTCCTCATCGATACCGACTTTCACCGCATCGCGCAATTGGGTTTCAATTGCGGCAAGTTCGATCTCGGACTCGGAGCGCAAATCCACTTTCATTTGCGCACTGGAAGGAATGGAATTCACGGAAGTGCCGCCTGAAATTTCTCCGATGTTAAAACTGGTGCGAGGCGATTCGGGCACGCGCGCCGTTACAAAATGCGCGATCCCCCGTCCCATCGCGTGAATCGGATTTGGTGCACCGAAGTCCGACCAGCTGTGGCCGCCGGGCCCAGTAATCGTGATTTCCACGCGTCGAGAGGCCAGGGCCGCGGTGGTCACGTATTCAACAGCCGAGCCATCCAGCGCCAGCACAAATTTCAATCGTTTTTTATACGTTTCCGCGAGCGCGCGCATGCCACGCAGATTTCCTTCGCCCTCTTCGCCCACGTCCGCCACAAATAAAATCGTTTTGTTGGTTTTAATTTTCGCTTCGCGGAATGCTTTGGACAGCGTAATCAGCGCGGCAAGGCCTGTGCCGTTATCTGAAATGCCCGGAGCAAGAAGTCTGCCGCCCTCGCGTTTCACGCGCACATCGGTATTCGCCGGAAAAACCGTATCCAAATGTGCCGTGAGCATGATGATGTCCGGAGTCGTCCCGGCCCACTCCCCAATCACGTTCCCGGTATCGTCCATCTCAACGCGCAGCCCGGTGGCCGCAAACAGTTTTTTCATGTACGCAGCGCGCACGCTTTCATGAAAAGGCGGCGCTGGAATTTCCGTGATACGGACCTGCTCCTCGGTGGTTGCATCCACACCTTCGCGAAGAATCTGCAGGACGTGGGCGACTCTAGGGTCGGTTGGCGCTGTCGAGGCAGCCGTCTTGCGACTAAAATTTTGAATAAAGGAAGTCACCACTACTCCCAACGTAATTAGTAAGAGGATTCGTTTCACGGCTCACTCGGCCGCAGAAGCATCGGCCCTCGTCTTGGAAGGAACTTGCATATATTTGCCAGTGCCACCGCAGCTAAAAAGCATGATGCCTCAACATCGCGCGATTAATAACGCAAGGTAAAACTATGGGGCATTTGCTTCGGGTCGGGCTTGTAGAGCGTCTTGCAAAACTCGCAGCGATAAATCTCCGCATCTTTGCCGATTTTCGCGACGACCTCTCGCGGATAGTCATACCACCGCTTGAGATGCCCAGCACAAAGCTTCCCTTTTGCATCTTTTTCGTCGCAGGACCGTTGTTTCGGTTTGCGGACTTTAACCTTCTGCTCCACGGGCGCAGCCTCGGCAACGGGTGCCGGAGGCGCCGTCGCCGCGGGCGGTGCTGCCGGTGGCTTTGGGGGCGGTGCTGCCGGTGATGCGCCTTGCGGTAAAGTCTCCTCGGCCATTCGACGGTTCCCCTCTCAAATCAGACATCGCATTCTGATCGGTATCAGAGTTTCTGGGGTGTATCTTACTCGAACCCTTATCATGAAACAAAGCGCGAGTTTGCGTTTGCTGACTTTGCCCTTTTCGCTCAGCGATCGCTCGAAGGCGGCGTCTCCCCTTGCTGCAGGTATTCCACGCTTTCCAGGCAAAGCCCTTGAGGAGGCACAGTAGCCCCGGATTTTGAGCGATCACGCAGCGCGAACAGTTCCTGGATATAAGAGGGGGCTATTTTTCCGCGGCCGATTTCCACGAGCGTACCCACCATTTTTCTCACCATATTGCGCATAAATGAGCGTCCGCGAACCACGTAAACCCATTCTTCCGTCGCTTCTCGATCGCCGGCAACAGGAACACGTATCAGCGCGGATTGATAAATCGCGCGGATCGTCACCCTCTCCATATCGTCATCGTCCGATCCCGTGGAGGCTGCGAAGGAAGTAAAGTCGTGGTCGCCCGCAAAGAGCCCGGCGGCTTCGGCCATGGCATCGAAATTCAATTCGGATGAATCCTGCAGCACGTATTTCCAAATAAAGGGTGAAACCACGCGCCCGCGAAAAATGCGGTAGCGGTACGTTTTCGCCACTGCGTCGCGGCGCGAATGAAAATTGGGATCCACGTCTTCCGCGGCGTTCACGCGAATGGTTGGCGGCAACAAGGCGTTGCATGCGCGCTGAAATTCCTCCACGCTCATGGATGATTCCGTTTTGAAATTCAACACCTGGCCATTAGCGTGCACGCCCGCATCCGTGCGCCCCGCCCCCTGGATCGCGGCGCGCTGCTGGGTCAACTTTTCGAGGACATCGGCAATCGTGCCCTGCACAGTCACTTGGCCTGGCTGCGATTGCCAGCCGCTGAAATCCGTGCCGTCATAGGCGACAATAAATTTTATGTTTCGCATGCGGATGAAATACGTCGGAACCACGGATGCACACTGTTGAACACGGATAAAAACTAATTAAGGGCACGGCAAAAATTAAGATACCTTTTTATTAATGAACGATGGATTGTACAGCGGTTGATTACTACCGCGGTGAAACGGACTTTTTGAATCGATAATATTTTGCTTTAGATTTTACCCGTGTATATCCGTGTGCATCCGTGGTTTCAATTGTTTTAAGGGTTTGAAGCGCCGGTGCGCGCAAAACGGCTTCCGGGCTTTACGGCTATGCTGCCGTTTCGACAAAGGGGGCATTCCGACGCATCGTGGCTTTCGATCTTCAGCTCAATGAGTGCTTCGGTGCGAACCGGCAACTCAATTTTTCCGCCGCTACGGTCAATCAGAGCGCCTGCGGCAACCACCCGCGCGCCGGCTTCTTCCAGGACGCGAATTGTCTCGCAAGTCGATCCGCCTGTAGTCCATACATCCTCAATCACCAAGACATGTTCGTCCGGCTCGACACGGAATCCCCGGCGCAAGGTCAGGGTTCCAAGCGAATCGCGCTCAACGAAAATCGCGCGTATTGGTTTGCCGTCAGGGCCGGGAGGAATCGCGCGGGCAACTTCGTGGCCAATAATCACTCCGCCGAGTGCGGGCGATGCCACGCAATCCACGCGCAAGTCCATGAATTCAGCTGCGAGCTCACGACCCAATTGTTCCGCGAATTTTGGATATTGCAGCACCTGCGCGCACTGTACGTAGATGGCGCTGTGCAAGCCTGAGGTCAATTCAAAGTGCCCGTGGCGTATCGCGCCCACGTCTTCGAAGATTTGAATGGCGGCCACTGGTCTCATCCCGCGCCAAGACTATCGGTCCCACTATATGGTTGTCAAGCAACAGACTTACTTGAGGCACTTGTGTGCCAAAATGTGAGCCAAAAATTGACATAGGGTCTTGACCTGAAGGAGATTCTCGCGTCCAATACTCGGGCGCTAATACTGGCTAAATAGATTCACCGAACCGATAAATTCAATCGGGGTGGAATTGCGGGACAATTGTCCGCGCAAAGTGCGGATAAGTTATAAGCCGGCAAGAACTTTGCGAAATATTGTGCAAAATAGTTGAAACAATTCAGCGCCGGCACACGTTTAAGTCATTTAGCCATCCTAAATTAGAGTTCCACTGCGTAAATAAATACGGATTTCTGTACGGAGAGGAAAACTTAAAAATGATCGGAAGGCTCTGCCGTATCTCACTGGCCATCGTGTTGGGAATTCTCGTGGCCCTGGCACCTGTTTTCCCCGCTTATGCGCAGCAACAATCGTCGGCGCCGCCAGAACCTCAAACCGTTGGCCGTACCATTCCCTTGTCCACGGAGAACTACACCTATGGCAAACGATGGTTTCCCAACATCATTAGTCCGTACACGCAGACCCTCGTGCCCGAGCCCGTGTTGACGAACGCGCCACACATCGAGCAAATGGTGCAGAACGGAAAGCTCACCATCAGTCTGCAGGACGCCGTGGATCTGGCCCTGCAGAATAATCTGGCGATCGTAATCGAGCGGTACGTTCCGTGGATAGCCGAAGCGAATATTATGCGCACTCTGAGCGGCTCCGCTCCCTTTGGGGGAACCGTAACCCCTCTTGGAAATATTCCGATCGTGAGCTTTGACCCAATCGTCACTTCGACATTTAGTCTGGATACCAGAACGATACCCGTGAACAACCCGATTACTGCAGGAACAGGCGGACAGGCGGCGGTAGGAACATTTTCCAGTTTGGCCACGCATACAGCAATCGGAGACATTCAATACACGCAGGGATTTCACACGGGGACTTCTTTTTCAGTCGCCTTCGATAACACTCGGGGATCCACATCGAGCACCACCAGCTTTTTCGATCCCTTCGTTCAATCGAATATGGTCGTCACCGCCAGCCAACAACTGCTAAATGGTTTTGGCCGCGCCGCAAACGAGCACTATATTCGCCTGGCGAAGGTTAACAAGAGCATTGCCGATCAGACTCTGATTCAGCAAGTAATCACGTCTATTACGGCCGTGGGTAACGCTTACTGGGAATTGGTATTCGCCCGCGGCAATGTCGATGTAGCGAAAGAGGAAATCGCGCTGGCCGAAAAAACCTACAGCGACAACAAGAAGCAGGTTGATGTTGGCACCCTGGCTCCACTGGAAATTGTACAGGCCGAGGCGCAACTCGCCACCGCTCAGCAGGCTTTGATAGTTGCGCAAACCACGGTATTGGTGGACCAACTCACGCTTTTGAACTTGATTTCAAAGGACCCGAATTCTCCGGCACTGCGAACTGTCGAAATTATTCCTACAGACAAAGCGGATGTTGCACCGCCCGAAGTTGAAAAACTTCCATTAGAAGACTTGATTAGGGAAGCGATTACAAAACGTCCTGATGTTCTGCAGTCAAATCTTGTAATTAGTGCGGATGAGATCAACGTCCGCGCGACGCGCAACGCATTGCTACCTATTCTGACGCTGAATGGCGAATATGCAACGGAAGGGCTTGCGGGTAACACACGGTTGCAGACAACCTGTACACCGATACCGCCGGCGACAACCTGTGTCATCCCTGCGCAGATGTTTTCAGGCCTGTCTACGGCCCTGAACCAATCGCTTACGAACGTTTACCCCGAATATAATGCTTCGATCAATCTGACGATTCCGATTCGCAATCGCTTGGCGCAGTCCAATAACGTGATTGCTACGCTGGAAAAACGGTCAGACGAAGCCAACTACCAGCAAATTGTGAACAACGCGGCCATCGATGTGCACAACGCGCAGATTACGCTGGAACAAGCGCGCATCACTCTGGATGCCGCGATTAAAACGCGCGACCTCGATCAGCAAACCTTGGATGCCGAGCAGAAAAAATATCAGGTTGGCGCGTCCACTTTGTTCAATATCGTGTCTGACCAGAACACGTTGGCCGCGGCGGAATCCGCGGAAGTTCGTGCGCGCGTCAATCTGGTGGAAGGCAAAGTCAATTTCGACCGCGCCATGGCACGGACCCTTGAGGTCTATAGCATCACAATCGCGGACGCCAAAACCGGACAGCCATCGAAGAGCACTCTCATTCCCGGCACAGCGGCCAATGGCCAACTCTTCGTCGATCCCACGAAGCAAGGGGCTGCATCCGCCAGCGCTGCGAATCGTCCCACTGGAAATGCGAACGCGCAGTGAGCTTTCTGCAATCAAGCAATTATCTTAACGGAGTGAGAAATCCCCGGGTCTTTAGACTCGGGCTACAGCAGATCTTAGTGGTCCGTTTTTTGTAGCCCGCCTCTTCAGAGGCGGGGGTTTTTCTGACAAATTCGCCGCACCTTAATATCCCAGCAATACTTAACCCTTTCCCGCTTCTCCCTTCCCTTGTCCTCGCTCTTTCCTTCCCCTAGAATCAATTTGCGCGCAGGCGGAAACCTGATAACGGCTACGAACAGCCTGACGCACAATCAGATGCCAACCGATCGACAACCTTTGCGGAAAAGCGCCGCCGGAGAGAAATCTACAAAGGCCACGCGCGAATTCACTACAATTTCCGGACATCCGATACGAGAACTTTACACTCCTGCTGATCTTTCTAATTGGGACGCGCAGAAAGATTTAGGCCAGCCCGGCGCACCACCCTACACGCGCGGCATACACCCCGCGATGTATCGCAGCCGTATGTGGACGATGCGCCAGTTCGCCGGATTTGGCTCCGCACAGGACACGAACCAGCGCTTCCGCTATTTGCTTTCGCAAGGACAGGCAGGTCTCTCCGTCGCATTCGATTTGCCGACGCTGATGGGTTACGACGCGGATCATTCGCTTGCCGAGGGCGAAGTGGGCAAGTGCGGCGTAGCGATCAGCTCCCTGGCCGATATGGAAGCGCTCTTCGATCAAATTCCTTTGGGAAATGTTTCCACGTCGATGACTATTAATTCGCCCGCTGCAATCCTATGGGCGATGTATTTGGCGGTCGCGGAGAAACAAGGCGTGGACTGGAAAAATCTTACGGGAACATTGCAGAACGACATTCTCAAGGAATACATCGCGCAGAAAGAATATATTTATCCGCCCAAGCCATCGATGCGACTGGTGATTGACACATTTGAATTTGCCGCGCTGCACACGCCTAAATTTAATCCGATTTCCATCAGCGGCTACCATATTCGCGAAGCGGGATCGACCGCGATTCAGGAGTTGGCGTTCACGCTGCGGGATGGAATCGAATACGTGGAGTGGGGTGTGCGTCGCGGACTCGCCGTGGACGACTTTGCTCCAACGCTTTCCTTTTTCTTCAATGCGCACAATGATTTCTTCGAGGAAATCGCCAAGTACAGAGCCGCGCGCCGCATCTGGTACAAGACGATGACCGAACGGTTTGGCGCAAAATTGGCGCGCTCGTCGGCCATGCGCTTTCATGCGCAGACCGCCGGGTGCTCGCTCACTGCGCAGCAGCCTTACAACAACGTTGTGCGAACAGCTGTGCAGGCACTCGCAGCGGTGATGGGCGGCACGCAGTCCTTGCACACGAATTCGCTCGACGAGGCCTGGGCGCTGCCTACTGAGTTTGCTGCGACACTTGCTTTGCGCACGCAACAAGTCATCGCCCACGAAACGGGCGTCGCCAACACCGTAGATCCATTTGGCGGCTCGTATTTTGTGGAAACGTTGACCAACGAAATGGAAGAGGCTGCCTGGAAATATATTCGCAAGATTGACGAAATGGGCGGAATGATTCCGGCAATCGAACGCGCCTACCCGCAACGCGAAATCGCCGACGCTTCCTACAAATATCAGCAGGCCGTTGACCGTAAAGAAAAAATCATCGTTGGCGTCAATGAATTCAAAGGTGAAGAAAAACCGATCGAAGTTCTGCGAATCGACGAATCGGTGCGGTCGCAACAATCCGAGTACCTGCGCAAATTGCGCGCCGAACGATCCAACGACGAAGTCGCTCGCCAACAGGCAATTCTGCGCAAAGCAGCCCAAGGAACGGAAAATCTGATGCCCCATATTATTTCCGCAGTAAAGGCCTACGCCACACTAGGAGAAATATGCGACTCCCTCCGAGAAGTTTTCGGCACGCACGAAGAAGCCTCCGTAACCTAAGCTCGCGCTTTAGGTCCTCCTCCCAACTCTCCGCATTTCTCCTCTTTTCTCTGTGCGCTCTGTGTTAAATTCCCTTTCAAATAGTCATTGCCCATGACAAATAACGACATCACGCACGAACTCATTGGCGCGGCCATGGAAGTCCACAAGCGCCTGGGCCCGGGTCTCCTGGAATCCGCCTATGAAGAATGCCTCATTCATGAACTTCACATTCGCAACCTGAACGTAGAACGCCAAAAAGGTCTCCCGGTCGTCCACAAAGAAGTTAAGCTAGATTGTGGATACAGGCTCGACCTTCTGGTAGAAGGGCGTGTCATTGTCGAACTCAAATCCGTGGAGAATTTAGCACCGATTCACGAAGCGATTATTCTTACTTATCTCCGGCAGTCAGGGCACAAGACTGGATTACTCACCAACTTTAACGTGACGGTATTGAAGGATGGGGTGCGGCGGTTTATTGTGTAGCACGTCAAATGCTTCAACACAGAAGACACAGAGAAAAACTTGAGAAAACCGGAGACTGCGTGGCCTGATGCCTGAAAAACGAATTCGAGTGTTGATTGCAAAACCTGGGCTGGATGGGCACGACCGTGGCGCAAAAATTATTGCGCGCGCTTTGCGTGATGCCGGGATGGAAGTGATTTATACCGGGCTGCGCCAGACGCCGGAGATGATTGCTTCTGCCGCGGTGCAAGAAGATGTGGACGTGATCGGCCTTTCCATTCTTTCCGGTGCGCACAATACGCTTGTTCCGCAGTTGATGGAGTTGCTCAAACAAAAAGGGATGAGCGACGTCACCGTGCTTCTGGGCGGCACAATTCCGGAGGCCGACATTCCCGCGCTGAAAAAAACGGGAGTCGCCGCAATTTTTCTTCCCGGCACGTCCACGCAAGATATTGTGGATTTCGTTCGACAGCGCGCGCCGAGACCGGTTTAAGTGTCGCGGGCTTCAGCCTGCGGGGTTTAAGCCTTGCAATAATTAAACCCCGCAGGCTGAAGCCCGCGTCACCAAACCAGATTCTTTCCGAGACTTATTTCACTACATTGCCATCGGCGTCGCGAATTTCCACCGCGCCGAGATCAAGCTTCGTCAGTTCAGGCTCAATTTTTGCGCGATCTCCCACACAAACTAGAATCAGCTGCTCGGGATGCAGATATTTCTTCGCCACCGTTTCCGCGTCATCCGCCGTCACCGCATTCAGCCGCTCCGGCAAAGTGGAAAAATAATCGCGCGCTAAATTGTAGACAAAAATTTCGGAAAGAGCGCCCGCTTCGCCGTTGTTCGTTTCAAACATGCCGGGCAACGAGCGCGATTGAGAATCTTTTGCCAGGCTTAATTCCTCCGGCTTCATTTGCGTATCCATCATTCGATGGATTTCTTTCAGGATTTCCGTCACCGCGGGCGCCGTGACATCCGTGCGAATTCCCCCACCCACCAAAAAATATCCGAGCGAGCGCCGGTACACAAAGGAAGAACCCGCGCCGTACGTGTAGCCGTGTTCCTCGCGAAGATTCAGGTTGATGCGGCTGGAAAAAAGTCCTCCCAGTTCGGAGTTCATCACTTCAAGCGACGGATAATCAGGCGTCGCGCGGTCCACGCCCATTTCCAGCAAACGCACCATGGTTTGCTGCGCGCCCGGGCGATCCACGATCACGATTTTCGCCTTCGTCGATTCCAGATCGCCCACGCTCGGCTTCGAAATTTCGCCAGCTTTCCACGCTCCAAATTTACTTTCGGCCAAGGCTTTCAAATCCTCGACCGGAATATTTCCGGAAACAACGAGCGCCGCATTATTGGGTACGTAATTTTTCTTCCAGAAATTCACCATATCATCGCGCGTCATCGCTTTTATGGACGCTTCGTTACCGGAATTGTCATATCCAAACGGGCTTTTTGGGCCAAAGAGCGCAGCCACGCCGACACGCGCAACAACAGTTTCCGGGTCGGAACGCTCGTCCGTGAAAGCAGCGAGCCGCGATGCGCGGCGTCGCTCGACTTCATCCGGCGGGAATGTAGGATGCAGAACCACGTCCGAAATCAGATCGAGGACACCGGGAAAATTTTTTGTCAGGGAACTCGAACCCACGCTGGACGCGTCCATGCTCGCACTCGAAGAGAGAGTCGTCCCCAGGAGCGCGGATTCATCCGCGATCTGCGTCGCGTTCCGCGCCTGGGTTCCCTGCTGCAGCATGTTCGATGTAAAGCTTGCGAGTCCCGGCTTGTCGACCGGATTCGCTCCGCTGCCAGTCTTGAATACCAGGTCCGCGGCCGCCACGGGAAGTCCGGGGCGATAGCGGTAGTACACGGTCAGCCCGTTGGAAAGTTTAAAAATTTCCGGAAGGGGTAGATTCAATTCGTGCGCGGGGCCCGCCGGCGGAGGATTCTCACGCCAGGTCGCGTCGGCGTTCACCGATTCTCCTCCTGTGCTCTGCCCTTTTTGTACATTCTTTGGAGTCGGCACATCCGGCCCGAGATCTGGCTTGCCAGGAATTCCATCCACAACCACACGCGCAGTGGGTTTCAGTTTTTCCTGCGCAAATGTCCGCACCTGCTCTGTCGTTTCCGCCTCGTAGCGATGCACGTCCTGGCGGAAATAATCCGGATTCCCAAGATAATGGTTGTATTGATTCAGCCGGTCAGCAACGCCTCCAAAGCCTCCGAGGCGCTCGAGGCCTTGAATCATTTCGGTTTCGATTCCGTTTCGCGCACGGTCCAGCTCCACTTGCGTTGGGCCATCCTTGCGGAACGTAGCCAATTCTTCGTCAACCGCTTTTTCCATTTCCGCGGCTGTGTGTCCGGGCCGCGCGGTGACCACAATTTCAAACACGGAGCCGAGCGTCAAAGATTGCTGCGACGCGCTGACGTCCAGCGCAATCTGCTTGTCGTAAACCAGCTTTTTGTATAAGCGGCTGGATTTTCCACCGCCCAGGATGGCTGAAGCGAGATCGGCGTCCGAATCTCCCGGCTTGAAAATGGGAGGTGTCAGCCAGGCCATATAGACGCGCGGCAGTTCTACCTGATCGTGAATCACAGCGCGGCGCTCCACCGTAATCGGTGGAGTTACCGCCGCAATTTTCGGCACGGGCGCTCCGCGCTTCAACGGCCCAAAATACTTTTCCACCCACTGTTTGGCCTGCGCGGGATCGAAATCTCCAACAATGGCCAGGCTGGCATTGTTCGGTGCGTAATACAGCTTAAAAAAGTTTCGGACATCTTCCAGCTTCGCCGCTTGAATGTCCGCGTGCGAGCCCATCACGTCGGCGTGGTACGGATGGCTTTTGGGAAACAGCAAATGGAACACGCCCTCTTCCACAATTCCGTAAGGACTGTTCTCGATGTTCTGGCGGCGCTCGTTGCGCACGACGTCCTGCTGGTTGGTCAAGCTTGCCTGATCCAGCTTGTCGGGAAGATATCCCATGCGATCGGATTCCAGCCACAGCGCAAGTTCGAGTTGGTTGGAAGGAAGCGTTTCGAAATAATTGGTGCGGTCAAAATCGGTGGTGCCATTCAGGTCGGAAGCGCCGGCCGCCTCTAGAAACCGGATGTGCGCATTGCCGGGAACATGCTTCGAACCTTCGAACATCATGTGTTCGAACAGGTGCGCGAATCCCGTGCGCCCCACGATTTCGTTCGCGGGGCCAACGTGGTACCAGATGTTGGTGGAGACCAGCGGCAACCTGTGATCCTCGGACAAAATCACAACGAGACCATTTGCCAGCGCGTATTTCTCAAACTTGATGGTGGGAACGGAAAGATCGGCATCCGCCGTATTGACGCTCGCTGCTTTAGTGACTTGCGCAGCAGGAGCTTTCCTGGGCGGCGCTTTCTTCGCGACACCCTGGCTGAATACGGATCCCGCGGCGACAGCCACGGACAAGCACAGGATCAATATGCGGTTACGCAGTTCGGATTTCATCCCCAAGTCTCCTCAACAGTGGTTCCAACGTGATTAAGACGCAGCGCTCAGCCACACGGCTGCATTGCACCGCACAGAAATACAAATACTAAGATACCTTAAGTGGCGCGCGGGATGGGAATTGCAGTTAAGTGGCGCGGGCTTCAGCCAGCGGGGGTTAGGCGTTGCTAGGACCAACACCCGCAGGCTGAAGCCCGCGCCACCAAACCGCCGTTGTGTCGATCAATGAAACAGCGTACGATTCGCGGGATCGAAAGCCAATCTATTCGGAGATTTTCCGCTCCTCAAAGGATCTTGTTATGAAGAAAGAAAACGAGTGCGCCTGCCATCCCAAAGTCTCTCGGCGAAAGATGTTGCAAGGCGGGCTCGCAGCCGCTGCGGCTGTAACTTCGCTCAGCGGCATGGGCAAAGCTCTTCTGGCGGAAACTCCCGCGTCTTCACCTTTTTCTGATGCAAAAAAACTTGGCGTGCGCCCTATCGACATCCACGCTCACTATTTTCCTCAGGAATATTTCGATCTGTTCAATACCGAGGGGCAGCGCTACAACACGGAATTCCGCATGACCGAGAAAGGTTTTACGTTTAAGACTCCGGCGGAATCAAACGGCCCGCTCCCCGCAAAATTTATCGACATAAAACAGCGCTTGGCCGATATGGACGCGCAGGGTGTGGCCGTCCACGCGCTGTCGCTCACCGGGCCGATGGTCTACTGGGCGGAGGGCGAATTCTCGCTCAAGCTGTCGCAAACGTGGAATGATGGCGCCGTGGCCGCGCACCAGGCGCATCCCGACAGGTTCGTCGTCCTCGCCATGATTCCCATGCTCGATCCCGACCGCGCCGTGGAAGAGCTGAATCGCGTGAGCAAACTTCCCGGAGTGCGCGGCGTATACATGGGCACAAACATTGAGGGCCGCGACCTGGACGATCCTCTTTTCGATCCGATCTTCACGCGAATCGAGTCACTCAATCTCCCCGTTTTTCTGCATCCCTTGCCACCCATTCTAGGCGGCAAACGGTTGCAGCCGTTTTCGCTCACCAACCTGGTTGCGTATCCGCTGGACACTACCGTTGCCGCATCCCATTTAATTTTCGGCGGTGTTCTGGATCGCCATCCAAATCTGGTGGTTGTGCTGCCGCACGCGGGAGGCACGCTGCTCAACATCGTTGGCCGTCTGGATCACGGCTGGACCGCGATCCCTGCTGCCAAGCACTCCGTGCAAACGCCCAGCGCCTATCTCCACCGCTTCATGTACGACACCATTGCGCACTCCAAGCCACTGATGGAATACGTCATTTCCCAAGTGGGCGTCGACCGGATCATGATGGGCAGCGATTATTGTTTTCCAGTAGGCTACGAGCGTCCCGTGGAAAATGTTGAGGAACTTCGACTCAGCGCTGAACAGCGTAAGATGATTTTAGGCGGGACAGCAGCGAAACTCCTGAAGATTTAGCGTCGTGGATTGCATATTTAGATTTAAATGGGGATAGAGATAAAGGGCACATTGCGCGGTCCGTTGATTGAAAATACAGGACGATATACCCAGGTTTGGCGAAGATTTATTCGATCACGACTTCGGCTCAGTCAATACCCCTGCTGACATAAACCTTCTCATTTGTTGCTTCCGCCTGATACTTTTGAATTCAGGATCCTGCAGCCGGTTTCTGTGTTTCAAATAGCCATCCAGAAAACCGCCCAGGAAATAAAGCGCCCTGACAGGGCCAGTCGCAGCTACTTTTATTGCTTTGAAAAGAACAAACAACGGATGACTCCAGGTGTAATATTCGCCTTGCCCCCGATGCCAGGAAATTTCGCTTGCCGTAAGTCCATCCCCAGTCGGACGCTTATGGATGACGCGATTTTCGGCGAAACTTCTGGTTTTCCAGCCAAATTTCCAAGCGTACACTTCATCAATCGTGTCCCACCCCATGCTGGTATGCAGATGTCCGATCTGCTTCAGGCAACTCCTCCGATACATCTTTAACGCGCCCCGGACGTGATATTTCGGAACTCTTTCTAATATCAATTTCCCATTCTTTTCGATATACAATCCTCCGCCGGCGATTCCCAACTTACTATCCTCGGAAAATTTATCGAAAATTTTTTCGATGTAGTCGGGCAAAAATTCGAGATCCGCATCAAACCTTGCCAGAAAATCATACGGATAAGATTCTACGAATTTCAAGGCTTGCTCAATTGCGCTTTCTCCTCCGGGGTGACGGTTCGTTCTCTTGGAAAGACATATCAGTTCGATGAACGCATGCCGCTTCGCGTAAGCCCGGACGATTGCGGGCGTCCCGTCCGTGGACCCGTCGTCCACGATGATCCAGTGATTCGGCGGGACTGTCTGAGAAGCAATGGATTCGATCATTCGGCCAATAAAATTCTCTTCGTTGTGAACGGGTGTGACAAGCACGTACCTTGGAAGTTGCCGGGCAGGACGTCCTTGCACCGCGCGATTAGTTCCCAACGAAGAGGTCGTATTACTAGGCACCAATGATCTCACTTTCTATTACATGAATCGGTTTTCTCTGCGGCTGTCAAATTCCAATAGTGCGGAACAGTTGTTCTAGAAATATTTAAATTTGTCCCAAAGTGATGCTTGGCTCAAAACCGGTACATGAAATGAACTACGGAAAAGACCAGGCCGGGCAATATACCATAATGGTACATAACAACAATGAACTCCTCCGACCACATGCGGCTTACATTCAGTATGGATTTGAGGACATAAAGAAAACATAAAGATTCCGTCATACTTATTCGGCCGATTGTCCTTTTTGTAAACATTTCAAGTTAATTAAGATGCGTGGCCCGGATTTTGAATTAGAACTTGGGGTGCCCCATCCCACGTAATTTGTGGGGCGGGGATTTTTTCCTCTGTCATCCTACGCCTGCTGGCTGAAACAAAACCCCCGCCCTTGACGAACGTCAAGGAGATGGCACCCAAAGTTCAGACTGACGGACTATCTCGGTTAAACTAATCACATAGCAGCTAGAATCGTGTTCTGGACTGTTATATAAAGCGTGTCCATGGACGCAACGTGCTGGCGTTGTGGAGAAGTTTTTAACCCGGAGACCTCCGCAGGCCGGTGTCCCAACTGTCGGTATAACGTTCGGACACCTATTGCAAGATTGCGCTCTACGCTCTTGTCGCATTTTGGAGTGTTGAGAAAAACGCCGTGGCATATTCTGAAGTTGGTGGCCATTGGTGCCGTCAGCTTTTGGTTGCCAGACAGTCTATGGCACGCAATACGAGGCTCCAATTTTAACGGCGCAGACGTGCTAGCAATCACTGTTCTGATGCCCCTCACTTTATTGGTTACGTATCTCTTCGTAAAGAGGCGGACCACGAATGAGCCGCAGCGTAGGGTGGGTCTGCCACTGATGCTGGGTGTATGGACGCTAGGCGGCCTTTTTATAACTGCTGGATCAAGTTTCTCAGGTGGTGGTTTCGTCGGCCCGGACGGCTTTCGGGGTGGTGTCTTTATCACTCTAATTGGGCTTGTGCCTCCGATTACTTACATATTGGCAACATACGACGGAAGCTTGGGAGCACTTGTGCTGGCCACGCTGGCGGCGGTCCTAATTGCGGTGAAAGAGCGTTCACGAGAGCGCCGTCAGGAATGAAATCGTAACTCTGTCGAGTTACGTTGGAACAGTAGACCATCAACAAGCTAGAAAATTCGCTCAAAAACCCCAGAGCAAATTTGCCAAGTCCTTATCAGTCGTTTTAGCGACATGTGGGAACTCCTTGATTGCCAGATACCGAGATTGCTGACCGTCCGATCAACCTTTGTCGGTCGGAAACAAACTCATTCTGTCGCGTAGTGGTTTTCGCACGCGGATTGGAAAATATTTTTGGAGTAGTCAGCCTTTCACAGCCTACCGCGATTCGGCGCGGCTCATAAGTGCACGCTTACCTTGCGCCAGCTGCTTTGGGGTTTAGTCGTGGATGGCTGAAGAGCGCTAGGCGGGAATTGACGACTTGCATCACGGATTCCACCGCGAGCGGCAATAGCTTGTAGGGGACGACTTCGGATGGATGTTTCGCGAGGGCGGTTTCCAGCCCGCGCCGCCAGGCGAGTCTCACTTCTGTATTGATGTGCACGACGGTAATTCCTGCTGCGATTGCCGCTCGCAAATCCTCGTCCGCTGTTCCGGAAGCGCCGTGCAAGGTCAGGAAGATGCCCGTCTTTACCTTGATCACGTGGATACGCTCAATATCCAGTCGCTTCCTCGTGTCTCCGGTAAGCATGCTCTTCAGCATTCCGTGCATATTGCCAACGGCGGGAGCCAGGGTATCTATTCCGGTTTCCTCCACAAACTGTTTCGCTTCCGCGGGAGTCGTGAGCCCTTTCCGCAGGTCGGGTGCGGCATCGTGAATCTCGGAACCACTTCCGATGTCGCCAATCTCACCCTCCACAAGAATGTCAGGACGCACTGTCTTCAATGCTTCGACAGCTGCTTTCGTTTCACGGACGTTTTCCTCGAAGGGTAAAGTTGACATATCGTAAACGATCCAATCAAAGCCAGCTTTCGCGGCTTCCATAGCGCTTGCGAGAGAGTGGGTATGATCGGCATTCAAGAAAATTGGGAAATCGTGTTCCTCACGTAAACTTTTAACCATCGCGGCAGCTTGGCGGACACCGAAAAATTTCCGTTCCCCTTCGGATAATCCAACGACAACCGGGACATTTAGGTCCCTCGCGCTTTGGAAGACCGCATTCAATGTGACTGAGTCCGAAATGTTGAAATGACCGATTGCAACTCCTTCCAACTCCGCTTGCTTGAGAACTTCATGTAGCGTGGTCATAACCTCTGCACCTCTCATTCATATTGCAAACTTTTTCAATTCTCGTTCTGATTACGCGCCACCGCTTGGCAACGCGTTTTGCTTCACCGCAGAGTTTGCATCAAGGTGCGTACCGCGTGAAGACAAAGTCGCGAGAAGCCTTCGCGTGGCACGGGGCGCAAGTCTTAAGCAACGTCTCATCGCCCGGCTTGCCGTCATTGTTAAAGTGAGCAAATCCCCATCCTCCAGTGGAGGCATACTTTTTTGAATCCTTAACCATAAACTGCACGTTCGTCGGCGGCCCGGGAACGAAGGATTGGGGCTTGCCAAAAACTTTGTCATTTTCCTCCGATGGGACGTGTCCATAGTGCAAAGCGGCGATGATTGTGCCGTCGGGGTACGGGAGCTTCCCTTCGCGGTAGGCCGTGATGGCTACATCGTTGCCCAATATCGCAGCGAAGCTGTGGAGTGTGCCTTCTTCGTGGGCCACGGAAATCAGCCTCCAGTCGCGGTAACCAGTGGGAATTTTGATCCCGAAGATTGGGACGGCATCATCATCGGTGCGGATGGATGCAGCGCTCATGGATGCGACCAGGGCAACCGCCGTTGCAACTGCAACAATCAGGAAAGGGATGCGTTTCATAAGGCGCTTCCTTCAAGTCTGAGAATTGAACACATAGGTTTGTTTGCCTGCAATGCGACAACGAGGTCACTAAGTTGCGAGGTCACTTCATTGAGAGTCGGGTCGGGAAACCCTGACCTCAGATAACGGACGCTACTCCAAGACACACACAGCACTCAATACTGTAAGTACGGTATCGAGATCAAGACCAACCAGACAACGTGACGAGTAAGGATCGATCAAGTCTTGTGAGGTCGTTATCACGGAATGTATGGTCCGCCGCCGCACGAAGCAGGGATGGATAGTTAGCTCGCGTCTTTCTCTAGTCCGATTTTGGTGGGCAGGCGAAGGCGAAAACTCGCGCCGCGGGGAGGATTGTCGGCAGCCCATAAGCGGCCGCCATGGGATTCAACGATGGACCGGCTTATGGACAGTCCCATACCGATCCCTTGAAGCTTTGTGGTAAAGAACGCATTAAAGATATTGTCCGCATTCTGTACAGGTAGTCCCACGCCGGTATCGTTGATGCACACCAGAATGTGATCGTTTTCCGCACAATGTGACTCGATTGCGACTTCCCTTTTCCCATCCACATCCTTTGTCGCATCGATGCTGTTCATGATGAGGTTCATCATGACTTGTTGCAATTGAATGCGATCTCCCATGGCATGTGAAAGATTTTCCGCCAGCTCCGTGCGGAATGAAATGTTGTGTCGCATTGCCTCGCCGCTCAGAAGAACGATCATCCCCCGAATGACATCGTTTACATCAACCAGCTCCCATTCTGGAGTGCCCTTATTAAAGAACAGGCGGATGCGGCTGATAATTTCCACCGCGCGCCTTGCATCTTTGACGATTCTCGACGCAGCTTCACGCGCCTCCTGGAGATTTGGGGTATCGGCCGCGAGCCAGCGCAAGCAGGTATTGGCGTCGGTGACGGCTGCGGCAATCGGTTGATTCACTTCGTGCGCCAGGGAGGCGGTCAGCTCTCCCATGGTGGTCACGCGGTTGAAGTGCGCCAGATCCGCATGCGCTTGACGCAGCGCTTCCTCTGCCTGTTTGCGTTCGGTGACGTCCATCACCGCTCCAACAAACTCAATTCTTCCATATTCATCGCATTTGGCATGAGCCACAATATGAACACATTTGACGCACCCATCCGGCATCACCAGGCGATGTTCAAGATCAAAATCCTTCCCGTCCAGAGACGCGCGTTCGATGGTCTGTTTCACGAGGGACTTATCATCAGGGTGGACCCGTTGGAGAATAAGTTCCGCGGACGGTTTCATTGTCGGGTCGTATTGGAAGATTCGAAAGGTTTCCTCTGACCAGAGGATCTCTCCAATGGAAACCCGCCAACCAAAACTGCCCGTGTGGCTTAATCGCTGTGCTTCCGACAAATACGCCTCGCTTTGGTGCAGTTTCTGTTCCTGCAACTCTAAGGTCTGTGAAACGGTTTGCCTATCCACCCAGGAAGTCAGTATGGCCACTCCGGGAACGATGAATGCGATGGAGGCAATTCCAGCGGTGCCAAGTGCGGAGACGCTTACGGCGTGAGAAAGGTCCACGGGCATGCTGGAGGGCGTAAACCTAGCGGCAGCCATGCCAGTGTAATGCATGAGGGGAATCGCGGCGCCCATCACGACGGCTCCGGCTATCTTTTCACTTTCAATCCCCGTTTTCTCTTCTCGGAAGTGAAATGTGATCCATAGCGCAGCGAGAGAAACCAGAACGGCCAACACTACGGAGAGGATGACGAGAAAGGTATTAAACTGGGTTTCGGCAGGGATTCGCATGGCGGCCATGCCGATGTAATGCATGCTCGCAATGCCTGCGCCCATCAGCACACTTCCGGCGAGCGCTTGGACCGCGCCCATCTTCTGCCCGCTCACGACATACAACGCAACGATGGACGCGAGAATGGCCGCAAACAGTGAGAGCAGAACGGTTGGCCAATGGTAGGCCACGGGAACCGGAAGGATGAACGCGAGCATCCCGATGTAGTGCATGGACCAAATGCCAGTGCCCATCGCACCGGCCCCGCCCAGCAGCCAAATCAGACGTGTCCGACCGCCCGCAGCTGCTACGCGACCTGCAAGATCCAGCGCAGCGTACGACGCGAACATCGCGATCAACACTGACAGTGCTACGAACGAGTAGTTATATGAGCCAATCAAATACACGACAGCCATGCGCCTCCGTCTGGTTGCTACGGGGAACAGCCGTGCAGTACCTCCATCATAAATCCGCCGTCCATCCGGTTCCAGCCCCAATTCTCTCCAGGCTCGATCAGTATGTCTCTGCGAACGGTGCAGACCTGGGCCGAATCGGCTTATACTGTCGGTTCGCGGTTTCAGCATGAAGATCGGAAAATATTTTTCGAGGAGTTCCACTTGACGAGTTCCGTTCTTGATACCAAGGTCAATCGCAACTCGCCTGAATTCGAGAAAAATACTCGCCGCATGGTAGACCTGCTCACCGAAATCGAAAATCAGGAAACCTCTATTCAACAGGGTGGCGGCACGAAAGCGATTGAATCGCAGCATAAAAAATCCCGCCTGACCGCGCGCGAGCGCATCGCGAAACTCATCGACCCACACACTTCATTTTTTGAATTGAGTGTTTACGCCGCGCACGAAATGTATGAAGAGTGGGGCGGCGCTCCGGCCGCGGGAACGATTACAGGCCTCGGCCATGTCTGCGGAAGGCTGGTGACGATCATCGCCAATGACGCGACCGTGAAAGCGGGCGCCTTCTTCCCTCTTACCGCGAAAAAAGTGATTCGCGCACAAAATATTTCCATCGACAATCATATTCCGACAATTTATCTGGTTGATTCCGCCGGAGTTTTTTTGCCGTTGCAGGAAGATGTTTTCCCGGATACCGACGATTTTGGCCGAGTATTTCGCAACAATGCCGTGATGAGCGCAATGCAAATCCCGCAGATTACGGCAATCATGGGCATGTGCGTCGCAGGTGGCGCGTACCTTCCGGTGATGTGCGATCACATCCTGATGACTGAAGGCTCCGGCCTTTTTCTTGCCGGCCCTGCGCTTGTGCAGGCGGCAATCGGGCAAAAAGTTTCCGCCGAAGAACTGGGCGGCGCAAAAATGCACGCGGAAATCAGCGGCACCGTGGACTTCCGCGAAGCGAATGACGAGGCCTGCCTGGAACGCATCCGCGCACTGGTGGACAAGATGGGACACCCGCCCTTTGCGCGCTTTAATTACAAAGATCCAGAGAATCCTCTCTTCCCGCCCGAGGAAGTTTATGGGATTTTTTCTTCCGATCCTGCGCGGCAGTACGACATGCACGAAGTGATCGCGCGCATCGTCGATGGCAGCAAATTTGAGGAGTACCGCGCGGAATACGGCAAGACCGTGCTGTGCGGTTACGCGCGCATTGGCGGCTGGGCCGTCGGCATCGTCGCCAACAATAAGCAGCACGTCCCGACCATCGACGCCGCAACGGGCGAGCGCCGCATTGAATTCGGCGGCGTGATTTACACCGAGTCAGCAGAAAAAGCGGCGCGCTTCATCATGGACTGCAACCAGAATCTTGTGCCGCTCATTTTCCTGCATGATGTCAACGGCTTCATGGTCGGCAAGGAAGCAGAGTGGAGCGGAATCATCCGCGCCGGGGCAAAAATGGTGAACGCCGTCTCCAACAGCGTCGTGCCTAAAATTACGGTGATCTGCGGCGGAAGTTTTGGCGCGGGCCACTACGCCATGTGCGGGAAAGCATACGACCCGCGATTCATTTTCGCGTGGCCCACGGCGCGCTATGCCGTAATGAGCGGCGATGCTGCCGCGTCCACCCTAGTGGAAATTAAGATCAAGCAACTCGAGCGCGAGGGCAAAAAGCTTTCCGAAACGGACAAAAAGGAATTGAAGGAATCGATTCGCGCCACTTACGAACACCAGACCGACCCGCGCTACGCCGCTGCGCGTCTGTGGGTCGATGCGATAATCGATCCGGCGCAGACACGCGAAGCGCTGGTTTGGGCACTCGAAGCCGCTGCGCTGAATCCGGATGTGAAGGAATTTAAGACCGGAGTGCTGCAAACATAATTTCAGCTATAAAATTTGCTTTCAAAGGGAACTTAGTTGACTGACCTCGTAAAAATTATCGAATGCCCACGCGATGCGTGGCAAGGACTTCCAGAAATTATTCCAACGCAGGTGAAAGTTGACTATTTATTAAAACTTACTGCTGCAGGGTTTAAGCATATAGACGCAGTTAGTTTCGTTTCGCCTGAGCGAGTAAAACAAATGGCGGACAGCGAAGAAGTCATGAAAGGTTTTCTTTCCGGGCTTCCAGATGGCACCGTTTCGCCCGAAATCATTGGGATCGTCGTGAATCAGCAAGGGCTTGAGCGCGCTCTGGCCACTCCGGGTGTGACGACCATCGGCTATCCCTATTCCATTTCCGCGTACTTCCGACGCGCCAATGCCAACATGAGCCGCGGAGAGTCACGCGCGCTCGTCGAAGAAATTCGCAAGGCCACCAAAGTCTCCGGCCACGGGATGGTTGTATACATTTCCATGGCCTTCGGCAATTCGTATGAAGAGCCCTGGGGCGCTGAGATCGTGGAAGATGCATTGATCTGGCTGAAGGATATTGGTGTAAACCAGGTTTCGCTCGCAGATACGGTGGGAACCACGCCTCCTGAATATGTGGGCGCGCTTTACAACACGGTAAAGGAATGCGTCGCGGGGCTCGATCTGGGCGTGCACTTGCACGGCAGGGCCGAGGACTCGGCGCAAAAAATTCTTTCCGCGTACGATGCCGGATGCCGCCGGTTCGATGGCGCTCTAACAGGTCTCGGCGGCTGTCCTTTTGCAGGCGATGATCTCGTGGGGAATATTGCGACGGAAACAATTGTCGCGGCACTGGCATCGCGTGGCGCGGATACGGAGATCGATCAGGCGGCACTGGCGCCATGCATCGTCGCGACGCAGGAAATTCGCGCCAAGTATTCTCAAGCGGCACAAGCGAAATAAAGAATGATTGTTGGGGCAATTGAATTTGATTTTAAGTGGCGCGGGCTTCAGCCTGCGGGGTTTAGGCTTCGCCAGGATTAAAATCCGCAGGCTGAAGCCCGCGCCACTAAAAACCGCTCACCATGAGCTTCCAGACACTCCAACTCGAATTTACTGGCGAGATCGCAACGATCACGTTGAATCGGCCAGAGAAGCGCAATGCCATTTCTCCGGAAATGATTGTTGAAATTCTTTCCGCCTTCGATGAAGTGGAAGCGAGTCCCGCGCGCGTGCTGATTCTTACCGGCGCGGGAAAAGCGTTCTGCTCCGGGATGGATTTGGATGCACTAAAGGCGCTCGCCACGCAATCTCTCACGCAGCAGCGAGAAGATGCCGACCGCCTCGCGAAAATGTTCCGCCGAATATGGAGTTTTCCGAAGCCGACCATTGCCGCGGTAGACGGGCCTGCCATCGCGGGTGGATGCGGTCTCGCTACGCTGTGCGACTTCACCATGGCGGTGCCGGAAGCGAAGTTCGGATATCCCGAAGTGCGCATCGGTTTTCTTCCCGCCGTGGTCTCTATTTTTCTGGTGCGGCAAATTGGCGAAAAAAATGCGCGCAATTTGCTGCTTACAGGAAAAATCATCGACGCCGCCGAAGCTCATCGCCTCGGCCTCGTCACGGAAATTGTCGCGGCCGAGCAATTGAGCAAATCCGCGCAAGACCTCGCGGCAACGTTGCTCGCGTCCAGCCCGACCAGCCTTCGCACAACCAAAAAGCTCCTCTTCGATTTTGCCGCGCCGGAAATCGATCGCGAACTGGAACTTGCCGCAACGGAAAGCGCGCAGATCAGGTCCACGGAAGATTTCCACGAAGGCCTTTCCTCTTTCCTGGAAAAGCGCGCGCCGCGCTGGACCGGGAAATAGATAAACACATCGGTTGTGGATAAACTTGGTCGGAAAGCTGCCCATTCTGTCCCGAAAGGCTCGGGACACAATGGCTTCTACGAAACCGAAATGCATTTTCGTTGCGTTTTTGTAGCGGCCGTCCGTTTTTTTTGGACGGGCGATTTTCCCATGTGCGCAACTCAAACAAATTCGCTCGTGGCAAACCCGCTCGTGCGCATGACGCGCGCCCATCTGCTACAATTTCCTGCACAATGAGCGAATTTATTGATCACGTGGTGCGCGTCCGCTACGCGGAAACGGACAAGATGTCCATCGTCTATTACGCAAATTATTTTATTTATTTTGAAATTGGGCGCGTGGAATACATGCGCCAGCGCGGCCTGGATTACCGCCGCATGGAACAGGAAGATGACAGTTTCACGGTCGTCGCTGAAGCCAAATGTCGTTACCGGCGGCCGGCGCGATTTGACGATCCGCTGCGCATTCGCACGCGCGTGACTTCAGTGAAGAGCCGCGTGATTACGTTTGGCTATGAAATATTGCATGACGAAACCGATGAGTTGCTGGTCACGGGCGAAACGATTCACGTGGTTTGCAACAGCAAGGGCCGGCCAAAACCGCTGCCGGAAAAATATCGACAATATTTTGATTGGGATAAATTGAGCGTGAAGGCGGGCGATTCGTAGCGCCGGCATCTTGCCGGCGGGTTTAAATTTGCGCTGACCGGAAAGAAAATCCGCCGGCAAGATGCCGGCGCCACAAAAACCTACGCCAGCGTTTCTAGCAGAAAAAGACCCAGTTTCAACCCCGCAGGATACGCAAATGGCGGCAACTCCAGCGAATAGTGGCCGCAGGGCATGGTCATCGTTTCCAAGAGAATTCCCTTCCCGCGCAAATCATCAAACATGTCTTGCGTAAACTCATACCAGAACGTGGGATCGTAACGCCCGCTGATCATCAGCAAACGCTGGCCGGTATTGCGCAGGCGATGCATGTACGGCACAGGGCTGATCGGCGTCCACCAACGGCGCAGCTCGTCCTCCGTCACTTTGGTTCGCAAGCCTTCCCACACGTGATTGGTGGTCATGCCCGTGCGCACCACATCGGCAAAATAGGTGGACACGTGCATGAAGCCGCCGCCGCGCACGGCTTCATCAAACGCCATGGTGATCGACCCAACGTCGGAGCCGATGCTCGTTCCGACCAGACCGAGCTTGCGGTAGCCCTGCTGCTCAAGCCAACGCAGACAGCGGCGCGTGTCCATCACGGCCTGGCGCGTCGCTTGAATCGTAAGCCCCACATTGGAGCCGACAAGCTGGTCGGCGCGTTCGTGGCCCGGCGCGACTCGGTAATCGTGGTAGGGCAAAGAGAGTCGCAGCACGCTGATGCCAAGTTTTGTAAGCCACTTGCAGAGATTGACCTGGCCATGCCACTTCGCGTTCCAGTTGGGCATGAGAACCACGGCGGGCCCGCTCGATCGGGCCCGAAAAAAGCGCGCATGCACAAGATCATTATTTTTCCATGGCGAAGTAATTTGGCTGGTGAAGGTCAGGACTTGCTCTTCTGAAGCGCCATTCTGCCTTGATTCCAGAATGTAATCATTCGCAGGCGTTGTGGCGAACCATTCTTCGGCGTGGGCGAGCGTTTCATCGACCCATGCATCCAGGAAACCGCGCGGGTCAGGTTCATCTGCCCTGCCGCCAATGTGTTCGAGGCCCCACTCAAAGGGATAGACGCGCCGGTTGTCGTCCGTAGTCCACCGGGCATGCTCGTAGCGGCGAATTTTTTGTTCCAGCCAGGACATATTCAGCGAATCTCGAATATAGGGGCGTGAGGATACCCTGTCAAACCACTCCAAACTCTGTTTGAGGCGTGGGCCGCCTTGCGGCTTTGGTGGCGCCGGCATCTTGCCGGCTGGGTTTCGTCAGTCTGAGCACAAATTCGAAAACCGCCGGCAAGATGCCGGCGCCACCATGCGATGTTACCTATTTGCTTCATCCTGCATGACCAATCGTTGTGGGGGTTGTTCTCGTATGGCACAGTTTGATAGTGATCCCACTAAGCGCGTTTTTGTTCGGTTTGCTCATTGGCAGTTTTCTAAATGTCTGCATCCTGCGGATTCCCGCGGGCAAATCGATTGTGCTTCCCGCATCGGGCTGTCCCAAATGCGGAAAGGCCATCGCTCCATACGACAATATTCCGGTCATAAGCTGGTTAATACTGGGCGGCAAATGCCGTAGTTGCAAAGCGCCAATTTCCGTGATGTATCCCGCCGTCGAAATGCTGACGGCGCTTTTGTTCCTCGCCTGCTACTTCGTGTTTGGGCCGACAGTGGATGCCCTGAAATGGGCCATTTTCTGCGCCCTGATCGTCGTCCTGACCATTACGGACCTGCGCGAACGCATTCTTCCCGACAAAGTAAATTTCTTCGGCGTGATCGTTGGCCTTGTTTTCAGCTTTTTCACGAAGTCACTCGATGGCACGGCGCTGTGGCTTGCGCGGCGCTATTTTGAATTTCCTCCCCCGCAAGCAGCGCTTTCTTTCGCTGATGCCGCCATCGGCGCGTTAGCCGGAAGCGGTTTGCTCTGGTTCGTGGCGGAAGGATATTTCCGCCTGCGCGGGCGCGAGGGTATGGGCCTGGGTGACGTAAAAATGATGGCTGCGGTGGGGGCATTCCTGGGCGTGAAACGCACGATGATGACGGTCCTTGTCGGATCGCTTCTGGGCAGCGTGATCGGTATCCTTTTGATATCAATTTCTAAAAAGGGCCGCGATTACGAATTGCCGTTTGGTACATTCCTCGGAGCCGGCGCGCTCTTGGTTCTTTTTTTTGGAACGCCTGCTCTGCATTGGTACGAAGCCGTGCTCGCCGGAAAGTGATCCGTGAACTTTATATTGCTGATTGCGACAGAGGTTCCGACAACCAATTCACTCTGGGTACTTTCCGGGGCGCTGCTCGTCATTATGATGGCCGCGGCGATCATCGTGATCATGATGGCGCGGCGTTATTTTCGTGGAGGCTCGGAAGCCATTTCGCAGGCCGGCCAGGAAACTCCTCGAAGCGATAATCCCGCAGCATTCATGGCCGCCTCGATGCAGGCCGTAATCAAAAAACTCAAAGAGCAGGAAAAAGAATTGGAAGCGCTGCATCGCGCCGAACGCGAGCGCGCGCAGCAAACTGAGCGCATGAGCGAAGCCGTCACGCGCAACATGCCCGCCGGACTGCTGCTCGTAAATTCTTCTGGGCTGATTACCAGCGCAAATCCCGCGGCCGAAGCGGCCCTGGGCGTTAAATCTCTGGGCTTTCGCCGCTACAGTGAAGTCCTTGGCTCCGGCTCGCGACTCACGGAACTCGTCGCACTCTGCCTCGAGCAGGGGCGAACGTTCCGCCGCGAAGAAGTGGAGTACCTCGCCCCCTCCAGCGACTTGCGCCAGCTCGGCGTCACCATTTCTCCGATCCAAAACAATGCCAATGAAATTACCGGAGCGATTTGCCTGCTCAGCGATTTGACGGAGCTTGCCGCGCTGCAAAAGCAAATCCACATGAAGGAAAATCTGGCCGCGCTCGGAGAACTTTCCGCCGGAATCGCGCACGAATTCAAAAACGCTCTCGCGACGATTTCGGGTTACGCGCAAATGATTCGCAGCGAGGCCAAGCCCGGCACCGATCTGCATGAGCACGGCGACCTTATCCTGCGCCAGACGAGATCCCTGACGCATGTGGTTACCGAGTTTCTCAAATTTGCGCGCCCTCTCGATTTGGCGGACGAGCAAGTCGCGCTGCGCCCCATGATCGAAGAAATCATCGCGGAAATTTCCGAAGCGGTTCCCGGCGTTTCGATCGACACACTGGGCGAATTCGGCGACGTGTCGGGTGACGATGCCCTGCTGCGGCAGGCGATCCTCAACCTCGCGCGCAATGCCGCGGAAGCAGCGGTTGAAAATCCTGCCGGAGGACGCGTCATCATCCGCGGAGAAATCGAAAAATCTGGCCCGCTGCATGGGCAACGCATCTTTGTTTCGGATAACGGCCCTGGCATACCCGGCGAAACGCTGAGCAAGATTTTTGTGCCCTTTTACACGACGAAAGCTAATGGGACAGGGCTCGGATTGGCTGTTGTGCAAAAGATCATTGTCCAGCATGGCGGATCGATTGAGGCCCGCAACCAACCCGTCGGGGGAGCCGAGTTTCTCGTATGGTTACCCTTTGTGCGCGAATCCGTTAGTTCCATTGATTCGGCCTCGGCACGCATCTAAACTGGGAGTGTTCAGAACCGCCATGTCCCCCTGAAAGGCGGCACAAATTATGAATAAAAAACGAATTATTACGCTGGTATTGAGTTCTGCGATGCTCGGCGCTCCCTGCTATCTTGCGGCTCAACAAGACCAAGGCCAGGAGAGCGTAGCCGACGCAGCTCGCAAGGCGAGGGCAGAGCGAAAAGCTGCTCCGCAAGCCAAATTGACCATCGACAACGATAATCTTGGCACGATCAACGGAACCGTGAGCGTTGTCGGCGAAGCTCCGGCACCGCCCGAAGACCAGACCAAAAAGACGGACGATAAGAGCGGGAAACCCGCTGACGGTGAAAAAAAGGCACCTGCCAAGGACGAAAGCTACTGGCGCGATAGATTCACAGCCGCGAACAAGAAACTGGCGGATGATCAGCACGAACTCGACATCATGCAGCGCGAACTTAATCTGAAGCAAGAACAGTTTTATACCAATCCGATGGCCAGCCTGAAGCAGGATTATTCGCGCCAGGATATAAACGATTCCAGAACGAAGATTGACGATAAAACGGCAGCGATCGAGCAGGACAAAACCGACATTTCCAATCTTGAAGACGAGTTGCGGAAAGCGGGTGGTGAACCTGGATGGGCAACGCCAGCGGCACAACCAGCGCAACAGGAATCTGCGCCCGACACGGCACCGGCACCGGCGGCTGCGCCACAACCGTAGTTTGCAACTGACAATTTTTTCAGTTTAATCACGCAGAATATTTGGATACGAATAGGAATACCCTGTAGCTGACTCCGCACAACGCCGCACAGCAATTCACTTTGCGGCGCGCAGGCATGATACAAAGAAAAACTATGGAACCCCTTCTTCTAGTTGAAGACAAACCAGAACTGCGTGCAATGCTGAAGAAGGCGCTCGAGCGGGCCGGCCACACCGTGGACGAAGCGCCGGATGGGTCCTCTGCCGTGGCCAAGGTCCGCGCGCGGCGCTACGTTTTGGTGCTCACCGATTTAAAACTTCCCGGCTGCTCCGGACTCGATGTGCTCCGCGAAACAAAGCAGGCCGATCCGACCATTCCCGTCATCCTGATCACCGCGTACGGTTCCGTCGAAGAAGCTGTGACGGCCATGAAGGAAGGCGCGTACGATTTCATCCAGAAACCTGTGGATCTCGAACATTTGAATTTGCTGGTGGAGCGCGCGTCGCAGCAGCAGGAATTATTGCGCGAAAACTTATTGCTTCGCGAGGAATATGCCGAGCGGTACGGCTTTCCCCGCATCGTTGGCGATGACAAAAGCATGCAGGACGCGACTCATCAGGTGCAGCGCGTGGCCGCCACGGACTCGACCGTTTTGCTGCTCGGCCAAAGCGGCACTGGCAAGGAATTATTTGCGCGCGCGATTCATCATCTTTCCCCGCGTCGCCAGCAAGCGTTCGTCGCTTTAAATTGCGCGGCAATCCCCGAAGGGCTCGTCGAAAACGAATTGTTCGGGCATGAGCGCGGCGCGTACACCGGGGCCGGGTCGCGTAAAGTCGGGAAGATGGAACTGGCCAATCGCGGCACGATTTTTCTGGATGAAATAGCGGAGCTTCCGCTGAGCACGCAGGCAAAACTATTGCGTGTTCTGGAGGAGCGCAGCTTTGAGCGCGTTGGCGGCACGCAGCAGGTGGACATCGATGTGCGCATCCTCGCCGCCACGAACAAGAATCTTACGGAAGCCGTCGCCGCAAAAACATTTCGCGAGGATTTGTACTTCCGCATCGCCGCTGTGCCCATAACAATTCCCGCTCTCAGCCAGCGCGGCGACGATGTGATACTCCTCGCCGACCATTTTCTCGACAAATTTCAGCGCGAATTCCGCAAGCCAAACTTAAAATTTGCGCCCAGTGCGCGCGCCGCGATGCTCAGCTACCCGTGGCCAGGGAACGTTCGCGAGCTGCAAAACACGATTGAACGCGCCGCAATTCTCACGGATTCCGACGCAATCGGAGCCGCCGACCTGCAACTTCCCGCCGCCCGCCCGCCGGAAGGAAATATTCCCGAAGGCATGCTGGCCGAGGCGTTCGATTGGGGAGGCACGCTTCAGGAAGTGGGAACGCGCGCCGTGGAATATGTGGAGCGGTTCAAGATTGAAGCCGCGCTTAAATCCTCAAAGTGGAATAAAACGCGCGCCGCGGAACAACTTGGCGTGTCGTACAAAACCCTGCTGAATAAGATCCGCCTGCTTGGCCTCGAAAACTGATCGCTTTTAGTAGCACAGGCTTCAGCCTGTGGAATTTAGGCCATCGAAACAAGTTCTCGCCGGCGGGTTTAAATTGCCGCGACGCAGCGCAAAACTGCCAGTGCCACAGCAAACAAACCCACAGGCTGATGCCTGTGCTACTTAAACCCTAAAACTTCGCCCCTGTGTGCAGCGTAACAATCCCGCCAGTCCAGCGCACGAACTTCACTCCTCCGTAGCCAACACGCTCAAACATGGCCTGCAACGCTTCCGGCGACGGAAATTTACTTACCGAATTCGGTAGATAAGTGTACGCAGAAGAATTTCCGGAAATTAATCCACCCAGCAGCGGCAATATATAGCGAAAATAAAATCGGTAGAGCCCGCCAAACAATTTACCGGGAGGCTCCCCAAATTCCAGAATCGCAGCCACTCCTCCGGGCTTCAGCACGCGAAAAATTTCCACGAGGCCGCGCTCGTAATTCGCCAGGTTGCGGAATCCAAATGAACAGGAAACCAGGTCAAAAGTCGCGTCGGCAAACGGCAGGGCCAGCGCATCGGCTTCCACAAACGGAATCTCTACGCCTGCGGCGGCGGCCTTGGCTCGCGCTCGAACCAGCATTTCCGGCACGAAATCGGAACCTGTAATTTTCGCACCGATCGGAGCTTCTTTTCGGAAAGCCAGCGCGAGGTCGCCCGTGCCGCAGCACACATCCAGCACAGCGGCGTTCGGATTGTGCAGAATCGCGCTGACCGCGCGCGCCACTCGTCGACGCCACACCTTATCAATATCGAGCGAAAGGAGATGATTTAGAAGATCGTAGCGCGGCGCAATAAGCCCAAACATTTTTTGAACGTGGGCTGCAGCTTCCTTCTCGTCCTGAACGCCTTCCGGGCGCGTTCCCGGAACTTTGCTTTGGGACACCGCGCTCATTTCCGGCGTCTCTTCGGCGCGAAGGTTTGCGCAGCCGCCAAGCTGCATTCGCGCAATACGCGCACCAGCATTTCTTCTTCGGCCTCCACGCCGCACCGCACTGTGCCAATTCGCTCGGGCAATACAAATCGCAAGCGCCCAGCGCGCGTTTTCTTATCCGCCTGCATAGCCGTAATAAGCCGCGCGGGAGGCACGGAAGGCCATGCTGGCAATGGTCCGACGCTGGCAATCATTTTGGCAATTCGCTCTTCCTCGACCGAAGAAAGCATTCCCTTTTCGACGGCCAATCGCGACGCGGCCAGCATTCCCCATCCAACCGCTTCGCCGTGTAAATATTTTCGATAGCGCGTTAGGCTTTCGAGAGCATGGGCAAACGTATGCCCGAAATTTAAAATTTCTCGAACGCCGGATTCGCGCTCGTCTTCGGAAACCACGCGCGCCTTTTGAGCTACGGATCGCTCAATCACAAGGGTCAGCGCAGCGCGTTCCCTGCGCAAAACTTTCGACATATTTTTCTCGAGAAACTCGAAAAGTTTGACGTCGCCAATTACTCCGTATTTAATAATCTCGTATATTCCAGAGCGGAATTCGCGTGGCGGCATGGTGGAAAGCAATTGCGGATCGGCCACAACGGATTTTCCAGGATAGAAAGCGCCGACTAAGTTCTTCCCTTCCGGGAGATTCACGCCCGTCTTGCCGCCAATCGCGCTATCGACCTGCGCAACGACAGTGGTGGGCACATGGATCAGCGTAATTCCGCGCGCGTAACTCGCCGCAACGAATCCTGCGACGTCGCCAACCACTCCTCCACCCACGGCAACGATTACCGCTCGGCGATCCGCTCCCGCACGCACCAAATCGCGGCAGGCTTTCTCAACCGTCGAAAGATTTTTCGCGGTTTCAGCGTCATCCATCAAGATCGTAGCCCGCCGCGCTCGCCCCAGCAGTTTCTCCACTCGCACGCCCCAATGCTTCCATACGTGAGCCGACGAAATTACGAAGATCGATCCATCCTGACCGATGCGCGATGCAACGCGAGGCAGTTCGCGCAACACGCCCTCGCCGCACAACACTTCGTAGTTTCCGTTCGCCGCCCGAACCGAAATTTTCTTCATCCGTTTCCGCAGCCGGCATTTTCCGCCGGACCTTTCTTGTCTTCAGGAAAGAAAAAATGTAACACAAATGTTGGGGTCACGTGGCATAGGCTTCAGCCAGTGGAGGTTTGGCTTTGTGGCGCAGGCGTCTCAGCAGCGGGTTTAAATTGAGGAGGCCCAGCGCAAACCCGCCGGGGGGACGCCCGCGCCACAAAAGCTGGGTCTTTTCATTCTTTACTCTGTTGCCGTAAAGTGTATCTGCAATTTTCGTAGACCGTGAAGTGGAGCATCGCGCATGAAAACAATTCACCTGGGGCACAACGGACCTGTCGTTTCGCAACTCGGGCTCGGCTGCATGGCCATGTCCGATATTTACGGGCCCTCAGACGAAAATGAAAGCATCGCGACAATTCACGCCGCGCTCGACGCAGGAATCAACATGCTCGATACCGGCGACTTCTATGGCATGGGCCACAATGAAATGCTAATTCGCCGCGCCATCGAGGGCAGACGCAAAGATGTTTTTCTTGCCGTTAAATTTGGCGCGATGCGCGGGCCCGACGGCGCTTTCACCGGCTACGATGTGCGTCCCGAAGCCGTCGCAAATTTCCTCTCTTACAGCCTCCGCCGGTTGGGCACGGATTACATTGATCTCTACCAACCATCGCGAGTCGATACGCGGACGCCGATCGAGGAAACCTATGGAGCGCTAGCGAGCCTCGTTCAAGCCGGCTACATCCGGCACATCGGCATTTCCGAAGCATCGGCAGCTTCGATTCGCAGAGCCTCGAAGGTTACTCCGATCGCTGCGCTGCAAATCGAATATTCTCTGGTCAGCCGCAGCGTGGAAGCCACGATTCTCCCGGCGGCGCGCGAACTCGGCATTAGCGTTACCGCGTATGGGGTGCTTTCGCGAGGTTTGCTGTCAGGCTCGCCCGTCACTTCGCCAAAAGACTTTCGCAATCACATGCCGCGTTTTCACGGCGAAAATTTGCAGAAAAATCAGGCGCTGGTGAAAGCGCTCAATGAAATCGCGGAAAGCAAAAATGCGACGGCCTCGCAAATTGCGATCGCATGGGTTATGTCTCAGGGCCCGGAAATCATCCCTCTGATCGGCGCACGCCGACGCCCTCAGCTCGCGGAATCTCTAAAGGCTCTCGAACTGAAACTATCGCCGGAAGATTTGGCGCAAATCGAGCGCGCCATTCCCGCGGACGCAGTGGCAGGAACGCGCTACGCCGAAGAACAAATGCGCTGGCTGGACAGTGAAAAGCCCGCAACGCAGCCCTAGTGGCGCGGACTTCAGCCTGCGGATTTTAATCCAAAGCAATCCTGCAAAGATTAACAGAATTCCCAAACCAAGGAGCCTCGTGAAAATCCTTCTCTGGGCTGGAGCGTTAGCCGCCGCATGGACCGCCATACTTATCTACATCGCCCGCACAATCGGCCTGCACTCCACGCCGGGAATGTGGACAGGCGCAATCGGATTGCCAGGCGTGGTGATCGCAAACTGGATGCAGGCTCAGATTTTTCACACGTTCATTCGGCCGCTCGGATATAGCCTGATGTTCCTGATTAACTGGGGCTTTTATTCCAGTGTCATCCAGTGGATTTTATCGCTAAAAAATAAGATCGCGAGGTAGCGACAGGCTTCATAGGCTGTGGAAAAAAGGTTTTGTTCTGTCATTCTGAGCGAAGCAAAGAATCCCTCTTCGATTTAAGTATAGGAAAGGAAACATGGAGAGATTCTTCGCTTCGCTCAGAATGACAGAGTATTGTGTTTTTCCGCTGCCTGTTCAGCCTGTTATGTTTTGTTTTTATACAGGTGGAAGAAGTCAAAAGATGACAGGCTGAAACCTGTCGCTACTTAATTCTCTTTTCCAATTCGGGGAGTGAGGCGATAAGCACATGGCCGGTGATCGCGAGCGTTCGAGGATCAACCTTGTCGAGCGTGTCCTGCGTCGTATGCCAGTAGGGCACGTCCAGATCGATAATATCCACCGACGGAATACCTCGCTTCAAAAACGATAAGTGATCGTCCTCGATGTCCGCGCGATCGTTGACGAAAACTTTTGTGTACCCGAGTTGCGCCGCCGTGGTCCAAAAAATATCCGTGAGCCACGGAGTGGAATTGGTTTCGCGTTTATAGACAGGATCGGCCGGCCCCACCATATCGACCAGAATCATGGCCTTCACGTGCGGCAACGCCCCTGAAAGCGCAAGGCTCGCGGCCAATTCCCTGCTGCCATACGTATTATCCGGGTCCGCCCAATTCTGATTAAATGCTTCTTCACCGTCAAAAAATGCCAGCCAGATTGTGTCCGCGTTTTTTCGCGCGCACAGAAGCCGCGCCAGTTCCAACAGCACGCCGGTGCTCGACCCGGCGTCATCCGCACCCACAAAATTGGCCATCCGCTTTGTATCGTAATGCGAGCCGTACAAAATAATATTGGGATTCGCTGATGGAATTTTGACGATGATGTTCTTCATCGCCACGTCGCCCACCGGTGTGGATGGCGCGTGAAAATCCTCTTGTTCCACCGGGCAACCGAAACTTTTCAGTTGGCTGATGATGTAATCCTGCGCGTGGTGAATCCCCTCGGACCCAGCCGAATGCGGCCCGATGGCCACTAATTGCTCGACGTGCTTGTAGGCGCGTCCGCCATCGAATCCGCCCGTCGTATCCGCCGCGGGAGCAGGCGGGAACGTGGCAGCCTGCGAAGCGCCCGCCGGCTGCGAATTATTTTCCGAGGTAGCGGAGTGCCCACACGCTGTGAGGCATGCAAAAAAAAGAGCTGCCAGTGCGATTGTCGATCGACTTATGCCACGCATTCGCAATTTCATCTATTCCGCACCTTGACCCGCAATTGCGGCACGCTTCGCTTTGTTGCGAACCACAACCGCGGCGACCGCGATGCCGATAAAATACAGCGCCACCATAGGCGCCATGAAAATGAGCATGGTCATCGCGTCAGGCGTCGGAGTCACAATCGCTGCGACGACGGCGATGATCAATATCGCATAGCGCAAATTCTGCCACAGGAATTTCGGCGTCACGATGCCAAATAACGCCAGGAAGAAGATTAAAACAGGCAGTTCAAAAATAATTCCCAATCCAAGCAGCACAATTAATATAAAATCGAAATATTCATTAATGCTGATCAGCGGCCGGAACGGTCCCTGAAACCCGATCAGGAAATTCAGCATGTACGGAAGCATCACGAAATAGCCGAACGAGATTCCCGCCAGAAACAAAAACAATGAAGAACCGATAAACCCGAAAACCGCTTTGCGTTCATGTTTGTAAAGCCCGGGAGCGATGAACAGCCAAACCTGATAAAGCACGAATGGCGCGGCGAGGACGACGCCGATGTAAATTCCAAATGTGATGATGATATTGATCAGGCCTGCGGGGCTCGTATAAATCAGCTTGTCGTCCAGATGCTGCTTCCGCAGAGCTTCCTGCATGGGGCGGGAAATAAATCCAATTACTTTTTGCGAAACGCTTACGCCAACGAATGCGCCTATGGCAATGGCCATTGCCGAGTTGATGAGCCTCTTGCGCAGGTCCACAAGGTGCTCAAAAAACGACATTTTGCCGCCTGGTTCTTGCTCAGGCGTATCTTGGGAAAGCTCAGACTGCGGAGTTGTCATCAGGAGGTTTCTCGTGTGGCGCGCTTACCGCGTCCGCGTGCGGCTCGGACGATTTAAATTCCGTTGGCGGCGGATAGCCTTCATCGCTCGACACTAATTCCGTTGGTGGAGCTCCAATCGTGCCCATATCGCGCGGCACAGCGCCCTCGGGAGCGGTAGGCGCCGCAGGCGGCGTCGGAGGCACTTGAGCCGCGGCCGCTTTTTCCTCTTCACGAATGCGTGTCTGGCGTTCTAATTCGCGCACTTCATCTTCCAGCGCATAGCGAAAATCATTGGTCATTTTTCGAAATTCAGCGGTCGCCTTGCCCAACATGCGCGCAAGTTCCGGCAGCTTCTGAGGGCCGAATACGATTAAGGCCAAAACAAAAAGTACGGCCAGGTGTGGCAAACTCAACATGTTCGGTGCACTTTGCCTTTTTAGAACAGTTGCGGATGCGCCAGCCAGGAGAAGTCCAGTAAACGCAGCCAATTAGGGCACTGACGATACATCGCGATTCCTGACCTAAATGATTTTCATCCTGCTTCTGCCTGATGTCTACGGGGAATCATAGTGGACAGGCGCAGGGGTGTCAATTCAGCCCCTATGCTATACTATTTGGCAATGTGCGTGGCTTCTCGCCATGCCGCAGGAAAGCGAGGGCGAAATGCAGGGTGAGAGACGAGGGGCGCTGCTCGTCATTGGCGTATTGTTCGTATCCGCGGTTCTGGGTGGTATTTACGGCCCGTCGGTACGCGCTACTTCCACTGACGTAAATAACCTGCAGGACTCAGTTAAGTCCTTTACGCATGTCCTGTCTGTCGTTCAAAAAGATTACGCGATTCCCGTTGATACGGATAAAGCCATTTATTCCGGAGCGATCCCGGGAATGCTGCGCGTCCTTGATCCGCACTCCAGCTTTTTCGATCCGCGTGCCTATGCCAATCTCCGCGAAGATCAACGCGGCAGATACTACGGCGTAGGCATGACGATTGTGCCGCGCGACAACTTTACCTATGTCCTCTCTCCGATGCCCAATTCGCCCGCGTACCGCGCCGGGATTCGCCCGGGTGACGTGATCACCGCGGTCGATACCAAGTCCACGGAAGGCCTGACGAGTTCGGAAGTTGCGGACATGTTGAAGGGCCCCAAGGGCACGGTTGTTCACATTACGATGAAGCGCGTTGGCTACACGGACGCTTTGAACTTTACCGTGACGCGCGACGAAATTCCCAAGCATTCTGTTGACCTGGACTTCGACGTGAAGCCCGGCATCGGATACATCAAACTCTCTGGTTTCAATGAAACGACGGACACGGAACTCTCCGCAGCGCTGAAGGATTTGGACGCCACGAAGTTGGACGGACTCATTCTGGATTTGCGCGGGAATCCGGGCGGCCTGCTGAATGAAGCTGTCGCCGTTTCGGACATGTTCCTGGACAAGAATGAGCTGATCGTGTCGCACCATGGACGCGCGTCCGCCGAACGCCGCTATTACGCGGTGCGCGGCAATCGCGGCGTCACCGTGCCGCTGGTTGTGATCGTCAATGGCGGCTCTGCTTCCGCATCGGAAATCGTGACCGGAGCAATTCAGGATCATGATCGCGGACTTGTGGTGGGCGAGCAGAGCTTCGGCAAGGGCCTGGTGCAAACCGTTTCCGGACTAAGTGAAAATACCGGACTGGCATTGACCACGGCGCGTTACTACACGCCGAGCGGCCGCCTGATCCAGCGCGATTACAAAGATATTTCGCTGTACGATTATCTCTACAACCACAAGAATCCCGCGCCGACAGAAGTGAAATTGACGGACAGCGGACGCCAGGTGACCGGTGGCGGAGGCATTACGCCAGACGTTGTCGTTCAGCCGTTGAAGTACAATCCGTTCCAGGAATCGATCCTGCGTCATGAAGTTTTCTTCGCTTATTCAGGCGGCGTGGGCGGCTTTACCACTTATTTCCTGGGAACGCGGCCGGAAATCACCAAGGATTTTGTGGCGAACGATAGCGTCATGAAAACCTTCCGCGCCTATCTCGACAAGGAAAAAATTCCTTACACGGAAGATGACATCGCGCAAAACCTGCCATGGATCAAGCACGAGATTCGCAAGGAAGCTTTCATCTCCGTGTTTGGATTGACGGAAGGCGCGAAGGTTGACCTTGAGGACGACGTACAGTTGTCGAAGGCCATCGAAACCTTGCCCCAAGCTCGCGCATTGTATGAGAACGCCCGGAAGATCGTGGCACAACGCAACGCGGGAAGCGGGCCACAGCAGCAATAATTGCCGCTCCCATAAACTTTTTTCCATAAATTCGGGGATGCATGTTTGGATTCCTCGTCATACCCTGTTAAAATCTCACGGGTTCATCGTGCGGCATTTCTTTTACGCACCTTGCTGCGGCCTACTTCACCTGCACTGAGAGAACTCGAAGTGTTAGACGCGGGATTTTTCCGCCGCATGCTTCCTTGTCAACGGTTTTCATTTGCTGGAGCGGTATGGTTCTGGGGGCTTAGTTCAGCGGGAGAATAGTTCGTTCGCAACGAACAGACACGGGTTCGATTCCCGTAGCCTCCACCAAATTCTTGCTATAGTTTTAATTGTGTCAACACAGAACGTGTCCAGGTTCAACCTTCAGCATTGATGAAAAGTTACATCCATTCCTCGACGAAACTTCGCTCGATTTTTGTATTCACTATCGTTTTTTTGGCGGCCTCAACAGGTTGCGGCAAGGTGCGTCGATTTATTTCGCGGCATCACGTTGAGCATGTGACTTATCGAAGCGTGACCATCAGTTGGACGCCCGCAAAACCCGAAGTGGCAGGGTACAACGTGTACCGTGATTGGCAGTTTAGCGGGCCCGCCCGATTGACCCCGCAAATCGTGCAAGAAACCCAATTCGTTGATAAGATGGCCATAACGGGCCATACCTACACGTATTACGTGACTTCTGTCAACGCGGCTGGTTTGGAGAGCAAGCCTTCCGAAATCATTACCGTGGTCGTCCCGAAATAGCTCAGTCCTCTTAGAGGAAGACTTGGCCTTAAGTGGCATAGGCTTCAGCCTGTGCGGGGTTAGACCTTGCAAGGCCTAAGAGCGCACAGGTTGAAGCCCCATGCCACTTAACCTGCACACCTGTACTTCATGCCGGTGGCTACGCAGTCTGCAAACGAGGTAAAATGGGGAGATGCCTGTTCGCCTGATTGCGCTTGATATCGATGGGACGCTTCTCGATGAGCACTCCCGCCTCCCCGATGCGAATCGGGATGCTGTAGCCGCAGCTTCTGCGCGAGGAATCGAAATTGCCCTCGTTACAGGGCGCCGTTATGATTTCGCCCTTCCTATTGCGCTGCAGTTCCCTTGCCCGCTGACCATGATTGTGAATAACGGGGCGCTCGTGAAATCCAGCGGCGGAGAGACGCAATTCGTGAACCTGCTGCCCGTCAAAGTCGCGGCGCAAGTTCTGGAAGAGACTGCCGACTACCGGGAAATGGCATCGGTATGCTTTAACCGTCCGCGCGAAAACCAGGTGATCTACGAACACATTGATTATGAAGATCCCTTGCGAGGCGCCTATTTCGCTCGCAACCGCGAATACCTGGGGGAGATGATCCCCTTACATGCCTGCCTCACGGAAGATCCGATCCAGGTGATGTTCACGGGCTATGCGAATCAGGCGCGTGAAGTGGAAACGTACCTTTCTCGTTTGCCGATTGCCTCGGAGTATTCCGTAGCCATGACGGTATATGAATCACGCGACTTTGGCCTGGTGGACGTGATCGCCCGAGGATGCTCCAAAGGCGCGACGCTCGCCGAGTGGGTGTGCAGGCGCGGCTTCGATCGCGAAGATGTTTTGGCTATCGGAGACAACCTGAATGACATGGAGATGCTCCAATATGCGGGGCATCCCGTGGTCATGGGAAACAGCGTGCCTGAGTTGAAAGCGATGGGATGGCATGAAACACTGAGCAACGATGAGTGCGGGGTTGCCGCTGCCATCGAGCGATTTGCATTTGGAAATGCGGTGCTGGAGATGCCGGATTGGAAATGTGCAAAGTGAAGCGGATGGTACAGCGCGGAGCCTGGGTTGCTGGAGCGATCGTCGCGCTTGCGGCGATGGCGCCGTCCGCGCGCGCGGACTACATGGTACTGCAATCCGGCCAGCGCATTCACGTGACGGGTTACGAACGCGTGGGAGACACGGTACGCCTCACGATGTCCGGTGGAACCTTGGAAATTCCCGCCGACTCGGTTGTCAGCGTGGATCCGGAAGATACTTTCCTGCCCGCTAAAATACAGTCGCTTGATGTTCCATTCGCCAATTTCATTTCCGAATCCGCGCGAGTTCACGGCGTAGCCCCTGAGCTCGTCGCCAGCGTGATTGCCGTGGAGTCGAACTTCAACCCCAACGCCGTATCCTGGCGATATGCCCGCGGCCTGATGCAATTAATGCCGCAGACAGCCGCGCGCTTTGGCGTGACCAAAATTTTTGACCCGCAGCAAAATATCGATGCTGGCACGCGCTACCTGAAAGAATTGCTAGTACGTTACAAAGGCGATCTGTCCCTTACGCTCGCCGCCTACAATGCCGGTCCCGAGCGCGTCGAACAATACCGCGCCGTCCCGCCTTACCGCGAAACGCGAGATTACATTCGCCGCGTCACGGAAAAATTCCGCACCGCGTATCACGCCGCCAACCAAATCGCAGACCTGCAGTAGTTTTTAGCGGGATAGGCTTCAGCCTGTCCGGCTTAGATTTCCTTTGGATTAGCGCAAAGGTCAAAAAAAGACAGGCTGAAGCCTGTCCTATTGGGAAGGTGCGGACGGATTATAAATCTGCGGTCCCAGTGGAGTCTGCTGAGGTTGCGATCCGCCGGGGTTATTTGGATCCATGCCAATGTTCCCCGGTGCATTTGTATTCGTTCCGCCAGTGCCGGTAGGATTCGTGCCCGGAGCGCTGCTAGGATTCGTATTCTGGTTCAGAGGCGATTGCCCCGGAATCACGGTCTGCTGCCCTGTGGTGTTAGCGATAAATTCCCATTGCTCATACGTATCGCCTCCCAAATACACTTTCAACGAAGATTTCTTTATCTTGCTGCCTACCCCGGCAATATTTCCGCCCAGCACGGCACCGGTCAAAGGTTGTGGCTGCGATTCCAATGGGTTTCCTGTTGTCCCGTTGCTCGGTGATTGTTGACCGATACCGGTCATGCCAGTCGTGGCAGTCATGCCCGTTGTTTGCTGTGAAGTGGACGCGGACCCTGGCTGACCAAGCGGCTGCGTCCCGCCTCCTGTCAAAAGCGAAAGTCCCTGAACGCCTTGGGGAGAAAGTGCGTTTTGCAGCAAACTGGCTGGACGCAAGCTGCCAATCAGCATCCCATTCGGGCCCATGTAAATAAAGCGCCAGGAACCGTCTTCCTTGTTCATCGGATCTGTATAAGCCTGACGAAGAAAACGCACGCCATTCGTTTGCTTAGTGAGGTCTTCGACCTTGGTGGGATACTTTCCGAACTTCGTGTAATACAGGAGTATGGCGCGCTGATATTGCTGGCCTCGCCAGATCATTTCCGTTTCTTTTTCGCGGCGGCCCTCCGTAAGCAGATTCGGCGCAACGGCCATCGCCGCAATGCTCATGGTAGCCACGAGAAAAACCACCATGAGAAGCGTATAACCCGCCTCCCGGCTTCGTCGCGTGTTTGAAATAGCTCGTTTCATGATCCTAACCGTTCGGAGGCGGTTCCTCCAGAGTGAGGGTCGCGCGACGTCCCGAGGAAACTTCCTCTACATCCGCCGTGGTATTCGTCAGGCGTATCACGCGGAAACGGCCCATGAGCGTGTCGCCTTCTCCCGCAATAATCACATCCTCATTATTCGCGGTCGCAAAAAAAGCACGCCTGTGGCTGCCGCCCATATCGCTGACATATCCGAAATATTTCGCGTCCACCGTAAGCGGCGGAGGGCCCGGGGGGGGGCCTGGCGCAACATTGACAGGCACCTTGGAAACCGGAGGCGGCGGGGGCGGCGGCAGCGTGGCGCTGAAAATACTGCGGTGCACTCCGTTATATTCCAGCTCAAGAAATCGCTTCAAAATGTCGAGGCGCAATGCGGGATTATCGACCGGGACGGGGGTAAATTGCGTATCGAGCGACACCGGCGCCGGAGCCACATCGTCCGAGGACCGCGAACGGACAATATTAAAAGCCGTGCCCGCCAGCACAGCCAGCAGCACTCCGAGAACGATCATTTGGTTTCGACGTGTCATATCAACTGTGTCATCTCAAGTGGTCCGGAAATAAGTCCTTAGCTGCATATTCAAACGAAGTTTCCCCACTGTGCTGGGAGCCAGCGCGAGGCTGTCCAGAACATAAAAATTATCGGAATGTTCCAGCTTGTTCAAGAACTGAACGAGGTTGTCGTAATCTCCCTCGACCGCCGTAGTGATGTCCACCTGCATCAGACCGCGAGCATCGGGCGCATGCTGGTGAAATGAAATCGAATCCGAGCGCAAGCCGGCGGTGCGGGATAAATCTCCCAGATCTTCGCTGATCGCGGAATAACCCGCTCCGGCCGGATGAAAGTGAGTGTTAAAAAATTCGTCCCACTGTTTTTCATCGGCGGGCAATTCCGTGCGGAATCGTTCGAGGCGCGTGTTATCGGCGCGATACTGTTTTTCAAGAAGGGTCAGGCGCGTCAAATCGCTGGTCTGCACGTGCGGCGAATTGTTGAGCTTCCACTGAATGCCGATCAACGCGGCATCGGCTATCAGGATAATGGCCAACGCGGCGCGAATTACATTGTTGCGATGGAGTATGGTTGATTTCATATCAAATCACCGAATACTGCGCCTGCAGCGAGAGCATCACCCGGTCCGTCAGCTCCGGTTTCAAAGGGCGAGATTCGTTTAACAGTTGAATATGCGAAAACTCGGGCGACTTTTCGAGCGCCTTCAGAAATTTTAATTTGCCTTCATCGCTCATCGCGCCCACCAGGAACGTCAGTTGCAAGCTGTCCCCCGCCAATTTCGGCTCAATACTGACCACGCGCACACCCTCGGGCAGAATCCGCTCAAGGTCCATGAAAATCTTGATCCAGGGAAAAGCCCTCTGCTGGATCAGTGAGTTCAAATAAGCGGCGCGCTGGCGGCGAGCAACCGTTCCCGGATTTTCAAAAAATGTGGAAAGCTGCTGGCGCTGCTGCTGCAATCTCGCAATTTGCATCTCGAGCGCATCCTGCTTGGCGCGCAATTCCTTATCGCTTCTCCAGGTCGAATACGAGCGATAAGAGAAAATCAGGAAAGCCAGGATGGCGATCGTGCCGATTACGCCGGCGGCTAGGGCAAAACGCCGGTTGCTCTCCAACGGAGATGTCGAAAGATTTAGACGAACTTTCATTCGCTACCGATGCGCCTTTCTGATTCACTTTTTCCCTGTCAAACTCACGCCCCGCGATTCAGCGTCCAGCCGATCAAAGCATCCATGCCGCGTTCCACCAGCGGATTTTCGTCCGAGCGGATTCTTCCCTCTTCGCTCGCAGCGACCAGAAGTGATTGCACGGGACATTTCAGTTCCTGCTCAAACGGCCCACAAAACTCATCAATGCGGTCCGAAAGCCCCGCAAGGCGTACCTGCGCGATGCCTTCACTCCAGAAATCCTGATAATAGGCGGCCAGAGGATAAATCTCATCCAGCAGCGCTTGCGGCGTCACGGTGCGAGCGTCAGACGGCAGCGTCGTGCAGCGATACCCGCAAAGAATTCCCTCGCGGACAATTGCCGTGGTCAGCGTCGTTCCCGCCACTCGCGCCAGAAGCGCAGGCCTCTCATCCTGCAAGAGTGGGACAGCCGCCAGCGTGGAACTCATGACCACTCCTGGGGCCATTCCAACAGACTCCACCAAAGATTCATATTCGCGCACGATACGCAGACGAGCGAGGCCCGTAACAATATCCACCCCATCATCGCGGGGCGATTGCCGCATGTAAGAGATTACAGTTTCTTCGGCCTCAAAAGGAACGCTCTTTTTCAAGCGCCAGCGAAGGATGGGAATCGCTTCCTCCGACTTGCGCGGAAAGACGTCAAAGTGCAAAACAAAAACGCGAATCACGGAGTCGGGTAGCAGCAGCGCGACATCTTCATCCTTGGCACGCAAACGAGAAAACACGCGGCCCACAGCGGCCCGCACCTCACTCGCGTCGATCAGGTTGGCCTCCACCGCCGTTGGAACAATCGCTCCCGGTGGCAACGGTTCAATTGCAAACCCGTCAAGCCCGGTGCCCGTGCGCGTCCATCGCGCCGCAGCGACGTAGTCCGCGGCAATTTCGCACGCAATTAATGGATGCGGCGTGGAATCCATCCAGCGCGCAAGACGGCGGATAAATCCACTTTGGTAGATTCCCTGCCGGATGCTGTCGCTACTCAATGAATGTCACCTTGTTAATTTCTTTCAGCGTCGTAATGCCCTCGCGCACTTTCGCGAGTGCGGAGTCTCTGAGGAACATCATGCCTTCTTCACCGGCGGCGCGTTTGATCTCGGACGTGGGACGACGGCCAATAATCATTTCGCGAATCCGGTCGGACAAGTCCAGCAACTCTGATATGGCGCTGCGGCCGCGGAAACCCGTGCCCGAACATTCCAGGCAGCCCGCGCCTTCGACGAATTGCACGGAGGCCCATTCGTCGGGATCAAGACCAGAAGCGCGCAGAACTTCCGGCGAATAGCGTACGTTCTTTTTGCAATGGACGCAAACCACGCGAATGAGGCGCTGCGCCAGAATGCAGTTCAATGCGGAAACAAAGTTGTAAGGCTCAACGCCCATGTTGATGAAGCGTCCGATGACGTCCGTCACGTTGTTCGCGTGTACCGTAGTAAAAACCAGGTGGCCCGTGAGCGCGGACTGAATCGCGATTTGCGCGGTTTCGTTGTCGCGAATTTCGCCGACCATGATCTTATCCGGATCATGACGAAGGATGGAACGCAATCCGCGAGCGAACGTCAGCCCCTTCTTTTCGTTTACGGGGATCTGTGTGATTCCGCGGACCTGATATTCGACAGGATCTTCAATCGTGATGATCTTATCTTCGTCGGTCTTAATTTCGTTGATGGCGGCATACAGCGTCGTCGTTTTTCCCGAGCCGGTCGGCCCAGTGACAAGCACCATGCCGTATGGCTCCCGAATATAGCGGCGAAACTTGCGCATTTCGTCCGCTGAAAATCCGACCACATCCAGGCTGAGGTTTTGAAATTTTTCGGACAGCGTTTCCTTGTCCAGCACGCGCAACACGGCATCTTCTCCGTGGCTGGACGGCATGATGGAGACGCGGAAATCGACGAAGCGGCCTTTGTACCGGACACGGAAGCGGCCATCCTGGGGCACGCGGCGTTCCGCGATGTCCAGCTCACTCATGACCTTGATGCGCGAAATAATTGTGGAGAGCCAGTCTTTCGAAATCGGCGCCATGGCGTGCACCAGCACGCCGTCGATGCGGTACTTGACGGCAACTTCGATATCCCGGGCCTCGATGTGAATGTCCGAGGCGCGCCGTTCGAGCGCCGTAAAGATAACAGTGTCCACGAGGCGAACGACGGGGCTGACGGCGGAATCCTGCTGCGTCAAGCTGTCCGCGGAGATGTTCGAATCGGTTTCGTCATCCTCTTCGACCACGGTCAACGTAAAGGCTTCGGTCGCTTGATCGAGAACGCGCTGGGACTGCTCGGTGCGCTTCAGGAGATCACTGATTTGCGTGGGGGTGGCGACTTTCAGGACCAATTTCTTGCCCAGCAGCAGCGGAAGCTCATCGCTGAGCAAAACCTGACTAGGATCCGCCACTGCGATCACCAGGGAGCCTTCATGGGCCTCCATTGGCACAAAGTTGAAGCGGAACATCAACTCGGCAGGAATGCTCCTGAACAGCTCGGGATCAATTCTCTGTTCGAACAAATCGACGAAAGCGCAGCGGTATCGTTGCGCCAGGCGACGCGACTTCTCGCGTTCACTTTGTGGGTCCGATGCTGTGGTTAGTGTTTGATCAATTGTGCTCATAGCTATATGTCCCTACCCCTGGCCCCCAGCCGAAAGGGAGAACATCGGCAAGTAAAGCGCGACCAGGATAAATGCAATTAACACGGCCATGAAGACCAGTATGGCGGGTTCGATAAGGGCCACTAGATTGGCAAGCTGCGTATTTACATCGTCTTCGTAAAACTCAGCTACGCTTGCAAGCATGGCAGAAAGTGATCCGCTAGCTTCTCCGACTTCGATCATTTCCAAAGCGAGATCGGGCACCAATCCCGTCGACGAAAGGCTGCTGTGCAGGGATTGCCCTTCGCGCACGAGTTGCGCGCCACTGGCAATTGCGCCTGAAACCAATCTGCTTTTGATCGCTCCGCCCGCCGTTTCCATGGCCTGGACGAGCGGCGTGCCTCCGGCAAGTAGCGTTGATAGCGTACGGCAGAATTGCGCAAATTGAAATTTCGTAAGCGTTTGGCCGATGATCGGCAGGCGCATGCGGATGCGCTCAAAAGTCAGTCCGCCCTGCGAGGTTTGTGACCACGCAAATAAAGCCGCTATGAGAAAGGCTGTCAAAATGACAGTGCCGATCAGATACGGTCGGTAGGTAACCGTAATCGCAAGAAGGAGTCGCGTGGCCGCGGGCAAATTGATATTCAAATCGTTGTAAAGTCCCGCGAACTTTGGAATTACATACGTTACAAGATACGTCACGATGCCAATGGCGGAACAAACCAGGATAATCGGATAAATAAGTGTTGAGATCAGTTTCTTACGGAACCCGGTCGTAATCTTCTGGTAGGCAATGTAATATTCGAGGACCCCGGAAAGGTTGCCGCTTTTTTCTCCTGCCAGCACGGAAACCGTGTAAACCTTCGGGAATACACCTTGCGCTTCGAGTGCCTCGGAAAGATTGGTTCCTTCCCTGACCTGGCGGCGAACTTCGCCCAGCACAGGCCGCAACTTTTCCGCAGCTGCTCGCTCGGAAAGCAAATCCAAAGCTCTTAAAATTGGGATACCCGCTTTGATCAGCGTGTTGAATTGCTGGTTGAAGACCAGGAAATCATTCCCATCCACTGATTTCTGGCGCTTGCGGCCAAAAAGTTGACCAATGGCCCCGGCGCGAGGCCGAACGTTGTACACAAATAGTCCACGGTCGGAAAGCTTCTGCCGAGCCTCGGACATCGACTGCGCAGGCTCCACATGCAGAAAAACTTTTCCGCTGCCATCGGCCACTTTGCAAACAAACTCAGCCATTGCTTGAGTGTACCTCAACCGCTATAGATGCAGAAAGTCGCCCTCGCGGCAGCGTGCGCTGGGCGGCACCTCGCCATTAACCGGGTCTCACCCATTATAGCGGGGGTTCATGGGCAACACATTTCTATTCTGTGAGCACCGCGTAAATGTCCGATGAAGGGGATTCCGGGGCAAACAAGCCTGCAATCCACTCAAATTGCTTCGCGAACCTTATTGAGGTCCTTCCATGGATGCCCCGTTCACGATGGCAACTCCGTTAGGAACCTGGAACTTGAAGAGGTCAGCTGTTAAAGGAATGTCGGTCCGCCAATTTCCGAAGCGGTATTCCAGGTCGATTCCACCCGGCTGGCGAATTTCTATACGTGCAAGTTCCCCTGAGCTGGTATCGACTTCCAAAAGCACCTCGGTATATGTGTCCTGGGCTGAAGCGTCCTTTTCTCCTTTGGGAATACAGCGGAGCACGGCATGACCTTCTGGAATTCCAGGTTGTGTAGCGAGATCAATCTTACTGCACATTCGCGAAAGATCCGCCTTTCCGGTCAAGAGGGAAAGCGGAGTTCTCCAATCCGAGCTTTCTTTTACAGGAGACTTGGTCACCGTGTGGTCGTATGGGACGTAAAACCATTTGGTCTTGCCGTCCACGAGGAAAAGTTTTTTTTCTGGAGAGTCATATTCCCAACGCATTTGGCCAGGTCGCCGAAAATAAACAGTGCCGGATTCCATCCGCGATTGTTTTTGTCCTTCATTGAATCGCTCGAGAAATACGGCCTGCAGGGTACGTGGACGCCGGTAATGTTCTTCTAAAAGGTGTGCAAGTGATTTTGCCTGATCGGAAGCTTGTGGGGCAGGGGCCTGTGATGAGACAGGAATGTCACATACCGCAGTGGCAAGGAATAGGACAACAAATCCCAGCTTATATTTTAGATTCACCCGGTGAGTATAGCAGGAAGGTACGAATCGAGCGGGGATCACGTCACCGATTACCCTGCCTCGAATTCAATCTTAACTTTGTATTTTAACTAAATGGGTAGATCGGTTGGACCGGCTGTCACGGAAATATTCGATCGAATCACACACGTTTGATCGGTGTAAAAGTGACGCTGGCCTGTAGTTCCAGGGTTTGTCGGATCCGCTGTCACTGTGTATGTAAGCGTATGTCCCAGCGAGTCTGTGGTGATTGGAGTATAGGTAATCAAATAGCCTTGTTTCACTCCACCTGCTAAAACATCATCAATTAGGCCTGCATTATTGAAATCAGGATTGACGCCAGTGCCGGAGAGTTGGACGAGAGTCGTGGTGTAGTTAATTCCATAAGTCGTGGAGTAAAAAAGTTCAGCGGTAGAAATGTCGCGTATGCTGTGCACGGCCGCAGCTTCATTCGCGCGCATTTTGGATTGAATGTAGTTAGGTATCGCGATGGCCGCCACAATCAGGATCACCGCTACGACAATGAGTAGTTCAATCAGGGAGAAGCCTTTGTTCGAGAGCCTCGGGCGCGAATGATCCTCTTTTTTTTGGATGGGGTTCATAGTTTTGTATCTCCGCAATCCTTTTTCCGGGCCAAGCCGTATTGCGCAAGTCTACTCTTTAAAAAATGGGGGAAAGGCCATGGCCTTTCCCCCGTTTCAATCTGATCAGCACTTATCATCCAATCGGGGTGCTGGTTGCACTCGCAGCTGTACCGTCAGTCGTCTGACGAATCACACCGCTCTGGTCCGTGAAGAAATATCGCTGACCAGTCGAGGAGGATTGCGGCTGGGCTGTGATCGAGTATTGCGAGATGACGCCGCTGGAAACCGCGCCCGCTTTGTAAGTGAACGTGTAGCCGCTCTTGGATGGAGTCGTAGAGCCAAGCAGGTTATCAACCAGGTCAGCCGCTGTCGAAGACGGCGTGGTTGCCGGCCCAAGTTGTGACATGTCCGTGCCTGGGTCCGTGCCATAAGTCGTCGAGTAGGAAACGATTGCAGTGTTATACGTGCGCAACGTAGCAACGGCAGACGCTTCGTTGGCAGCCATCTTCGAGCGCAGCAGGTTCGGGATGGCAATCGCCGCAATGATCAAAATGATCGCGACGACGATCAGCAATTCGATGAGTGAGAAACCCTTCTGTTTATTGTTACGCATTCAATGAACTCCTTTTAGCGGTCAACTTCTCAAATTTGGTGAGTCCTGTTACTTTCGCGTTCGGTTGTATAGAAGCAGGTTTGTGCCCATGTCTCGACTGACTTCTGCGCGCCATTCCAAGAGCGCTCAAGCGACTGTTCTTATTAGACTTACCGCTTACGAAGGGAAGGATAATTCTCACCAATTCCAGGCTAATCCAAGAATACTCATCGATTCCTGCCATAATTTGGCGTTGATTCAGCCGTAATATGGCGGTCAATTGAACTCAATGGTTGCCATTCTCTATTTCCGGGATTGTTGAGCAGTGTATATACACAGAAGTGGACTTTGGTCTTGAGGGAACTGTATTGAAATTAAAAACGAGGGAAAAGGACGTTAGTCCTTTTCCCTCATTTTAAATTACCTGCCGACTATCATCCAATCGGGGTGCTGGTTGCACTCGCAGCTGTACCGTCAGTCGTCTGACGAATTACACCGCTCTGGTCCGTGAAGAAATATCGCTGACCAGTCGAGGAGGATTGGGGCTGGGCTGTGATCGAGTATTGCGAGATGACGCCGGCTGAGGAAGCCGTGCCTGCTTTGTAAGTGAACGTGTAACCGCTCTTGGAAGGAGAGGCGGAGCCGAGCAGGTTATCAACCAGGTCAGCCGCCGTCGAAGACGGCGTGGTTGCTGGCCCGAGTGTCGACAGATCCGTGCTTGGGTCCGTGCCATAAGTCGTCGAGTAGGAAACGATTGCAGTGTTATACGTGCGCAAAGAAGCGACAGCAGACGCTTCATTGGCGGCCATCTTCGAGCGCAGGAGGTTCGGGATGGCGATCGCCGCGATGATCAAAATAATCGCGACGACGATCAGCAATTCGATGAGTGAGAAACCCTTCTGTTTGTTACGCATTCAATTACGCTCCTTAAGAATATACTTAATTGATTTCGATTTGTGATCCACACCGGAATTCGCATGGATAAATGCAACCTTCGTGCCAAATGGGCTGAGTCCAATGCGCGATGACAACAATCAGTACAAACCATTCATAACACAAGGGTTACATATCGTCATGCGGCGGCCTTGTAATTGGCAGGCAACATGATCGATTTTCGTTAATTTGATCCTTGACAATTTTCGTCAAATTTCTGAGACACAAGTTGGCTGTGCCGTCATTTTTCGTCACCGGAAACGTCAAATTTGAAAGGTTTGCCGCGATCCACCAGGTAGCATGTCGTTTCTACGGCAACAAAGACCAGCTCCCGGTCGTTTACTACAAAGACAAAGAGCGAGGACGGATTTGGCACGACTCAATTGCTAGTTCCGGGGGTAAAATTTAAACTGAAGATTCCAGATGGAGTTACTTCCGATCTGTTGCAACACAAATTAAGTTCCACTTACAACCCTACAAGATGGTTGACCAAATCAAGCGCCTGCTAAGTTCTCCCCTGTTCATCACGATAACTGCATTTGTTGCGCGCATGGGGATCCTCATCCATTCGTGGAACGTCACGCCTATTCCCACAACGTATTTTTTGCCTTACGGGTACGAACTGGGGGATGTGGCCAAGTCCATTGCGGCGGGCCATGGATTCTCTTCTCCCTTGCGATTTATGGAGACGGGGCCAACGATCTGGTTCACTCCGATCTATCCGTATCTTGTGGCTGGAATATTCAAGATCTGGGGAATTTATACCAACGCGTCCAAGCTCGTGATCATGACACTGAATTGCACGTTCGCGTCGCTGACGATTATTCCAATTTATTGCAGCGCGGAAAGGACATTTGGGAAACGCGTGGCGGTCTGCGCCTCCTGGGCCTGGGTCTTTCTGCCGGCCGCATTATTCTATCCCATCACCTGGGTTTGGGACACGGCCATGGCGGCGCTGTTTTTATCTTTGATTTTCTGGGCGACGCTTGTGGTGTGCGATAAAAAAACGGTTTTGCCGTGGGTTGGTTATGGCGCGCTGTGGGCTACCGGGGGTTTGGTTAATCCGTCAATGCTCTCGCTCTTGCCCTTTCTAGCGGGATGGGCTGTATGGCAAGCGCGCCGGAATTCCACCCAGTGGCCCAAATTTGCCGCCGCAACCCTACTTGTGTTTGCCTTGGGGCTTGTTCCCTGGACCGTGCGCAACTACCGCGTTCTGGGGAAGGCGGTCGTGCTGCGCTCAAATTTCGGGCTGGAATTATGGCTGGGCAATAATCCGGATGTGCCGGATACGTGGTCGCCGTGGAAACATCCGGACGACGATATAAATGAAGCGATCAAGTACAAAAACGTGGGCGAACTCGCCTACATGGCGGAAAAGCAGCATGAAGCGTTCGTATTTATGAGGACCCATCCGTCCGACGCGCTGAATTTCATGTATCGCAGATTTGTGGAGAACTGGCTGGCGATTTCCGACAGCCCGGTTGATTTCTGGGGAAACGCATCACTTTATGTCCGGGCAATTTTCATTCTGAATATATCGGTGTCATTGTCGACGTTACTGGGCGTACTGTTTGCTCATCGTTTCCGGCATCCCCAGGCGTTCCCTTATGCCATGGTGCCCCTTATCTTCCCGATTGTTTTTTACGTGACACATTCCTCGCCGCGATACCGGTTTCCGATGGACCCGATCATGATGATTCTCTCCGCATACGGAATCATCAGCCTCGTTCGACTGCTGGGCGGCAAGTCTGAACAAGCATCGGACTCGATTGCACCCGTCGCTTCCCTGCCCACTACCTGACGATTTATCTCGTACACCAAACTCGATCCAGTGTCGCAGAAGATTAAACAGACTCCTGCCACAGGAATCAGCCGCACATTGTGAGCTATTTCAATACATGACTTCGTGTTTAGGCTCAGCGAGGTTGTAGTGGCACGGCATGCCGTGCCCGTACGGTGTACATGCGACTCACCTGGATGGGCCCATCGATGTTCGGCCAGTTAAATTTACGCCGACTCTGTTTGGGAGAATTGCGGGTTACCGAATGTTGTATTTCTTGGAGTAGTGGCGGAAAGAACGATAGGTCATTTTGAGCAGGTCCGCGGCGCGCGTGCCGACACCGTCACACGCCTCGAGCGCAGTCAAAATATAAGCCCTTTCCATGTCCTGGACGGATTTTTCGAGGTCCATGCCGCCTTCAGGAATTTGATAGTGCCCGTTGCTTGCGGACGAATGGTTATTATTATCGTGCGCCACCCGGCGCTGAACCTTTTCGGGAAGAACAGCCGTCGAGATCATCGTTCCGGTTTCGAGAGCGATCGATCGTTCCATGGTGTTCTCAAGCTCGCGAACGTTACCGGGCCAGTCATAGGCTTCCATCAGAATCATCGCCTCGGGCGTAATGCCCTCCACCGGTTTTTCCATGACTTTGCGGAAACGCTCCAGAAACGATCTGGCCATGAGCGGAATATCCTCGCGGCGTTCCCGCAAGGGCGGCAGGTGAATCGGAATAACGCTCAGGCGGTAAAACAAGTCTTCGCGAAACTCTCCGGAAGCGATAGCCTTATCCAGATCCTTGTTCGTAGCGGCGATTACGCGCACGTCGATTTCAAATTCCTCGGTCGATCCAACCGGGCGAACCTTCCCTTCCTGCAAAACTCGGAATAATTTCACCTGCATCGGCAGGCCCATGTTGCCAATTTCATCCAGGAAAATGGTTCCTCCGTGCGCTCCACGAAATAAACCCTGGCGGTTTTCTGTCGCCCCGGTGAATGCGCCTTTTACGTAACCGAACAATTCGGACTCGAGAAGAGTTTCGGGAAATGCCCCGCAATTGATGGTGATGAAGGGCTCATTGCTGCGAGGACTATTTTCGTGGATGGCGCGAGCGACGAGTTCTTTTCCCGTGCCGGTTTCGCCGGTGATCAGCACGCGACTGGTCTGCGGAGCGACGGTGGTAATCATGTCGAAAATTGCGCGCATCTTCGGGCTATGTCCGATGATGTTGTCCTGGCCGGTCAGGCGTCGCAATTCGCGGCGCAGGTAACCTGCTTCGTGCTTGAGCTTCAGGGTTTCTTCCACCTGGCGAACCGCGCGGCGCAGTTGATCGACAAGATCGTGGTCCTTGATCACATAGCGGTCCGCCCCGGCATTGATGGCGGCGATTGCCGTTTCCATGGTGGGAACGCCCGTGATTAGCATGAAGTAGCTGGAAGGAGAAATTTCCCTGCAGAATTGAAGCAGTTCTACCCCTGTGGTGTCCGGCATCCGGATGTCCGAAATGACGATGTCAAAAATACTGGATTCGAGCTTGCGACGTGCGGCCTCGCCGTTCAGCGCGACTTCAACACGATGCCCTTCTTTGCGAAATGTAATTTCCAGCAGCTCACAAATGGAACGCTCGTCATCCACTACCAGGATATGTGCCATTCAAACGCTTCCTTCCGGCACCTTCGCGTCAATTGCGTATTAGGCGACGCGAGGCAAATCGATTGTAAATTCCGCACCTTTATCTTTTTCAGAAAATACGCTGACACGACCGCTGTGAGCCTGAACGATCTGGTACACGATGGCGAGTCCCAGGCCGGTGCCGCCCACAAAATTGGATTGCAGAGGCTCGAATATTTTTTGGCGCTGCCGTGGATCGAGTCCCATCCCCGTGTCACGAAAACGAATGCGCACCCAGAAGGGCGCAGCTTCCAGGGACACGGTCAGCACTCCGCCATCAGGCATGGCGCGCATGGCATTGTCCGATAAATTCCAGAACACTTGCTTGATGCGATTGCGATCGACGCGGACACGGACCTCTTTGCCCGTAAATGCCCTTTCGATTTTGTACTTTCCATCCACCTGAGGATTGCGCTCCAGAAGCGTGAGAGTCTCATCCAGAATGCTGGAAACATCTTCTTCCGAAAATTCATAAGTTTTCTCGCGCGAATAATTCAGGAATTCGGTAATGATCTTATTCAGGCGCTCGGACTCCCTGCTCACAATTCCGACAAGGTGCTGCTCGTCTTCCTGCAATGGAACAAGCCTGCCCAGTTCTTTTACGGCTCCTGCCATGGCGGTCAGCGGCTGGCGAATTTCATGCGCGATGGCCGCGGAAAGCCGCCCGAGAGCCGCCATACGCTCTTTGGTTGCCACTTCCTGCTCCAGGCGCTTCAGGTCCGTGAGATCCTGGAAATTAAAAACGTAACCGGAAATGCGTCGCTCACCGGTACGTAACGGAGAAACCGATATACCGATAAAACGCTGCTGGCCGTCAGGCGTCATGTAGTCGACTTCACGGCGCTGAGGGAGCTTGCCGTCTTCTGTCATTTCTCCGGGAAGCCAGAACGTGGGCCACAATTTTTGGACGTTGGCTCCTCTCACGGCACGGAATTGACTGCCGATGATTTCTTCTCCAGTACGATTCAGAAGCAGAACTCTGCCCTCCAAATCGGTGGTCAAAAGGCCGCCGCGCATGGAGTGGATAATGTCCTGATTAAATGCCTGCAAGTCCTGCAGTTCTCCGCGCTTCACTTCGAGCTCTTCGCTGTGGCGGCGCAAGGTTTGCGCCAACAAGCTGGAGAGGTAAGCAACGGCCATGAAATAAAATAAATTGCTGAAGATCCAGGTTTGCAGCTGGCGGCTGCTGGGTACGGCAATCTGCATGCGCGGGATAATGTTGTAGTAGATCAACTCTGCCAATCCGCCAATCAATATGAAACTGAACCCTGCCACCATAAAAGTGGCTTTGCGCGAAAACAGGATGCTGGCGACGATGATGGCAAGCGGGTAAAGCCAGATAAAATAACTGTCCTGGGTGCCCGTCAGATAAATCAATCCCGTGACAATGAGCAAATCGAAAGTTAATTGAACACCGGCGTGCCACGTGGCATCGGGCATCCAGCGCGTCAAGATCGAGTAGACGATCGCCATGGTGTACCACAGGATCATCAAAGGGATGAAGAAGCGTGTGGATACTTCGAGCTGACTGGTTTTTCCCAGAACGATGACGAGCGCGAGGAGAAGAGTGATCAGAAAAAAACGGACACGGGAAAGCCATGCGAGCCATGCAGCGACATTTTGTGTCAGTTCCATTCGAGACGTGCTTGTCTACAAGCTACCTTTCCAATGATTGAAACTTCATTCAGGTCTGGGTCTGAAAGAGGTGGAGAGCAGCCGTATTGAGGCTGCCCTCCCGATCTTCGTGAACTTGGAACGCCACACTGGGAACTCCTAGTGTGCTTTGCTCAACTGTCCGATCAGTGAGAACAGTGGCAAGTACATGGATATGACGATGCCGCCGACCACGAGTCCCAAAATGACAATCATCATCGGCTCCAAAGCCGCAAGCAAATCCTTTACTGCAGCATCCACTTCGTCTTCATAAAAATCGGCAACTTTTTGCAGCATGGCATCCATCGCGCCCGTCTGTTCGCCAACCCCGATCATCTGCGTAACCATGCCCGGGAAAACGTTGGTGTCCTTCAACGGATCGGCCAGGTTGCGGCCACCTTCGAGCGCTTTGCGAACTTCCATCAAGGATCTCTCAATCACGGCGTTTCCTGCCGTGCGCGCCGTAATTTCCAATCCTTCGAGGATGGGAACGCCGCTGGAAATCAGCGTGCCAAGCGTGCGGGTGAATCGCGCCACGGCGATTTTCCTGAGTAGCAGTCCCAATATAGGTAATTTGAGCAGCACACTGTCAATGGACATACGTCCGACGGGTGTCTTGTACCAGACCTTTAACCCGATAATGGCCCCGGCAAACGCCACGAGGATAAGAAACCCGAAAATGCTGCCAACGAAATTGCTCAGAGCGATGACGATGCGCGTAGGCAGAGGAAGGTCAACGCCCAAGCCCAGAAACAACGTGGCGAAAATCGGGACCACTTTCCAGAGCAGCAAAATGATGACGCCGGCGGCCACCGATAACACAGCTATCGGATAGACAAGCGCCGACTTCACGGCACGCTTTAACTTCACGTTTTTTTCGATATAGATCGACAGCCGCTGCAAAATGGTATCGAGAATACCGCCCGTTTCCCCAGCTTCCACAAGGTTGACGTAGAGAGCGTCAAAAACCTTTTCGTACTGGCGCATGGCTGCGGAAAGGGTCGAGCCACTTTCCACGGCCGAGCGCGTTCCAGTCAGCACGTTTTGAAAGACTTTGTTTTCCTGTTGCCCGGCCAAAATTTCCAGACACTGGACAAGAGGCAGACCCGCATCGATCATGACCGAGAATTGTCGTGTGAAGACCGCCAACTCCTTGGAATCGACGCCGCCGCCAAATGTCGGCAAGCTAAATTCCTTGCCTTTCTCGGACATTTTGGTGACGTTGATTTGCTGGCGCTTGAGGCTATTGACGAGCTCTGACTTGCTCGTGGCGGCCAACTCACCGCTGACCGTGGCCCCGGCGCGATTGGTACCTCGATAAGTAAAAACCGGCATCGCTCTTTCCTCCTCAGAAATCGTCCAACCCGATATAGATCAAAAGCTTCGAGATGGTTTACCTAAAATTTACGGGCTCCGAATTCCGGCCCGCGTTTAAATATAAAAACTGCAAATGCAAAGCGCCCCCGATATCACCGCCGAACGGGTGCCGCAGGCGCACGCGAGGTGGGTGAAGTCACCCCTCGGTTGATCATGTCCTGCAATTCATCCGGATTCGACGAACGAGACAACGCGACATCCAAAGTAATCAATTTCTGAAAATACGCATTGGCCAAACCCTGGTTAAAGGTCTGCATTCCGGTGGTGCCCGTTCCGGTCTGCATGGCGGAATAAATCTGGTGAATTTTGTCTTCGCGAATCAGGTTGCGGATCGCGGGATTTGGAATCAGCACTTCCATGATCATGGCGCGGCCCCTGCCATCGACTTTGGGAAGGAGGGATTGGCAAAGAACACCTTCGAGCACCATGGAAAGCTGCGCGCGAATTTGCGGCTGCTGGAAGGACGGGAAAACGTCAACGATACGGTTGATCGTGGAGAGTGCAGAATTCGTGTGCAGGGTCGCAAACGTCAAGTGACCCGTTTCAGCGATGCGCAAAGCGGATTCAATGGTTTCGAGGTCGCGCATTTCTCCGATCAATACGACGTCGGGATCTTCGCGGAGCGCGGCGCGCAGCGAGCCGGCAAAAGAATGCGTGTCCGAATTCACTTCGCGCTGGTTCACCAGACACCGTTTGTGGTTATGAAGAAATTCGATCGGATCTTCGATCGTCAGCATGTGCTCATCGCGCTCGCTATTGATCTTGTCCAGCATGGCGGCGAGGGTCGTGGATTTGCCGGAACCGGTCGGCCCTGTAACCAGCACCAGGCCGCGCGGCTTGTCGCACAGACCTTTCACCACAGCGGGCAGACCCAACGCGTCAAAATTCTTAATTTCCCAAGGAATCGTACGAAAGACAGCTCCCACGGCGCCTCTCTGCTGAAAAAGGTTGCCGCGGAAGCGCGCCAAATTTTTCAAACCGAAGGAAAAGTCGAGTTCCAGATTTTCTTCAAAGCGATGCTTTTGCGCATCCGTCAGCACGCTGTAGGCGAGAGCCTTCGTGTCCGCGGCCGTAAGCGGCGCCATGTCCATGGGCTTCAGCTTTCCGTGAACGCGGACTCTGGGAGCGCTATTCGTCGTGATGTGCAGGTCGCTGCCGCCCAGCTCGATCATTTTCTTCAGCAATTCACTTAACGTAATTCCAGGCATCTGTTCACCTTTCCTAAAGCACCGTTTCTCGAACTACTTCTTCAATGGTGGTCATTCCGAGGGCAACCTTCGTAAGCCCGCTGCGGCGAAGCGATAACATGCCGTTGTCTACAGCTTTTTTCTTCAATTCAAGCGCCGACGCGCCGACCAGAATCAGTTCGCGCAATTCGTCGTTGATTTCCATGACTTCATAGAGACCCACGCGGCCTTTGTACCCTGTCTTATTGCAAGTGCCGCAGCCCTTGCCGATAAAAATTTGAGTCTTGGGAATTTCTTCTTCCGTATATCCCGCGTCGAGCATCGCTTGGTGCGGAAGGGGTAAAATTTCTTTGCAGTTCGAGCAGATTCGGCGCACGAGGCGCTGCGCGCAGATCAGGTTGACCGATGTAGCCACAAGGAAAGGTTCAATACCCATGTTCATTAAACGGCTGATGGTGGACGGCGCATCGTTCGTGTGCAAAGTGGATAGAACCAGGTGTCCGGTGAGCGCAGCCTTCACCGCAATTTCCGCCGTTTCGAAGTCGCGAATTTCTCCGACCAGAATGATGTTGGGGTCTTGCCGCAAGAAAGCGCGCAACGCCGCTGCGAAGTTCAGGCCAATCTGGTCTTTCATCTGGACCTGGTTGATTCCCGCCAGCTGGAATTCGACCGGATCTTCCGCCGTCATGATATTGGTTTCAGGAGTATTGAGTCGCGCAATGGACGAATATAGAGTGTTGGTTTTGCCGGAACCGGTGGGACCCGTGACCAGCACCATCCCGTAAGGACGAAGAATAGCTCTCTCGAACTTTGCCAGCGATTCAGGCTCAAAACCGAGCTTGGTCATATCCAGGCGAAGGTTTTCTTTATCCAGCAAGCGCATAACGATTTTTTCGCCATACAGCGCTGGAATCGTGGAAACGCGGAAGTCGAGGTCCTTGATCTTGCCATCTTTGCGGTACTTGATCATGATGCGGCCATCTTGCGGGAGCCGCTTTTCGCTGATGTCCAACTTAGCCATGATCTTGATGCGGCTGATGATCGCATCGCGGAGCTTCATAGGCGGAGTCATCACCGCCTGGAGAATGCCGTCAATTCGGAACCGCACGCGGACTTCTTTTTCGTAAGGCTCGATGTGAATGTCGCTCGCGCCCCGCTTGACCGCGTCCGTCAAGATCAGGTTCACCAGCTTGATGATGGGAGCTTCCTCAGCCGCGCGCTCCAGCTCGGCGAGGTTCATTTCCTGTTCATCGTTGGCGAGTTCCAGGTCCGCCCCATCCTCGCCCGCGAGGTCTTTCATGACCTTGGTCAGCGCTTCTTCGCTCTCCGCTGTACCGTAGAACTTTGAAATCGCTTCTGCTATGGCGGTCTCGGAAGCCACGACCGGTTCCACGTTAAACCCGGTCATAAACTTGATGTCGTCCATCGCGAACACGTTGGTGGGATCGGTCATCGCGATGGTGAGAGTTGATCCAACCCGTGAAAGTGGGACAATCTGATAACGAACCGCTGTGTCCTGAGGGATTAGCTTAATAACGGAAACGTCGACTTCGTAGTACTTCAAATTGATAGAGGGAACACCGTACTGGCGAGAGAGCACCCCGGTGATCTCGTCATCGCTGATGATGCCGAGCTTCATTAAACACGTGCCGAGCCTGCCTCCGCCGGCCTTTTGATGATCCAGGGCCTGCTTAAGCTGGTCGGACGTGATCAAGTTTTCCTTGATCAGTATTTCGCCAAGCCGTGATGACATTGAATGGGGACTCCGCGGGCTTCCACACACCCGGCAAGATTAAAAGTAGCAGAATGCGGTGAGTGACTATGGCCCCATTTTTGCTCGTCGTATTGAAACGGGCACTAAGACCGAACCTGTCCGTTAGTACAGGTGCTTTTCGCGCTCTGGCAGCTTCAAATCTTGACTAGTGGAACGCCCACAGCTATCTTCCGAACAATGAGTAGATTAGGCGCGAAGAAATTAGTGGAAACAAATTTCCGTGCGGGCAAAGATGATTTGCCAGAAGTAGTAACTGCAATGCAGGCTCCTGCACATTCCGACGAATTATTGCGTTACTATGATGCTATGTCCGATGCGCTAGGTCCGATGCGCTGGTGGCCGGCCAAGACACCGTTCGAAGTAATTGTGGGGGCGATCCTGACGCAAAGCACTGCATGGGGAAACGTAGAAATGGCTATCGCCAATCTTCGCGCGGCGAAGCTGCTCACGCCATCGGCCATGCTTCGCGTGCGAACTATCCGCCTCGCCACTCTGATACGACCCTCAGGCTATTTCCGCCAAAAAGCCAAGAAACTGAAAGCGTTTGTGAGGTTTCTGCAAACTGGCTACAAAGGATCGCTGGCGCGTATGTTTCGAACGCCTACAACTGAGCTTCGCGAAAAACTTCTGGAGGTCCATGGGATTGGGCCCGAGACCGCCGATTCGATCCTTCTGTATGGCGGGAACCATCCGATTTTTGTGGTGGACGCGTACACACACCGAATTTTGGGACGCCATGGAATTACGGATGGCAAGGCGGATTATGAAAAAGTGCGTGCGCTGATTGAAAAATCAATTCCGCGACAGGCGGAACTGTTCAATGAATTCCACGCCTTGATCGTGAATACGGGAAAAAGTTGGTGCCGCAAAAGCGTTCCGCGTTGTGAGGGATGCCCACTTCGCCCTTTGCTCCCTGCAAATTCCCGATTCGCCATTCTTCAAGAACTCGTCCCGGCAAACACCAAAGTCTCCGGGAGCCTGGCGTGAGCACGAGTCGCAAAACACAGGTTTTCCTCGCTATTGGCCTGGTGACTACTGCATTGCTGCTTGCCGCGGTTTTCACTTTGGGTTCGTTGACGCTTCCTTTTCAGCCGACCGATCAAGTCGTTCTGTATGCATTGTCCATGTTCGTGGTCACGGCGCTGGTCGTATTTTTATTTATTCTCGCGCGAACACTGTTGCGGTTGGGTGCGGAAAGGCTGGCGCACAAGCCCGGATCGCGATTCAAAACAAGAATGGTACTAGGCGCAATCGCCGTCTCATTTCTTCCGGTCATCGTCCTATTTTTCGTAAGTTATGCACTTCTGAACCGGACGCTGGTGCTCTGGTTTCCACGGCCATTGGAAATTGCCACGGAATCCAGCCGTGCGCTGGTCAATGAAATGAGCCGTGCGGACGCGGATCGCATGGCGGGAATCGCCAAAGAGGTCGCAGGCACGGCTTCAGCAGATTCCGCGCGGGACACGATGCATGCATTTGATCAGACTTTTGCGCGCGGGGCAGACCTGGCTTGGGAGGTCAACGAAAGCGGGCGCCCGTTCGCCGTCGCGGTGAATCCCAATTTGCAAATCCAGACGCATGGCGCAGGTAGTGAGGCGAATGCTCACCCGGACCCGCCCGCGCTGGTCAGGCAAATTCCGGGTGGCGCGGAACTGTGGGAATATAATGGAAAGGTTTTCCTGGCGGGGCGGGCGAAATCAGCAAATGGCTTCCTTCTGGCTGGAAGGATCGTCCCTGATGATTTCCAGGACCGCATCAAGGAAATTGCCACACAAACCGCCGCATACGAAAAGCAGCGCCAGCATTTGCGAACTTACAAGAACCAAATGCTCGCGACACTACTGCTGTTTACAATTCTCCTGATTTTTGCAGCGACATGGGCTGCATTTTTCCTCTCAAAACAAGTTACGGTACCAATCCAGGCGCTAGCCCAAGCAACGCAGGCGATTATTGAGGGCAACTACGAAACTCGCGTCAATGTGAAGGCCAATGATGAGTTGGAGACTCTGGTCAACTCTTTTAACCGCATGACCGAACAGCTGGGCGACAGCCGCCGCCAGATTGATATTTTCACGCAGAACCTTCAGCAAGCCGTGCAGGAACTGGAACGGCGTCGCACACTGATGGAAACGATTCTTGAAAATATTCCAACTGGCGTGATTTCGGTGGACGAAACGGAATCGATCCGGCGAGTCAATCCCGCAGCCGTGCGCATGTTTGGAGAGAGTTCACGGCAGGCGCAGAATTTCGCACAACTTTTGGGAGAGGAAGCAGCGCATTTCGTGCACATCCTGATGCGGCGATCGCTCCGGTTGGGAACCGCGACACAGGAATTGGAATTTTCCGCTTCAGGGCGTTTGTTGCGCGCCGCGGTCACTGTTAGCTCTTTGGGGCCGCTGCGGTCAAATCGCGGATACGTTGTGGTAGTGGACGACTTGACAGATCTTTTGCGCGCGCAAAAAGCGGCAGCGTGGCAGGAAGTGGCACAACGCATTGCGCACGAAATTAAAAATCCGCTCACGCCGATTCAGCTTTCCTCGCAGCGGCTTTCGCGCTACCTCGAGCGCCATCGAGAGGGCGTTACCAAAAATGATTCGCCGGAACTTGTAAAACTTGTGGGCGAATGCTCCGGATTAATCGAGCGCGAAGTCCGCGTGCTGGAATCGCTGGTTGGGGAGTTCTCGCAATTCGCGAGATTCCCTACCGCAAAACTTTCGCCTGTATCGCCCAATGAAATCGTGATTGAAGCGCTGTCCGTGTTTGAAGGGCGGCTTGAGGGAATCCACATCCGCAAAGATCTTGCGCCCGATTTGCCGGTAATTCGCGCGGACAGCGAATTGTTGCGCCGGGTGCTCGTCAACCTGATCGATAATGCCGCGGAGTCAATGGAAGACTCCGCGGTAAAAGATATGCTGCTGCGCACGCGGTTCAACAACGAGCGCGAAATCGTGGAGATCATTGTGTCCGACAGCGGACATGGGATTTCGCCCGAGGATAAAGACAGACTTTTTCTGCCGCATTTTTCGACGAAGGATCGCGGCACGGGCCTGGGACTGGCAATTGCGAGCCGCATCATGGCCGAGCATCATGGATCGATTCGAGCCGAGGACAATCTACCCACAGGCGCAAAATTCATTCTGCAATTACCCATGGCGGAGGTCGCATCAGCCCCGATGTCTCCGCGAATCGGATAATCCCCAACATTTATGCCCAACTCAATTTTGATTGTGGACGATGAACAAGGAATACGCGAAGTCTTGTCGTCAATCCTGGCGGACGAAGGCTACGAACCCGTTGCGGTACCGTCGGGCGAGGAATGCCTGTCACTGCTGGAAAAGCGCTCAGTAGATCTCGTGCTGCTGGATGTATGGCTTGAGGGGATCGATGGACTGGAGACGCTGGAGCGCATGCGCAAGAACGGCACGGACGCCATGGTCGTGATGATATCCGGCCACGCCAGCATCGAAACGGCGGTGCGGGCAACGAAACTTGGGGCGTTCGATTTCATCGAAAAACCACTTTCGCTCGAAAAAGTAATTCTGGTCATCAAGAACGCACTCGAAGTGCATCGCCTGGCGCAGGAAAACCGGCGGCTTCGCGAGGAACTCGGCGGACGCACGGTATTGCAGGGCGATACGGTCCCCATGCGCGCGCTGCGGCAACAGATTGCGCTTACAGCTCCGACGCACGGGCGCGTTTTGATTTACGGAGAAAGCGGCACGGGCAAGGAGCTTGTTGCTCGCGCGCTTCACGCGGCGAGCCTCCGCGCCGAGCGTGCGTTTGTGGAAGTCAATTGCGCGGCGATTCCCGAGGAGCTGATCGAATCGGAATTGTTCGGGCACGTAAAAGGCAGTTTTACGGGCGCAACGGAAAATAAAGTTGGAAAATTCGAGAAGGCCGATGGCGGCACTCTTTTCCTGGATGAAATCGCGGACATGAGTTTGCGCACGCAGGCCAAAGTATTACGTGTGCTGGAAGAACAGCGGCTGGAGCCGGTCGGATCGAACCAAACCGTTACGGTCGATGTGCGCGTAATCGCCGCAACGAACAAAACTTTAGAGGAAGAAATTTCGCATGGCCGTTTCCGCGAGGATCTTTTTTACCGGTTGAACGTGATTCCCTTCACTCTTCCGCCGTTGCGCGAACGGATCGAGGATGTTCCTGTGCTGGCCCGCTACTTCATGCTGGAATTCGGCGCATCGTATGGGCGCAAACCAAAGGAATTCAGCGAAGCCGCGCTCGGCGTCATGGCTCGATATTCGTGGCCAGGCAATGTCCGCGAACTGCGCAATTTAATCGAGCGGCTGATGATCATCGTTCCACAGGATAAAATCGAGCCGCTGCACCTCCCCGCCGAATTGTTCCGGGCGGGTTCCCGCATGACGCAGCAACCGAACGCAACGCTGCACGAGGCTCGAAGTGCGTACGAGCGCGAATTTATTTTGCGCAAGCTGGAAGAAAATCAGTGGCAGATGACGCGCACAGCGGAAGCCCTCGGGCTCGAACGCAGCCACTTATATCGCCGTATGCGCGCGCTGGGAATCAAAGCAGAAGAATAAATCCCGCAGAATCAATATTCGTAGAATTCGTGACCATTCGCAATCCGGAAGGTCATGCACCGTTTATCATATAATTATATGGCCTCTCCTACTGATTTCACCTGATTGTCATTTTTCTCGGCATTATTTAATCTGCTCACATCTTGGCATCGGAGGCTCATGTCCTGGACTTTACATACGGACGTAAAACAAAGCAGTCGAGCCCCTTTCACAAAGGCGCGGTCGCCAAGTGATAAGGCAAAGGTCGGCAGAACCTTTATCGGCGGTTTAAATCCGCCCCGCGCCTCCAATTTCCTTCCGAGCAAACCAATTCATAGAAGTGACATTTCCTTTTGAATCTCTCCGCGGAAGGTCCTGAGATTTTTGGACTAAATTGAACTCGCGGCAAGATCATTTCGGATCTAGCAGATCTCCTGCAATCTGTTCCAGTTGCCAGTGCCAGTCCAGTTGTCGGACGATTTGAGGATTCTCGCGCCAGTTCTTCAGGACCTTGACATACAACTCAAGAAATATTTTTGTGCCCAGGATCGTTTCGAGCTCCTTGCGCGCCAAAGTTCCGATTTGCTTCAGGGAACCGCCGCCCTTGCCGATAAGAATTCCCTTTTGCCCTTCGCGATCGACGTAGATCGTGGCGCGAATGCGGATCAGCTTTGGGGTTTCCTCAAAAGCATCGCAGATGACGGCCACGGCATGAGGGACCTCCTGCGTGGTGGAGGCCATCGCTTTTTCGCGCACAATTTCCGCGGCCAGGAAACGCTCCGGCTGATCTGTATATTGATCGGTGGGAAATTGCGGCGTGCCAACGGGGAGATATTCAATCATTTTTTCCAATGCCCGGTCGACTCCGTCGCCTTTCAGCGCAGAAATCGGAATAATTTCATCGAATTTGCCGAGCTTGGACAATTTTTCGATCTTTGGAAGCAACTCGGCTCGAGGGAGGCGATCTATTTTATTAAGCAGCAAGAATCGCTTGCATTCGACGCGCTGAAGGCGTTCGACGGCGCGGCGGTCTCCCAACCCAAATTCTTCGCTCACATCCAGTAGAAGCGCCACGATATCAACAGCTTCGATCGCGGCTTCCACCTCGCCCATCATTTGGCGCCCCAGCGCCGATTCCGGCCGGTGCAAGCCCGGAGTGTCAATCATCACAATTTGAGCATTTTCGCGATTCACAATGCCTTGAATGCGATTCCGCGTCGTTTGCGGCCGTGAAGTCACGATCGCAACCTTTTCTCCAACCAGATGATTGACCAGGGTTGATTTTCCGGCATTTGGCCGGCCAACGATTGCCACGAATCCTGACTTGAACTTTTCCGCCATGCAGGCATGATAACCCGCTCCGACGAGAAAGGCATGGTCCGAATCGATCTAAAATGGCAGGTATATTCGGCGACACGCGAGGGCGTGTTACACTTTCCCGACTTATCAGCATTTCGTTTTATCAGTGCCTGATTTTTAATTCTATTTTTGGAGACAATGGAATGCCCGCGACGCCTCACACAGAACACCATTTCACAGCGTCGGAATCGGTTCGCGATGTCGTCATCGGCATGTCTGATGGATTGACGGTGCCCTTTGCGCTGGCTGCGGGAATTTCAGGGGCCATCGCGTCGAGTCCGCACGCGTCGACACTTGTGGTCACCGCGGGTCTGGCGGAAATTGCCGCGGGATCCATTGCCATGGGGCTAGGCGGTTATTTGGCGGCAAAAACCGATCAGGAGCATTACGCTTCGGAGCGCGACCGCGAAGTGAGAGAAATTGTTGAGTTGCGCGACGTGGAGGTCGAGGAAGTTGCCAAAGTTTTTCGTGATTATGGTTTGACCGAGGCGGAGATGGCTCCCGCGGTGAGGGCCATCACCGGCAACGAAAAATCATGGGTCGATTTCATGATGCGGTTTGAACTTGGTCTTGAGGAACCACAGCCAAAGCGTGCCCGAGTCAGCGCGTTGACCATTGCCTTTTCTTACATCATCGGCGGACTCATTCCCCTTGCTCCGTATATTCTGCTTTCCGATGTGCGAACAGGGCTTTATTTTTCGGTTGGGTTTACATTGCTCGCGCTGGCGATTTTTGGTTGGGTAAAGGGGCGATTCACTGGGATTCATCCGCTCAAAGGCGGGTTGCAGACTGTGGTGACCGGGGGACTCGCTGCTGGGGCTGCGTTCCTGATTGCCAAGCTCATCAGCTGAGCGGAACTCGGGAAAGCTTTAACAGAGAGGACACAGAGAAAGGCGTAGAGGAAACCTGAGAGTTTGTCGTTGACCTAAGAATTCTTGAGCGCAAATTTCTTCACTTTCTTGCCTTTCCCTTCTCCGCTTTTCTCTGCGCCTTTCCTTGTGCCCTCTGTGTTAAGGGCTCTACAGGTTTCTTTACGTGGCGGCAACCGCCGCAGGAAGCCTCCGCCCGCGAAGCCGCAGGACCTTCCGCTGGTTGGCCTCCAAAATTTCAAATCGCAGCCCGCCGTAATCCAAATGCTCTCCTGCCGCGGGTACATGTCCTGCCACATGGTTGAGCAGGCCGCCAATCGTGGTCGCGGATTCTTCCCCGCTGATGTCCCACTCCACGCCAAATAATTCCTGAACTTTTTCGACGGACACGCTGCCGCGCAGCACCATGCTTCCATCAGCTTCGCGCACAGCGTCAGGAGCGGGCACGCGATCATCCTCGCCAATTTCTCCGATAATTTCCTCGACCAGATCCTCGACCGTCACAATGCCCGCAACGGACCCGTGCTCATCGACCACGATGGCCATCTGCTGATTTCGCCGCTGCATTTCCTTCAGCAGATCATTTCCCTGCTTCGTTTCAGGAATGAAAAATGCCGGACGCGCGAGTTCGCGGACGGTGCGCGTCGCAGCTTCGCTCTCAGGAATCCGGAGCACATCGCGCGCAAAGACCACGCCCGTAACATCGTCCAAAGAATTTTCGTACACGGGGATGCGCGAAAATTTGGACTGGATCAGCAACCTGCGAAGATCTTCAATGGTCGCATTCGCGGCTATCGCGATGACTTCGGGACGAGGCGTCATAAATTCCAGCACGCGCTTGTCGCTGAACTCGACCACCTGCTCGATCATCTGCACTTCGCCAGGATTGAGAATTCCTTCGTGTTCCGCGGCGTCCACGAGCGCCTCAATGCCCTCTTCCTGCGTGGGCCCGCCATCCGTGTGCTGATCGTCGGAAATGTGAGCCAGGGAAATCGCAATTTCCAGGACCACACGGAATGGCAGAACGATCCAAAGGAACGCGCGAACCACTAGAGACAAACGAATCAACCATCGGCCGGAAGTGCGAGCAAGCAAAAAATCCGGAAGGAATTGAGAAAGCAGCAGAACTTCCACCAGAACATATACGAGCGCCTGCAGCAGCGCGTCCCAGGTTCCGGGAACAAAGACGATAACTCCGCGAGCGGTTTCCGCCGTGACCAGCACGAGCCACAGATTGGCCAGCAAACGAAAGGCAATCGTAGCGCGCGCACGCTCCAGTTTGAAATGCGGCTCAATTTCATTTTCAAAGAGCTCGAGATGTTCGCGCACGCGGCCCTTATTCACACGGCCAAGTTCGCGGTAAATCCGATCGAGGTAGGAAAAAATGACAAGTCCAACGCCAAGGGCTGAGATTCCGAGGACATAGAAAAAAGTCATCATCGGCCATTCACTCCCAGGCGCTTTCGCAAGCGGCGCTCAAAGCGATCCATCTCCCCGTGGTCGGTTTCGTGATCGAACCCTGCCAGATGAATCATGCCGTGTAGGATAAGGATTCGCATCTCCGCGGGTAGAGTCCGCGCGAAGCGGCGTGCGTTGCGGCGCGCTGTTTCCGGCGAGATGGCGATGTCGCCCACGTATTCAGCGTTGCGGGCGGGACGATTGCCGTCCGCCGGAAAAGAAAGCACGTCGGTCGGTCCCTGTTTCTTGCGATAGGTTTCGTTCAGGCGCGCCATTGCCGCATCACTGATCAATTGGACTGTTACGGACTCGGAGGCGAAGCCCAGCTCGCGTCTAACGCGTTCGTGGAATTGCTGCAAGGGCGGGATGGAAACAGGAACGCGTCGCTGGCGGTTAATGATCATTGCTGTTTGGATGATTGAATTTCTGACCCAACTTGACCTGCGAACCTTTCAATTCGCGGTCGAGGTGAATGCGCAGATAAACCTCGCGTCTGAAGACCCGAGCTACAGCCTGGATGCATGTGTTTAGTGACCGTTGGAAGATTCGGGCGTGCCATTTTTCGGAGGCACAGCTCTGCGGCTGTCGCCCGCTCCGAACTCTTCGTAGGCCTTGATAATTTGCTGCACGAGGTTGTGGCGCACCACGTCACGCTCGTCAAATTTTATAAACGCAATTCCATCGATGCGGCTGGTGACATCGAGCGCTTCAACAAGGCCTGATTTTTTTCCGTGCGGCAAATCGATCTGCGTCACGTCGCCAGTAACCACGGCCTTGGAATTGAATCCCAGACGCGTCAGGAACATTTTCATTTGTTCGCTGGTTGTATTTTGCGCTTCGTCCAGAATGACGAATGAATCGTTCAGCGTGCGGCCGCGCATGAAGGCCAGCGGCGCAACTTCGACGATTCCCTTTTCCAGGAAGCGCTCCAGTTTGTCGGCATCGAGCATGTCATACAGCGCGTCGTATAGAGGGCGCATGTACGGATCAATTTTTTGCTGCAAGGTGCCGGGAAGAAATCCGAGGCGCTCGCCCGCTTCGACCGCCGGGCGCGCCAGGATGATGCGATCCACTTGTTTGGTGAGCAGCGCTGACACGGCCATGGCCACAGCCAGATAGGTTTTTCCCGTGCCGCCGGGACCGACGGCGAACGTCATGTCATGCTTCTCGACCGCTTCCATGTACTCGCGCTGGTTCGTGCTTTTCGGCGTGACATTTTTTTTGCCGAAAATTCTGGGCCGCGATGGCGCGCCGGGCTCGAGCACCTGGCGGAGCGTCGTTTTGGAATCCTGCGTTGCGACTTTGATCATATTTCGCACATCGCCGTGGCTCATCTGGCGTCCCTCGCGAAAAAGTTGGTTGTATTCGTTTACGATTCGGACAGCGCGGTCGACCTGGTTTGCTTCGCCTTCGATGGAGAGATGATCATCTGCCAAATGCGTGGTGACGTGTAGCGCGGATTCCAGAAGCTTAACGTTCTCGTCCAGAGTCCCAAAGAGGGACTCTACTCCGCCTGCAATTTGTACGGTGCGTCGCATGGAAGATTCGGTTCGCCGGGCAAGACTTTCGGCCAGCCGATGAGGAAACACCTCCGCCCTGAACTAGGGCCATCAAAAGCCTACTTGAAAGAAACGGAGGGGTCAAGGATGCATGAAGGAAGCAGTGCATCAGTTTGGTGGATTTTTTAATGTACCGGGGCAAAAAGCTGCCCGCCCAGAAAACGGGCAGGCGCTACGAAAGCAAAGTCAAGGCTACATGGTTTTGTAGTGGCATTTCCGTCCCACTTATTTCGGGACGGTTCACCTTGAACGCTCACCGTGAACGGGGATGGCAGCTTAACCTTCCCTGTTCATTGCTCAGTGGTCGGCGGACGGAATGACCAATGAATCGACTTCACCGGTGGAGACTTCGACGCCGGATCCTGAGGACTGGACGTCACCTCCTACGAGGATCAGGCGATTCCCTATTACGCCGGCCGCGAGACCGTGCCTACTGACGGGCATGGACGGCATGATGGACCAGGAATCGCTCGCGGGATCGTAGGCCTCTACCGCTTTGAAAGTGGCCATCATGTGCGGGTCTTGAAATTCTCCCCCTGCAACATAAATTTTTCCGTTGATCGCTCCGGATCCGAGTGCGCTGCGCGCGGTGGGCATGCGCGCACGTGGTGCGCTCCATTTATCCGTGGCCGGATCGTATTCCTCGACCACGGAAATATCTGAAGCGAGTCCGATGAAGGCCGCGCCGACTCTCCCGCCAATCACATAAATTTTTCCGTTCACCGCGGCAGCTGTTGTGTGGTTGCGCGGCGTGGGCATCGGGCTTCGCTCGCGCCATGTGTTCGTCGCAGGATCGTATTCTTCTACAGTTCCGACGGAAGCTTGCGGGGTTTTGAAATCCAGGGCCGTTTCCGTGGTTCCGGGAAGAATGCTGACTCCTCCGATCACATAAATTTTATCGCCCACCGCGGCGGCCACGGGTGATCCTCGCTTTGACGGCATGGGCGCAAGCGCTCTCCACGAGTCTGCGGCCGGATCATATTCCCACGCGTTGTTGATTGGCACCCACGCCGCGGGACCGGAAGCAGGATAGACAAATCCGCCAAACGCATAAATTTTTCCGTGATATTCCGTGAACGCGACGTGATGTGAGGGCAGCGCCATAGGCTTTTTCTTTGTCCATTGATTGTTGGAAGGGTCGTATTCGTAGACCAACCCTTTGGGCTTCCAGAACGGAATCAGCCCCGCGAAGACATACATTTTCCCGCCCGCCGCCACGCCCAGAATTTCTTCGGCCGGTTCGGGGAAAGGCGCGAGCTTTTCCCACTTGGCCTGGGTATAGGCGTTTGGCGCCGCAGCACCCAAAGAAAACGCAGCCACAGCCAATTGTAATCCTGCGAAAATAATTCTTTTAATGGACATGAGATTCGCTCCCGCAGACTGGAATGCGCGCTACTATACAACGTACTCGATCCAAACGAATGGTTTTGTAGCGCCGGCGTCCCACCGGCGGGTTTTGCGCCGCGAGACCGGGACAAAAAGCCACCCGCGAGACACCGGCGCCACAAGAACTTCTTCACCGGATCGTCCAAGCTAAAATAGGAAAGCCCATTAGGCAAACCGCATTCATGGAATTTGGATTGATGTCGGCCGTGCGTTCGTTGACAAAGAGTTGCGGCTCCGTTAGTGTATTTCCATTGCAATCAATGCAAATAGGAGAGTTGAATGGCGCAGGGCGCAGCAACAAAAGTAAAAAAGCGTAAGAAATCCGTTATTAAGCGAGCCAAGCAGTCTCCGGTGCGCGCGGAAATTAATCGCGCGAATACGACTCGCGTGCGAACAGCGATGAAGAAATTACGCGCGGCAATTGCCGCGAAAGATTCCGCTTCGGCTGGACCTCTGCTTCGTCCCACGCTGTCCGCGATTGATCGCGCGATCAGCAAGGGCGTACTGGAAGAGAACACTGGGAATCGCTACAAGTCGCGGCTGAGCCTTGCCGTGAATGGTTTGAGCGCCGCTGCAAAGGCGTAGTTTTGTCTGCCAAAAAAGCTCGATAAATTCTAAAAACGCCCGAACCTTTCGGGCGTTTTTTTTGTGGCTCGGGCTTCAGCCTGCGGGGGTTGGGCCTTGCATGAACCAACCCCCCGCAGGCTGAAGCCCGCGCCACTTAACACTGTTTTGATGTTGGGTTGGTTGTAGAACTATTTGGGCGAAGTTGACGCCAGCTGCGTGACCAGGAATTCCATCACGGCGCGCTGGCTGTATCCGCCCAATTTCAGCCGGTTGTCGGCTTCATAAAGAGCAGCGAGTCCGTTTGTCAGTTGCGATTTCGGAAATTTTCTCGATCGCCGCATGGCCAGGTCCGCCGCCTCCCCGCGCATTTTCAGGCGGCTGGATGCCTGCCAACCATTCGTTCCCGGGGGCAATTCCTGCGCCTCCAGAAGTTTTCGGTACATCCAGGCGAGTCCGCCAAGCAGGGCCACGGCTGCTTCGCCTTCCCGCAAAAGGCTATCCAAAAATTCCAGCGCTTGCGCGGCATTGCGCTCCGCTAACATATCGGCAAGGTCCCACACTTCATATTTCTGCGAGGAAATTACGAGGAGATCCACATCCGCGCGTGTAATCTTTTTCCGGTCGCCGGCGTATGCGGAAAGTTTTTCAACTTCAGTGTGAATGGAGGCCAGTTCACCGCCCAGCAGATCGCAGAGTTCTTCCGCCGCGTCATGGTCCAGGTCCGATCCCAATTCTTTGGCCATGTCGATGGCCAAAGGCACCGCAAGCTTCGCGCGTTCACCTGGCTCGGCGGAAAGCTCGACGGAAACCGTCACCGCTTTTTCCGCAAAAGTTTTGGCCAGGCGCATGCGCTGATCGAGCGCAGTGGCCTCAAACACAAGTACGGTGTAGGGCGCAGGATTGTCCAGGTACTCGGAAATCTGCTTCACGAGAGCGTCGCGCCGAGTTTCTTCCAGCCATTCCCAGGCTTCCGAGTCGCTGACGAAAATCACTTGTCGGGGCGCGAGCATGGGCATGGTCTGCGCTTGCCCTAGAATTTCGGAGATATCGTCATCTTCGGCGGAAAATTTTCGTATTCCCCAATCGCGCATTCCTTCCGCCACAAACGTGTCAGCAATTTTTTTCCGGCAAAGATCGCGCAAATAGCTGTCACTGCCCGCCAACAGGATCGCGGAGATCGGCTTCCCTTTTGCGAGTCGGGCCAGAAGTTCATGCGGCGAAAGCGCAGCCATCAGAAATTCTCCAGGATATCGGCAACGAGACGTGCGGCAAAATCGCGCGACATCCGTTCGAGCGCGGGCCCCTGCTCATCAAAAAACCTCGACGGGTCAGTCGAAATTTCATATGGCTCGCGGAAAAGATAGTTATCGTTCTTGTAGAGTACTCGCTTCGTGTCGCTCTCTTCGAGCAAGACTTTCATGTGCACGGAAATGAGCATGGTCGTGGCGCGCGCCGTGGCGACATTAACGGAGGGAACGCTCGTCGTGCTGGGATTCGATGTGGGTGTTGTATCGAAAACCGCAGGAACGGCTTCAAAGCTGGTGATTTCACCGTGCAGTACAGCATCGGCGGAATCTTCCCCGGAAACGATTCGATATTTCGTGCGCGCGATGAATTCGCGAACCACGGCCTCGGTCATGCGCTGTTCGACGCGGTAGCGCGTCGTGTCGTTTTTCATCGCAGGGACGGCGATTACTTTTAGTCCGGGCGGGAGTTGAGAGCCTGTGCCTCCCACGTGGTAGCCGCAAGCGCTAAGCAGGAGAGCTGCGGAAACGCAAATGTACAGGGCGGACATTTCAAATCTGAAATTTAAAATTCGCGATTTGAAATTCAAGATTTGAGATTTCAGATTTGAAATTTGAAATCGCACGTCTCTTTCGCGGAATGTGATGAGAGGATTCACTTCTGGATATTCCTTACCCTGACTTCGATTTCGCTTTGCTCGAAACTATCAGCGGGCTTCCATATCTGTTTTGCATTTCAGTGGCGCGGGCTTCAGCCTGCGGGGGTTAATCCTTGCAAGTACTAAAACCCGCAGGCTAAAGCCCGCGCCACTCAATCAGGTTTCCGTTATGAGGCCAGCAATTTTTCCGCGATAGAAACGGCGGTTGCCGCCGGAACTCGCAAATTGTCCGCAGCGCCCCACAGCCAGACACCCGTTTCGATGCTCGGGTCGCGCTCTGGTTGCCTGAGAACCGGGCGCGTTTCTGCAACGACGCTCACATTTGTGGGTGGCTCGTCTTTTGCTCTGGCCACTTTTAAGCCGGCGGCCTGCAAACGCGCAGCCAGATCGTCGAGGGAAGGCGCCGATTTAAATTCCGCATAGCACGCAAACGAATGGGAATGAAAAACAGGCGCTTGCACAAGCATGACGGCCGGGACCGGCGCGCGGCAAGAGAGATATTTCTTCGATTCACTCGAAATACGCAAACGGGCATCGGCGAGTTTGATCCTGCTTTCCGGGCCGTAGCTGGACAGCATGTTAAAACCTACCTGCACGTCGTATATCTGTTGCGAAATTGGCTGAAACGATAACAGTTTCACTACTTGGCTTTCCATCTCCTCAATCGCATCCGCACCGCGCTCCGAAATTGGTTGATGGACGGTCACAGCGAGGCGTTCGAGGCCTGCAGGCGCGAGCGCCGCGGAAATGGAAATCGCCGCATCGGAAGGCGCCGAAGGAACAACATAAATACTCTGTGGCTCTCCGGGCGGCAACGCATTCGGAGGCGATTGCAATATCGAATCGAGGGCGGGGATCCAAAGCTTTGCGTTGGCAAGCGAGCCAAGGCCTCCGCTGAGGTCAATGACCACGGCGCCTGCTCGTTGCGCTTCCGCGGCATGGCGCTGCGAAAATTCCGATGATCCGGTAAAGAACGCGAAGCGGACGCGTTCAAAGCTATCTTCGGTAATGGTTTCAATTACCGCAGGTTCCCCGCCGGCTTCGGTCAAGGTCCCGGCAACAATTTCTTCGTCGAGCAGGCGTATATCTACGGAAGGAAAATTCGCCTCCTCGAGCCATAGGCTCAATTCCTTGCCGAGTAGTGAAGATGCGCCAGCGATGGCAATACGAACCGATTCTTTAGGTGGCGTCATGAATTAGCGGGATTCGAGGCCGTATGGTGGCGGCCCATTCGCAAAAGATGAAGGACAAGTCCGGAAGCAACAAAGCTGGTGGCGATAATCATGAGCACAATTTCCGAATTCGTGACAATCAGCCAAATCAACAGGGCCATGACAATGACCAGAAAAGATTTTTGTCGCGCCAGCATGGAAATATCCTTAAAGCTGCGATACCTCACCGTGCTGGACATCAGGGCCGCGTCAGCGATAACGACGCCCATCCAGAAAATGGACCAGCGCCAGTCCAGAATGGGTGTCTTGAGCGCATGCACGGTGGCGGCGATCAATCCCGCGGCGGCCGGACAAGGCAGCCCAACAAAATATTTGGAACCAGTGCCGGGTGCCATGCCCTGAATATTGAATCGAGCGAGACGCCAGGCGCAGCAAATCACAAACGTGAGGACGACCCACCAGCCGATTTCATGTAGCTTGCGGATGTCCAAAAAGTTGGTTTCGGCGATGCCGCGCACTCCCCAGGCAAACGCCAGCACGGCGGGAGCAATGCCAAAGCTAACCATATCCGCCAGCGAATCGAATTGTTTGCCAAATTCGCTGCTCGTGCCCGTCGCGCGAGCTACAAAGCCGTCGAAGGAATCGAACAGAATCGCGAGGCCGAGCGCTTTTGCGGCATTATCAAAATCGGTGGCCCCCCCCTTCACGGTAGCCATCACCGCATAAAAGCCGCACAACAAGTTGGCCACGGTCATCAAAGCGGGCAATAAGTATATGCCGCGACGTAGCTTGGTGCTGGCTCGCCGCGTTCCGGGAAATCCCAATTCATGCTGTTCGAAGTCGCTCATTTCCAGCGCGCCAGGACGCTTGTACCGCCGGCGACACTTCCGCCGGGCTTAACCAGAATCTCCGCGTCCTCTGGAAGCCATATGTCCATGCGCGAACCGAAGCGTATCATACCAATGCGTTCTCCTCGAACAAGTGAATCGCCTATCGATTTCCAGACGATAATACGCCGCGCCACCCATCCGGCAATTTGAGTGAAGACAACTTCCCCGCGGTCGGTCTGAACGTGGAAGGAATTCTGCTCATTTTCGGCGGATGCGCGGCCGCGCATGGCCGCATAGAATTTGCCGGTCCGATATTCCATCGACGTAATGCGCCCGCCAACCGGGGAACGGTTGACGTGCACATTAAATACAGAAAGGAATACGCTGATGCGGTGACCCGGTCTGCCATTAAAAGGCTCTTCCACGATCCCCACGACGCGTCCATCCGCCGGAGATACGATCAAATTCGGATCGGGCGGCGGCGTTCTTTCCGGATCACGGAAAAAGAAAACCACGAAAAGGCCGAGAAAAATTAAAATCCCGCCGATCCAATTCCAGTGCAATACGACTCCAATGATTCCAAGCAGCAGCGGCGGTGCGGCAAACCAATAGCCGTCCTTAACCATGCACGTCCTTGTCAGGAGGAAAAATTACGGCACTCCCGTAGCATCCACAAATATTCTATATCAATTTGGCGGAGTACTGGAGTGTTAGCGCGCGGCGCGGTGATTCAAGCGTTGCGCAATATGACGTTCCATCTGATCTCTAACTTTCAATTTCAGTTTTTTGAGGGTAGCTTCTTGCTGAAGGTCTTCCAGATTCAGGTAGGGGGAGTGCGCAATCTGTATAAGCTGTGCTTCGTATTCCGAGTGGAGCTGGTTCAGTTTCTGAAATTCCTGGTCATATGTCAGAAGTTGCTCGCGTATCTCACGTGTCAAGGCCGGCATAATTTGCCTCCTGATTTTCCCGAATTGTGAGCGTGGTATTACATAACAAGCCGAAGCTAGCACAATGCAATTCTCCCGCCAAGCAGAAATCTTCAAAAATTTACGGATCCTTCCCAGAATTATTAAAAATCAATAAGACAGCGTCTTCTATCGGATCGCGATAGTAATTTTTTCGACGCCCGCAAACGCGGAATGCCAGACGCGTATATAGGGCGATTCCGGGCAGATTGGACGAGCGAACTTCGAGAAAAATTTGCGCGACACCCGCTGCGAGCGCGGTTTCAGTTGCGTTATGGATCAGTCTTGTTGCAATCCCGCAGCGCCGAAATTTTTTACCCACGGCCAAATTCAATATTTCAAATTCATCCGCGGCGGGCCGTCCGATCAAGAACCCCACTACGCGCCCATCGAGATCGGCCACCCACGCGATCCATTTTGAAATCGATTGCTCGAGGCTCTCTCTGGACCACCTTGACGCTTCGGGGCTTTCCTCAAGCAATAACAGTGCCGCTCCGGCGTCAGCAGCGATCATTCGCCGAAGTGTGACAGATTGGGGGTCAAAGGTTCCATGTCCGGGCGCGGGCATTAGCCGTCCTTCCAGGCTGCCTCTGCGTCGGATCGGCGCACATAATTCGCGTCGAGCCGGATTGCATCAACCAATTCCCCACGCCTGGCGCGTTCGAATCCCAATCTGCCAATGGCGGGGGCCAGAGCAGCAGAAACCGGTATGACACGCTGCCCGGGAAATGCTTCCTCAATACGAGCAGACGGCAGAACATCCGGCGTGGGCGATATGAGGGCAACAGGCTGAGCGGACTTCCCTTTTGCCATGTCCAGAAACTCATCCAAGGATAGAATCGATTCGTCGGTGACGAGTTCCAGGCACAATTCGTTCCCGCGGGCATTCCGATAAACGGCCCCAAAGATTTGACCTCGTCGAGCGTCCATGAAAGGGGCGATAAACGAGGCTGAGAAGGCTTCAGGGACCCCACTGGCTAGCGATTCGTAAGCAATCGCTTCCAGCCCACTAATCGCCGCTATGGGCTTCCCATGCACCTCCGCCCACGCTTTTACGGCCGTCAAACCGACGCGAAGGCCAGTGAAAGAACCTGGACCGGATGAAACGGCAAAGACGTCGACTTGATCCATACTAAAATTTGCTTTTTCCTGGAGCGCGGCGATATCGCGAAAAAGCCTGTTTGAATATAGTGTTTCCTCGTACCCGGAAACCTCGGCTAGAATCTGGGAGTCACGCAAAATGGCGGCGCTCCCCGTGCGGGTGCTCGTATCTACGGCAAGGATCAGCATTTAGCTATTCTAGCGCATACGAGGTAAAGTCGGACCGGAGAAGAAGAAGAGAAAGAAGAATGACTCTAAGGTGAAATATTAGAAAAAATACATGTGCAATTCAATGACCAATCTCAAATGAAAAAATCGCATAACTTACTGATTCTTAAAGAAATATCTTGACTTCGATTGTCGAATCGTTCAGTATTGGTTCAGCTCACCTCTAGGGGGTTCCGACCATGGATTACAAGATAGGGGACAAGGTTGTCTATCCGAACCACGGCGTAGGAATGATCGAACAGATCAATTTCGGGGTAATGAACGGGCGAACGGAAAAGTACTTTATGGTAAAGATTTTGGCGAGTGGGCTCAAAGTAATGGTTCCTGCAACAAACGCTGAATCCGTAGGATTGAGGCACGTGATTCGAAACGGGGAAACGCTCAAGGTATTGAGCTTTCTCGAAAAGGGAAAACCGAATTCGCACCACGATTGGAAACACCGCTTCAAAGAGAATTCGGAGCGGATGCGAACCGGGGAGCTAATCGAAGTAGCAGCCGTCCTAAAATCCCTCGTATCCCTCAGCCGCACCAAGCCACTTTCCTTCCGCGAAAAGAAAATGTTGGAACGAGCCAAATTCCTCCTCGTAAGTGAACTCGCCACAGCCCGAAATACCTCAGCCGAAACCATGGAAGGCGCACTCGTCAAGTCCCTGGCGAAAGCCCGCTTGCAGATGCCCTCTCAGATGGAAAAAGCCGAAGGTATGGAGATGTAACTGGCTTTTCAAATTTTTCGAAGTTCGAATAGAACCCCAAAACATTTCCCGTTTTGGGGTTTTTTCTTTTTGGGACAATGTCATTCATATTGACAGTGCGGCTTCGAGTTAGATATTTGCATCTGACCGCACTTGTCTTCGCTGGAGGACTGAAAAAATGCGGCCCGAAGTAGTGAGTAAACAGAAAACACTCTACTGCAAAAAATTGCACTTCACTTTCAGGAAAGCCCCGCCAGGGGCGAAATACCGTTTCCCACAGCTTCAGCTGTGGGAAACGGTCCACAAAAAAACAAGCCCCTACGAGTGTGCGTGAGAACCCCCTCACATTTTTGTGAAGATGTGTATAGCGATCGCGTCAACGATGGTTTCAATTTCTGGATGTGCGTTGTCGCTGACGCCACCGACTCTGATCTCTTCTGGTGGTACAGTCGGCTCAAGTTATAGGCAATGGCG
>DATHNC010000202.1:0-5231 GCA_035486415.1 Saccharimonadales bacterium (SeqCode)
TGCGGCCCTGCTCGATGATGCGCAATTCATGGCCCTCGAGAGTGAACGTGTCGTGCTCATAGGGCTCAGGTGGAACCAACTTAGTGGGCACCTGCCCAGGAAACATCCGGCGGGCTAGCCGCTCCACTGTGGGAGTGAAAGACATCTGCATGGCGTCCAGCGTCTTGGGCCTCGCAATCGCCCGTGCACCAGGGAAATGGTCGAGCAGAATGCTCAGACCGTAGAAATGGTCGAAATGAGCATGCGTTATATAGATAGTCTCCAAATTGCGGTTGTGCAGTGCGATCCAATCGGCGAGAGCCTCAGCCTCAGCCACTGTCCCCATTGCATCCACCAGCACCGCGTCATACTCGCCGAAGATTAAAGTCGACGTGATCGGGTCAAAGCCGAGCGCTTCGCCGAAGGGCTTTGGCCTCTCGCCGACCATGGTCTTTCCGGGGGCGGTAAAAACGTTCACACCAAGCGTGGTCTCTTTCCGTCCATTTGTGCCATCCATCGGGTACTCCTTTCGATGTCAGAGCGAATGACTGTTCAAGGCAAAGTCTGGAAGAAGCGCGACGGCGAAGCGCAGGGCCAGCATCCTATTCGCGCCACGCGTTAACCGTACTTGAGAGAAGTGCTTTGTCCGATCTCGATAATGTAACCGTCAGGATCGCGGATGTAGCAGCGAATCTCGCCGTACTTGGGGATCGGCGCCGTGAGGAATTCGGCTCCTCGACTTTTCCACAATTCATAGCAGGCTTGAATATCCGCGACGCGGAAATTCATAAAACTGTTGATGTGATTCGGGTCGGGCACGCTGAGCGTTACCGTCGGCTTGTCCGGGGTTGGCCCGCCACCTACGTTCAGAATCATCCAGATATTCGCAAGCTGAAGGTAGGGAGGCGCGTTGCCATCACCCATGGTCAGAATGCGAGCGCCGAAGACCTTCTCATAGTAGCGAGCCGATCGCTCGACGTCGGCGACAGTGAGAAAATACGCGATGCTGATCCCCTCGCGCGGGGGCATCTCAAAGCTTTTCTGTTCGACTTGTACCGCGTTCATGGATGTCTCCTTTCGATACACCATTCATTTAAATTTCCAATTTTCCTTCCGTGTCCTGGCAAGCAACCTTGACTTCGAGCGCGTCCCCATCCGCAACGTATGGAGTTCGGAACTGCGTCAGGCACCGCCGTAGCGCAAACTGCTTCATGATCTTCTTGTCCGCTGTCTTTACATGGTCAGAACGACGCGGAACTCGGCTTTGCCGCTCATCATTCGCGCATAAGCCTCGGCCGCTTTTTCGAGCGGATACGTTTCAATCATGGGACGCACGCCGCTCAGTTCAGCGAAACGCATCGTGTCCTCGGAATCGGTTGGAGTTCCCGAGGCCCAACCTTGAATGGTTCGACTTCCGAAAATAAGTTGCACCGGCGTGACCTCAATGGGCTCGAACGCCGCGCCAATGACCATGAGTTTGCCGTTCGGTCCCAGTCCGTCGATCAGTTCGGACATTGCTTTGGAGCTGGGGGCTGTCGCGAGAATAACTTGTGCGCCGCCCATTTTTTTCAAAGCTTCCGCGGCGCTCCCCTTTTGGCTGTTGATGTACACGCTCGCTCCAAGTTTTTTTGCAAGCGTCTCGTTTTCGGACCCGCGCCCAATGGCCGCGACTTTATATCCAAATTTGTTTGCGAATTGAATTCCGAGATGGCCCAGCCCGCCGATGCCCAACACCGCCACGAGGTCTCCGGGCATGGCGCCGCTGTGCCGCAGCGCATTGTAGGTGGTGATTCCGGCGCACAGCAGCGGAGCGGCATCCACGTCGCTCAGATTTTCCGGGATCGCAGCCAGCGCCTCCACCGGGGCAACCATGTATTGCTGGTAGCCGCCGTCGTAACTGATGCCCGCAATTTTTTGATTTATGCAATTACTAAAATCTCCGCGACGGCACTGCAGACATGTGCCGTCGTGTCCGCCGTGCCAGCCGACACCGACGCGCTGTCCCTTCTTCCACGCAGTAACTCCGGCGCCGAGTTCGTCAATGATGCCTGCGACTTCGTGTCCTGGGACGCGCGGATATTGAATGCCTGGGAGACCACCTTCTTTCGTGAGCACGTCACTGTGGCAAACGCCACATGCCTGCACCTTGATTCGCACCTGCCCCGCACCCGGGTTAGGAATCTCACGCTCAACAATCTCGAAATCACCTCCTGGTTTGGAAATCTGCGCCGCCTTCATGGGCGCTATTGCGACTCTTGTGGTTGCCATGATGTCTCCTTTGAATTTCAAGTATTGGTATTACGAAGTGCGGCGAGAAGAGGCGGCCTCAAATTGTGCGCGCCAACTCTTGATGCTAACGAGTGAAGAGTTCGGAGCGAAGCTCGGAGTTCAGTGGTGATAGGTTCGGTAGATCCCAGGTGGGGAAGTGATCACCATTGGGATATGGTTGTAAAAAATCAGTTTGGGATAATTTCAGGATTTGCCGGTTGAGAAGTTCGACTTCATTTGACGAATGCATCGTGCAGACCTGACCAAGAACACCGTCGAGGACAAGGCGAACGTCCTCGGCAATTACAAGGGGCACCGATCCATTGCCCGGAGATGCCATGCGGGAAGTATAATCCAAATCCCGCAAATGTGCATTTTTGCAAATTCCGGTTCCGACCACGGAGACTTTAGTCCCTAATTCACGGCGGAAGTGTGCAGCATAACCCGGGATCTATACTGCTATTATCGAGCGTTGTATCGCGTTGCCGGGAGGATGGAGGAAACTCGATCGCAATTCTATCTGCATCAGGGTTGTGTACAACTGATGTTACTTCTAACCGATATTGCGGTCTCGACCAAAATGTGCGCGGAGAGTATTTGTTGCTCTTCAGCATCGCCGATATAAGATCCGGCGACAAAAGGTGTTATTTTCATGTGGAATATTTTTCATCGAAAGCAGTTGCCGTTGCAGCAGGTAACGAGCGGGCGCTTCGAAATCGAGCAAAGCGGGCAAGTTGCCTATCTCGAATATAGTTTGGCAGGGAACATCCTGGAATTGATTCACACCGAAGTTCCTGAAGAATTGCGGCATCAGGGTCACGGGTCGGTTCTTGCAGAGTACGCATTACGGTGGGCACGAGAGCACAATCTCAAGGTCGATATCGTTTGTCCGAATGTACGGCGATTCGTAGATGATCACCCGGAATATGCGGACCTTGAGATGCACTAATGTATTGGTCAGGAATGCACGAATGATTGCCATCATCGGAGGAATGAATGTTTCGAAATAGGGTCACAGCTTTTGTTGGGATTTTTCTTTTGCTTTTACTTTGGACTGGAGTTGCGTCCGCTCAATCGTTTCAGGTGACGGAAACCTCCATCGCGGACATTCATCAAGCGCTGCATGATGGAACTCTGACGTGCCATGATTTGGCGGATCAATATTTGAAACGCATTCAAGCCTACGATCAGGCCGGCCCAAAAATTAATGCCATGCTGTACGTAAATCCCCGCGTATTGCAGCAAGCCGATGCCATGGACCAGGAAATCAAGCGCACCGGGAAAATGAAACTGCTCGAATGTATTCCCATCGTTCTGAAAGATAATTTCGATACGGCGGACATGCCTACGACGGCCGGAGCGCTCACGCTCAAAGGCGCGCAACCGGACAAAGATGCTTTTGCGGTTAAGAAATTACGCGATGCTGGCGCGCTCATCCTCGGCAAAACAAATCTGCAGGAGTTCGCAAGCGGCGGCATCTCGGTCAGTTCACTCGGCGGGCAAGTGAAAAATCCCTACGACCTCACGCGAACTCCGGGTGGGTCATCGGGAGGAACAGGCGCGGCAGTTGCGGCCAACCTCGCGGCAGCCGGCACGGGGTCGGATACGGGCGGCTCGATTCGCTCGCCTGCATCGGCAAATAATCTGGTGGGATTGCGGCCGACGATGGGTTTGATCAGCCGCGACGGGATCGTGCCGGTTTCTTTCACGCAGGATACGATTGGCCCGATTACGCGCAATGTTTCAGATTTAGCGCGCATGCTTGACGTGATGGCCGGATATGATCCGAATGATCCGGTGACCTCGTTGAGCGTCGGTAACATTCCAAAAACCTACACTGCGTACCTTAAGAGTGGATTGAAGGGCACGCGCCTTGGAGTGATCACCAATTTATTTGGCAAAGGCCCGGAATACGACGAAGTGAACAAGGTGATGGCCAAAGCCATCGAAGCCATGAAAGAGCAGGGAGCCGTGATCGTTCCGGTGGAAGATCAACAATTGGATACAGACCACGTCGTTTCCAACTATCGCTTGAATGATTTCGAATTTAAGACCGCCATAAACGGATATCTGAAGGCGCAAGGTTCCCACGTCCCAGTGCATTCACTGGCCGAAATTATTTCTTCCGGCAAATATGACAAACCGACGCTCGAAAAGTTTTTTGCCACTGCGGAAGGTTATGAGGATGGTCCGAACACCGCGGAGTACAAGGACAAGCGCATCAAGATGGAAGAATTAAAAATTGAAGTGATGAACCTCATGGCGAAAAACAAACTCGACGCTCTGATTTATCCGCATCAAAAATGTCTGGTCCTTCCGATTGGCGCAACATTTCAGAAAGATAGAAACGGAAACATAGCGCCCGTGGGAGGATTTCCGGCCATCGTTGTTCCCGCTGGGTTTTCTACTCCCACGACCGAAGCGCCGATCGGCGTTCCCGTAGGAATGGAAATTCTTGGGCGGCCTTTTCAGGAACCGGAATTGCTGATGCTGGCCTACGGCTTCGAGCAGGCCACGCATGATCGCAAACCGCCGCGCTCGGCTCCCGCGATCAGCTCCAAGGCTAATTAATTTGGTCGAACTGTAATCGAAAACGGCTGCTGTAGGCCGCCTCTCTTGTCCTGAGTGAAAGCGAAGGATCAGAGCGGCGGGCTACAGCAGATTGACGGCGGAACTGTGGAAGTAAACAGAGCTAGCTAGAGCGGTTTCGAGTCAAGTATTTACTTTTGACCGCACTTGTCTCTAGTGTAGGACAGCCCCGCCAGGGGCGAAAGAAAAATAGCCCACCACGGAAGTGGTGGGGACGAGTATGGAAATAGAAAAAGCCCTGTAGAGTGTGCGCTAGAACCCCCTCACATTTTTGTGAAGATGTGTATAGCGATCGCGTCAACGATGGTTTCAATTTCTGGATGTGCGTTGTCGCTGACGCCACCGACTCTGATCTCTTCTGGTGGTACAGTCGGCTCAAGTTATAGGCAATGGCG
>DATHNC010000203.1:0-12545 GCA_035486415.1 Saccharimonadales bacterium (SeqCode)
TAGGAACTTGCAAAAACAGGCTGATAAACATCGCGAAAATTACGGCGATCATGCCGGTAAAACTGAATGATTTCCACTGGATATTCATTCTCGTTTCTCCCTTTTCTTTTCAATGCTCCATTTTTAAAAATTCGGAAACACTTCGAGCAATGCGCCCGGCACGACGCTGACCGGGGCCACACGGGCGCATTGACGGTCCGCCCGCGCGTCTGGTTCATTTCAGAAGGAAGGCAGCTAGTTCAGAGCTTGCCTGAATCGGGACATTAACTTGGCTTCTTGGCCGGCGCCGCTTTCTTGCTGAATTCGCGCACGATCGGGATTAAGCTTTCAATTTGTGCCTTATTGAGGGTCCCTCCAAAAGGAGGCATGTTCCCTTTTCCCTGATCGATCTGGGTGGTGATTTCAGCGTCGGTCAGCTTCTTCGCTTCCGCCGAGCGCAGATCCTTCGCGCCGACGGCCTTGCCGACCGCCGTGTTGCCGCTGCCGTCCGGCCCGTGGCACTTGGCGCAGTTTGTGTCATAAAGCTTCTGTGCGTCGGACTGCGCAGAGGCCAAGCGCGGAATTGCGAAGAGCGTTAGGGGTAGTATTGCAAGAACACCAATCTTGAACTTCCTTGTAATTTTCACCGATATTTCTCCTTCGGCAAGAATTAATGATTATATCGCCCGAACCATAACTGTTCCTTTTTGCCACACCAGTCTAATCCCATCTGTGACTGGCAGCACAGAAGTTTGTGACATGCATCACACTCGATGCCAAATCCCGCTGGCATACTGAAATAGATCCGCCGGGGAGGGTTTTGGCGCTCTTCTCCGATCAATCGGCTCTAATTCACGGATGCTTTACCGCCTTCTCTCTCGAAAGTGCTAGTAATCGCGATGTTAGTTCCCGGGGCCAGAAAATGGGCGGGAACTTGCGTTTACTTCATCCGTGTCTTAGACTTTTTGTTTCGGTGTGTGTCCGCTGCCTAAATCGCTGGTCAGTGTCTTTGCAGCCATAATCTTACCCGCTGGCATGCCGAAACAACCTAGGAGGAAGATCCGTGTCGACGCCCCTTGAACAATGGGTGGAATCGGTAGAGCGCCTGACTCGCCCCGCGCAAATTCAGTGGTGCGACGGGTCGGAAGAAGAGGCCTCCCGCATCGAAGACCAATTGATTCGCGAGGGCAGCACGTTTCCCCTGAATGAAAAAACGTATCCCAATTGTTTGCTGCATCGAAGCGACCCCAGCGATGTGGCCCGCACGGAAAAAATAACCTACATCTGCACACCCAGCCAGGAAGAAGCGGGACCCACCAACAACTGGATGCCTCCCGCCGATGCGAAGAAACTGCTTGGAGGCTTGTTCGAAGGCTCGATGAAGGACCGCACGATGTACGTGGTCCCTTATATTCTGGGGCCGACCGCTTCGCCGCAGAGCCGCATCGGAGTCGAAGTCACGGACAGCGCTTATGTCGTGGCGAGCATGCGCATCATGTCCCGCATGGGAAAAGTTGCGCTCGACCGCCTCGGGAATTCCACAGATTTCGTTCCCGGGCTGCATTCCCTCGGAGACCTCAGCCCTGACCGCCGCTACGTAATGCACTTCCCCGAAGAAAAATTAATCTGGAGCATCGGTTCCGGCTACGGCGGCAACGCACTGCTCGGCAAAAAATGCTTTGCCTTGCGCATCGCCAGCTGGATGGGGCGCGAACAGGGCTGGATGGCCGAGCACATGCTGATTCTGGGCCTCGAATCGCCCGGCGGGAAAGTCACGTACATGGCTGCGGCGTTTCCGAGCGCCTGCGGCAAAACCAATCTTTCCATGATGGTTTCCTCGCTCGAAAACGAAGGCTATCGCGTCTGGACCGTTGGCGACGACATTGCCTGGATGCAAGTCGGCTCGGACGGCTATCTGCACGCTATCAATCCGGAAGCCGGTTTCTTTGGCGTCGCTCCGGGGACGAACGAAAAGACGAATCCAAATGTGATGGCGGCGCTGCGCAAGAATACGATCTTCACCAATACCGCGATGACCGCGGCGCGCGAACCCTGGTGGGAAGGCATGAGCGACAATGCCCCGGCCGGAATGACGGATTGGCTGGGCCGCCCGTGGACATCCTCGAACGGCCTCGCGGCGCAGGCGAATTCTCGATATACGGTGCCGGCAATTCAGGCGCCTTCGATTTCTTCGCGCTGGGAAGATCCGGGTGGAGTACCCATCTCCGCTTTTATCTTTGGCGGCCGCCGCGCGCGGCTTGCGCCTTTGGTTTATGAGGCGGCGAGCTGGCAACATGGCGTGTACGTCGCCTCGACGATGGCTTCGGAAACGACGGCGGCCATCACCGGAGCTGTGGGCGTCACGCGGCGCGACCCGATGGCCATGCTTCCCTTTTGCGGATATAACATGGGCGATTATTTTGAGCACTGGCTCGAAATGGGCAAGCGTATTCCTCACCCGCCGAAAATTTTTCACGTGAATTGGTTCCGCAAGGGCGCCGACGGCAAATTCCTGTGGCCGGGCTACGGCGAAAATGCGCGCGTGCTGAAGTGGATGCTCGAACGGATCGAAGGAACGGCCCCGGCGGCGGAAACTCCCATCGGCGCGGTTCCTACTCCCAACGCGATTACACTCGATGGGATCAATGTGTCGCGGGATACCATGAATGAATTGCTGCGCGTCGATCCCTCGGATTGGGCCAAGGAACATGCGAACGTCGGAGAATTCTTCAAGAAATTCGGCGATCGCCTCCCGGAAGAGATCCGCGAAGAACACAACCGCCTGGGTGAGCGATTGCAGCGATTGGCAGTACCGAAGTAAGTCTAGAACTAGCAATAGTTTGTCACAGAATGTGCCAATAAAACAGACGGAAACTGCCCCAAGTTGAAACTTGTTAAGCTTACCCGTGCGTGTAAAATCCGCGTTTGATCGCAAGTTCAGCTTGTCTTCGATTCTCACGGCTGTTAACATCCCGCTTCCATAATTCCTTTTTTGAGTATGTGCAGAACTCAAAAACCCGAAAACCATCGAATCACGTTTTCCGTTTTCCTGCTCTTGATCGGTGGATTGAGTCTCTCCGGATGCCGCCTTGGCACGACGGATGCCGCCACTCGCGGCCAGGAAGTCTTCGAGACTTGCGTCCCGTGCCACAATGCGGACGGGTCGGGGAATCCCGAGATCGGCGCACCCAACATTGCCGGCATGAAAGAATGGTACGTCGAGAGGCAGCTCGATAAATTTCGAGCCGGCGTTCGCGGCATGCATTTTAACGATGTCGAAGGCATGCGCATGCGGCCGATGGCGCTCAGCCTTACGTCCGAGGATGACGTGAAGGCAGTGGCGCATTACGTCGAGACTTTACCTGCGGTCCCACAAGTTTCCTCCCTTCCGGGTGATCCGAAAGCCGGCGCGACGTTATACGCGACTTGCGCGGCCTGCCACGGCGACAACGGCGGCGGGAATCAGGACCTGGGAGCCCCTCGAATTGCAGGCGTGGACGATTGGTATCTTGCCACGGAGCTTAGAAAATTCAGGAGCGGGGTTCGCGGCACAAATCCAAAGGACACCCAGGGCAGATTGATGCGCCCCATGGCTCGCGCCCTTCCTGACGAAGATGCCATTCGGAATGTCGTCGCGTATGCCGAGACGCTCAAACCTTAGGCCCGAAGGGCAGGAGAAAAACATTTCATGGATCATGCCGACGAGTCGCCCGATCAAGTGGCCTCGACAGTTTTTTGGATCATCGTTGCGGGCTCATTGGCTTTTATTGCAGGGATAATCATTCTTATCCGGTAGCGGGAGATTTTATGTGGGAACGGTACGCAACAGCCTCTTCGACCTACGCGCATAGCATCGATCACCTGTTCATCCTGATCGCTGTGGTGGTTGGATTTTGGCTGCTTGCCGCCGAGGGGATGATGTTTTTCCTGATCTTCAAGTTCCGAGCGAAAGATGGACGTCCCACCCAGTACATCACCGGAGAAGAGAAGCATCTGAAGCGCTGGATATCGATCCCCCACTACCTGATCATGGTGTGCGACATCGTGATCGTCGCCGGCGCGATCATGGTGTGGTACCAGATCAAGCAAGTCATGCCTCCCGCCGATGCTACCGTCCGGGTGATCGGCCAGCAGTGGGCCTGGAGTTTCCAGCAACCGGGACCTGGTGGGGTGCTGGATACGGCCGACGACATTCGCACCGTAGGCGAACTGCACGTCGTCGTGAATACCACGTACCACTTCGAGCTGATGTCGCGAGATGTGATTCACAGTTTCGCCGTCCCTGCTTTCCGCCTGAAACAAGACGCGCTGCCCGGGCGCACCATTACCGGCTGGTTTACCCCCAATCGCGTCGGCACGTACGACATTCAATGCACGCAAATGTGCGGGATCGGCCACGCGTTGATGGCCGGCCGGATTATTGTCGAGACTCCCCAGGATCATGCAGCCTGGTTGCAGCGAAACTCGAGTCCGGCCGTGGCGGAGCAAGTGGCATTGCCCGCCTCTGCTCCCGGCGCGGGCTCGACGATCGCGGAGGTGCGGCGATGAGCGGGGAAGTTCAACACGCCGAGGCTGGATTCTTCAAAAAATATCTGTGGTCCACCGACCACAAAATGATCGCCATGCAATATATGTTTACGGGAATGGCGATGGCCCTGATCGGGGGCTATTTCGCTTACGTCTTCCGCATGCAGCTCGGTTTTCCCAATCAGCATGTCCCGGGATACGGAATTGTTACGCCAGCCAGATACAACGCTCTCGTGACCATGCACGGCAGCATCATGATTTTCTGGGTGGCCATGCCCGTACTCATCGCCGCGTTCGGAAATTTTCTGATTCCGCTCATGGTCGGCTGCGATGATATGGCGTTTCCGCGCATCAACCGCCTTTCGTATCAAATTTTTCTGGTCAGCGCGATTGTTCTCCTCGCCTCTTTTCTGGTAAAGGGTGGAGCATTCGGCGGCGCCTGGACCGCGTATCCACCGCTTTCCGCGAATGGCGCTTATAACCTGACGCCGCTTGGCTCTGTGTTGTGGCTGCTCGCGGTTGCTCTGGAATTTGTCGCGTTCCTTCTGGGCGGCATTAATTTTACGGTCACCGCGATGAACAGCCGCGCGCCGGGAATGAAAATGTACGACATCCCGCTCATCGTCTGGATGATCGTTCTCGCCAGCGTCATCTTCATGGCTTCCGCCGGACCGCTGATCGCCGGAGCCGTCATGCTGCTCTTCGACCAGACGATGTCCACCGGGTTTTACGATCCGACACGCGGCGGCGATCCACTCCTGTGGCAGCATCTTTTCTGGTTTTTCGGTCATCCGGAAGTCTACGTCGTACTGCTTCCGGCCATGGGAATTGTCGCGGAAGTCATCGCGGTGTTTGCGCGCAAGAAAATTTTTGGGTACAAAACAGTTCTGTACACGACATGGGCGGTTGGTTTCCTGAGCTTCGTCGTGTGGGCGCACCATCAATTCGTCGCGGGCATTGATCCGCGCATGGCCAACATTTTTTCCATCACCACGCTGATGATTTCCGTGCCCATCACGGAAATGGTGTTCCTCTACATCGCCACGCTCTATGGCGGCTCGATCACACTCGGCACGCCCATGCTCTGGGCTCTCGGATTTATTGCGGAGTTCCTGATTGGGGGCGTCACCGGAATTTTTCTTGGCTCTTCCGGCACGGACATTTATCTGCACGATACGTATTTTGTCATCGCGCATTTTCATTACACGTTCGTTCCTATCGCCATTATTGCCGTGTTTGCGGGAATCACGTTCTGGTATCCGAAAATGTTCGGGACCATGCTCAACGACACGCTGGGGAAAATTCATTTCTGGGGCACGGTGATTCCCTTCAACGTGATTTTTATTCCGTTGTTCATCACCGGCACCGCGGGAGACCAGCGGCGCGTTTACAGCTACGCGCAATTTGCGGAACAGTCGCGCCCCGCGCTGCAGCATCTGCGCACCACGTCCACGATTGCGCTGCTCGTGATGCTCTCTTTTCAATTTGTTTTTCTTTTCAATTTTTTCTGGAGCCTGCGCAACGGTAAAAAAGCGGGGCCGAATCCGTGGCGATCCACTACGCTCGAATGGAGCGTGCCCTCGCCGCCGCCGCATGGCAACTTTTCTGAATTGCCCACAGTATATCGCGGACCGTACGAATATGGCCTGCCAGGCCGCGCGGATGATTTCACTCCGCAGAACGTCCCCGAATAATTTTTCGGAGCCAATGACTTATGAGTGCTAGCGCCAAACCGATTGCCAACACGAGAAGCGTCACCGGAATTCCTACGGCGCGATTAATTACGTGGTGGGTGATTGCCTCGGAAATCGTGATCTTCGGGGGCCTGCTCGCCGCGTATATCATGCACCGCATCGGGCATCCGGAATGGGCTGAAGCCGCCTCGCACACGAATACCTGGGCCGGCGCCTTCAACACACTTGTGCTGCTCACCTCAAGCTTGTGCGCCGTGTCCGCTCACAAAGCCGCGGACGCTATGGACGGGCCGAGGGCCGCGAAACTCCTGCGCCTCACCGCTCTCGGCGGTCTGCTCTTCCTGACTATCAAAGGTTTTGAATGGACCAAGGATATTCATGAAGGGTTTGTGATTTCCTCCGGCGGCTTCTGGTCGTTCTATTATGTCCTGGCAGGATTGCATGGCCTGCACGTGCTGGCCGGAATGATCATCATGCTAATCGTCGCGTCGGACGCAGCAAAAAATCAGGAATTGCAACGCGTCGAGTGCATCGGGCTGTACTGGCACTTTGTCGATATCGTTTGGATTTTCCTTTTCCCGCTGCTGTATATCGCGAGGTAAGAAAATTGCGCTCAGAGTTGCAGTCGGGAAATCGATTTGAATTGGTTGGCAATATTGACGAGGAATCATGACCACTGAATCTCACGTCCATCATCCCAATTACGTCAAGATCTGGGCCATTCTCGTTTTGCTGCTTGCCGTCAGCGTGCTGGGATCGATGTCACACGTGCGGGAAGTCGTGCTCATCGCCGCTTTTGGAATTGCGATTGTCAAAGCGTATCTCGTCGCCAAAAATTTCATGCACATCAACGTCGAAAAGCGTTGGGTCCCTTATCTCCTGGTCGTGTGCCTGCTCTTTATCTTCATCCTGTTTGCAGGCGTATCTCCGGACGTGATGAAGCAGAGCGGCCTGCACTGGTCCAAGAACCCCACGAACGTAGAAGCGCAATCAGCTCCAAACGCGCCCGTAAAACATGAGTAGCTCAACCACAGCCATGGAATCGCCAATGGCCGGATCCACGCCAAACCCAAATAGACGCCTGCCCAACTCCGTTCTGGCCATGATTATTTTTATCGTTGCGGAAATTATGTTTTTCGCCGGGCTGATCAGCGCCCACACCATCGCGCGAGCAACCGTCCTTGGCGGCGTGTGGCCGCCCGTAGGCCAACCTCGCTTGCCTGTGGAACGCACGGCATTCAACACCGCGATCCTGCTTCTGAGCGGCGCATTGTTGTACATCGCGAATCGACGCGCGCGTGAGAGCTACGCCAAGGCGACTCCTTACCTGGCAGGCGCGATTGCCACAGGAATTGCCTTCGTATTTTTGCAGGGAGTGGAGTGGGTAGCCTTGTTGCGCGAGGGCCTGACTATGACCTCCGGCGCGCACGGCGCATTTTTCTACCTGATCGTCGGCGCGCACGCGCTCCACGCCATTGTCGCCATCGCCGTGCTCACCGCGATTTATTTCCCGATGCGCAACGGATCGCTGGAGCCTTCGACATTCACCGCTGTCCAGATATTCTGGTACTTCGTAGTCTTGCTTTGGCCCATCATCTACTTGCGTGTATATTTGTGAGAGCTATGCATCATCTGAATCGAGCAGCGCAAATCTTCGCAGCACTTGCCGGCTTTTCGATCATCCCCGGCGCCGCATGGGCTTGCCCCGCCTGCATGGTAGGCGATCCCAAAACTGCCGGCACCTATCTCGGCATGACTCTGGTCATGAGTTCCCTGCCCATCCTGCTAGTCTGCGGCCTAGGTTATTGGCTCTGGCGCCGCTACCAGTAGAATTCCCTCATTAACCTGCGAAAAAAGTATTCTTCTGCTGCTGTAGCCCGCCTCTGAAGAGGCGGGCTACAGCAATGTGTGTTTTCTTTTGAATTTTGTAGCGAAGAAAATAACTGGCCGGGTTAAGCCAATAATCCCAGCAAACCTATAAAATCGTCTGAATTTCCTCATCCAAGGAAACATGTGTCTGCTCAAATCCATTGATCTTGTAGGCAGGCCCGGAAACCTGGGTGAAATGAATATAGCGGCTGATATGGTAATCCTCGTCAAACGCCCCAAAAACGCGCTCAACTTCCGCGCGCTCCATTCCAAAATCCGCAAGCGGCGCCAGAAACGAAAATCCTCCCGCAATCTCCAGATACTTTTCGACCAGTTCGCGCAGCGTCATCGCACTAAATCCAAACGTATGCGCCGGAATCCCCATACGGCGCATTCACGTAAAATAAATTTGCTTCCTCAATCTTTCCCAGCGCCTCGCACAATTTTGCCGCACCATGCTTTCCGCAAAAAAGCGCTCCGGGTGAAGTCTCGATCCGTTCCGCCTGATCGAGGCTGGAAACCTCGCGCCGTGAAATCCAAAGCCAGGTGGCAGGATTTCCGCAATCGCTGCACGCGCCTTCCAATTTGGAAAGACGCGCCTCGATCGCGGCCGCCACTTCGGAACGCATCCCGGCAGGGTCAAAATCTTCGCGCCCCAGAAAAAAATATTGCGTAAATGTTTCGCCGTCCGGTTCAAACGCAACCACGCGCGCCTGTGAAGATGCCAGTTCGGGTTCCAGCAATCCGCTCAGGCAATCGAAGCACACGGAAATTTCCGGCCGCCGGGGTTCCCTGCGCGTCCTCGCTTTGCCGCGCAAATACAACGTGTCCGGAATGTACGTCGCCATCCACGGGTGCCCCTTTTCCAAATGGATGCACTCCGCCGGCCACTGCATGAATCGCGCCCACAACCTGCGCGAACTCGGTCGAATGGAAATCCCGGGGTAAGCCTCTTGCAAACTGATACGCGCCATGTCGCGCCGATGGTATCAGAATCCAGGACAGCACTCGAACAAATCCGTTATTATTAATCGCCGCGTCTGAAAAGGCGGGCTGCAAAGCGCGCTTCAACGATTCCGGTCTGTACGTAATTAAATACAATTTTTAGGAGGATTCATGCCTATTGCTGTAGGACAAACTGCTCCGGAATTTACTTTGAAGGACCAGTCCCAAAAGGAAATCAAGCTTTCTGACTATGCGGGCAAGCGCAATGTTGTCCTGATATTCTACCCGCTCGATTTCAGCCCCGTTTGCACCAACGAGCACGCGTGCTTCGTGAATGATTTGAAGCAGTATGATTCGCTCGACGCGCAGGTCCTTGGCCTCAGCGTGGATAGCGCGTGGGCGCACAAAGCATTCGCCGAAAAAATGGGAATTACCTACCCTCTTCTCGCCGATTTCCATCCGAAGGGCGCGGTTGCCGACAAGTACGGCATGTATCTTGCCGACAAGGGAATCACTGGACGAGCGATTGCCATCATTGACAAAGCAGGGAAGATAGCGTGGTTCAAGGATTACGATATTCCGGTCATGCCCGATATGAAGGAAGTCGGGCAGGCACTGGCAGCAATCAAGTAAGTGGAAAAAAATAAGGGCGCGGTATTTCCGAAGCCTAAATGCTTCGCGAATACCGCGCCCTCGTCATTTCCGATCTTTCAATAAATCAAATCCACTTACTTCTTGGCGGCGTCCTTGCCCAGCTTGCGAATGTAATCCACCAGTTCCCAGCGTTCCTTGTCCGTCAACGTATCTTTCCAGGAAGGCATGGGCCCACGGCCGTTTGTCATCTTCCAAAACAGCGACCCGTCGGTTTCGGCAGCCATCATTTTCGCGTCCGTGAAGTTCGCCGGCTTCACCTTAATTGCCTTGGAGCCAGGGCCATCTCCCACGCCCTTTTCGCCGTGGCACAGCACGCAGTTGTCCGTGAACAAATCCTGCGCGGCAGCCAATGCCTCCGGAGTGGAAGGCACTGGATTTTTCACCTTCTTCGCATCGTCTGGCGCAACCCACGGTGCTGGTGGGGTATCTTGCGCAAGGACGCGTCCACCGACGGATACAAACATTCCTAACACGAGGCAAGCCCCCATACCGCGCGCCAGCCACTTCGAAGTTCCCTTATTGAATCCACCCATTCCGAAGTCTCCATTTAGACCGAGATTTGCAAGACACTAAAAATCTTGCCACAACGCACAGCTTATTTCACCTGCTAAACTATCGAACCCAGATTACAACACATAAGAATTCTGTTCACATAGACTTACAAGCAAGCTGCCTATTGAACCTTCACATATTTCCTCAAATTGTGCACAGCCACGTCCGCCACATAGATTGTATTTCCAGTATCGTCAGCGGCAATCCCCGAGGCAGACGAGCCTACGTCAGTCAGCTTCGTCAGGTCAGCCGGGTCTGGAATGAAAGCCTTTAGGGATCCGTCCTTGACGCTGCCAATGATCACTCCCCTCTTTTCGCGCTTTGTCAGCTCGATGTAGTCCTTCACATTTTCAGATGCCCGCGCTTTCGCCCGCACTTCGATTTGATCTTTGGCATCCCAAAAGGAAGCGCCGACATAAATCGTGTCATCCTTGCCCACAAACACAGAACTTGGCTGACCGAATTGCTTCCAGGAGGTGATGAAGTTGCCGTCCTGATCGAACACTTCGATGCGCCTGTTTCTGCGGTTGGCCACATACACGCGGTTCTGGGTACCACCTATAGCGATGTCGTGCGGCTCGTCGATTTCCCCATCGCCCGCGCCGAGGTGCCCGAAGGATTTAATGAACTTGCCGTCCTTTGAAAACTTAATAATGCGCGCATTGTGGTGGGCATTCGGAAAATGCCCGTCAGAAACAAAAATGTCTCCGTTTGGCGCGACCGCCACGCCCGTAGGCCGATCGAACGTATCGTTGCCGTCTCCGCTCACGCCCTCTTTGCCAATCGTCATCAATACCTTGCCCGTTGGGCTAATCTTCAGCACCTCTTGCCCCATGACTACGCCGTCTTTATTCTTTGCGGGCAAACCGAGAATCTGCTGCTCGTCATTCACGTCCGTCGCCCACAAATTCCCATCCTCGGCAACCGTAAATCCATGAGGGTATGCGAACAACCCGTCACCAAAACTTCTTATCAACTTGCCGGATGGATCAAATTCCAATATCGGCGGATTAGCTTCACCGCGAGCTACGCACGTTGCATGCCCAGGAGGAACCACACTGAAGCAGCGATGAAATACCCAGACATTTCCATTGTGCTCGAGGTGTACCCGAATCACTTCGCCCCAATGCCCGCCATTCATGCTCGCAGGGAGCGTTGGCCAGCCTTCCACCAGCTTATACGGGTTGGGCAGGTCTTCAGGTTTAGGGTATTGGTTTTCCTGGCTGCGTGCCGAAATGCCAGACACCAAAATGGAAGCGAAAAAGGTTAAGAAAGCATTCCTGATTTGGCGACTCGACAACATTCTGCCCCTCCCGTGGAACGCACAATTACAGCTTTGTCTTTTTAAATAGGGCGGCATTTTACTCCGTAGGGACCGTGAGTGCCACAATTGAGATGATCCACAATCTAAAAAATCGCCCGTCCAAAGACCGTACGGCCTCTACGAAAGCGCAGTGCAATGCGGTTTTCGCAGAGGCCATTTCATCCCGTGTTCTTCGGGACGAAATGGGCGACTTGCAATGTTAATTGAGAGATGGCTGAAAAATTCGCATGAATCGTGGAAGATTAGAAACGCAGATCTACAGTTTTCCGCCAAACGTTAGCCACAAGAGTGCCCCGTTCAGCACAATGATGGCTGCGGCCATAAACCAACCAAAAATAGTTGTGAACGTGCCGTTCGTAAATTCGCCCATTTTAGAACGATCGCTGGTGAATTGGATCAAAGGCACGACAGCGAAAGGCAGCTGAAAACTCAAAACTACCTGGCTCAAAATAAGCAATGAAGTGGTATGGCTTTCACCCATAATTCCGATCACGAGCGCCGCGGGAATAATCGCCATCGATCGCGTAATTAGCCGCCGCAACCACGGGCTGACCCTCCAGTGCAGAAAACCTTCCATGCAAATTTGTCCGGCAAGCGTACCGGTGAGAGTCGAATTTTGTCCGGAGCACAGCAGCGCCGCCGCGAACAAAACGCTGGCAAGGCTCACGCCCAGCACCGGAGTCAGCAATTGATATGCCTGGCTGATGTCTGCCACGTCGCTCATCCCGCGCACGTGGAATGCCGCCGCGCCCAAAACAAGTATGGCCGCGTTGATGAACAGAGATAAGCCGAGCGCGATCGTGGAATCGAGCGTCGCAAAGCGCACCGCCTCGCGCTTCCCTTCCGGCGTTAAATTAAAAGCGCGCGTTTGCACGATGCTCGAATGCAGATACAAATTGTGAGGCATCACCGTGGCGCCCAGAATTCCAATCGCCAGATATAACATCTGCCGGTCCTTCACAATTAGGAATGTGGGAATAAATCCCCGCGCCGCTTCGATC
>DATHNC010000204.1:0-3354 GCA_035486415.1 Saccharimonadales bacterium (SeqCode)
GAGCGGGTTGTTGCGGAATATCTTCAAAATATTTTTCAATTTTGGCGAGCGCTTCCGGCGATTTGAAATCGCCAACCAGTGTCAACACTGCATTGTTGGGCGCGTAATAGGTTTTAAAAAATTGTGCCACATCGCCAAGGCTCGCCGCATTCAGATCTTCCATCGAGCCCATGGTGGAATGTTTATATGCAAAATTATCGTACGTAAGGCCTTCGATAATTTCGTTCGTCTTCCCGTACGGCTGGTTGTCCATGCGCAGGCGCCGCTCTTCCTGCACGGTGCTGCGCTGGTTGTCCAGATTTGCCTGCGTGATGCGCAAGGCCTTCATGCGGTCGGATTCGAGGAACAGTGCCATGTCGAGCTGATTGGCCGGAACGCGCTCGTAATAATTTGTGGAGTCGTCCGTGGTCGTGCCGTTCACGTCGCCGCCATTTACGCGAACCATAATCAGGTGTTCGCCCTTGCCCACATTTTCAGAGCCTTGGAACATCATGTGTTCAAAGAGATGCGCGAAACCGGTGTGGCCCCGTAGTTCGTTGCGCGATCCCACGTCATACGTGATGCAGAGTGAAACGGTGGGAGCGGCGTGATCTTCCGACAGCACCACGCGCAATCCATTTTTCAGCGTGTATTGCTCGACAGGAATGCTTACGCCCCGAGACGCGGTGGTTTCCGCCGCAGGTGCGTAACGCGGTGTTGCGGTGACCGTCACACCGGCAATTCCCAGCGCAAGGGCGAGCCCCGGTATCGAAAAAATTCTGAGACGCTTCATGTTGTACTCCGGCCAAACATATTTCGAGCAGACACTCTATCCTACGTTTAATAGACGTCTGAGTGCAGCATTAGTTTCCTCGCGGTTTTCAATGAGCGACGTGAAATCACCATATCGCATCAAACCTCTAGGCGAGGTAAACTCTAGACTCCATGGAATCTGTTCCCGAACAGAATGTCATTGATGTCCAATCCCTGACTCGGCGATATGGCGCTCTCGTTGCCGTAGACCACCTTAAATTTTCCGTTTCCTCCGGCGCGACTTTCGGCCTTCTCGGGCCGAACGGCGCGGGCAAAAGCACTCTTATCAAAATGCTCACGACGCTGCTTCCTCCCTCGGAAGGCACCGCGACAATTGCCGGGTATGATTTAGTCAAGCATCCCGAGCTCGTGCGAAAAAAGATCGGCTACGTTTCGCAAATGCTTTCCGCGGACGGCGATCTGACGGGCTACGAAAATCTTTTAATCTCCGCGAAACTCTACGGCATGCCGCGCGCGGAGCGGTCGCCGCGCATTATGCAAGGCCTCGAATTCATGGACCTCGCACACGTGAGCGGAAAACTCGTGCGGCAATATTCCGGCGGAATGATTCGGCGTCTGGAAATTGCTCAATCCATGCTGCACCATCCCACCGTTTTGTTTATGGATGAGCCCTCTGTGGGCCTCGATCCCTCTGCCAAGCGCTCAGTATGGGAACGGATTCGCGAATTGCGCCGCGAATTTGGCACAACGATTTTGATGACCACGCATGACATGGAAGAGGCGGATCACTTGTGCGACATGGTCGCTGTGATGCATCGCGGCGTGCTTGCTGCGATGGACACGCCAGCTGCGCTCAAAGCGCAAGTCGCGGCCGATGCCTCGCTCGACGATGTTTTCATTCATTTCACGGGTGCCACGATTTCCGAGGGAGGCGAACTGAAAGATGCCGCTCGCACAAGAATCACATCTCAACGCCTGGGCTGAGCCTTTTCCCGGCGCGAATTATCTGCGGCAGACCCTGGCAGTGGCGGAAGCCGACATCCGTAAACTTATTCACGATCCTGTCGAGCTTTTCACGCGCATGGTTCAGCCCGTCCTGTGGCTGCTGATTTTCGGCCAGGTGTTTAATCGCACGCGCGCCATTCCCACCGGCGGCATCAGCTATCTGGATTTCATGGCGCCCGGAATTCTGGCGCAGAGCGTTTTGTTTGGTGCGATTTTCTACGGCATTTCGCTGATCTGGGAGCGCGACCTCGGCATCGTCCAGAAATATCTGGTGAGTCCCGCGCCGCGCAGCACGCTGGTCCTCGGGCGCGCCATTTCGTCCACGGTGCGCAGCCTGTGCCAGATGGTTTTTGTTTATGGGCTTTCTTACCTGCTGCACGTTCAGCTGCGGTTCCAGATTTTTGCGCTGGCGGGAGTTGTGCTGGCGGTGATGCTCGGCTCGGCAATTTTTTCGACGTTCTCGTTGATCGTTGCGTGCCTTGTGAAATCGCGCGAGCGGTTTATGGGCATCGGCCAGGTCTTGACCATGCCGCTGTTTTTTGCCAGCAATGCGATTTATCCGCTGAGCCTCATGCCTGGGTGGTTGCGCCTGGTGGCCAAGGGGAACCCGCTATCGTATGAGGTGGATGCATTGCGGACGCTGATGATCATGGGCAGCAGCACGTCTTTCGGGCTGGGCACCGATTTTCTGATGATGTTTATCGCGTTCGCGGTGATGGTGGCCGTCGCGACGCGGCTCTATCCGACGATTGTTACTTGAGAGCTTGAGTGGCGGCGGCGAAAGGCAAAGACAAAGTCAAAAGCTTTAACACAGAGAACACAGAGAAAAGAGGAGAAAACCGGAGAAAGAATTTTGAGACGAGAAACTTGTCATTGAGTCTTCCCCGAAATAAAAGCCCGGTCCTCTCCGCTTTCCTACTCTTTTCTCCGCCTTTCTCCTCTTTCCTCTGTGCCCTCTGTGTTAAATCCTTTCCGTCTGCGTCCCCTACTCCCTTACCACAGCAGCTTCAGGCTGAATTGCACCTGCCGTGAGGTTGTCGACGTTTGCGTGAAAGTTCCCGCCACAGGTGATGGCGCTCCGGTCGCGGAAGTGAACACGATCAAGTTGGGCGTGTCCAGGTCCGTCCGGTTCAGTAGATTGAAAATCTCCGCACGAAACTGCAGATTCATCCGCTCAAACAAATGTGTATCTTTCAGCACGGAAAAATCCCATGTGCCGAGCCCGGGGCCGGTCAGCACGTTTCTGCCGACATTGCCAAACGTTCCCGATGGCGGGACGATGAATGCTGCCGGATTAAACCACTGCGTGGTGCCGCCCAGAATCACAGGTCCGGTGAAGGACTGATTCCAGGAAGGCCGCACGGGATTCTTGGAATCGCCGTCGTTGGAAGGATTAAAGCTCAGCTGTGGCGTGAATGGGAAACCGGACTGGATCGTGACGATGCTGTTGAGCATCCATCCACCCACAATGTTATTCTCCCATCCGCTCCCGCTGTTCAACATTTGCCTGCCGTAGCCGAAAGGCAATTCGTAGCTGACATTCATGACACCGGCGTTTCTCACATCATAGGTCGCCGGTCCCCAATCGCCGCGAAC
>DATHNC010000205.1:0-12652 GCA_035486415.1 Saccharimonadales bacterium (SeqCode)
CAGTCTTTGCGCGCGTTCTTCATTTTCACGGAAAGAGCGCGCGGTATTTTCGGTTAGCGTTGAAGTGGGAGCGATGGCGTTGACGCGGACTCCGAGCGGAGCCCATTCCGTGGAGAGCGCGGCCGTCATGTACGAAATGCCCGCTTTTGCAATGCCGTAAACGCTCTTGCCCATATCTGTGCTGAAGGACCATGTCGAACTCAAATTAATAATTTTGCCGTAACCGCGTTCGATCATCAGCTTGCCCATGAACTGGCAGCAGAAAAATGTTCCCTTCGCCTGAACATCGAGGACGCGGTCCCAATCTTCTTCCGTTGTATCGAGCGCAGACTTCGTGAATCCAAAGCCCGCGCAATTGACCAGAACGAGAGAAAGATCCCGGCCCTTTACGAGCCGGGATACTTCCTGTTCCATCGATCGAATGTCCTGCATTTTGGCAACGTCCGCGCGAATGATGTGGGCACGGCCTCCGGCGGCTTCCACCGAACGCTTTGCGTCCACAAGTTTTTCCTCCGTGCGGCTTACCAAAACCACTTCCGCCCCTGAGCGCGCATAGGCCAGGGCGAAGGTCCGCCCTATGCCATCGCTCGCGCCCGTGATGACGGCCAAGCGGCCATCGAGGCGGAAGGAGGGCAACTGATCTTCGCTTAATGCACCGCTGCTGTTGCCGATGGCGTCGTGTGCCAAGCGGTTATCTCGTGCGTCCCGTGGTTGTGTCCAAAGGATGCAGTTCGTTTACGAGGCGCTCGTCGAAGGGATAGGTGGTGTAGATTTCGACGCCGTCTTTGGTGACGACGTGATCGTTTTCGAGACGAATGCCGCCGATACCGGGCTTTCCCGCATAGGGCTCAAGGTTGAAGACCATTCCTTCCTTGAGCACGACCGGGGCATCTTTCGAAGCCGGGCTGAAGTAAGGCGCTTCCCACGGATTGACGCCCGCGCCGTGGCCCAGGCTGTCCAGCACGTAGGGATCGGCCGCCGCAAAAACGTCTGCATTGGTCGCTCCGGGACGTACTTTACTTCCGGCGTTGAAGAGCGCGTTGTAGCACTTCTGATGGAGATCACGCATTTCGGGTGTTGGCTTTACAGTGCCGCAAACCCATGTGCGCGTCAGATCGCCCCAATAACCGTTGTAGCCCGCGCCGACGTCCATGATGACGAGGTCACCATTGCGGATGATGCGGTCGGAGGTGAATCGGCGATAGGGAGCGGTATAGGGGCCGGAGCAGATAATGTTGGTGCACTGCGTCCACTCACTGCCCATCGCGGTCATCTTTCCCCATATGATGCTCAGGATTTCGCATTCCTTGATCCCGGGCCGCAGGGCTTGAATGCCCTCGTCCAGAGCCGCCTCGGTGATGGCGTTGGCCATCTTGAGGCAGAGAATTTCATCCTGAGTTTTAATTTCCTTGGCACGCATCAGGACGCTCTGGTACCCGTCGTGGAACGTCGTCTTGGGGAACACATCTTTGATTGCCGCTTCCATATTGATGTCCCAGATGTCGATACCCACCCGTTTCCCGGCGAGCGAACCGATGAGGCCTTCCACCTGCTCGGCCCAGCGCTTCATGCCGATCTTTTCGCGGAAATTGGCGCGGGGGCGGATTTGGTCCGGAGAAAGCCACGGCATGCGCAGCTTGCAGTGCTCGAAGTCCATGGTCCAGAGAATAGGATCGTGATTTCGCGAGAGCACCGTAACCGCATTGCCCATGATGAAAGCGGGGCCGAGATGATGTCGATAGCCCGTCAGGTAGCGGGCGTCTTCCGTTCGAAAAACAAAAAGAGCATCCAGATCGGAATTGTTTAGCGCGTCCTTGGCGCGTTGCAAACGTTCCCGCAGCATGCGCTGCGGATCAAACCGTACTTCCCAATCTACAGGCATCATTCCTATATCAGACACAGAGTATTCCTCCTCGAAAATAATGGCACGCTTCCGTTATCATTGGTATGAACCGAATCGTGTCAAGTTGTTGGTTCAGAGCATTACAAGTTCAGTCGGTTTATTATTGCAAAGGAAATTAAAACCCGCAGGTTCGACGACCATACCGCCAATTATAAATTAGCCGACAAAAACAGGGTGCTCCAATTAAATTATGGGGGAAAAGTTGAAAATCGTCATTACCGATTATCGTTTTTCGGATGTGGAGCAGGAAAGGCGCGCTGTGGAGGCTGCCGGCGGGACGCTGGTTACCGGGCAAGCGACAACAGAGGAGCAGGTAACCGAGTTGTGCAAGAATGCGGATGGCATACTGACGGCGCGAGCGCCGATTGGGGAGCGCGCCATTTCCGCCATGAAGAACTGCAAGATTATCGTTCGTTACGGGATCGGCGTTGATACGGTTGACGTCGCGGCGGCTACGGCTCACGGCATCATGGTAGCGAATGTTCCGGACTATTGCCTCGATGAGGTTTCGGATCACGCCCTCGCGCTTCTGATGATGCTGAGCCGGCAGATGCTTCCGGCAATTGCGTTGGCGAAGGAAGATGTCTGGGCGGTGGGGAAGATGCCGCCGCTCCAGCGATTGCGGGGCCAGACATGCGGCTTGATCGGCTGCGGAAGAATCGGTTCGCTCCTTGCGAGCAAAGTGCAGGCGCTGGGAATGAGCGTGATCATTCACGATCCTTATCTGAGCGAGCCTCGTGCGCGGGAAATGGGAGCGGAACTCGTCACGCTGGATGCGCTGCTGGCGCGGGCGGATTTTATTTCGTTGCACGCGCCGCTGAACGATGCCACGCATCACCTGCTCGGCGAAGCGGCCTTCGCCAAGATGAAGAAGACGGCATCGATCGTCAACACCGCACGCGGCGGGCTGGTCGATGAAGCGGCGCTGATCGTTGCGCTCGATGCGGGGAAAATATTCGGCGCGGGATTCGATGTGGTGGAATCGGAGACGCAAGTCACGCCGCTGCGGACCGCGCTCGTGCACCATCCCAAAATCATTGTGACGGCGCATACGGCTTGGCTCAGCCAGCAGGCACGCGCGCTGTTGCAGCTCCGCGCCATTGAGCAGGCGCTGGCATGCCTCAGGGGAGAAAATCCCTACGGGTTGATTAACCGCGAACTGGCGAAATAAGAAACACATTGCCTCTGTTCTGGATCAAACAACAGGCCTTAAATTCCGAGCGGCGTCGTGCTGTAGCCCGCCTCTTCAAAGGCGGGGATTTAGAGTTCACACATCGACCGCGCCGCCGGGGAATCTAAACTCCCGCCTCTGAAGAGGCGGGCTGCAGCAGGTCGAATTACAGCGGACCGAACTGCAATTAAGGATGCAGCTTGTCCCTTGAAAGGAAGTTGCGGAATTTACAGCGCCATCTTGTCCGGGCGGAGGGTTAAGGCGAGAATTGCGGCGACTGCGGAGAGCAGCGAAATTTGCAGCTCGCCTGCGAGGGCCCATCCACCATGACTGGCGATTGCGCCCATCGCGTAACCTGCGGCAGCTGCGGCGGCGTAGAAGCTGGTGACGAACATGCCCGATGCTCGGCTGGAAAGACTGCTGCGCACAGCTTTCACGTGGTACCCGGCCAGATTTACGTAAATCGTGCCGCTGGCAATGGCTCCGTAGGCGCACGCCATAATGGCTTGCGGCACGATGGCACCCGATCCGTGAAAGAAAAGATAACCGAGGGCGGTGAGGCAAAAAAACGCAGTGCTTAGGACGATACGCGGAGAAAAACGATCACCCAGCCAGCCGCCGAAAATGGAGAGCAAGGCTCCCGCACCGTAAAAACTTGCCGCAAGACCCGTCGCTTTTGGTGTGTAGTGAAGTCCTTCACGCAGAAATGTGGGGTACATCCCGGTAAAACCAAAAAGGACAAGACCGCTGATCACGCTGAGGATCGTCAGGGTCACTGTGTTTCTGTTCAGCAATGTGGGTGCGCCAAGGTGATCCGTGCGCGCATCGGCTGCGCGATGCGTTTCGCTGAACCACGGCCGCACGGTCAATGCAATGACTGTGATCATTACAAAGCCGACGATGCCGAACGTGATCATCGGGGCGTGCCAGTTGCCGTAATTGGTAAGCAGGAGGCTGCCAAGTATCGGCCCGCTGAATGCGCCCATCCCGAAAAAAACATTCATCGATCCGATGGCCGCGGCGCGATAGCCCACAAAATAATTCGCGGCGATGGCGATCATTACCGTGAGTTGCATGGCTTCGCCAATTCCCGTGGCGGCGAGGTAAACGAGCATGTCCGGAAAGCCGCGCGCCAGAACCGTGAGCGCGGTCCCAATGGAGAAAATTCCAATTCCCAGGAGCAGCACAGTTTTGCGCGAAAAACGGGCCAGCAGAAATCCGGTGGGGAGTCCCGCAACCGCAAGACCCAGCGTAAAAATTGTGGCGAGTAGTCCGGTGTCCGACAGCGAAAAGCCGTACTGCACGCGCACGTCATGAGCAAGCAGCGGAAAAAGCTGGCGGTCCGCCGCATTCACACTGTAGGCGAGGAGCAGCGCCCCATACATGGCGATGGCTGCTGCGCGCGTGCCTGGCTCGCCCGTCGCGGGGATAGGCGCCTGGTTTGTGGGCAATGATTCGCTAACTTGCGTTTCCTTCTCTTTTCCCGTGCCTGAATCGGTTTGCACAGATAATTGTATAGCATTGTCACTCGCGGAGATATTGATGCGGTCGAGATTTATGTTGGTTTGGGCGATTGGAAATTCTGCACGTAAATTTCAATCCAAAAAGAAATGCCAATTGGCTGCGACAATGACGGCAGAAATTTTAAGGGCGCGGGCGGCACGGATGTCCCACTTGGTGAAAGTCCTGCTCGTACCTGAACCGACTTCGAGTACGCTGGAGGGGTTGTACGGACCGGTGTCCGTCTTTAAACGTGGATTGGCATTAGCTTGCTTAGTGAGTTTCCGGGACGAGGTTGGCAGTGGGATTTAAAAATTGGCTCCCCGGGCAAGATTCGAACTTGCAACCCTTCGGTTAACAGCCGAATGCTCTACCATTGAGCTACCGGGGAACTGCGCCAGCACATTCTAATTTACATCAAGTTGCATAGTGGCGTCACGGCCTACTCTCATTGTTCCTGCGAATTGTATTTTGCGAACGATTTGACCCAACCGTAACCGAAGTGCGGTCACACTACGATTTTTCGATGGACGTTGAAGGCAACATTTTCGATGTGAAAATATTTATTACCGAATATGGTAAAGTAGCTGCGAACGAAGTCCGTAATTGCGCTCAGTAAATTTCGGAACAATTGTCGGAGGGCCATGCGATTTCGGGAAAAGCAAGCAGATATGCACCCACTAATTTCCAGCTACTTTCGTCGTCATAATTTAACTTCAGTCCTGGATGAGTCCAAAGTCGGGGTCGTCATTTGCGACCGACATTTGCGCTATAAAGCGCTGAATCAAAGCGTAGCGGAGATGCACAATGAACCCGTCAAGGCGCATCTAGGTTATCCGATGGACAAAATTCTGGGAACTTTTGCGGACAAGATCGTGCCGCTCTGGGAAAACGTTTTGGCGAGCGGACAATCTTCCACTAATCTTGAGGTTGTCGGAAAGTTGCCCAAACGACATGATGTTGGCCGTTGGGTTGAAAACCTCTTTCCATTAACCGATGGGCGCGGCCGAGTGGAGCATGTCGGGTGCTTTGTAATTGAAATTGTGCCAACTCCATTATCCCGTACTCCTCGTTCAAATTCGTTTGAAAAAATAAAATCAGGAAAAGAAAACCAGAATTCGCGATCTGAATCTCGTCAGAGCGCGAACCTGTCTCAGAGAGAGCAGGAAGTTCTCCGATTGCTTGCCGAGGGAAAATCCACCAAAGATATCGCCTCCACACTCGCAATCAGCGTCAGGACCGTGGAAACCTACAGAGGCAGGCTGATGTTGAAGCTACAAGCAAATTCAATGGTTGAATTGGTTCACTATGCGATTCAGAAAAGCATAGTGAAACTTTAGCCTGTTGGTTTTTGTAGCGCCGCCCCTCGCGCGCCACACCCTGCGGCGAACCGCCGATCGGATAGAGCCAATTGTATGTGCCATTTCAACGGTCACGTAGGTATAATACTTACGTAATACACTGTATTTACATTTACTAACAAAAACATACCATAGTAGTATGGATGCAACCAAGGAGCGCGTCTGGATTCGCCGGTTACCCTGGCGGCGAAAAGGGAGGGATGAAACCAAGGCAGCTCAGATCAAGTTTCAACCGCAAGTGGAAATCGTGCGTGAAGACGGCTGGGCGGACCTCTCACTCTTATTGGTGAATCGATCAAGCTTTACGGTGTGGATCGAGCATGCCAACATTGCACTGGCTGATCTCAACGCCAAGCACCAAACTACAACCCCGATCGGGCACCACATACGGCATGTCCTGCAATATGTGGGACCAAAGGAAACTTTATGCGTAAGTCTGGCGAACGCAGTTTATGACGCTGCGGGCAGACCTCAGGGCGCCTACACGTGTCTTCTCCTTGCGAACGTCCGGTATTGGGTGTTCGAAGAATGGTGTGACGCTCGCGCGGCAACCTGCCGTGTTGAAATGGCGGCGATTAACGTAACCGACCTGCATCCGGCACGATGGTATGACAAGAAAATGAACCTTGCCCACTTCTAGAGTTTCGCCTTCGACGCATCAATCGTTTTCATCAAAGCGTTAAAGCATCTCCCCCTGTTCCTATTTTTGACCCACTTCGGTTTATTGTTCTGCTTGCGTGCGATCGCCGTCCGGGAATTCAACAAATTCCTTGGTCGCGCAGGGCTTTATGTTTCATCTACAGGTTCCCGGAAAGATTCTGTATTCTAGACTGGAGTCCTCAGCCATCTGAAGTGGCGGCATTAATGGGACGCGTGAAAGGATGACCACATGAAGGATTGCACGAAATTCCAGGCACGCAGAATGTTTTTCAGCGCAATCGCCGTGGCGGGAATTATTCTTTTCTCGGGATTGCTCGGATGCGGGTCATCCAAACCGGCCGAGCAGCCGGCGGAGGGACCGAAACGCTACCACCTTTCCGGGCGTATCGTCTCGGTTGACACCGCGAAGCAGCAAGTGACGATCGACGCCGCCGATATTCCGGGATTCATGATGGCGATGACCATGGGATATGCGGTGAAGAATCCGGATCAATTGACGCCGCTGTCGCCGGAAGATCAGATTACGGCTGACGTCGTTGTGAATGGAAGTGATGTTTATCTGGAAAACATCGTCGTGGTTAAAAAAGCGGACAAGGCCAAGGCGCCCGGCGCGAATGATTCACATTCTGCTCCGTCGCAACCTGCTAAGTAATAAATAGACCGCAAAAAAGCGCCGCGGAAAGGTCATGGCATTATCCGCGGCGCGTCTTTACTTTACCGATCTGCGTCAAATCAAATCACGCTACTTTCTATTATCTTTATCTTTTTGATCGGCCGGCTTCTTGGACTCCAGCCCACGCTCCTGAGGTTTCGCTTGCTCTTTTGGCGGAGGAGGCGCGGCAGCGGCTGGCGGAGCTGCATTTTGCGGATGCTCAAATTGATGCGGATGATATGTATCCTCGGTGGTTTTGGCCGGAGGCGCGAATCTCACGGAAGGACGCTGTTCAGCCGGCGGATTGTTGTTCTGATTGGTTTGCTGCCGCTGCTGTTGTTGCTGTGCCGGCACTTGTTGCTGCCCAGGCTGCTGATTTTGACGCTGCGGAAATTGAGGCTGCGTTTGTTGCTGCGTCACGGGTGGCGTTGTCTGTTGCCGTTGTTGCATCTGCGGTTGCTGTGGAGGCTGATTCGTCATCTGCTGCTGGCGTTGTTGCTGCTGTTGTCCCTGTTGCTGTGGGAATTGCCCTGGGCGTTGTTGCTGGCCCAGCTGTTGGTGTTGCTGTTGCTGCTGTGGTTGCTGAACTGGCGGTGCGCCGGCCTGGCGGAAAGTTCTGTTGGGTATCGGAGCAGTGTTGTTGAACGATGGCCTGACCGGGGCCGGCGTCTCCTTGACGACCACTTGGCGGCTCATGACCGCTGCTGGCGGCCTGACCGAGGCAGGAGCCGAGGCGCCCACAACGCTTCTCTGTACAGGAGCCACGGCGAAATTGCGTTGCACTTCAGCGGTCTGCATTTGCTGCTGGTTGACGCGGACATTTGAGTTGCCTACAGCGCGCGAGTTCACGAACGTGTCGTGAGAAACGACCGTCACGGCAGCGGCGTTGTGTTGATGCATGTAGGTGACATTGTTAACTGTTGTATTATTATATATGTTAGTTACATTAACAACGTTGACCGTCGTATTCGTGACATTCACGCGTTGCACGTAGCGCTCGCTCGTGCGGTACGGCGGAACGTACACTTCGCGCGGACCAAGCGGGAACCATCCGACTCCCACACCGCCACCGCCGAACGCTACAGACGTTCCAAAACGCGGCCCGCCAACAAAAACAACTAGGGCTGGCGCGTAGACGGGCCGTACAACCATGGGCCCCGGAACCCAGCACCAGCGGTCGCCGACTTCAGCCCAGCGCCCGTAATGAAAGGGAGCGAAGCCCCAAGGTTCGTCCTCAACCCAAGTCCATCCCCAAGGCGCGACCCACGCCCAGTGGCCATAGCGATACGGAGCCCAACCCGCATCGACTTGCGTGGGAAACCATACATATCCATAATCGGGAACGCTGCGCCATTCGCCATTGTCATCGAGGTCGTCATAGCCGGGAACATCACGTGAGACATAGCGCGCGGACTGCGAGTGCTCTTCGCGCGCATCCCGCGAGTTGCACCACTGGTCAAAGTCATCAAACCCGCGTGCTTCGCCTCCGTCATAGTTCAATGTGTCAGTTCCGCTGAAGGTTGCGCGGTCATTCGAATCCATGTGGAATTCACTGCCGCCGCCTGTGGCATCGCCTTCTCCGGAGCGCACGGTAATGACCGTTGCGTTTCCGTTGGGCTCAACGTCTACGCGGTAATCGCCAGGCCGGTCGAGGGTAAAGGCCAGGTTCGGCGTATCGATTTCGAAATCGTCGCCGCCATCCAAACGCCGCACGTTGACGTTGAGTGAACCCTGAGCCAGCTGAATTTGCACGGTGCGGTCGTCCAGATTCAGAAACGTGATTCCCGTCTCGCTGCCAATACGCAGGGACGAACTGCCGATGTGCAATTCGCCGCGCGAATCGCGATCGGCCCAAAGATTGTCTCCCGTAGTCAAAGGGCGGTTCGGACTGGCCTGCACCCAATCTGTTTCGCCGCCGGGCTGAAAGGAAATGCTCCCCTGAATATAGTTGAGCCGCGCCACTCTTCCCGGCGGATCGTCATCCGCCCGCGCAGATGATGCGAATACAAAAGCGAGGAGCGTAAATAAAATCAAGACAGGGGAGAAGATAGATTTTTTTCGCATGGCGATTGTTCCTCCGACGTTGCGTTCCAATGTTTACTTTCTATTCTAGCTTGGATTGATTCTACTTCTACATCAGAAATAGATTAGAAAGCCTGGTCGCATCAACCAACACATCTTGCGAAATCTGTTCGCCCAGCCCCACTTGCTAAGGAGGGCAGGAGGCTCCTTCCGAAGCCTCCTGACGGTGAGTGAGGTGAGGGGTGAAACGGGGTGAAAATCGATCAGTGATGATTGTCGTGCCCGGATGAAGAATGCTCATTGTTAGAAGTCCCGCCTCTGGAATTGCCTCCGCGCGATCCACCGCCCGAAGGAGCACCGTGATAGCCGCCACTCGGTGGGGCGCTCCGATAACCGCCGCCGCTGGGCGGTGCGCTCGGCGTCGGACGAGCGGGATACGAACCTCCGCTTCGAGGAGCGCTATATCCTCCATACCCAGGATTTCTCGGCGTGCTGGGCGCCGGCTGGCCGCCATAATAACCACCGCTGCGCGGCCTCACCACCGGTTGTTGCATGTTCAAGGTCGGCCGGTTGTACCCATTGTTGCTGGAGCCGTAATTCGGTCCGCCACGGGAATTATTTTGATATTGAGGTGCCGCGGAACCGGACGGAGATTGCGAATAGCCGGGCCGCCCTTGCGGCGTGCTTTGCCGTTCAAATGATCTGCCGCTATTCGATTGCGTGTTTTGTCCTGGTGGCGGAGTAAACGTGTGCCATCCGGGCCGCGACGATTGGATCGATTGATTTTGCCGGGACGTTTGCTGGCCGTAGCCAGGAGCGGAAGGAACGTTGCCGCCACGTCCGGCTTGCATCGGGCTATTTGTCCGCGCAGGGCTGCTGAAAAAATGCTGGTTGCTGACCGACCGGCTCGGGATTGACCGTGGATTGACTTGCCGGTCTACCGAATTAAAGCTGTTGTGGGAGGGCGATACAGGGTTCGCTCCTGTCATGATGCTGGCCTGGCGGAGACCGCCGGGGTCGATCCGGGATTGTTCACGAGGGACGCGCGAGTTCCCGAAATCGTTGCTGTGCATGGAACTGATGCCGCCGCGCACGCGCTCGTCGACCCCTGCGCGATCGATGTTAGAGATGCTGCGCGGGCCTTCCCTCAGCGGATTCATCCCGCCATAAGTGTTGTGAATATTGTTGAAGTTGACCACATTAACGCGGTTAATTCCGCGGCCATACCAGGGGAAGAAGCGATCGCCCGGGCCGCAAGGCAACCAGCCCACGCTTCCAAAGCCTCCGAAGCCAATGCCAAATCCAACAGTTCCCCAGCCGCCGCCAAAACCGAAGAACGAAACGTAGGCCGGAGCCCACACCGGGTAATAGCCGCCGTAAACCGGACCGGGCCACCAGCCCCAATTTCCGCCATACACAAACCAGCGTCCATAGTGATACGGCGCCCAGCCCCACTGCTCGTATGAAACCCAGGTCCATCCATAGTAGGGTTCATACACCCAGCGTCCATCGCGATACGGCGCCCAATCCGAGGGTTCGGAAGGAAACCAGACGTTGCCGTAGTCCGGAACATTTGACCAGTGGCCATTAGCATCCAAATCCTGCGTGCCGGTGTAATAGGGGTTCGTGTGCTGCCAACTTTCGGCGCTTTCGATGGTGCGATCTCGGTCGGAGTTCCAGCGGTCCCAATCGTCCCGGCCTGGCGCGCCAGAAAGTTGATATTGCGCGTTGTCGGCGTTGCCTTGAATGGTGATGCGCTGGTCGCGTCCTACGCGCGTGCTTCCCTGCGGCGTGGAAACTTCCGCGGACCCTTTGCGCACGTCGACAATCGTTTCGCCATCCGAGTTCACGAGGACGCGATAGCTGCCTTCGCCCTTGTCCGGGTGAATGGCGACATTGGGCGTTTGAATCTCAATAGCTGCTTCATTATTTTTCAGGACTTCGTAATTGGCCAAGCCTTGGCCGACTTGCAGTTGAACTTCCGTGCGGGAAAGATTTACGACATTCGCTGTGGTTTCGCCGGAGAGGCGGAGAATGTTGGCGTGATCCAGTTGAATTTCCACGCGCGCATTTTGCCCGGTGGAAATGTGGTCGCCACTCACTACTGGCGTGTTGACCGTCGCGGCGGACCAATCACTCGCGCCATTATGTTGGGTGGAAACGTCGCCATTCAAATAGCTGACGCGCGCCGCGCCGGAATCATTCTGCTGATCCTGCTGCGATTCTGCTTGTGAGGGCCGACCTTGAGGCTGCCCCGAATAATTGGGTTGATACTGCGGCGGAATCTCCATGGGCTGCTGCGATGCGGATGGCCCTTGCTGCGCGCTCGTCACCGCGCATATCCCAAGGAAAAGGATGCCGGACAACAGTAACTTTTCGATTTTCCCTGGATAGTTTTTCATGATCGATCTCCGGGTAGAGGCCCCACTTGAATGTCCCCTCTCATGAGATGGGTGCAGGGTGAGGGCCAAACCTCACAGACTTAACAAGTATTGTTAAGGGCTGCGGTGTCAGTTAGATGCAGGGACTGTTGATTTAATATTTTGGACGGAATCTTGCACGTCTCGGTGCATATCGCGCAGAGGGTGGTGGTTTTCAACCACAGGGTCTTGAGTAGAAGGTATTCTGTGACGGCATTACGGAATCGACCCGCCAAGAATTCCCTGCATCTAAGTTGGATTGCTACATGACTTGTTTTTTGTAAGGACGGGAATGGAATGAGTTCGCAAACTGCAATTGAATGGACGGACGCAACGTGGAATCCCATTCGGGGTTGTACGAAGATCAGCGACGGGTGCAAGCATTGTTACGCGGAAACATTCGCGGAACGCTTTCGGGGAGTGAAGGGACATCCCTACGAGCAGGGGTTCGATTTGCGTCTGGTGCCGGGGAAACTTGCTGAGCCTTTGCGCTGGCGAAATCCGAAAATGATTTTCGTGAATTCCATGAGCGATCTGTTTCATGAAGACGTGCCGGAGGAATATATCGCGGCCGTTGTTCGAGTAATGGTTGTGGCGAATTGGCATACCTATCAGGTACTCACGAAACGGTCGGATCGTTTGCGCGAGCTGCTTAACACGTCGTTGCAATTTGCCGCTCGAGAAAAACACATCTGGTGGGGCGTAAGCGTCGAAAACAAAAAATATGGGCTTCCGCGAATTGAGGATTTGCGGAGCGCCCAGGTGGCGATGCGATTCCTCTCCGTCGAGCCACTGCTCGAAGATCTGGGTACCGTAAAACTTGCGGGGATTGATTGGGCCATTGTTGGCGGAGAGAGCGGGCACGGGGCGAGGCCGATGAAAAAGGAATGGGTCGCTTCCCTGTGCGATCAATGCAAGAGCGAAGGCGTGCCATTCTTTTTCAAGCAGTGGGGTGGCGTGCGA
>DATHNC010000206.1:0-11791 GCA_035486415.1 Saccharimonadales bacterium (SeqCode)
TTTCAATTCTCCACGGAAATTGCTTGGGAAATAAAGGGCGGCAAAAAAACGCGCATGCTGAAAAATCCCAGCTACAGCGGTATCACCACGGAATTCTGGAACAGCTGCGACGCAATTTGTTCGCGCGAAGATTGGACGCTATGGGGCACGCCGAATTGCGGCAAGGGCCAGCCCATGCAGACAATGGGCACAGGCCACGGCGCGGCCCCCGCGCGCTTCCGCAATATTAAATTGGGCGCAGCATTCGCAAAGCCGTAATGGTTTTAAGTGGCATAGGCTTCAGCCTGTGCGGGTTTTGGCCTTGCAAGGACTAACCCCGCACAGGCTGAAGCCTATGCCACAAAAAGCAACATATTCCGGAACCAGAGGATTTGTGGCTAAGAAGAAGACAAAACCCGCGAAGAATGCCCACGCAGCCACGCCCCGCAAATCCGGCTCGGCCGTCGCTGGCCTGCATCTGCTTTCCGACGCGGAGTTCCGCCGGATTGCCGAAAAAATTTTTAAATTGAGCGACGCGGACGAAACCGAAGTCGAGATCGGCATGACGTCCGACGCGCTCACGCGTTTCGCGAACAACACGATTCACCAGAACGTCGCCGAGCAGGTTTTAAATGTTTCCGTGCGTACCGTGCTCGACGGCCGCACGGCACGCGCCACCACCAACAAGACGGACGAAGATTCGCTGCGGCGCGTGGTGGAGACCGCGAAGACGCTGGCGCGCAGCCAGCCGCGCAATCCCGATTCGCTACCAATGCCCGGCCCGCAAAAATACACAAAAGTTGCGCGCTATTTTGAAAACACGGCGCACGCCACGCCCGCCGATCGCGCTCGCGCCGTGGTAAAAGTCGCGCAATTGGCGGAAAAAAACAAGCAAACCGCGGCTGGAATTTTTGCAACGGGCGTCACGCAATTCGCGATTGCCAACTCGCGCGGCCTCTTCGCTTCGCACCGCCAGACGCGCGCCGAATTTTCGATCACCATTCTGGAATCCGATTCCTCCGGCTGGGCCAAGTCCAATTCGCCGGACCTCGCGCAAATCGATCCGGTGGCATTGGCCAAGAGTGCCAGCGAAAAATCCGCCGCGTCGCGCAAGCCGTCCGAAGTTGCGCCCGGAAAGTGGACAGTAATTCTCGAACCTTCGGCTGCGCTTGATCTCGTTGGTTTTCTTTTTTACGATTTTGCGGGCACGGCGATGGCGGACCAGCGCTCGTGTTTTAACCGGCGCATGGGCAAGCGCGTGATGGGAGAAAACATTTCGCTGCACGATGACGCGTACCACCCGCTGCAATCCGGCGCGCCCTTCGACGGAGAAGGAATCCCGCGCCAGAAAATTCTGCTGGTAGACAAAGGCGTTCCCACGAACCTCGTGTACTCGCGCGCTACCGCCAAAAAAATGAAAACCAAGCCCACGGGGCACGGCTTGCCCTTGCCCAACGACATGGGCGAAGCGCCCATGAATCTGGTCTTCACCGGCGGCAATTCTTCGTTGGACGAAATGGTGCGCTCCACGGAAAACGGCATCCTGGTCACGCGCGTCTGGTACATCCGCGACGTCGATCCCTACGAAAAATTGTTGACCGGCATGACGCGCGACGGAACGTTTCTAGTGCGGGACGGCAAACTGGCAGGCGGCCTGCGAAATTTTCGCTTCAATCAAAGCGTCCTCGAAATGCTTTCGAACGTCGAGCTGCTGGGCCCATCCGTGCGCGCCGCCGGCGAAGAATCCTTCGACATGGTCGTCCCCTCAATGAAAGTCCGCAATTTTAATTTCTCCGAAGTCACGAAGTTCTAGTGGGATTGCACCTTTGAATTTCAGCTAACTCATCCGAATCCGCCTTCTCTCCGTAACATCTAAGTAGTGGTACATTCGAACAAAGACATATGGACCGACGCAGATTCATTTCGATTGCCGGTGGCGCGGGGCTGGGGATACTGCTGCCCTATGCGGTGTATCGTTCACTGGCGTATGGGTTTGGGGCGGCGAATGTTGACGTTAAGGGCTACGAAAAATTTGGGCCGGAGGCGGCGCTGCGGGCAATTGCGCCAGTGGACCAGTTTTACGTGACATCGTCGCATAGCGAGCCTGCGGTTGACGTTAACAAGTGGTCCTTGACGATTGACGGCCTCGTGACGGACCCGCTGCATTTTGATTATGATGACATTCGAAAGCTGGCGCCCTACGAAACGACGCTAACGCTGGAATGCATTTCGAATGAAATCGCGGGCGGCCTGATCGATACAGCCAACTGGCGCGGCACGCTGCTTCATCCGCTGCTCGAACGCGCCGGACCGAAAGCGAATGCGAAGTACGCGATCCTTTATGCGGCGGAAGGCTATACGACAGGCCACACGATCGAGCGGCTGTCGCGCGGCGCCAATTTTCTCGCCTATGACATGGACGGCGAACCGCTTACGCGCATTCACGGATTTCCGTTGCGCGTGCTGATGCCGGGAATTTACGGGATGAAAACGCCGAAATGGCTCACGCGCATCGAGCTGGTCGACAAGAGCCACCTGGGCTACTGGGAGTGGATGGGCTGGTCGAACGATGGCGAGCGGCAACTGCAGTCAGTGATCACCGATCCGCATGGCTCAACGCAGATTGCCGGACAGAGTTTCGTAGTGACAGGATGGGCGATTGCGAATGCCGCGGGCGTTTCCAAAGTGGAAATTTCTACGGACGGCGGCGCAACCTGGAATGCGTGCACAATATTCAGCAATCCGATGCCATCGCAGGTCTGGGCCTTCTGGCGCTACGTGTGGGCGAATCCGGCGAGCGGGAAGCACGAGATTCAAGTGCGAGCAACGGACGGCAATGGAAAATTGCAAACGTCGTCAAAGTCGGGCGAATGGCCGGATGGCGCGACGGGCTATCACACGGTTGAGGTGAATGTGGGATGATGCTGTGATTCGTGAGTAGTGATTTGTAATTCGTGAACTACTCTCGACTGAAACGCTCTGACTTATTCGACCTTTCTCTGCAATCTTATCGCAAAAAATACGCTGTTCGGTTTTACTAGCGGCGGCGTCTCGCAGGAGGTTTTCTGCTCGATCTGGCTACACGAAAAGTTGCCGGCGAGACGCCGGCGCTACGACAACATGTCGAATTGCAGGAGTCTAGCAATCATTGCGATGATTTGATTGGTTGAGGCGGGTAGCGTGCTACAATTTCGGCGATCTGCTCTTCACGAATCACGATTCACGGCGTCACAAACGTCAAGCTGTTCACAGCCTTGGCGATCACGTTTTCCTGAACCTGGATCAGATCGGAATCCGCCCACGTCATTCCCAGCAAAGTGTATGCTTCGCCGCCCTTCAGCAATGTTAAAAGAGTCACCGACCAATCGCGGCCGTCGGCAGTTCCGCGCGCGCGCTGTTCGACTGCGGGAAAGCCTGCTACGGATAATTGGCGGCTCGAAATCTGTCTGTAATTTTCGTACACATCACTCAGCTCTTTAACGGTTTTTGCAGCATGCGCGTCCAGAGAATCCTTGGCGTGAGCGCGGCCAATAACGAGCAGCGTGGTTTGATCGAGTGTTCCGAGCGCGGCGACTGCATCGGGCAGCGCTTTGCGCGCCGCGGGAATCAGCTCCCAGCTGGGCGGCTTGTACATCTGAAATCCGTAGGTGACATTTACATACTGGTTGCCGCGAATTTCGTCGTGGATTACGACAGGCTCAGGAGCGGGCGGCGGCGTGGCTGGTGCGGTTGGCAACGCAGCTATCGCAGCGCTTGTCGATGCGGCAGGAGTCATGGCCGGAGGCGTAATCTGCGCGGCTCCCACCGTTTTTGGCTTGGAAGCTGCGAGATCGGATTTGAATGACGCCGCGCTGGTCGCACCCCCTGCGGAAGTTGCGGAGTGGTCATGCGCCGCACCTTTTCCATCCAGGGAAGGACTGTTGGTGGAAGCGGGCTCCTTCACAACGGCGGGTATGACGGGTAATGCCGCAGGTGCAGTAGTCTCCACTGCCGCCGCCTGTTTTTGTTTCGAATCAGTATCCTTTTTCGACGCGGTGATATTGATGTCCGCGACTTTGTCCTTGCGAATGAGGGCAAATCCAAACGAAGTTTCCACGCGGAATGAGTCGTTTTCAAAGCCAACGATCGTGCCCTCGATTTTTGTGCCGTCTTTCAGCCGAATTTCGTCCGCGCGCAGTGCGCCCGCCGGAATCAGTAATGAAAGCAGGACCAGTGCGGGGATGGTTGCGCGGCGCATTGCACGTTTAGTATGGCAAATAGGGGAATCGCGCGGCAAGCGGAAGGCGGGCGGGAGTTTCCGTTGCGTCAATGCGCGCGAGAATTGCAATTTCAAATTTGAAATGTCCCTAGGTTAACGCTCGGCCTTTATTCGCAGTACGCAACATTCAATTTTAGTTTTGCAACCCAAACCCAAAACTCCAAACCCACGACTCTATACTCTCAACTCTGAACTTTAAACTCTCAAAACGCAGTCCACACACCTGCGGCAAATTTCTTGACCGTTGTGAATCCCAGTCTTTCATACAGGCGCACGGCGCGCTCGTTGCCCGACGTTACGGTCAGCGAGACCGTGTGGAAGTTGCGCACGCGCAGTGCTTGCAGCGATGCTTCCATCAGGCGGCGGCCCAGGCCGCGGCCCTGGTATCCAGGCATCGCACAGATTTGCGTGGTATGGCCAACTCCGTTTGCGACGCGCGAATTGAGGATGACCGCGACCAGCTGATTTTCGTAGGGAGCTCGGAGGACGAAGGAAGCCTCAGGCTGAAACTGTCCGCAACCAGGCAGAATAATGATGTTTTTCAGGAAACGCAGGGCGCCGGATTCGCTGCGGTACTGATCGTTAATTTCGCCGTCCACATGGCTCGCGTACGAAAGTTGAATGAGCCGGGCGCATTGCTCAAAGTAGCGATGGTCCCATCGCTCAAGAATCAAGCCGCTTCCGGGCCCCTCGCGAATCAGGCCGGGAACAACGTCCGGCGATGCAGCTGCCTGCTGTTCGAATCGCGCGATCATGAACTGGCGCATGTACAGTCGGAAACCGTACTCGGACAGAACAGGATCAAGCTGATATCCGAAGGGAATGAGCTGGGCTTCCACGCGCTCAAGTTTTGGAATGCCGCTGAGCGTGTTGAGCATGTCGGTCAAAAGCTGATGACTCAGCTCCTGTTGCGAATAGGTGGGAGAGACAAATAACCCGCCAACGAGTCCCTTGTGTTCTTCCAGCACATAAAACGCGTACCCGACTGGCCTGCCATTTTCAAGAATGGCGGAGCCCGTGAGGGAGCGGGCATCGATAAATTTTTTAATGAGCTCGGTTGATCCGTGATAATCCCAATGCAATTCTTCGCGCCATTGCACAGCCTCTTCCGCGAGCAGGGGCTCGAGCTGGCGGGAGGTTAATTGCCGCAGGTCGACTATCTGCATGGACTGGGCACCGGGTCTCTGGCTGGTGGCAAACACACCACCATTATTATCATATTTAGCCCCATTGAGACTGGATGTCCTTAAGAAACAACCATGCGATCGCTAGTCTGTGACGCGCTATCGTTTGTGCTACCATGCGAATGTCAGTGAAAATTAGCCCCTTCCACGGATTGAATCTCTGGACGGGAGTTCGTCATAAATCAAGAATTCGAGCGCATGGATTTCATATCCGAATTTCGACATCCCACATTCTGGTACAGCAAAGTCGCTATTGGTATTTTGGCGCTGTTATTTTTTGGACTGCTTGTTACGGGCGCCATGTCCGGGTTCGCGGTTTACCGGATGGAGTCGCCCTCCCGCAGGAGTTCAGATATAAATCTGCAGAATTTTCCCGGCCATCCTGAGGACTTGCATTTCAACATAAGTGGTGGGCAAGAGCGGGATGCATGGTTTTTCCCAGGACTGAAAACAGCTCCCACAATTATTCTTTGCCCCGCCTACGGATCGAGCCGCGGAGAACTGTTAACCCTGGCTTCCGGTTTGCAAGACCAGCAGTACAATGTCCTGACTTTTGATTTTTCCGCCCACGGATCTTCCGGAGGACATTCGACGCTCGGCCTCCAGGAAGTAGCGCAATTGCGGGCCGCTATCGATGCGGTGGCCAACCGCGGAGATGTGGACGTAAACAGGTTCGGGTTGTGGGGCGCGAACATGGGCGGGTATGTCGCGATGGCTGAGGCCACGAACGATGCCCGCGTTCGCGCGATCGTTGTCGATTCAGCTTACAAAAGTCCGAATGATATGGTGGCTCTCCAGGTGAACCGCTACGGACTTGGATCGGTTCCTTTCGTCACGGGAATGTCGCAAATGATTTTTGGTTGGGTCAATTCGCAATTCCGAAACGTGCAACCTCTCAATGCTCGAATCGGAAAACTTTCAGGCGTCCCGCAACTTTATCTGGAATCGCCGGAAGAGCCGCGCCTTGCTGCCTCGACCTCGGAATTATTCCGTATTTCGCCAGAGCCCCACGAACTCGCCATGCTGCCGCACGGAAATTACGGCGGTATGGCGGACGAAGAAAAACGCAATTATGAAAACCGGATCGTGAGTTTTTTCCTGGTGAACTTGCCGATTGCCGGCGAACCCTTGCCGCAAATCCGGTAAGGTTAACTTCTCTTTTGACTTTAATCGGAATTTAGAAGGACAATAAATACCTTCTCATCGTCCGTCGCCGGGAATTTAGCTTCCCCATGCAGGCTTTCCAGTTGCGGAGAATTGAGCGCTTCCTTGCCGCAGAATAATATCTTTGCGTGGGTGTTCTCCGGCGTCCATTCCGGCAAAGTCGCGTTGAAGTAATAATTCAATCCATAACCGTACGCGCGCGGCAAACCGTACACCGCCACTTCATCCGCGCGAACGGAATGTCCCATTGCCCACATAGCGGCCGGCCTTGGGGAAACAAGTGTGTCGACACCTGGAAGAATCAGGCGATTCGCAAGCAGGACGAGTAGCGAGGTGGTTGAGGCAGTGACGAAAATCGCTTCGTTCAACTTGCGTCGGAATGCATATATGGCGATGACTGTGGCGAGAATGGTTGCCGCACCGAGCGCAATTTGAAAGCCCCGGGCAATGTGGACGTGCAATTGCGGATCTATGTTTGCAGCATGAATCCACTGCGCAACGGCAATGGCTATGCCAATCGGAAACATCAATCCAGTGCAGATAACCGCTGAGGGCAGGCCGAAAGATTTTTGCCGTACCCGCCCCGCAGTGCTTACTGCAAGCAGCAAGACTGCCGGAGGAATTGCGGGCAGGATGTAACCCGGCAATTTGGATTGCGACAGGCTGAAAAACACAATTGTAAAAAGTGACCAGCAACCGATAAAAAGCGCTGGGGAATCGTGCCATTCAGATGCCCGCAACCGCTTGATTGCATCCGAGATCGACGAAATCAAAAACGGTAACCAGGGAATAATCGCTACCAGAAACACGACGCCGAAAAACCAGAACGGTTGCCGGTGCTCAAACACGGGAGTGAGGTAGCGCTGAAAATTGTGCTGCCAGATAAATACGTTCAGAAAATCCGGATTCCGCAGCGCGCAAAGCACGTACCAGGGCAACGCCGTGACACAAAAAACCGCGATGATTAATGGATGAAGAAAGCGAAACGGCGCTGTCCACTGGTGTGAAAGCGCGGCCCACAGAAGTGTTGCGCCGCCGGCGAGGATCACGGCTGCAGGGCCCTTTGCGAGCACCGCTGCGCCAAGAAAAAATCCGAACGCGATGCGCAGCACATTGCCCGGCCGCGGTTTCTGTAACATCTCGCTCGCAACGGCCATGGCTGCGGTTATGAAACCTGCGAAGAGCATGTCCGTGCTCGCGGCGCGCGAAAAAGCAATGACCGCGACAGAAGTCGGAAGCATCAAAAGCGAGAACCAGGCAGCAGCGATGCCATAAGAGCGCAGCGCGGTCCATGAAACCGCGATCACCGCAAGCAGCGCCGCCAAGGCTGATGGCAAGCGTGCGGCGAATTCGCCCACTCCAAAAATACGCATCGCAATTCCCGCGCCCCAATAATACAGCACAGGCTTTTCAAACCAAGGCGAGCCCCAGAGACGCGGCGTTATCCAGTCTCCCGTCGCGGCCATGGCTCTGGCGATTGCTGCGTAGCGCGGTTCATCCGGCCCGACAACGCCGAGCGCGCTTAACCCGCTAAACAAGCAGACATAAAGAAACAAAAGAAGAAACGGAACGCCCCAGATCGGAATTTGAAAGCTGCCTTCTTCGACGGCGCGCGAGCGGATTGGAGACGTGGAATTCAAACGGTTGAGTCTAGCATCTGCGGCAGCGGATTTCAGCAGGAGAGGGGGGGAGTAGTGGTGATTGGTGACTAGTGACCAGTGACTAGTGACTGGTGATTCGTGACTCGTGATTTGTGATTCAAGGAAATCTCCAAGTGCCCTCCTTACTGGTCCCCGAAATTGTTCTTCGATTGTAGTGACAGGAATACGGCTGTCGGCAAGGAATAGCGGAGGGACCGTGCGTCGATAATTTCACTAGTCACCAATCACCAATCACCAATCACGAATCACTATTCACAAGTCACCATCCTTCCTTCGTACCCGTTATAATCCCCGGGTGCAACAACATCTGGAATATGCGGCATTATGGCTGCTGCTCAAGATCATTGGAGCATTACCGCGACCGCTGGCGCGATTTGTTGGTGCGCGAACGGCGGCGCTTTTATTTTTGCTGCGGCCCGGACTGCGCGATGCCGCCACGGAAAATTTGCAACTCGCATTTCCAGAGTGGAATAAGAAACAGCGTCGCGCCGCCATTCGCGGCATGGTGCGGCAATTGGGCTGGATGGGCGCTGAATTTGCACATTTTCCGCACTACAACAAAAATAATATAGAGCGCACAGTGTTGATCGAGGGCTTTGAGAATTTTGCGTCGGCGCAAGCGCGCGGCAAAGGCGTCCTGTTCCTCACAGGCCACATGAGCGCGTGGGAAATCGCTCCATTCGCGCAGGCACTTTACGGGAATCCGCTGCATTTTTTGGTTCGACCGATCGACAATCCGCTGGTGGACGCGCTGATTATGAAATACCGGTGTTCGCATGGAAATCAACCCATCGACAAAAATCAATCCGCCCGCGCGGTGCTGAAAGTTTTAGCCGCGAAGGGCACAGTTGGCATACTGGCGGACCAAAATACGCAACCGATGGAGGGCGTTTTTGTGGATTTTTTTGGAATCCCCGCATGCACAACGGCCGGCATTGCCCGATTTGCACTGCACACCGATGCCGCGGTTGTCCCGGGCTTCATTCACTGGGACAGCTCTACTCGCAAATACAGGTTACGATTTGAGCCTGAAGTGGAGCTGATCCGCACGGGAGATGACCCAACCGATATTCGCGAAAATACGCAGCGGTTTACACGCGTGATTGAGAATTATGTGCGGCGGTATCCTGATCAGTGGTTGTGGGTGCATCGTCGATGGAAAACACGCCCGTCTGGGGAACCGTCCGTCTATAAATAAGTTCATATCCTTTTCTGAAGTACAAAGTTCCATTATTTCCAGCTCCATAAGTAAATAACCGCAAGGGGAAACCGCATATGACACGCACAATGAAGGAATTGGCAGACTTCCTAGGATGCCCCTGCGAGGGCGATGGAGCGGTTCCTGTCTCCGGCGTGGCATCGACCGTGTCTGCAAGCGCTGAAGACCTGATCTACGTGGAATCTGTGCAGCACCTGGAGCGGGCCGCCGCTTCGGCGTCAAAATGTGTGGTGATTGCCCCGGGACTATCGCTAAATGGGAAGGTACTGCTGCGTGCAGATAAGCCCAAACTGGCATTCGCGCGCGCCGCTGAATGGCTCCTGCCTGCCGAGCCGATAGCAAAGGGAATACATCCCACAGCCATCATCGCGAAATCTGCCCAAATTACGGCAGGGGTCTCCGTAGGCCCTTATGCGGTGATCGAGGAGGATGTCCAGCTTGGAGCAGGTACTGAAATTGGCGCTTTTTGTTTCGTCGGACGAGGTTCTATTGTTGGAAAAGCGTGTCGTTTCTATCCCCGCGTGACTTTGTACGCGGGCACAAGCGTTGAAAACCACGTCATTATTCATTCCGGCACCGTGATCGGATCGGATGGATTCGGATTTGTATCCGAGAATGGAAAATACCGGAAATTTCCACAGGTGGGGGAAGTTGAAATTGGCGATAACGTGGAAATAGGAGCGAATACGACGATTGATCGAGGGTCGCTCGATCGCACCGTCATCAGTTCAGGCGTGAAACTGGATAACCTCGTTCACGTCGCGCACAACGTAAACATAGGCGAAAACACAGTGATTGCAGCTCAAACGGGAATCTCGGGCTCCTCGGTTATCGGGAAAAGCGTCATTATTGGTGGCCAGGTTGGTATAGCAGATCACTGTGAAGTAAGAGATGGAGCTGTAGTCGGGGCGCAAGCTGGCATCCCCACAGGGAAAATCATACGCGGCGGCGGGGTTGTTTGGGGGACGCCTGCGCGATCATTAGAAAAATTTAAAGAGCAATTTGCCTGGTTAAGTCGCTTGCCCGAGCTGGCAGAGAGAATTAAAAAGCTGGAAAATATAGTGAGTTCGAAGGACAAATAATCCCCTTACAGATTGAAAAAGAAGAGGCTAGCCTCTAGAAGAACGCGCGGCGCAATGCCTGTTGACCGAACTGGCAAGACCTAAGATAATGGGAGCGGGGAAATCCTGGTACTAGTGCTTGGGGGACCGGGCTGATTTATCTTAGGAAGTCACCGAAGTGTCCCAAGCCACAACATAATTTGCACTGAGGGCTACGCTTTAGTGTATTCGCATGAACCATCTCCACTAAAATAGCATCAAAGACCTTGTGAGGTCCGTGAATAGGAAATGGCACTAGGAACTCGTGTTCAATTTGACCAGTCCGGCGATTCCCGATCTTCGGGAGTTCTTGCCGCTTTGTCGGAGCGCCTCTCCGACACGATTGATCGTGGTGTGAATTACCTTTTGTCCCTGCAGGCCTCCGAAGGGTATTGGATCGGGGAGCTGGAGGCGGACACCACGCTCGAATCCGACTACATTTTTTATTTACAGATTATTAACAAAGCCAATCCTGAACGGATTGCCAAGCTGGCCAACTATGTCCGGCGGCGCCAATTGGAAGATGGCGGCTGGAATATTTACTTTGGCGGGCCTTCGGAGCTGAACGCAACGATTAAGGCATATGTCGCCCTGCGATTGGCGGGAGATGCACCGGAGAGCGATTATTTATTGCGCGCGACCAAGCGAATTCATGAATTGGGTGGGCTGGAATCCGCCAATTCATATACGCGGCTATATCTGGCGCTGGTCGGCGCGGTCGGCTGGGACATGGTCCCTGCGATTCCGCCGGAGTTAATGCTGCTACCGAACTGGTTTGCCATAAATATTTACGAAATGTCTTCCTGGACGCGCGGAATTGTGATTCCTCTCACAATTCTTTACGCGCATAAGCCATTGTTCAGCGTTCCCGGCGGGATCACGGTGGAGGAGTTATACCGGGACCCGTCGAGGAAAGCCCTTGCGCTGAGCTGGGACAAAGAGCTGTTCAGCTGGCGCAATCTTTTCCTGGCTCTGGATCGCGGTTTGAAGCTGTATGAGCGGGTCCCGTGGAAGCCTCTGCGTCAACGGGCATTGCGGCAGGCGCAGGAGTGGATGCTGGAGCACCTGGAGCGAAGCGAGGGTTTGGCGGCGATTTATCCTGCGATGATGAATGCAATTTTTGCTCTCGTCGCGCTGGGGCATTCGCCAGATGATCCCCTGACCGCCCGCGAAATTAATGAGTTTTCGCGTTTCGAGATTGAAGAAGGGGACACCATCCGCATGCA
>DATHNC010000207.1:0-23455 GCA_035486415.1 Saccharimonadales bacterium (SeqCode)
CGCCCCGGAGGCAAGGCATGAAGGAAATGACGTGCAACGAATTTGAAGAAGTGGTCCACGGATTTGTACACATGGAGCTGCTGGACGTGACGGTTCGCGAGGCCGCGTTGGAGCATGCGGCTCACTGCGCGGAATGCTCGGAACGAATGGCGGATGCGACAGTTCTCGCGGAAGCGTCGGAAGCGATGGGTGAAAACCTTCGCGGCCAGGAAGCGCCGCCGCGGATAGAGGCAACGCTGCTTGCGGCATTCCGCAGCCACCATCGACGCATGTCCTGGCAGCGTGCCTTGGAATGGGCGAGTGTGGGCGCCGCTGCTGCCGTGCTGCTGCTCTTCCTGTGGATAGGCAATGGAAAGCGGAAGGCGCAATCGAGTCCTGTAACTCGGAAAGATGTTTCATCACAGTCCACGCTGCCCATGCAGGCTGAAGTATCAGAGCCTATGAAGGTCGAAGGCAAAACCGCAGCTACTGCTGCGCCGTCTCCCATGGAGGACGCTTCATCCAGCGAGCCTTACGTGGCGTCCGATTTCGTCCCAGTACCATATACGGGTGCGATTGTGGCAGATGATCCAGGCATGGTCGTGCGTGTGCAGCTGACCAGAGCTTCCCTGGCGCAACTTGGATATCCAGTGGCTGAAACCCCGGACGAAGATTTGATCCTTGCGGATGTTCTGGTGGGCGAGGATGGCTGGCCGCGCGGGGTGAAACTCATTCAGTAGTTGTTTAACGATATGGAAACGGCGATTCATGGTTGAGGAGGTTGGTCCGTGAAAAAAGTAGCTTTAGGATTAAGTCTGGGAGCAATGGTGTTGAGTGGAATGGCCGCGGTCGTTGCAGCGCAGGGCCCTCCGCCTCCTGGAGGTTTCAGAAGCCCGGGACCGGGAGGTCCCATGCCGGGAATGTTTGAGATTGGCGGCCTGATGGGTGGATTCGGTGGCAAGGTGGTAACTGGAAAACCGATTCTTGCGACCATTACCATCACGCACACGGAAACGCTGCCTGGGAACTCGATTTCAAACACTTCCACTGGGACGTACGCCCGAGGGGCGGACGGCAGCACGTATCGTGACGTCAAATTTTCCGGTATTGGCCCGTGGTCTGCCGGTGGCACTGCCAAAGAGTTCGCCTACATTCGCAACATCACGACAGGGATGGAATACATCGTTAACGTATCGAAGGGGACCTACGTGGCATTTCCTCTTCGAGAGCGCAAGCCATCGAGCGGATCCAAATTTGGCCCCTTGGGCGGTCCGAATGCAAATGATGAAAACGTGACGGACAATCCCAACGGTTCCTACAAAGATCCCGGCACAACCAACGTATACCCGGCGGATGACAAATTGGTGACGCGCACAATCCCAGTTATGGCAATTGGGAATACGAACGTCATCATCATTACGTCTGAGCGCTGGTTTTCCAATGCTCTGGAACTTGTTTTAGAAAACACGCATACCGATCCTCGGTTTGGGACGACAACTTATCAGTTGTCAAATATCGGCCAGTCGCCTTCAGCATCTCTTTTCACACCTAATCCCGCTTTTACACAGGTTCAGGGAGAGGGATTTGCAATGGGCGGGCGTCACGGCCAAGGGAAGCAGCATGCCGCGCCGCCGCAGAATTGAGGATGGTTCGAGTTGGGAAAAATTCAAACCCTGAATTAGACAGATTCGAGAGGCGCCTGGAACCGGGCGCCTCTTTTTTTAGTATGAGCTTTGCGTCACTTTGGTTGAAAAAGTCGCCCGCTCAAAAAACGAGCGGCCTACGAAAGTAAAGACGGGATGGGCGCTTCGACCCACGTGGCGAGACGTATTCAATCAAGGCGGGGATTTGACAGCATTCGGTTGCCCGCTTACTATCGAATTTTGGGATTTCATTGCGGAGCTTGCTGCTGCTGAACAGCGGCCTGCCATCGTAAGATTCACAACTACATTCAATCTGCGGGCTAGCCTTGCACGCGCGAGGTAAAAAGAAATAGCCGCATATTTCACGCGGAAAGGGCGAATGAGCACTCCCCGAGCCAAGCCAAAGTACTACCTGACCACGCCCCTGTATTACACGAACGGCATGCCGCACATCGGGCACACCTATTCGACGATCGTGACGGACGTGATCCGGCGTTACAAGCGCATGCGGGGATTCGATGTGTTCATGACGACCGGCGCGGATGAGCATGGCGTGAACGTCGAGCGCTCCGCCCAAAAGGCGGGAAAAACTCCCCTGGATTTTTCCACTGAAATTGCCAAGCAGTGGAAAGACCTTTGGGACGATCTGGGAATTGCGGGCGACGAATTTATTCGCACCACGGACGAGAAGCATCATCGCACCGTGCAGTGGCTGTTTCAGCGTTGCAGGGATAACGGGTTTATCGATAAGGGAAGCTACACAGGGCAATACTGCGTCCACGACAATGCTTACGTCGTGGACGCTGGACCCGGCGATCCCTGTCCTGACTGCGGCCGCCCCACGGAAACCGTCACGGAAGAAAATTATTTTTTCAAGCTTTCCGAGTTTCAACAAAAACTTCTGGATTTCTACGCAGCCAACCCAGATTTTATTCAACCGGAAACGCGCCGGAATGAAGTGCTGAGTTTTGTGAATGGCGGCCTGAAAAATCTTTCGATTACGCGGACAACCATCAAGTGGGGCATTCCCGTGCCGGGAGAAGCGCCGCACGTTTTTTACGTGTGGTTTGACGCGCTGATCGGTTACTTGAGCGCTGCGGGTGGCCCGGAATATGACCAGCGTGGATTGTGGCCCGCGGACTTGCACATCGTGGGCAAAGAGATTATCCGCTTCCATGCCGTGTACTGGCCCGCGTTCCTGATGGCTGCGGATTTGCCGCTGCCCAAGCAAATTTGGGCGCATGGATGGCTGCTATTTGACAGTCAGAAAATGAGCAAGTCGCGCGGGAACGTGGTGCGGCCTCGCCCCATCGTGAATGCACTGGGTATCGAACCGTTGCGCTACTACATGCTGCGCGAAATTGTGTTTGGGCAGGACGGCGGCTTCTCGTATGACGCCATGGTCACGCGTTACAACAGCGATCTGGCAAACGGATTGGGCAATCTGGCCAGCCGCACCCTTACGATGATCGACCGTTATTTCGGCGGTGAAATTCCCAAGCCTGCGGTCGCTCCGGGAAAAGAAATGTACGCCCCCGGAGCGGCCGATTTTGCGTCGGAATCGCTGGCGAATATTACAAAATTGTACGACCGGTTCAGTTTTTCGCAGGCGCTCGAAGCGATTTGGGAGCAGGTTGCCGCCATTGATAAATTCATTACGGTGGAAAAGCCCTGGGCTCTTGCCGAGAAGCCGGAAGACCGGGATCGTCTGGCGACGGTCCTGTACTCCGCTGCCGAAAGCCTTCGTATGATTGCCGCTCTGGCGCACCCTGTGCTTCCGCAGGCGACAATAAAAATTTGGAATCAATTGGGATTGACGGAGCCGCTCGGGCAAGTTCAATTGGATCAGCTCGCGTGGGGCCAGCTTAAGCCCGGAACGAAGATAGGGAAGCCGGAAGGAATTTTTCCGCGCGTAGACAAAACCGAAACGATTGCGAGGATTGAAACCATGGAACAAGAACCAACCAAAGCGCCGGAAGCTGCACCGACACCGGCCGTGACAACCGCGCCTGCGGCAGCGAGTGCTCCAGCGGCAGCTGCGGTAGCTCCGGCGGCGTCCAAGATTGGTATCGAAGACTTTGCCAAAGTCGAAATGCGCGTCGGCCTCGTGAAGGCTGCCGAGCGCGTGGCAGGCGCCGATAAGTTGCTGCAACTGCAGGTCGATATTGGCGACGAAGTGCGCCAGATCGTTGCTGGTTTGGCGCTGGCCTATAAGCCCGAAGACCTCGTGGGGCGCAAAGTCGTGGTGGTGACGAATTTGCAGCCGCGAAAACTGCGCGGTGTCGAGTCAAATGGAATGATCGTCGCCGCCTCACTTCCGGATGGAGCACCTGTACTTGCCGGCTTCCTGGAAGATGTGCCCGTTGGGGCCCGGCTAAAGTAGAACAGGCTTCAGCCTGTTTTCTTTTGTGCCGGCACCGACGTCACTTTTTGTGACATTACAAAAGTCAAAATCAACAGGCTGAAGCCTGTTCTACAAAACACATGAACCTGACCGACTCACACGCGCACGTGGATGTATCCGACTTTGACGCGGACCGCGACGCAATGCTCAATCGAGCGCTCGCCGCTGGCGTAGGAACAGTTCTTGCCATCGGCAACGGCCCTGAGCTTGAAAAGCTCGGCGCTGCTATTCCTTACGCTGATGCGCACGATTGGATTTACGCGGCAGCTGGAATTCATCCGCACGAGGCCAAGCATGCTACGACCGCACATTATGCCGAATTGGAACGGATCGCTCAGAATCCGCGTCTCATTGCCTGGGGAGAGATTGGCCTCGACTATCACTACGACCATTCGCCGCGAGACGTCCAAGCGAACGTTTTCCGTCATCAGCTGGGGCAGGCTCGAATCGCAAAGAAGCCGGTCATCATTCATTGCCGTGAGGCTTGGCCCGATTGCCTGAATATCCTGGAGGAAGACTGGCGCAGTTCCGGCCTGGGCGGTATATTCCATTGCTTCATGGGTACAGCGGAAGAAGCTCAGCGCGGGATGGACATGGGTTTTATGATTTCGTTTGCAGGAAATGTGACATATCCGAAGGCGCAAAATCTGCGTGACGTAGCGAAAGAAATTCCGCTAGACCGTTTGCTCGTGGAAACCGATTCACCGTTCCTCGCCCCGCAATCTCACCGGGGCAGAAGAAACGAGCCGGCGTACGTCGCGGAAGTAGCGCAGACCATCGGGAATGTGAGAAACTTGCCAGCGGGGCAAATAGCCGAAATCACGTCTGCCAACTTTCGGCGGTTCTTTGGTCTTGGCGAATCCGGAAATAGGAATCAGGCAGTCCCTGGAGGGGCGTCATCTCACTTCTGACGGCGAAGGAAATATTCGATCTCGTGCGCGACGACCTGGTGAAGGTCGAGCAGGAGCTTGCGCTTCAGAATGGCTCAGCGATTGAGCCAGTGGCCGAAATCTCGCGCTACTTGCTGGAGGGCGGTGGAAAGCGTCTCCGGCCCGCTCTGTTGCTGCTATCCGCGGGATATGCAGGCTACCGGGGAGAGAGTGCGATTCGCCTGGGTGCGGTGGTCGAGCTGATCCATAGCGCCACGCTGATTCATGATGACGTAATCGATGGCGCGAATACGCGCCGGGGCAGGCCTTCCGCAAATTCCCGTTGGGGGAATCACCGCAGCGTCCTGGCCGGGGACTGGCTTTACATGCAGTCCTTCCAGATGGCCCTCACGGAGCGAAATTTTAAGATTCTCGACGTTCTGATTGAACTGACGCAGAACATGGTCGAAGGCGAGCTCGTGCAACTGGCCAAGCTCGGGCGAATGGACTTGACCGAGCAAGATGCGGTGGAGCTAGCCGCACGCAAGACGGCCTGCCTGTTTGCCGGGTGCGCTCGATTGGGCGCGGTCTTGGGCAACCTAAGCGACGCAGGCGAGCAGGCCATGGCCGATTACGGGCATTACATGGGGCTGGCGTTCCAGCTGGTCGACGATGTCCTGGATTTCACTGCCTCCCCCGAAAAGCTGGGCAAACCCGTCCTGAGCGACTTAAAGGAAGGCAAAGTTACGCTTCCATTGATCTACGCTCTGGAGACCGATGGCGATGCAGGGAAGCGCCTCGTGCGCACAGTACTCGATGAAAAAGGGTTTGATAGCGTTCGACCGGAAGAGATTACCGAACTGGTTCACAAATCAGGTGCGCTGGATCGCACCCGTGCGGCTGCCTTTGATTTCGCATCTCGCGCTAAAGCCTGCCTGAACGGGAACGCCGCATCCGATTATGGACGCGCGCTTAGGACCGTTCCGGATTTCATTCTCGACCGCGACAACTGACGACCGGCGTGCGCTGCCGATTTTCCCATGCTGCCGTTCAAGCTTATTTATCACCCTCAATACGATCTGGATTTGGGCACGCATGTTTTCCCCTCCCAAAAATTCAGGCTCATTCATGAAGCGCTGCTTGCCGAAGGAATCGCCGATGCCGGCGATTTTCTAAAGCCGGAGCAAGCGCCGAACGAAGACATCTTGCGCGTCCACACGCAAGCTTACGTAAATAAGCTGCTCACGGATTCGCTGACCCTAAGTGAGCGAATGAAACTGGAAATCCCTCTGACGGAACTGACACGCAATGGGTTTTGGCTCGCGGCGGGAGGGTCAACCCTGGCCGGGCTCAAGGCGCTCGAAGACGGATTTGCCGCCAATTTAAGCGGAGGATTCCACCACGCGTATCCGGGGCACGGCGAGGGCTTTTGCATGATCCATGACGTGGCAGTTGCCATCCGGTCGCTGCAAGCGACTGGGAAGATACGAACGGCGATGACTGTGGATACGGACGTCCATCACGGAAACGGCACGGCAGCGATTTTCATGGAAGATCCCACCGTTTTTACCCTTTCCATCCATCAACAAAATAATTATCCGGAGCCGAAGCCGCCCTCGGACGAGGACATTGGGCTCGCGGACGGGACGCGCGATCACGAATATCTGGACGCCCTGGAGGAAGGCCTTCTGCACTCGTTCAAGAAGATGACGCCGGATTTGATTTTTTACGTCGGCGGCGCGGACCCGTATCGCGAGGATCAGCTTGGCGGATTGGCGCTCACGCTCGAAGGCTTGCAGCAACGTGACAAGCTGGTGTTCGAGCATGCGCGGCGACGCGGAATTCCCGTGGCGTCAACGCTGGCTGGCGGATATGCGCGTCGCGTGGCGGATACAGTGAGAATCCACATGAATACAATTATCGCGGCGCGTGATGTTTTGCTGCGGCAAATTCCTACTGGCAGTTGATACTCAATTCAATTAGGTGGTTTGCTTTTAGTGGCGCGGGCTTCAACCTGCGGGGGTTAGGCCTTGCAAGCACCAACCCCCGCAGGCTGAAGCCCGTGCCCACTTAAGGGGCTGTTGTGGCGGAAGCTTTCGCGATGGCGGTGATCGCCAAATCCGTGAAGCCATCCGGAGCGAAGCCCTGCGTGCGATAGGCGATTTTCCCGGATTTATCGAGCACCACGACCGTGGGAATGGATTCGACGTGCAACGCCTGATTGACGCCATCGGCGAAGACCGCGGTGCCGCCAATTTTTTGCTGCTGCAAAAATGGGGCGACTAAAGATTCATCCTCGTCGGCATTCACCGCAAGAAAAACCACATCCTCGTGCCCCGCAAATTTTGCGCGGACATCGGCCAGCATCGTTTCCATCGAATTGCAATACACGCACCAGGTTGTCCAGAAATTGAGGACCACAACTTTTCCGTGCGACTCGGAAAGTTTTACGGGGCCGCTGCCGTCGACGTGCCGCAGGCTGAATTGCAGCGGATCGCTGACGTTTTTGTTGTAAACCGGAGCGTCAGACTTGTCGGCTTTGAGGGCATCGTGGCTGCTGTCGTATGCCGACAGCAGAATGTCGCCCAGTCCCGTGGCGGACGGATGCGTGTAGTGCCAGAGATTTCCCATTCGCAGCCGGAGCATTTCGCGATCCATGGCCGGGCCGGACGCGTCCGATTGCTCCAGGCTGGCCAGCATGAATGCCGTGGCGTATTCGCGGATGGCTTCGTCGGCGTGCTTGGCTTCCTCCGCGATTTCGCCCAGTGTTAGTGCGGCTTCGGCGTTTGGCGACAGTCGAAATCCCGCGTTGAGATCTTTCACCGCGTCATCATTTTTGTGCAAGTTGCGTTGCACGCGGCCCCGCAATACATACAGATCCACCAGAAACTTGTTGCGCCCGGTTTGCCAATCTTCCAGCGTCATTTGTTGCGGACGCATGTCCGGATCGGCTTTTGAAACACGGTCGATCAGGCGGGTGTCGTAGTCGATGGCTTTAAGCTGGTTCGCGTCGCCGGGCATTTTTTCCAGCAGCGTCACGGCAAGATATACGGTCTGACTGTCTTCCGGCTGAATGGCGATGACTTTTTCCGCGTAGTCGAGCGCCGCCTGCTGGTTGTGCAAACTCATTTCCGATTCGGTAAGCGCGCGATAGATCGCTCCGCGGCGCGGAGAATCCGGATAGCGCGAAAGATACGATTCTAAATTTTTGACGAGGGTGGCGGGGTCGTTTCCAGCCTGTCGCACGAGAATTTGCAGCTCGGCGTCCTGGTCTGGCGGGGAGTCCTGCGGTTCCGCAGGGGCGCTGTCGGGTTTGGGTTTCGGCGTGGACGGCGAGGATGGCGACGATTTTTTCGCCGGCGCTTTTGCCGGAGGCGCGCTGGACGGGGTTTGCTGCGCGTACGCCATTCCCACGAAGCTGAAAGCGAGTAAAGAAAAAAGCAAGCGAGTTGGGTATCGCATAGGCGGGGATTGTAACTCGAATTTATCGGCAGTGTCCTAAAATCCATCCATGCGGGACTGGCAGATTCAAACGAAAAAGGAACCACAGAGAAGGCTGTCATTCCGAGCGAAGCGAGGAATGTCTCTTCGATGTATGCGTAGGAAGGAAAAGAGAGATTCCTCGCTTCGCTCGGAATGACAGAATTGTTGTGCCTTGTGATAAGAAAATGGTCGTGCTATTTGAAATCCAGTAAGACGTCCACGACGTGGCGGTTGGTGTCCGGACGAAGCAGATGGCCGAATTCGTTGTAGTGGACTGGCAGATCGCCAAAAATTTCGCGGCTGGGCTTTGCAAAAATTGTCATGTGCGATTCGTAATAATTGTTGTCAAAAACTTGTCCGGGCGCAATCTGCCACACCTGGCGCAATCTTTTTTCCGCATCCAACGATAATCCGGTAATGATCAATTGGCCCATGCGGTACAGCGGTCCTTCCGTGATGTTCACGCGATAAAAAACCTGATGGGTGGCGTCATCCATCTGCGGTTCTGCATCCAGTTTCATGTCCAGATAGCCGCGTCTCATGTATTCAAATGTAATGTTCCGCCAGATGTTTTCGATTTTTATGCCGTCCGCCATATCTCCGGGCTTCAGGTTCACCATGCTGTCCAAAGAGGACGAAAGCTGAGCCATATTGCCCTGCCACGAAACGCCTTTCCACGTGTAGGCCGCGCCCGGATGCACGGGTAGAATAACGTCTGCCGCGCTCACTTTGGGATCGTTCACGTCCGAAACCAGTTGCGATTGCGGGGGGCCGATTTGCGCGCGAAGAAAACCTTTGGAAGCATAAAGCGGGCGAACCTGCTCATTCTCGAAAAGTTCCAGGGCAAAAAGGGAATAGGGTTGGCCTTTGACATCAGAGATGCGATCTTTCAAGCGCTCGGAGTTCGCGGCAATCGGATCCTCAATCTTCAGCGATTGAACGCGCAACGGAACGCCCTCGACGCGAAACTGCATTTCCATGCCGTCGCCCACAGGCAACGCGACGAGTTGGTGCGCCACGCTTCCATTTATTTTTTTTGACGCCAGAAGGTTTTCGATGGCAGCGGTCATTTGGTCGATCATTGTGCCGCTGTCGGGAGCCGCGCCTGTAAACATACCGACCTGGCTGCGGATGGCGTCGCCGATTTCCGCGCTCGTGAACCACGGAAAATTGTCGAACGATATCGGATAAACGGGGGCTTCCGTGACCTGAAACTCCAAATCGATCGCTGTGCCTTTTGATGTGAAGCGGTAATTTACCGCCGAGAATATTCCAAGCGCGGCTAGCGTATTCGTGGCGTCCTGAATCTGGGCGGCCGTGACGACGTCGCCTTTTTTCAATCCGCTCGCCGTGATGACTTGGTCCTGTGGGAATTTCTGCAAGCCTGTGACTTTGATCGAATTAATTGTCGAACTGGGCGCCGGATTGGCGGGCGGCGCCTGCGCGCGCACCGCGAGCGCGGCGAGAAAAAGAAAATAGAAAGCGAGGCACGCAAGAAGATAGCGTTTCACGACTGTTATATCTTACGCGATTCGAGTCGCTGGATTGAAACGGAAAGTAGCACAGCCTTCAGCCTGTGGGGTTGATCCTCTGCTGTAGCCCGCCTCTTCAGAGGCGGGCTACAGTGACACCAAACCCACAGCCTTCAGCCTGTGCTACTTAAATCTACTCAACCGTTACGGATTTAGCCAGATTGCGCGGCTGGTCCACGTCGCAGCCGCGGCGGACGGCGATATGATAGGCCAAAAGTTGCAAAGGAATAACTTCGAGCAATGGTGCGAACAATTCTATTGTGGGGGGCACGACAATCACGTAGTCGGAGGCTTCACGCGCGAGGTGGTCATTTTCCGACACGATGGAGATGACGATGCCGTCCCGCGCTTTTACTTCCTTGATGTTGGAGACGCTCTTTTCGTAGCGCGTCATGGATTCCGGATCCTTTTCATCGCGCGTGGCAAGCATAACTACAGGAAGGTTCTCGTCGATGAGCGCATTCGGGCCGTGCTTCATTTCTCCCGCCGGATATCCTTCCGCGTGAATGTAGGAAATTTCCTTTAGCTTTAACGCGCCTTCAAGGGCGATGGGGAAGTGCACGCCGCGCCCCAGGTACAGGAAATTGGTGTGGCGAAAGAAAGTGCGCGCCAGGCTCTCGTAAATTCCCGTTTCGTCCCCTTGCAGCACGGTTTCCATTTTGTGCGGAACGCGCATGAGTTCCTGCAGCAGGAGTTTTTCGCAATCTTCCGTCAGCGTGCCGCGCACCTGGCCGAGATACATCGCCAGAAGCAAGAGCGCGGTCAATTGCCCTGTAAATGCTTTGGTGGAGGCGACCCCGATTTCCGGTCCCGCGTGAGTCAAAATTGTCCCGGCAGCCTCGCGCGTAATCATCGAGCCGTAGACGTTGCAAATCGCCAGTGTTTTCGAGCCTTTTTGCTTGGCTTCGCGCTGAGCAGCCAATGTGTCCGCGGTTTCGCCGGACTGGCTGATGCAGATCGTGAGCGTTTTGGAATCCACGATCGGATCGCGATAGCGGAACTCGCTGCCGTAATCGACCTCAACAGGAATTTTCGCAAGCTTCTCGATCATGAACTTTCCGGTCTGCCCGGCATGCCAGCTCGTTCCACAGGCCACGATTTTAACTTTCGTGAATTCGCGGAACTCGCTTTCCTGAATGTCCATCTTATCTAGAAAGACTTTGCCCGAATCGAGTGCCACGCTGGCGAGCAGCGTGTCTCGGACAGCTCGCGGCTGCTCGAAGATTTCCTTCTGCATGAAATGCTTGAACCCGCCCTTTTCGGCCATGATCGGGTCCCAGGTAATGTGCTGTACGGCACGCGCAATCGTGTTGCCGTCCAGGTCCATGACGCGCACGCCGCCCGGAGTAAGCACGGCGATGTCGCCATCTGCGAGAAAAAACATATCGCGCGTGTGCGCAAGAATCGCGGGTATATCCGAGGCGACGAAAAATTCATTTTGTCCCAGCCCGATAACCGAAGGGGGACCGGTGCGCGCGGCGATAATTTTATTCGGGTCAGACGCGGACAGAATTGCGATGGAATAAACGCCAGTGAGTTGTCGCACGGTCTTGCGAACGGCGTCCTCGAGTGGACCGCCATCTTTCATGTAGCGCTCGACCAGGTGGGCAATAATCTCGGTGTCGGTTTCGGTGACGAACTTGTGGCCTTCTTTTTCGAGTTCACGCTTCAGGTCCACATAATTTTCGACAATTCCGTTGTGGACGACGACAATATTTCCCGTGCAGTCGCGGTGCGGGTGCGCGTTTTCTTCGGTCGGACGGCCATGAGTGGCCCAGCGCGTGTGCCCGATGCCGTAGGTTCCGTCGATGGGCGACTGACGAATCACTTCTTCCAGATTGTGCAGTTTGCCGGGAGCGCGGCGGATCTGGACTTTGCCTTCCGTGTCGACAACGGCGATGCCCGCGGAGTCATAACCGCGATATTCAAGGCGGCGCAGTCCATCCAGAATCAGGGGAACAACTTTTTTAGATCCGATGTATCCGACGATTCCACACACAGAGTCATCTCCGCAGGTTTGGCTGGGCGACAGACGAGGATGCCCGCATAAAAAAGAGTAGCACAAGAGAAATACGTATTTACGTCAGTGAAGACATGTGTTTCCTGAAGCGAACAACCTGTAGGTGAACTTTGGAAAATAGAAGGTTTTAGCCCCCCGCATAGAACCCCAAATTTTTCAGCGAACCGGCCCAGTAAGGTAACAGAAGTACCCTCAGGTAAGAGAAGCCTCGTGAGATAAAAAAAGTACCGTAAGGGACGAAATAACGTAGCCCACCGTTTCAACGGTGGGAACTGTCCCAGACACGGAATCAAGACCAAGAGGGGGCGCCACAGTTGCTTGGCCGAGTGTGTCGCCCCTCTGGGGGCTTAACACAGCTTCGCCGCAAGATCCACCGTTAAAACGGTGGGCTAGATTGTTACGTTCCTGCGGGACTTCGGAGACTCCACTGGTCTATTGAAATGGTCTCAGGGGAGGAAAATTCTTGAAGGGCACACACTTATTCCACGATTTCGTAGCGAAATTCCTCGATCACCGGATTGGCCAGAATTTCCTTGGACATGCGCTCAACCTGCTTTTCGGCGGCATCGCGGGCCACGCCGCTTAAATCGAGCACGAAAAACTTGCCCTGGCGGACGTCTTGAACCTCACTAAACCCTAGAGAAGAAAGGGCATGTTGGATCGCTTGACCCTGTGGATCAAGCACGGTGCGTTTCGGCATTACCCATACGTGTGCTTTCATGCCCGGAATTATACCAAGCTCAGGGCCGCAACGGCGGTATGAAATTTATCGAGCATGGCTTGTTTTTCTTTTGCGGGGAGGAAGGAATGGGCGAAGCCGGCCTCGGCTAGCTGGACGATTTCTGTGGGAGTCAATCCCATGTTTTGGGCGTGCATATATTCTTGAGTGAGAGTGGTCTCGAACATGGCTGGATCGTCGCTTGAAAGATTTACAGGAAGGCCGTGGCGAATGAGAATCGGAAGAGGGTGTTCGCTGTACCCGGCGGTTGGCCGGTTGAGTTGGCGGGGCAGCGCGCCAGTGCGCAGATTGCTCGTAGGACAGACATCGAGCGGAATGTTTCTCTCGCCGATGAAATCCATGGTGCGTTCGTCGCGAATGATCGAAATGCCGTGGTCGATGCGTTCCACGCCCAGCATCTCCACTGATTCCCGGACGATTTCCGGCCCGCCAATTTCTCCTGCGTGAATGAGCCGGTGCATGCCCTGGCTGGCGACGTAATCGTAAACGGGCTTTAAGTCTTCGGTCGGAAGACCAAGCTCATCGCCGCCTATTCCGTAGGCGACAATGTCCGGCGAATGCAATTCAGCGGCGATCCGCGCGACTTCCATGGCGGCTGAGGCGCCCCACTGGCGCACCGCATCGAAAATGTATTTCAATTTTACTCCGGGAATTTTCGCGGCTGCGTCTCGCAGAGCGGCAAAATTTTCCGCGGGATCCTGATTGCGGCGAAACATCACGCCGATGGACAGTGTGACTTCCGCATACAAAACATTTTGCATTTGCGCGGATTCGGCATAACGCTGCGCAATCAGCGCGTAATCCTCAGGCGTGCGCAGGAACGAGGTGATCCAGATAAAATTTTGAATGAATTGATCGAAATCGCCCGGTGCATAGCGCGGCGCGGTTTCTTCCGGCGTGAGAGTAACGCCATGCCGCGCAGCCAGTTCGACGAGAGTAGCAGGCTCGATCGAGCCTTCCAGGTGAATATGGAGCTCCGCCTTTGGCAGTGCTTTAAGTGCGGCATCAGATAAGGGTGGCTTCATGTGTTTATGGCTCCCGGAGGTCCAGACTGTTCGCCAAGTTTCACCGTTCAAGAAAAGTAAACCACAATCCGGTTTCCCCGCCAAACGAAAGGTTTGTAGCGCCAGCGTCTCGCCGGCGCCACAAAGCACAATCCGCAACTTCAGCTTGCACGGAAAATGGGCTCGGCTATGATGGCTTTTCGTTGTTTTACATGTGCGAAACGAACGGCGGCTCATTATTTTAGAGACAGAAACCAAATCCGTGGGGAAACATCTCGCCGGACACGGTCGGCTGATCACCACGCTGGGCGTGGGCTTCGGCATTGCAGTGGCCATCGGCAACACGATTGGCGCAGGAATTGTGCGCACGCCGGGCGTAATCGCGAATCTGCTGCCCTCGACGTGGCTGTACTTTGCCGCCTGGGCGGTTGGCGGCATTTACATGTCGTTGGGCGCTCTGCAATTTGCCGAACTCGGCGCGCTCCTTCCTCAGAGTGGCGGGCAGTACAATTTCTCGCGCGCAGCGCTCGGTGATTACGCGGGATTCATTGTCGGTTGGAGCGATTGGATTTCGACGGCTGGAAGTTTTGCGGCCGTCTCCATCGTGTTCGCGGAATACGCCGGCGATCTGATGCCGTTCGCGCACGGGCACGTGCGCCCGATTGCCGCCGGAGTAATTTTGCTGTTTGCGCTGCTGCAATGGAAGAGCATGAAGGTCGGCAGCGGCGTACAAAATTTCACAACCATCCTGAAAGCAGTCCTGTTTCTGGCGGTGGTTGCCGTCTGTTTTTTTCATCAGGCAACGCCCGTAACGGCCGTGGCTTCGCGCGCAGCTGTGCCCGTGGGTTGGCCGCTGTTTGTTTCGTTCATTGTGGCGCTGCAGGCGGTGATCTACACGTATGACGGCTGGTACGGCGTCGTGTACTTTGCCGGGGAAGTGCACAACCCGGGGAAGGAAATTCCTCGCGCGATTTTCGGTACCGTGATTTCTGTGCTCGCGATTTATTTTCTGGTGAACGCGGCCATCGTGCATCTGGTATCCGTGCGCGAATTCGCTGGCAGCGATTTTGCGATGGGAATTGCCGCCCGGCGCGTGCTGGGAGCGGCTGGCGATAATTTTATTCGCGTGGTAGTTGTAGTTGGCCTATTGAGCAGCGTGAACGCTATGGAGATGGCGACTTCCCGCGCGCTTTACGCCATGAGCCGCGATGGCCTTTTCTTTCCGCTCTTTGCGCGCGTCAACGCCGGCGGCATTCCCGCGCCCTCCTTGTGGCTTTCCACCGCCGTAGGCCTGTGCTTCGCGATGTTCAGCTTCGAGCGCGTCGCAGCAATTCTCGCATCCTTCTTCGTGGCCGATTACGCGCTCACCTTCGTGTCCCTCTTCGTCCTGCGCAAGCGCATGCCCAACGCCGAGCGCCCGCACCGCGCCTGGGGCTATCCGTGGACCACCTCGATCGCGCTGATCGCCTCGGTCGTGTTTCTCGTAGGCGCGCTGGCCTCGGACCGCGAAAACACGCCACTGACTTTTCTAGTCCTGGCCGCAAGCTATCCGGTATACCGCGCGCTCAAGTGGGCTGCCCAGCGCAGCGCGGCGAAAGCCACCATGTCATAGTTAAGTACTAATTTCAGTCCGGAGGAACTGACGGTTTAGCTTCGCCGTGAACCTCAAAACGCATTTATGACGCAACTCGTGGAAATCAGTTCACTTGATGGATGGCTTTTGCGTCGCAAGCCGGTTCGCAGGCGGCACAATCGGTGCAGTCTTCGCCAACAGCGTAGCTTCCGTCGCCATTTTTTACGATGATGTCGATTGGGCATGCCTTGACGCAGTCGCCCACCTTTAAACATTTTGCCTGATCGATCGCGAACATCTTTCCTCCCGAATTAAGCCGAATTCCTGATTTTCGTTCTGGCTATATAACGATTAGTTTACGCAAACGGTTGGGAGATGGATGTGAGGTACAGTACTGATGCGTGTGATGAGGATCACAGATTAGAAAATTCTAATTTCAAATCTCAAATTTGAAATTTCAAATTACGGATCTAAAACTAAATCACCAATCACGAACCACAAGTCACGAATCACGAACCACAAAGTGGCTCCGCTGATTCATCAACGCCAGGGCACGCCCAATTACGCCCAGCTGAGATTCGCGTATTGCTCCACGAGCTTTTTCGTTCCGTGATCGGCAAAGCGCACGGTGAATTTGCGTTCGGGCTCATCGCCTTCCACCGCGACGATGGTGCCGGTGCCGTAGGTGGCGTGGCGCACGCGCTGGCCGATGAGCGGGTTTGAGCCTGCTTTGGGGCCGCGCGGCGAAACGCTCGACGAACGCGGGCGGCTGGCCACCGCGCTTGACGAGCGCGACGGCGAATCGATGCGCTTGACGCGGCGCGAAAATTCTTCCTGGCTGAACGAGTACTCGGGATCGGGCTCGTAGCGGCGCGTCTCGCCGGCTTCGGCGAGTGAACCGGCGGCAGTGTCGATTAGCTCCGCGGGAATTTCCTGCAGGAAGCGCGACGGCATGGAGCCGGAGAGTCGCTCGGAGCCGTACATGCGTCGGTACACGGCGCGCGTGAGCGTCAGCGTCGTCTTGGCGCGCGTCATCCCGACGTAGCACAGGCGGCGCTCTTCTTCGAGCTCATCGTCGTCGTTTTGCGAACGGCTGTGCGGAAAAATTCCTTCCTCCATGCCAGTGAGGAACACGTGCTCGAATTCTAGACCTTTGGCGCTGTGCAGCGTCATCAGCGTGATCAGCGCGTCTTCGTCAAAATTATCGGCATCGCTGACGAGCGCGGCATGGTCGAGAAAATCGGTGAGCGTTTCGCCGCGTTCAGCGCCTTCGGCCATGGCGTTTACAAGTTCGCGCAGGTTGTCAGCGCGCGCCGTGTCCTCCACGTTGTCGCGCTGCAGGAGCATGTCGAGATATCCGCTTCGCGTCAAAATGGACTGCAGGAAATCGGCAGGCGTGCTGGTCGAAATTTCTTTCTGCAATTCTTCGATCAAGGTGCGGAAATCGCGCAACGGAGCAAGAGCACGTCCCGAGAACGAAGGATCGAGCGCCTTGCCAATGGCCGCCCACAAAGAAATATCCTGCTCGCGCGCAAGCGCGGAAAGGGAATCAATCGACGTTTTTCCAATGCCGCGCGGCGGAGTGTTGATTACGCGCAGCAGAGCGATATCGTCATCCGGAAAAAGCGCGAGGCGCGCGTAGGCCAGCGCATCCTTCACTTCGGCGCGCTGGTAGAACGAAAAGCCGCCAAGCATGCGGTAGCGCATGCCACGCGAACGCAGCGCTTCTTCAAACGAGCGCGATTGCGCGTTGGTGCGGTAGAGAACGGCGATGTGAACAGCCGGATCGTCGCCGTGAAGCATGCGGATGCGATCCGCGACGTGCTCGGCCTCGGCTTTTGAGTCGCGCCCTTCAAAAAAAGCCAGATTTCTTCCAGCGGAACGCGTGGCCTTCAGAGTTTTTCCAAGACGTCGGCGATTGTTGGAAACAACGCCCGCGGCGGCATCCAGAATCACCTGCGTCGAGCGGTAATTTTCCTCGAGGCGCACGACGCGCGCTCCGGGATAATCTTCTTCAAAGCGAAGAATGTTGCCGATATCCGCGCCGCGCCAGCGATAAATGGACTGGTCTTCGTCGCCGACGACGCACAAATTATTTTTTTCATTCACGAGCAGCTTCAATAAATCATACTGAACGCGGTTCGTATCCTGATATTCGTCCACGTGAATGTAGCGGAAACGCGATTGCCATGCGGCCCGCGCTTCGGGGAATTCACGCAGCACTTGCACGGCGCGGAGCAGAAGATCGTCAAAATCGAGCGCGCCCGCCTTGCGCAGAATGTTTTCGTATTCGCCATACACTTTTGCGGCGGTGATTCCGAGAGGATCGCCACGGCGGGCGGCCTCGGCGGAAACCTGCGCCGGTGTTTGCGCGTGATTTTTTGCGGAACTGATGCGCTCGAGGAGGCCGCGAATTTTTTCGCCGGGATCCTTGATATTCAGGTGATCGAGCGAAAGTTTTACGGCCGCGACCTGATCGTCAGCGTCAAAAATTTTGAAATCGCGCGGAAGTCCGAGCCGTTTCGCTTCGCGGCGCAGGAGCCACGCGGAGAAAGCATGAAATGTTCCGATCCACGGATCGTCAAACGCCTTTCCCTGGCGGATCAACAGATCGCGCACGCGTTCCTTCATCTGCGCGGCGGCCTTGTTCGTAAACGTCACGGCAAGAATGGAACTGCCGGGAACGTTTTGCTCGATGAGATTCGCGATGCGGTACGTAATCGCGCGCGTTTTACCAGTGCCCGCGCCTGCAAGAATCAGCACAGGGCCTTCTGTAGTGGTGGCGGCTTCGCGCTGGCCGGAATTCAATTCGTCTAAGAGTGTCATTTTATTTTGGAGGAGTTGGCCCGTTTGGGAGTCAACATTCTATCCGACACGCAAGCGTTCGGCAAATCAACGCGCGACAACAAAATTATCTTGTTGGCGAATCAGCCAGATCAATCTCAAAAAAGAAAAGAGCTTTCTTATCGGTCATGAAGGCGAGGTCGGGAATGTAGAGGTGCGAATTGTGAATCGCATCGAATTGGTGGTTTAGATCGAAAAACAGAAAGCCGTGAGTGGTGGCGTGCGGGGGCAGAACATCCGTCCCCAGCGACACCGCGTGGAGCGCTGTGGTCATTTGCACCCAATCCTTGCTGTGCCCTGAGCCGGATCCCGTACCAGGGAATGGAAATGGGCGGTGTTGGCGGATATTCGATTCGGCTTTCAACAACGTGCGATCGGCCACGTCTTCCGGAGAAAGAGGGCCCAGGCGTTGACGATCGTGGTCGGGTTGCGAAATGATCAACTCGATGGTGTTGCCGTTAATCCGGATCGGCGCGTCATTATCATTCTTGAAGTAAACGTCGATGGCAATAATTCCTGCATTGTAGAAAGAATCCTTGCCAAAAGTTTCTTTTTTATAGCGGTCAGCCCTGAGATACGGATCGGCAATGATCGCAAGGGCCTGGTGCGCATCGCGAGTGCGCAGCGTCATCGGATCCGCCGGCGCGCTTTGAGCCAAAGCGCCAACAGGAAGAAGCATCATGAATAACAGGATTCCCCGAAGCATAGTCTGGCTGGCTATGATGCGCCTTTCCCCGAATAGGTTCGCTTAGGGTTTACGTAGTGGCCGCCCGATTTCCGGGCGGGCACTCTTTGACTGTCTGACCGACAAATGTGCGCCACGAAGCTCCACAATTGGTATGCCAACGCCGACAGAGCGCCTATAATATCCGTTTTGTAAGATTGACAGGTGAAATTCCGCAATCTTTGCGGACAGGAGACGGCTCGCCGAGAGCCATGCTTGATGTATGCGATTTATAGTCTGCTGACCGCCGCGGGAATGCTCCTGCTCTCTCCGTATTTCCTTCTGCGTGGCCTAATTCAAAAGAAATACCTGAGCAATCTTCCTGAGCGGTTTGGACGCAAGTTTTCGCCGGAATTGGTTGGTGCTAGCGCGCCGGATTCTAAAAAAAAATCGATCTGGATTCATGCAGTATCGGTAGGCGAAGTCCTGGCCGTGTTACCTCTGGCGCAGCGGCTCAAGAAAAAATATCCGCAGCGACGCCTTGTGATTTCGACGACGACACTCACCGGGCAGAAATTGGCGCGGGAGAGAATGCAGTTCGCTGACGCAACTTTCTTTTTCCCTCTGGACTGGCGCGGCCCTGTGCGGAGAGTGATTGCGGCGGCCAATCCAGCAGCGGTAATCATTGTGGAGACGGAGATATGGCCAAATTTTTTGCGAGAGTGCCGGCGCGGCAACGTGCCAGTCGCGTTTGTGAATGGACGGCTGTCGGAGCGTTCGTTTCGCGGATTTAAACGCGCGCTTTCACTTTCCGCGGGAATGCTTTCCGGGTTTTTGGAACAAGTGCTAGGGGATGCCGCGCTTTATCTGATGCAGAGCGGCGATGACGCTGGACGCCTAATTGCATTGGGCGCGCCCGCTGACCGCGTCACGGTAACCGGAAACCTGAAATACGATCTCGCGGAGCCTGATGCAAGTCCACTTTCCGCATGGCTCGAGGCCGAAGTGGCCAGCAGTGATCGCCGTCCGGTGATCGTGGCAGGGAGCGTACTGGCCAACGAAGAGGCGCGCGTCCTGGAAGCATTTGCGAAAGTCGAAGGCGAATTTCCGCGCGCGCTATTGATCCTCGCGCCTCGAAAGCCGGAGCAATTCGATCACGCGGCGGTAATCGTCGCGGATTCAGGGCACAAATTGTTACGCCGCAGCGATCTCTCACTGAACGGCGCGGGGAGTTCCGCGTTGGCTGAATCGCGCAATGTGCTGCTGTTAGACAGCATTGGCGAGCTGGCGGGATTATATCGCGTGGCAGACGCCGTGTTTGTCGGCGGATCGCTCGTGCGGAGTGGCGGACATAATATTCTTGAGCCTGCGGCATTCGGGAAAGCTCCGGTCTACGGGCCGTCGATGGAAAACTTTCGGGAAATGGCGGCAAAATTTCTTGCGGCGGGCGCGGCAATTCAGGTGAACAATCCGGAAGAACTAGGCGCCGCATGGCGAAGTCTTCTGAAAGATGCAGAGTGCGCAAAGCGCATGGGCGCATCGGCGCGTAATCTTGTGGATCAGAATCGCGGCGCGACCGAGCGCGTCCTTGAGCAATTAGAAGGCGTCCTTGGTCCTGCGCGGAGCGAAATGTGAAGCGCTCTTCCTCGTGGCTCTTCCTTTTGTATCCACTATCGCTTATTTATTCCGCCGTTGTGCGCGCGAAAGCCTGGTGTTACGACCGCGGCATATTTCGCGCGCGCAAACTGCCCGGAACCGTAATCAGCGTCGGAAATCTTACGGTGGGCGGCACAGGAAAAACGCCGATGGTCCTGGCGATTGCCGAGCGCCTCGCGGCTGAAGGAAAGCACGCAGCCATCTTGACGCGCGGGTATCGAGGCACAAAAACCGCAGGCGAAAGCGGCGTTCCGCAGAGCGATGAAGTTGCGCTTCTGCGCGAGCGGCTCGCGGGGAAGGTCCAGCTCGGCGTGGGAGCGGACCGCCACAAAAATGGGTTGGTCCTGTCGAGACACGGCATCGATTGGTTTGTGCTCGACGACGGTTTTCAGCATAGAAAGCTCGCGCGGAGTGTCGACATCGTACTCATAGATGCGATGGATCCATTTGGCGGGAAAATAGTTTTGCCCGCAGGCCGCTTGCGAGAGCCGCTTTCCGCAGTGAAAAGGGCAGATATACTGGTGATTACGCGCAGTGTACAAACCCCGGCTCCCGCTCTTGAAGCAATTCTTCGTCGCCATACGGATAAGCCGATTTTTTATACTTCCACGAGACTGGAACGCGTCTCGCGAATTCCGGGGATGGACGTTTCCTTGCGCGAGGAGGATTGGCGAAGGGCAAAGTTTTTGGCGTTTTGCGGAATCGGAAATCCCGCCGCGTTTTTTTCCGATTTACGCGCCTGGGGTTTTCAAGCAGTGCAAGAGCGAAGTTTTGCCGATCATCATCTCTACACGCTGCGCGAAGCAGCGGAGTTGGAGCAGGCTGCGATAAATAGTGGCGCCGATGCACTGCTGTGTACGGAAAAAGATGTGTGGAACTTGCGAAATGTTAAGTTCGAGAAACTGCCCGTGTATTGCTGCCGGATATCATTTCAGTTGCCGGAATCTTTTTGGGCCGCGCTTTCCGATGGTGCGCAAGGCGGGAAGATGGGCGAGGCGCAATGAAAATTCTTGTGCGCGCTCCCAATTGGGTGGGCGATGCGGTGATGGCCGTTCCCGCGTTGGAGGCGATTCGCGAAACGCACCGCGGCGACGAAATTTGCTTGCTGGCGCGGCCTGCTGTGGCTGAATTGTTCGCTGGACAGCCATTTGCCAACCGGATCCTGCAATATGATTTTCGCGTGCGCCATAGTGGCTGGTGGGGTAGGGAAAAGCTCATTGCAGAATTGCGTAATGAAAAATTCAGTATCGCCGTTCTTCTGCAGAATGCGTTTGAAGCGGCGTGGCTCGCATGGCGATCTGGAATTCCTGAGCGCATCGGATATGCGCGGGACGGGCGCGGGCCGCTTCTTACCAAGGGAATTCGAGTCCCTGCAGAGGGCGAAATACCGAAGCACGAATCCCACTATTATTTGGAATTGTTGCGCAGTGCGGGATGGATGCAAACACAGCGGGAAATCGCGCCGATTCGCCTCCACATCTCGGAAGCGTCGCGCGCAACCGCGGAATCCACGCTGCGAAATGCAGGCGCGGAAGAAAATAAATGGCGCTGCGCCATCGCTCCCGGCGCCTCCTACGGCGCGGCAAAATGCTGGCCGCCGGAACGTTTCGCGCAACTGGCCGATCGCCTGATTTCAGAATGTGGCGCCGATGTGATATTTTTTGGAACACCGGGCGAAAAGGAAATTGCAGCTCGCATACGCTCTCAAATGAAATCGCGCGCGATTTCCCTTGTGGGCGAGACATCCATGCGAGATCTGGCGGCGATGTTTGCTTCCTGTTCGGTGTTTATCGGAAATGATTCGGGAGCGATGCACGTGGCCGCCGCAGCTGGTCTCCCGGTGATCGGAATTTTCGGCTCGACGGACCCGGAGGCAACTGCGCCCGTGACGCAACAATTTACCTTGATACGAGAACCAGTTTCCTGCAGCCCATGTTTTTTGAGGCGCTGCCCCGTCGATCATCGCTGCATGACGCGCATTGGTGTCGATTCCGTATTTGCGGCTGCCATGCGAATTAAAAATTCTCCCAACCCTGTTTCGATTCGAGGCGCGAAGAATGCCTGAAAAACAGATTTTGCGCCCAGCCGTTTTTCTTGACCGCGACGGCACGATCAGCGAAGAAATGGGCTACGTCAATCACATTGATCGCTTTCAAATTTTTCCGTATGCGGCGGAGGCGATTCGCCAGTTGAATCAGGCGGAAATACCCGTGATCGTGGTCACCAACCAGTCCGGCATCTCGCGGAAAATTTTCCCGGAATCGCTGTTGCATGAGATTCACAAAAAAATGGTGTCGGAACTCGCCAAGGGCGGCGCCTGGATTGACGCAATTTATTATTGCCCGCACAAAAAAGATGATGCGTGCGATTGCCGCAAGCCGAATCCCGGCCTGATGGAGCGCGCCGCGCGCGAGCATGGTCTGGATCTGGCCGCCTCATGGATCGTTGGAGACCGCTATGGCGACCTCGAAATGGGTCACGCGGCGGGCGCGCGCGGAATTCTGGTGAAGACCGGATACGGCCGCGGCGAATACGAATTGCATCATGAGCAGTGGCCCAGGCAGCCTGACGCGCTTGTCGAGAATCTAAGTGAAGCGGTGCGGCTCATCCTTCAAAATGGCGTTGGCGCGCCGCGTCGCAATGAATAACAGTGAAGATCGCTTCCTTGTCGTGCGCCTCACCGCGCTTGGAGATATTTTGCATACGCTGCCTGCCGTCGCCGCGCTGCGGGCTGCTCACAAGAACGCAAAAATCGATTGGGTGGTCGAGCGGAAATGGGCGCCGGTGCTGGAGGGAAGCCCTGCGATTAACGAGGTGATTTCATTCGATCGCCGTTCGGCGTGGGGGGCTCTCGAGTGCGCGGAGCGCCTGCGCGAGAACCGATACACCTGCGCGATAGATTTTCAAGGACTCTACAAATCATCTATTCTTGCATCGCTTTCCGGAGCGCCGCGCCGCATCGGTTTTGATCGAACGTGGGCGCGCGAGGCGGGCGCTGCCATGTTTTACACCGAGAAAGTAATCCCGGTGGGCCGCCACGTTGCC
>DATHNC010000208.1:0-4192 GCA_035486415.1 Saccharimonadales bacterium (SeqCode)
GAGACGCATGCGTTCGAGTCACCCATCCCCACCCAGCCGATTTCAAACGGTGAGTATTTTCCCGGACACCAGAGCCAGCAACAGATTAAGGTTCAGTCGCTGATCCAGGAGTATGGCACCGCATTCGGCAAGAAACACGGCATGGCGCGCCGCGAGTTCCTCAAATCCTCGTCGGGGCTGGCCATCGCGTTCCTGGCGTTAAACCAAGTGTTCGGCAAAGTGTTTGATGTGAGTTCCGCGGAAGCCGCCACGCCGGAGCTGGCCAGCGAACGCGCGCTAAAATATGCCGGGCAATTCGTCTGTGATATTCACACTCATTTTCTTCGCGACGACACGCGACTCACGATTTTTGTGCTGCTTCGCGAACAGACCGGACGGGCTGGCTTCAATCCGGAATTGGCGAAGCGCCCTCAGACGCTGGAAGACTTGAAATTCGGTAACTACATCAAGGAGATGTTTCTCGATAGCGATACAAAGATCGCGCTCCTAAGCGGCGCTCCGTCCGACATTCCCACGGACTGGTTTCTCACGAACGAAATGAAGGCGGATGCCAGGCAAAAACTGAACGAATTTGCCGGCTCCAGGCGTCTGCTGACGCACGCCGTCTTTGCTCCCGGCCAGAAAGGCTGGCTGGACGACATCGATCATGCTATCGAAGACCTGAAACCCGAGGGTTGGAAGGGCTACACGATCGGCGATAACACCAATCCAAGCATCAGCAAGTACCCGTGGCGCATGGATGACGAAAAACTCGTATACCCTGCCTACGAAAAGTTCGTGAAGTCTGGCATCAAGAACGTTGCCGTCCACAAAGGACTGTATCCGCCCGGAATGGAGAAGGAGTGTCCGAATCTCAAGCAATTCGCGAAAGTGGACGACGTCGGAAAGGCAGCCAAAGATTGGCCGCAACTGAATTTTTTCATTTATCACGCCGGATACCGTTATGCGGGCGGCCCGCCGCTTCAGGGGGCTCCGGAAGTAGGGCAGTCGCAATTCGAACAGACCGGCAGGCTCGATTGGGTCTCGGATCTGGTCGAAATTCCCGAAAAGTATGGAGTGAAGAACGTTTACTCCGATGTCGGAGCAAGTTTTGCGAATTGTTGCATCAGCTATCCACGAGTTGCGGCCGCGATGATGGGATTGCTTGTGAAAGGGCTCGGTGCAGACCATGTGGTTTGGGGAACAGATTCGCTCTGGTTTGGCTCGCCTCAGTGGCAGATCGAAGCCCTGCGTAGAATGGAAATCCCGGAAGACATGCAGCAGAAACACGGATTCGCGCCGCTTGGGCCTGCGGATGGACCCGTCAAGAGCAGAATCTTAGGTCTGAATAGCGCACGCATGTTTGGATTGGATGTCGGCCAATCCGCTGCCTGGAAGAGCGACCCGATGGCCGAGCGAAAATTGGCTTACGTAAATTCGGGCGCGGACAGAAGCAATTTAGCGTACGGGTGGATCCGAAAAATCGATAGTTAGTGTGGGTCTAGTGAAGAGCCAAAGATCAAAGGCTCAGAGGCGTGAATGAGCAAGCTTCGGCTGTCCATGGCGTGTTGGAATTACGATCGCACACGCGCCTTGCTGGAAGATCGCATTCCCATCGATGGAATTGACCTCACCTACCTGAATCTTCCTGTCGAAGAGACATTTTTCCGGATGTTGCGCCACCACGAATTTGACGTCGCGGAAATGTCATTGTCGTCCTACACTCTGTCGCTCTTCGCGGATGAACCGCAATTCATCGCCATCCCGATCTTCCCGTCGCGATTTTTCCGGCATTCCTGCATTTTCATCAATCGCCACAGCGGAATCCGCGAGCCCAAGGACTTGATTGGAAAGCGCGTCGGAACGCCCGAATATCAAATGACGGCCGGCGTATGGATCCGCGGAATCCTTAGCGACGAGTACAAAATTCCGGTAACGAGCGTCCAGTATTTCAATGGCGGCGAAGAAGAGCCCAAACGTCCGGAAAAATTGAACCTCTCGCTGCCTCCTGAGATTCACCTCGAGCCAATTCCGCCCACGAAGACGCTGTCGCAGATGCTTGACGCTGGGGAAATTGACGCGCTGTACTCGGCACGTATGCCTTCGACGTTCGTCAAAGGCTCGCCCAACGTAGGACGCCTCTTCGAGGATTATCAGACAGTCGAACGGGAATATTTTTCCCGCACGAAAATTTTCCCGATCATGCACGCGGTGGTAATTCGCCGCGGTGTTTATGAAAAACATCCTTGGATCGCGCAATCACTTTACAAAGCTTTTGTGCGGGCGCAGCGCGAAACTTACGACGAGCTATATCAAACCGCTGCGCTGAAATACATGCTTCCCTGGCTCATAAAGCACGTGGAAGAGACTCGCGCTCTAATGGGGCAGGACTTTTGGCCCTATGGGCTTGAGCCGAACGTCCAAACGCTCACTACTTTTCTTCGCTATTCGTTCCAGCAAGGTCTTTCGAAGCGCCAACTCGCTCCCAAAGATCTGTTCGCTCCGGAATCTTTGGAGTCCTTTAAGATTTAAACCCTCGAGCCGGTTTTCTTGCTGAAGAGAGGCAGGGTCTGACGCCACAAGACGACGCAACGCAGCAGAAACAAAGGTGGTGGGCGCTGGGACGCGGCGATATCGATGCAACCGTCGCGCAAGTCGGCTTCAACATCGCCCAGATGATTATCCCCGTATTCCTGCTCATTCCGTTGGGAATTCCTCTGTCATTCAGCGCGACGCATCTTTTGCCTGGCTACGCTCTTGGGTTTCTTATCGGTTCGCTGGGGCTAGCGGCACTCGCAGTCCGATTGGGAAAGTGTGAGGCGCGCTCTAACGTCACGGCGCACGTGTACGGAAACAACGTCCCTGCGATCATCGCTTACACGCTTGCGATCATGCTACCGGTCTATTTGCAAACGCACGACGAAATTCACGCATGGGAAATCGGCGCGGCAGCCGTCCTGTGGACCGGAATCATCAAACTCGTGGTTGCGCCCTTCGCAGGCATTTTGAGGCGCCTTATCCCCAAGCCCGCTGCCATGACCGTGTTCGGTGCGGCCATGTACAGCTATCTTGCGTTGGTCCTACTGCAGCGTGTTTTCGATCAGCCCCTCGTTGGTATCATCGCGCTCACCATTGTAGCCGTAAGTGTTTTTGCCAACGTTCCCATAACACGCTGGAGGATCCCTCCATTCCTCGTTGCGTGGCTTGTCCCGTTGGCTATCGGCGTGAGCATCGGATACGTTCATCCGATTTGGCAGGGGCTATCCTTCACCCTGCCTTTCGTCGCGTCGCTCGGGCCTTTTCGAGCTTTGATCGCAGCGTTGCCATATTTGTCGGTGATCGTTCCCATGTCGATCTATCAGATCCTTCAAGACATCTCTTCGGTTGAGGGCGCAAACGCGGCGGGCGATAACTACGACGCGCGACTCGTGGTGATGTGCGACGGCATTGGCACTTTTGTGTGCGGGGCGGCGGGCAGCGTGATCACGCCTGTGGTGTACGCATTGCACCCGCCCTACAAGGCGATTGGCGCGCGAATCGGTTTTGCAGTTTGGACGCCGATTATCTTTTCACTCGTCGTAATGAGTGGTATCGCGGTTTTGATAGCGCAACTCTTTCCCTGGCCCATTCTCGCCGCGATGATCGCATATGTCTCCGTCGGAGTCGGCCTCGCGACGCTGCGCCGCGTCGAGCAAAAATATTGGAGCGCCGTGCTTCTAGGTTTTGTAATTCCGACAGGAGCGGTCGTATCCGCCGCGGTAAATTCGGCTCTTCCGGCGCTGAAATTGTCCGCCGCAAGCCCCGACGTGCAGGCGGCACTGAACAGTTCAATTTACTGGTCATCCCTGCAAGGATTGGGCAGCGGTTTTCTATTTCTCGTTCTCGTCGTCGCGGCATTGATTACCGAGGTCATAGATCGAAGCTTCGGCCGCGCAGCTTGCTGGTGTTTGATCGCGGCTGCATTTTCGTGGCTTGGCCTGCTGCATTCCGCGGTATTTCGCTGGGGCGCGAAACCAATGTACGCAGGAGGCTGGCTAGCCGCGGCCGCGATAGTATACTCAGCGCGCTGGTGGAACGGGGAAAACGCCTCAACGGCGGCGCGATCGTCGTAGGATGCGCAAGACTTTACTCCACGCGCGAGCGGGCTACTAAGAATCTGTCGCCAGCACTTGATAGAATGTGACACACTTCCGGAAACTGGAGGACAGCTATG
>DATHNC010000209.1:0-10727 GCA_035486415.1 Saccharimonadales bacterium (SeqCode)
GTCCGGCATTTCCGTGGGGAAAGGACCGCTGCCGACACGCGTGGTATAAGCCTTGGTCACTCCGGCAACGGCATTGATGCGCGTCGGACCCACGCCAAGGCCGGTGCAAGCGCCGCCGGAAATGGCGTTGGAAGAAGTGACATACGGATAAGTTCCGAAATCGATGTCCAGCATGGTGCCTTGCGCGCCTTCAAACAGTACGGAACGTCCTTCGTCCAGAGCGTCGTTAATCAACTCGGAGGAGTCTGAGATAAGCGGGCGCAGGCGCTCTGCATAGGCAAGATACTGCTCTGCAAGGCCGGCGGTGTCGAGCGGCACGCCGTAGGTTGCACGGCAGACCGCGTCCTTTTCTGAAATAACGCGGGCAAGCTTTTCCCTGAATCGAGCGGGATCAAGCAGATCCCCGACACGAATTCCGTGCCGAGCCATTTTGTCTTCGTACGTGGGGCCGATGCCTCGCGAGGTGGTGCCAATTTTGCCCGCGCCTCTGGCTGCCTCAGCGGCTTTCTCCATCTGGCGGTGATAGGGGAAAATTAAGTGCGCGCGATTGGATAGGTGCAAACGCCCGTTAATCTCGATTCCGGCTTTCGCCAGCGTGTCCAGTTCAACTACGAGGGCCGCCGGATCCACGACCACGCCCGAACCGATCACGGCATGCTTGCCGGGACGCAAAATTCCACAAGGGATCAGCTGGAGAACGAACTTGCTCCCATTGAAAATGACGGTATGGCCGGCATTGTGGCCTCCCGCGCATCGCGCTATGTAATCGAACGACGCGGCGAGGTAGTCCACTACCTTGCCCTTCCCTTCATCGCCCCACTGTGCACCCACTACAACAATCGACTTCATCGGCTAAAGGCTCCCGCTTGAATTCGCGTTCCCGTTCAAAAAGGCACTAAAAATTGGAAATTTGGCACTTCACGCCGGTTCAGTCACAGGCCTCCACGCCAAACCACACCAAAACTTCGGATTCAGCGGGAGGAAACAAAATAAACGCGGCCCCTTATGCTACCTGTCGATAAGGGAGAAGGCAAGGGCAGCGGGCGATGTCACGCCAATTGAGGCGATTCGATTGGGGAGGGTCCAAAATTGGCCCCGGAATGGATGAGAATATTGCCTGATTTTCATTCAGTGTCTTTTGGGGCACTTTCGGAATTAGTTACCACACATTTCTACGCCCGATTGGCTATACTTTTCTGGCCGGTAAAATCCAAATGACAACCAAGGGACCGCAAAAACCTCAGGACTTAGAGCGTCGGGATCTTCAATTAAGCTTGTTTGCAGCGTCATCCATTGCTGTATTGGCAGCGGGACTTGTCTTATTGATGTACCCGGCGGTTTTCGCAAACCGCGAGAGTTCATCTTCCAGAATTCCACAAATTGCATTTTATGGATTCTGCATCCTTTCCTGCCTTCTAGTGGCGTACATTGTTGACAGGCAGCTTACGATTCATCGCCTTCGAGCCCAGATTGCCCTGGAACGCATACGAACGTCCGAGGCTTTACGGCAAGCAAGTGCCGATGTCCTTTCCGCCATGCCGAATGTCAGCACGTTTGACGATCGCCTCGCGATGGAGTTTCGGCGCGCGGCTACCGCGGAATCAAAGCTTACCGTGATGGTAATCGCTATTAAATTGAATGGGGTTTTCGCCGAACCCGACCAGTCGATGTCCGCACTGGGAGATGCGGCGAGCGCGGTTTCGCGAAAACTTCGCGAGCAGGATTCAATTTTTATTCTTAGGCGAACTTTTTTTGGAGTGATTCTTCCGGGCTTGGGACAGGCCAGTATTCAGCAAGTCTGCGCTCGTATTTCCGAGGGATTGTCCGATGTGTCGGGGGCAAGCAATCGCTTTTCCTTTAAAATTGAGACCGTCAGTTATCCGGAGCAAACATCCAGCGCATACGATTTGGAATTGGCGGTAAACGGATGGCTACCCGAGCCGGAAATCGTGCAGTCGGTCTGGGAAAACGCCTCGGACGAGGTGGAAATCCGAAAATAAGGAATGTCAAAATTGCCAGACGAGAATTTCTGGCAGCGTTCAGTTGTCTTCTTCGACCAAACCCCAATCCAGTCCCCAAAAATTATCGCTTTCAGTAAATTCGACGGCCAAGCGAATTTCGTCATTGTTCGAAGTGCGTTGCCAGGCAACTCGGGCGTCCGTCTCTTGCCCGGTGTCTTCTCTTTTCACATGAACTGTATCGCCCGACTTCGCGGCATGCTTGCATAAGACCATCGCGCCGTGCTGGCTTAGCAGCACGGTTTCCGTGTTTTCTTTCCATGCTCCGCCGATTTTCTCCGAACTGAGTGTTACTGGTATGGAGGCAATCTTTCTGGGGCTCCGCCGCAGATGGCGGCCGAGTTCGCTGGCATACAGAATGATGTGGAGAAGCTTCGCGCGGTCGAGATTATCCAAATTTTTCTCGTTGTGTTCCATTTCGTCCGCGGATCGCGTGCAGTCATGTATGAAGCGCCTGACGGACTCTGAATCCGTAATAGTCAGGCCGGGTCCTTTGCGCTTTTCGTCGTAGCTATCGAGTCTTTCGTAGCAGACGGAGATAAAATGCTCGCGGCAAAAGGTTTGCCCATCAATAGAGCCTTCTGAATCATGAACACATCCGGCAAGGCTGCATTGGTCAACTAAAGTCATAAGTCTTCGTGGCGAGCCAACGTGCCTGAAGTCCCCCCTTTTTAAATTCAGATACATTCCGCCGCCGTTACGATCCAAACATATCTCTTACGTAAAAAAGGAATGAAAATATAGTTCAGCCGCAGTGAGCTATACCATCACTTCCGGAACTTCGAGACGCTGCTTCTGAAAAGCTCTATCAAACGCTCGAACCACAACGGGATCGAAGTCCGTCCCTTCTCCCTTGCGGATAATGTCTCGCGCTTCAAATGTGGATAGGGCCTGGCGGTAGGGCCGGTCGCTGATCATGGCGTCAAATGCGTCCGCCACGCTCAAAATGCGGGCCTCCATTGGGATATCCTCACCCTTCGAGGAGTGGTAGCCTGAGCCGTCATAGCGATCGTGATGCGCCAGAATAATCGGCAGAATTCGTCGAAGGGATCCAGAAACCGGAGTGAGAAAGTTGATTCCCTTTTCGACGTGTGACTTGATTTCGGTGTATTCTTCGTCGTTCAGTTTGGCCGCCTTGTAAAGGAGGTCCCTGCTGGTTTCCAACTTTCCGATATCGTGCAGCAAAGCTGCGGCACGGATGTCTTCGATTTTTTCCTCCTTGAGGCCCATTTCGCTGGCAATTTGCGTTGCGTAAATAGAAACCCGATAGGAATGGTTCTGCGTATATTTATCGTTGGAAATAATCTGGCTCAAGATCTGCAGCAAACCGGTATAGGTTTCGCGCAAGTCTTTTAATCGCCGTTCGGCATTTTCATAAAGAGTTCCGCCGGCATAGGCGAATATCAGCAGCATGCCCGCCCAGAGCGCCAAATCCGACCATGTAAGCCAGCCATTCATTTCCAGGGATTGCCGCCCGAGGATGGATGGATTCATCATATCAACCCAGGTAACGAACAGAATGGAAGCGAGGGCAGCTTCGACCGCGCGCCGCCGTCCAAAGTAGTAAGCCGCAAAAAGTGTGGGAAGATTATAAAAAGAGAGGATGAGCCGCTGCCCGCCAACCGCATAATTAAATATACCGGCTGAGCCAACTATGGAAAAAATCAACCATAGTTCCTTGCTAACATGGCTCAGATACCGAAAAAATTTACTTTTCATTTTCAGCCTTTCTTCGTTGGTGAAGCTGATCTTTGCGGCGAAGTGGCCTTCTTGCGTTCCGCGGGATCCCAATCTTCGGGCGGGAAATTAATTCCCCAAAATTTGGGGACGGGAGTTGAGAATTCGAGGCCGATTTCGTATTTGTCTTTTGCAATTTCTTTGCGATGAACCACTCGACACTGTACTTCCATTTGAGTTTTCGGATTTCCTAACAGTGCCGGACTTTGCGTACTCACATCTTTTTTCAAGTAGACGAGGGCGCCATGAGCACTGACGGTCTGGGTATTTGTACTTTCCGCAAAAATTTTGCCGTCCTGAGTTTTGCCAAAGAGAGTAACCGGAAAATCGATGACCACGCGCTGGCTGCGCCGACTGCTTCCATAGCGGGTGGCGGATTTGCTCTCGCCTTGGGGTTCGCGAAGATTTAGTGTTGTTAGTGTCATACTTGTAACTCCTTCCGTGTTATTCGCCTCCACCCAGACGGACCAGGAATGCTTTAATCTGCTTTTCGAAGTTTGCGGCGGCGGCGATGGAATGTTCGTTCAGTCGCTCCTGTTGCACTCGCGCAGTTCCCTGCAGTAGCTGCAACATAGCTCCCAGCTTCTCGACCGATTCATCGGCCCTCTGCCTGTGTGGCGCCATGCGACGTTCCATGTCCAACGAAAACTGGATCGCTTTTTCCGTAGCGCTTTTGTTTAACAAATTGTCGAACTGCGTGGACCAGTCCTTCAACTGGGCCTCGGCATGGCTCTGCATTTTCTCAATTCCCGGCTTTTCCACATCGCGCAATTCCTGGAGAGCATCCTGTATGAGAAGCAGGCCCTGATTAATCTCCACCTTCATTTTTTCCATCCCCGCGGCTGCCGACTCCATTTCGGCTCGTGAAGCATTCATTCTCGCTTCCATCGCGGCAAGGGATTCCTCGAAAGGACGCATCATGGCCGAAGCGCGCGAGGCAATTTCATCGCCAGCCTTGATACTCGCGCTTTGAATTTCAGCGGCTCGTTCTTCAAAAAATCTTTTAGCGTTATTTTGAAACGCGGCCTGCAGATCGGGACCATCGGCAAGGGCTAGCACTTGCTTCTCAACATCGGAATGTAAAGACTGCACAGAGGATTCGTAGCTGGATTGAACCTGTTTCTCGACATCTTCCCTGATCATCTTCTCCATTTTGGAGGTGACCAATGCGGGCAGCGCATTTTCGATCTCGTTGGAGATCGAGTTCTTAAGAACGGACATTTCCTGCCGAATTTCCTCCAACATGGCCGACTTTAATCTTTCCTCGACTTCCCCAATGTCCACCGGCGAAACTTTGGGTGCCATGCTGCGTTTGTCGGATTGGGTTTGTGGGATGTCATTGCCATTTGCAGCAGGCTTCTGCAGAACCGGTTCGCTTACCTTGGCTGCCACAGGAATTTCCCAAGGGGCCGGCGGAGGAACAGGAAACGCTGCGATTTTTGATTCCACCGGAGTTTTAGCTGCTGGATGAACCGGCACAACGACTGGCTTCTGAATAACCGGGCGTGCCTCAGTTTGAGGAAGATTAACCTTTGCGGTCTGCGCAAACTCAAGTTCGACAACTACTCTGTAACCGCCTTGCGGATCGGAAAGGTTAGATTTCACGCGAGCCTGCGATACACGGTTCTGTGGACTCGCTCCCTCATAATTGAATTCTGCGAGAACGGAACCGTCCAGTTCCGGCTGGGAATCGGAGCGAAACACGCAATCGCGTCCATCTAGAGCGACTACGGTTGCCGGATGACGGAACATCTGGCCCTTTACGTCCACGCCAGTGACATTCAGCCGCACGTTGCCACTTGACGGTTCTGCCTTCTGATCGATCACAGATTTCGAGTTAGCGGTTAAGACCGTCAAGGTCAGCTCTCCTTCACATCCATTTCTGTGGCTATTTCAACTACAATTTCGCAGGTTCAGTAGACCATCTGTTCCCAAATGGGATTAATAGTACTTTGGTTTCATTGTGCTCGAGACGTTATCGGAAGATTGCCGTATAGCGCACACAACCAATGTTTTAGAGGTATTTCTGACCTTCGGCGAGGAAAACTGCGACAGATCGTAAAGGTTGGACGGGCGGAACAAGACAACTGAAATTTAGCTAACTTAGCCTAAGCAAATGGGCTGCCGCCTATTTGCCGGATGTTAATGAATCGGAGGCTGGGGCGTCCGTAAATGAAGTATGGGCAAGCGACATACTGGTTGGGCTACTATTTTGGACCTCAGGCAGGTTCGGAGCATTGGGGGTTGCGGCCATTGCAAAACCCATGCTTAAGGCGAACCCTCCGGCAATGATGAGCGTCAAGGCGCCGTAAATCAGGGCAATTGTAAGGAACTCTCTGACAATTTTCTTTATCTTCATCGCAATCTCCGAATAAATGAGTGAGTGATGGCTCCACGAATTAAAGCGCGATCGATCTCAAACCTTTACGACAAGTATCCGCCTTGCACGCATTGCCGTTCGCATTTTTCGTACTTGGCATCCGCCGGCATATGTTCTCTTCCTGTTACTTCCCCCTGGAGCGACAGAAAGTGAACAAGCTTCAGCCCGCCTGGCTGGGAAATCCAGATGGAATTGCACTGCGCGTTTTCGTTCAGCAAGCAAAGCGTTTTGGTCGGTGCGAAGTTATCCGTCATGGTTGCCTCCCATACACGGCAATAGTGCAAGGGAGAAGCCTTTAAGTCTGTGACAAGGGTCACACTGATGCCTTGAAATTTCGAAGGCTTATGAAAATTGAGGAATTTGAAGACTTGGCCTACTGCGGCATCCGGTTCGGGCCAATCAACTCTCGCAATGCCTGTGGAGTGGCCCACGGCGCGGAATTCGTGAAGCGTTTTACCCAGTCCGGTCCTTCGCCGATTTTTACGCGGTCGGGTGTGAATTCCGGAGAGAGAGCGTTAGCCATGAGCGCATAGCTTGCGCCTTCGTGGAGCTTTAATGCCTTCCAGCAATCTCCAGGTACGGCAACAACAGGCCTTTGCCCGGCAGCAAAATCGAAGCCCAGCGTTACTTTTTCCGCGCGCCCATCGGGATGAAAAATGAAATAGTCCACCGGGCCACCCTCGATGAGGATGTGAGTGTCAGCGGGAACGAGCCGGTGGAGAAAGTTAATTGGGCGCTCGCGCGTGAGCATGTAGTAGTTCTGGCTCTGCACGGCGAGGTCGCGCCCATCCACATTCACTTTTTGAGGCGAGACGCCGATGATCCCGAGATAACCTGACTCCTTCGGAAGCACGGTCAGGTGAAGCTGTTTGATGATTTCGCGCGCGCGGGCGTCCGTCCCGGTCTGGGGAGCAGCGCGAAGGGCGGCCACGCCGGCAATCAGCAATGCGAATATCAGTAGGTATTTCATGGCTGCAAGAATAGCAAAAGCAAAAAGCATTTAGTAACAAGCTCCCCTTGTTTTATGGCCATAGAAAACGTCTCTGTGCCCCCCTCTTTTCTCTCTGTGTGCCTTGTATTAAGTTTTTCCGCTCGAATATAATGCAAATGCTTAACACAGAGGACACGGAGAAAAGAGGGGGCACGGAGAATCTACTGATTATATTTCGGTTGTGTTGAATGAGGGGGCGCTACCAATGCCAGAAATATGTGAGGTCGATGAACACCCAGAGTACAAACAAACTGAGGGCTGCATTGATTCCCCACCCCAGCCAAAAAAGCCACTTCAAACGCTTCCAGGAAAGCAGCGCAAGGATCAGAACTGGCAGCTCGCAAACAAGAAAAAATAAATATTCTTTGCGGTTCGATTCAATTGTCGCCAACCCTACTCTGGGGTCCATACTCAAGATACCAATGATTGAAAAAACTAGCACGATGGATGCACCGCCTGCCAATGACCATGGGGCCTTGTTATACCGACGAAGCACGGGCGCCAGCAGCATGAGCGCCATGCCAATAAGCAAGATGACTATCAACGGGCCCTCCATTTCTTCGTTTGGTGCGCCTCGTTCAATCCTTGTCTAAATGTTTAACGGAAAACTTAACACAGAGGACGCAGAGAAAAGAGGAGGGCTCGGGGAATTTGGTGTTTCCGTTAAGAGTTGGTGAATGCGGAGAGTTGCGATTATCGATCAGGTGTACAATGGCCACCGTTTACAGATGGCCTTATGGCCTGATTCCTGCTATCAATACGAAAACTTAAAAAGATTTGGCTCGGCTGCGGCGTGAAAATTTGAGGAGGATTCATGATGGAAGAAAAAAAGATTGAGGGCGAAGGATTGACTCGCCGCGAAGTGATGGCGCGCACCGGATGGGCCGGGCTGGGATTGGCTGCAGGTGTAGTTGCTTCGGGCGGCGTACAAAAACTTTGGGGGCAGATGGCGCCGCGCGTTGATGAATCCTCGCCGCGCATTTTCGGAGCGTCGGTCGAGAAACTCCCTGCAATTGATTCGCGATACCCGGTAATCCCGAGCTGGGGCACCGAACTAAAACAGCTTGCTCCGAACGTGTTCGCCTACCAGCAGGAAGGCGGCACGGGCCATCTGAACGCGGGAATCTCCAACGCTGGGCTATTTGTGGACGATGACTCAATGCTGGTTTTCGACGCGCTTGGATTTCCGGTCCAGAGCAAAGCGTTCATCGCCTCGGCTAAGAAAGCAAGCGGTGGCAAGCCGATCACGCACTTGATTAACAGCCACCACCATGGGGATCACGTCGCCGGCAATCAATTCTTTCGTCCGGAGGCCCAGATTGCCAGCCATCCCTATTGCCAGAAAGAAGTGATCAAAGCAATTCCGGCTACTCCCGCGATTTGGGCAAAAGCAGAGGGCCTGGCCGAGGGCAACGAACCGCGAAAGCTTGTTCCGCCGAGCGTCACGTTCGAAGATAATCTGGTCTATACCATTGGCGGCAACCGAGTCGAATTCCGCTTTATTGGCCCTGCACATACATGGGGTGATTTGGTCGCCTACCTGCCGCAGCAAAAAATTCTGTTTGGGGCAGATCTTGCATTTTTTAACCTGGTTCCCTATTGCCACAACGCTTATATCTCCAAGTGGATGGAGCAAATCGACAAAGTAATGAAGTGGGACGTCGACGTCATCGTGCCAGGACACGGCCCCGTCGGCGGAAAAAAGGAACTGGCCGAGGCGGGAGAATATTTCAAATACCTGAAGCCCGAGGTCAAGAAGCGCTACGACGCCAAGATGAGTCCTGCGGCGGCCGCTGCCGACATCAAGATGGGCAAGTACGACAACTGGATGGGGCCGGAGCGGATCGTCATGAACACCGTGCGCCTGTATGACGAATTCAAAGGCACACTCACGCCGGACATCGACGTGGAAGGCACGAAGCAGGCCATCCTCGAATACAACTCGATTAAGGCTGGAAAAAAGTCAGCGTAAAAGTATTTGCAGCGAAACGAAGGCGCGGATTTTGTGTTCCGCGCCCTTATTTCATATTCCGAAGTTTCTCCGTGTCCTCCTCTTATCTCTGTGTCCTCTGTGTTAAGTTTTTCCGCTCGACCGAAAGGCAAAGGCTTCACACAGAGGACACAGAGAAAAGAGGAGAAATCGGGAGATGGGATGCCAAGACTTTCTTAAAATTTAAGTGAGGTGAGGTTCTAGGAGCAGCTTTAGTTCTGTGACATAATTTTCCAATTCTGCGACAAGTTCCGCGGTTGCTTCTTTGCGCTGTTTTTTCCACACGAACCACGTCTTGCCTTTTTCCTTGATGCGCACGGTGAGGTTTCCATCGAGCAGGATGCACGGCTCGCCCAGGATGGCGAATCCGCCGTTCGCGACCGGATTCAGCAACGCAGCGCAACTTCCCTTCCGTACGCCAACCGCGTTGGCGTAGAGTGGAAATGCAACCAGCACAAATTCTTTGGAGATCAGGCGCTGCAGGATCTCCATTTGCTGCGGGGAAAAATCATTCATGATCTGAGTTTAGGGGTTCGTGACGGCCTAAAGAAAGAAAAAGCTTTAACACAGAGGGCCACAGAGAAAAATATGAGAATTTAAAATCCTAATTTCCGAAAAATTTCAAATGACCGCAACAACCGGGGTTTTGCCTTTCCACGAATCACTAATCACGATTCACGAATCACGCCCCACTACGCCACTGCTGGATTCGCATGGCCCTTCGGGCCGGAATTCTCTTCCTCTTCTAGCATGACGATCAGGTTGCGCAGTGAATCGATCAGCTCGGTGCGCGAAACGTTGCTTTTGCGGAACTGGATGCGGAGCTTGAACGCTTCGTTTTCCGGGCGGAAATTGAAGATGAAGGGTTGCGGGCGCGGGCCGGCGTTGCTTTCTTCCTGGCGTTCGCGTCGGGCTTCGTCGCGCGTCAAGCCTGCTTGCGCGATGCGGTGAATCGCTTCCTGCATTTTGCGTTCGTTCGGCTGGCGGGCGATTTGCAGCAGCAGCGACTTTGAGACGATGCCGTGCTCGATGCACATTTTGCGCAGTTCTTCGGGAATCACGCGCAGCGACATGGTTTCCGTGACCGACGACCGCGCCTTGGCAATTTTTTTGGCAATATCTTCGTGCGTGTATTCAAACTGCTCGGCCAGGCGCTGCAGGCCGTCAGCCTCTTCAAACGGGGTCAAATCCTTGCGCTGCAAATTTTCGATGAGCGCGAGTTCCAGGGTTTCGGCGTCGTCCGCAATTTTCTCGATGCACGGCACTTCGCGCAGCCCCGCGGCGCGCGAAGAGTGGTAGCGGCGCTCGCCGGAGATGATGTAGTAGCAATCTTCGTGCGGCACAAATCGGACGAGCAGCGGCTCCAGCACGCCCTTTTCGCGGATGGACTCTGTGAGGTCGCGCAAATCTCCCAGAAATTTCCGGGGCTGATCGGGGTTGGGCCTGATTTTATCTACAGGGACCATGCGGCCGATGGCCGCACCGCTAAAACTTGCTAATTGTTCGACGTAATGCGCGTCATGCCGCATCTTCAGCGTGACGGGCAATCCCATTCTCTTCGACACGTTGGATAACCTCCAGGGCGAGCTTGCCGTAATCTCTCGCGCCCGG
>DATHNC010000210.1:0-12636 GCA_035486415.1 Saccharimonadales bacterium (SeqCode)
TCCACGTAATACTTGTTGTAAAGCAGCTTGTAGAGGAATGGACTCGCTGCCGCGATTTTTTCCGGAACTTCGGGACGCTGAATATACCAGCGATAGGCCAGCCAGATGCCGCCACATGCAACGAGCACGGAGAGCAACATCAAAATATATTCAATTGGTTCTGTCTTGAGCTCACTGCCCTGTTCTGCACCCATCTGAGGGAAGGGCCCTTCAGTTCGCATCGAAGGGGTCATTCCATTGCCAGGTTGGATTAGACGTACATCAACCGGGATAGCATCAGGATTATAGTGCGAGATAACGGGTTGTAGGAACCGATCAAATCGATCGCTTCCGCCCAGTGAGGCGGGCCAACCAACCCAACCGCCCACTAACGAAAGTGTTGCTAGAATCATAAGCGGGACCGTCATCGCTCGCGGCGATTCGTGGATGTGGTGCTCGACATCGTGATCGACGCGCGAATTGCCGAAGAACGTCATGTTCACGAGGCGGAACATGTAGAACGCCGTCATGCCGGCGGTGATAAATCCAATCGCCCATAAAATTTTGTTGTACTCGAACGCGTGGCCCAGAATTGAGTCCTTGCTGAAAAATCCTGCGAGTGGCGGGATTCCTGCAATCGCGATGGAAGCCACGACAAATGTTTTTGCTGTCGTGGGAATTTTTCCCCACAGGCCGCCCATCTTGCGCATGTCCTGCTCGCCGGACATCGCGTGAATCACGCTGCCAGATCCAAGGAATAGGCAGGCCTTGAAGAATGCGTGCGTCATCAGGTGGAACACGCCAGCGGTGAACGCGCCGACGCCGCAGGCCAAAAACATGTAGCCGAGTTGAGACACGGTGGAATAGGCCAGCACTCGCTTGATGTCGTTCTGCACGAGGCCCATGGTCGCGGCGAAGATGGATGTCAGGCAGCCCACGACTGCGATCACGGCGAGCGCTTTCGGCGCCATGGAAAAAACAGCATTCGTGCGCGCGATCATGTACACGCCGGCTGTGACCATGGTGGCGGCGTGGATCAGCGCGCTGACAGGCGTGGGGCCTTCCATGGCGTCCGGCAGCCAAACGTATAACGGAAGCTGCGCCGACTTCCCTGTCGCGCCTACGAAAAGCAGCAGCGCAATCGCCGTCAACGAAGCGTCGCCCATGGCGAAATGCCCGGCGGCGATGGCGGGGCCAATTTCCGTAAACTGGATCGTGCCGAGCGTGCCCAGCATCAGGAACAGGCCGAGAATAAATCCGGCGTCACCAATGCGGTTGACGATGAACGCTTTCTTTCCTGCGTCCGAGGCTGATTTGCGCAGGAAATAAAAACCAATTAAAAGATAGCTGCACAACCCGACGCCTTCCCAACCAACAAACAGCAGCAGCAAATTATTCGCGGTGATCAGCGTCAGCATCGCGAACATGAACAAATTGAGGTAGCCGAAGAAGCGGTAGTAGCCGCCCTCGTGGCCCATGTATCCGGTGGAGTAAACGTGAATCAAGAATCCGACGCCCGTGACCACGAACAGCATCACGCACGTCAGCGGGTCGATGAGCACGCCCCACGGCACATGGAAATCGATGATGCGCCCGGAATTTGTGTGCATGATTCCGGCGGGAACCCAATCGAACAACGTGTAACTGACGACGCGTTCTGAGACGGGCCGCGCGATCAACTGCCAGATCGCGCCGAACGCATAGCACATGGCGAGGAAAACGCTGCCCACGCAAATCACGTTTACCGCAGAGTTAGGCAGCCTGCGCCCGATTAACAACATGAGCGCCGCGCCCGCCAGGGGGAAGAGCGGGATCATCCAGATATGCGCGAGAAAATATTCCGTCGGCATCATAGTGTTGCTCGGTTGCGTTTCTCCAAGTTTTACAAGTAACTCGTAAATCGTGATTCGTAATTCGTGGAACCTAAAACCCGCGCTTGGGGACGCACAAATTACGATTCACGAATCACAAATCACCACTCATTTCCTCACCACTTCAGCAAATCCATCTCATCGCCCAAAAGCGTCTCGCGATTGCGGAAGAACGCGATGATAATGCCCAGGCCCACGGCGGCTTCCGCGGCCGCATCGGTGATGATAAAGATGGCGAAGGCATGGCCTTCCGCCGAACCTACCAGGCGCGAAAATGCCACCAGATTAATGTTCACCGCATTCAGCATCAGCTCGATGGACATGAGGATGATGATCACGTTGCGGCGCGTCACGACGCCGATCACCCCAATCGTGAACAGCACCATACTGAGAAATAAATAGTGGCTGATCGGAATCATACTTATTGCCGCCCCTTCATATTTTCTTCTTGGCCATGACCACCGCGCCGATCATCGCAACCAGCAATAAGAGCGACGCGATTTCAAACGGAAGCATGTATTCGCTAAACAAAACTTTTCCTACCAACTGCGTGCTCGGCTCGAGCGCGCTCGCGGGGGCCGCTTCTCCAAACGACAGATGCGAACGCCCGATGGCAATGGCAATTGCAAGCTCCGCGCCCAACACGAGCGCCAGCAGCAACCCGAGCCACCATTGCCGGTTGTACTGGATCTGGTGCAGCGCGACGTCCATGTTGATCAGCATGATGACGAACACGAACAGCACCATGATGCCGCCCGCGTAGAGAATCACCTGCACGATGAACAGGAATTCCGCGTGCAACTGCAAAAATATTCCCGCCGTCGCGAGTAGCGCCGTGATCAGGAATATCGCGCTCTGCACGACGTTGCGCCGCGTCACCACAAGGATCGCGGAGACAATAGCCAGCGTCGCAAAAAAGTAAAATACAATTTGATCGAGCATTTTTTCCGTGTAGCACAGGCACTCTTGCCTGTGCGCTTTTCTTCAAGTAATGCAAGAACTGAACGGCCGCTCTTTATGCCAAAACACTTCGAGCGGCTGGGTTTGCGCCCTTGCTGACTTGGGCGAAAACCGCACAGGCGAGAGCGCCTGTGCTACGTTTCACCCACGAACGCGTGCTCCGCATCGTGCTTCTCGCCTGCCCAGCCGAGCCAGCCTGCCACGGCCAAAGTAATTAGCGTCGTCAAACCAAATGCCGTGAAGTGACTCCATCCCCAATGCCGGTGCAGGACGAGAGCCACACCAATTCCCATGACGTTGACAATCGACAGTGGAATTAAAAATTGCCATCCGAGGCGCATGAGCTGATCGAAGCGATAGCGCGGGAACGTAAACCGCAGCCACATGAACAAATAAACGTAGGCTCCCACTTTGAATAGGAACCAGAAGGCCCCGTGCAATCCTGGCTTTAACCCGGGAAGCATATTGGCCACGGCCGGGATAAGAGGCGCGAAAAGAATGATCGCGACAACGAACATCATTAGCCCAACAGCCACCATGAAAAGACTCTGCACCTTCACCGGCTGCTTCGGCGCGCGATAGAAGCAATACGCTCCCACTCCAAGCATTAGCAGAGACGGTAAGTAGTCTAGAAAATTGAATGCAGGAGTGCCTGCAAACGGACGAAGCCATCCGCCCAGAAACAGAGTAGTGGCGATCGACGCGACAACCACCATGTTCACGTATTCCGCCAGGAAATAGAGCGCCCAGCGGAAGCCGCTATATTCCGTCATGTATCCCGCGACCAATTCCGATTCGGCCTCTGGCAAATCGAATGGGGCGCGATTGGTTTCCGCGATGGACGCGACAATATAAATAAAAAATCCCACGGGCGCGGCGAAGGCAAACCACGTGCCGTAATCATCCTGCGCCTGAATTATTTCGCGCGTGGACAATGTTCCCGCCAGCAGCAGTCCGCCGACAATCGCCATACCCGCCGCGGTTTCGTAGCTCACGAGTTGCGCCGCGCTGCGCAGGGCTCCCAGCAGCGAATAGTGACTGTTGGAAGACCATCCGCCCAGAACGATTCCGAAAATTCCCAGCGCGCTAATGCCCACGACGAAAAGCAATCCAACGTTCAGCTCCGCAATTTGAAACCATGGACCAATTGCGAGTGGAGACACGGCCAGCATGGCTGCCGTCACCGAAATCAGCGGCGCGAACCAGAAGATGGCCTTGTCCGCTTCATCCGGAATAATGTCTTCCTTGATGAGCAGCTTCACGGCGTCGGCGATGGGCTGCAGCAAACCGTGCGGGCCGACACGCATTGGGCCAAGGCGCGCCTGCATGTCCGCCATGACCTTGCGCTCCATCAGCACCATGTATCCAGTGACTAGCGGCAGCACAGCCACGATGATCACGGCGCAAACCAGCGGCACCCAAATGGAAATCACGAAATGGAGTACGTTCATCAGCATCGCGTTACCGGTCCACTTCCCCCAAAACGATATCGAGCGTCCCGATGATGGCCACAACGTCCGCTACCAGATGCCCGCGAATCATTTTGTCGAACGCTTCCAGATTGATAAATGATGGCGGCCGAATTTTTATGCGATAAGGCTGAGTCGTTCCATCGCTCACAATGTAATAACCCAGCTCCCCTTTGGGCGCTTCGATGGCGTGATACACCTCGCCAGGCGGCGGTTTTAAAACTTTTCCCACTTTGCCCATGATCGGCCCGGTGGGAATATTTTCGATGGCCTGAAGACAAATCAGGCGCGACTGGCGCATTTCTTCCATGCGCACGATGTACCGGTCATAGGTATCGCCATTCTTGCCCACGGGGATATCGAATTGATATTGATCGTAGGCAGCGTAAGGCATGGCCTTGCGGATGTCCCACTTCACTCCGCTCGCGCGCAGCACCGGCCCCGAAGCGCCGTAATCGATGGCTTCTTTCGCGGTGAGAATCCCGATACCCTTCGTGCGTCCTACCCAGATGCGGTTTTCGGTGAGCAGCGATTCGTACTCGTCGACGCGCTTGTCGAAGGGCTTGCAGAAGCGCTCGACGTCCGATTCCAGTTCGTCGTAAGCCTCATACTGCAGGCCGCCGATGCGAAAGGCGTGCGTCGTGAGGCGCGCGCCGCAAAATTTCTCAAAAATTTTGAGAATTTCTTCTCGTTCGCGCAGGCAGTAAAACAGCGGCGTAAGCGCGCCGATATCGAGCGCGTGCGTGCCCAGCCAGAACAAGTGGCTGGCGATGCGCTGCAACTCGGTGAGGATTGTTCGAATCACGCGCGCACGGGGCGGAGCTTCCGCGCCCAACAATTTTTCAACCGCTTCGCAGTAACCGAGACCATTCGAAACCGCTGCGACATAGTCCATTCGGTCTACATACGGCGCGAATTGCGTGTAAGTGCGGTGCTCAGCAATTTTTTCGACGCCGCGATGCAGGTATCCGATCACGCATTCCGAGCCGATTACTTTTTCGCCGTCCAGGCGCAGCTTCACGCGCAACACGCCGTGCGTGGACGGGTGCTGCGGCCCCATGTTCAGGACAATTTCGTCAGCGCCGAGGACCGTGTGATCGGCGTGCGTGGCAAACGGTATGCGTTCGTCAGGCATTATCTATTGTCCGCTTTCGATGCCCAGATTTTCGCGAATCCAGGCGGTGTCCTGCGTCAAAATGTCGTAGTCTTTCCGCAACGGGTATCCTTGCCACTCGTCCGGCAGCAGGATGCGCTTCAGATCCGGATGGCCTTCAAACACCACACCGAACATGTCAAACGCTTCGCGCTCCATCCAGTTTGCGGTGGACCAGATTCCCTGCACGCTGGGCACGCGTTCTTCCGCTGATGCGTGAACTTTCAAACGCAGGCGTTCGTTTTTTTCGAACGAATACATCAGCAGCACAATGTCGAATCGCTTTTCGCGCTTGGGCCAATCGACCGCCGTGAGATCGCTCAGCCAATCGAATTTTTCGTCGTCGCGGCTGTAGAGGGCGATTTCAGCGAGGAGTTCGCGCGCCACCACCAGAATAGTTTGCTTGCGATCGATCCACGATTCCAGAATCGCGGAGCCAAATTTTTCTTTGTATCGTTTTACGAGATCGTTATCGAGAGCGACAGGGCCTTCTTTAGGAGGTGCCGGTGGTGCCGGAGGGCGCGGCGGCGCGGCGGGCTTTGCTGCCGCCGGAACGGGCGGCGCAGCAGGTTTGGCGGCAGCCGGAGCAGCAGGAGTTTCAGCCGGTTTAGATGCGGGTTCTCCCCCGGCGGCTGGCGTCTTGGGTGCAGACGGCTCAGGCGGTAGATTCGCGGACGGCTGCTTCTCTTCCGGGTCGTTTGCCATGAATTAGGGGTATACCGATTGCACGGCCACCGTGCAACCCATAATAAGGTGTAGCTTTTAGCACACGGCAGAAAACAGAGTCAACCAATTCCGCCGGAAACCACGGGCTTACTGACCGTGCCCTGCTTTCACCCAAAAAAAATCCCGGTCACCTGCTGTGGCCGGGACACCGTAATCAGGAAAACCGGGCGCCCTACACCCATTCAAGGGCGCCCTTACGGTAGAGCCAGATGTAACCAATAATTAAAATTCCCAGAAAAACAAACATGCTGACCAGGGCATAAATTTCTGGCAAACGGAAACCCTGTTCCCTGGTGGAAAAAAGCACGGCCCAGGGAAAGAGGAACGTGGTCTCAACGTCAAAAATTACAAATAGGATTGCAACAATGTAGAAGCGGACGGAATACCTTCCGCGCGTATCACCTTCGGGATCCACGCCGCACTCATACGGCTTCAGCTTTGCGCCCGTCGCTATGGGCGTAGGCCGGATGAATTTAAAGAGGATCAGGGACAGTGCCGGGAAGGCCGCAGCAAGCGCGGCAAAAATAAAAATCGGTATGTATTGGGTAGGCATACCTATATCGCGGGAAATGCTAACACACGAGTCAAGGGGGAGCCATACTTCGTTCTCTTAACTGAAACATTATTTTGACTGAATGCCCAAAATTTTCTTTCACTGGCAATCAAAACAATTGCCCGCTCAAAAGGACGAGCGGACTACGAAAGCCGAAGCGGTCGCATTTGCTTTACGCAGAGGCAGCCCGGTTTTTGGGTGTGCAGCTTTTGTGTTTGCCTCATGGACAGGCGGCTCACCCTGACATAAAAAGTGGCTATTTCCTACCGCTCGCGGATTTCCTGCTTCGGGCGGAGCGCTTAATCGTTTTCAGGTTGTACGCAATGGAAGGCCCGCTTTGCAAACCTTCGCGAATGTCTTCACGAAGCTTTTGCAATTTTAGGCTACGCAGCTGATCTTCTTCTTCGAGCAGGCGAAGCGCCTCGCGCACAACTTCGCTCGCGGAGTTATACGATCCCGATGCAATCTTCGCGCGGATCATTTCTTCCAGGTGTGGGGTAAGGCTGATATTCATAGGCATTGAGGCAACCTCGGTTCGCAGGCAAATTAAAATAGCTCCAATGACAATCTTTAGCAATGTTTGCCATTTTTGATTCTGCAGTCATACCAGTCGGCTTATCGTGGCGGCGGCCTGCGATGGTAATTAACCGAAACCCCGCACTCTCCACCGAGAGCGTGAAGGGTGCGGCACCCAAAATTCAAACCTTCTCTATGAGTTGGGCCATATGGGTTTGTGGGCTTTGGGTCATGCAAGAACCAAACGCGCAGGCTGAAGCCTATGCCACGAAAACCTAACAAGATTCGTTCGGACTACGGAGCTTGTCGGATACCGCTGTCCTCGGCTTGCTTGATTAGCGTGGCGGCGTCTTCTGGTAGCAGATACCGCTGCTTCACAAGGCTTTCCGCGGCTTTTTTGACTTCGGCGACATAGGCGTCTTTGCTCGGGTAGCGTTCTTCGAGAGATTTTCGTGTATCGCCGGTGGCCTGCCGTTCCTGTTGGGTGGAGGCGAAAGGAATGAAGCTTCCGGCCAGTGTGCAGACGCCATCTTCGTAAAGCTTGCTATTAAAAAGGTTCCATCCTGTATACGTCCCGATTGGCACCTGAATAAAAACGTTGCGGATTCCGCCGAGGTCATTGCCGTCTTCATCGACCTGCGGGACAAGGTTGCCGTAGCGCGCGGTTGCCACCTTCGGCAGTTCCCCATTCAAAATGCCGCTGACGTCCGTGGAATGATAATCCTTGCCGAAATCGAGCGGGTGCAGCGGATTGCTCAGCGCCAGGAATTTCACGGCAGGACGGTTCACGCCGCCATACGTGTTGGCGGGGATTGCCGGAAAATGGACCTGGTCCGCGGAAACTAGATTTCCGGCAGCGATCGTCGGGCGCGCGCTCGGCGGTGGTTCGGTGCCATCCTTTATCCATGCCGTAAGCGCTTCGAGCAGCGCGCGCACGGTCCACGTGTGCGGATTTGGATTTTGCTGTTGCTGGCAAACTCCGAAGGGCACCTGCGTAGGCAGAGGCAGCGCAGCAGGCCCATGCTGCGTGGAGACCATCAAATACGTGCGCACGTTCGGCGGATCTGGCAAATCTTTCGTGCCGAGCGGGTCGGTGAAGCCGAGCGATTGGCGAAGCTCCCACATTTCCAAGGAAGTCGCCGCGTGAACAATTTTCGGGCAAGTGTGCGTCGCGTTGCAGCGATCGAGAATCCCGGCCGTGCGTCCGGTCAAGGGATCGGTTTCCTGGCCATAGGTAAAAGGAAACTCCGCGCCGGGAACCTGATTGTCGACTTCCGCGTTGCCCGCGCCGCGGCCGGGCTGGCCCCAGCGAACGTTGAGCGGAAGTTGTCCGCCGCCGATTTCAGGAAACGCGCCGTCGAAAACAATTTTTCCATCTTCCGCGCGATTAAATCCGAGGTTGATAAAAGTACGTATAAAACGTCCGCTCTGCGATGAGCCCATCACAATCGCGCGCGCATTCGAGGTTAGAACAGGATTCGGCGTGCCGCTATCATCTTTGGTGGCGGCTTTCAGAAAAGCGCCCAGATCTCTGGTCGCGGCAAAACCAAGGCCGAGGATCAGCGGATCTTTTGCGCGATAGGTAATTTCATACAGCTCGCCCGGCTTGAATCCCGCCGGGTAGCAGATTTGCGTGGCGCTGGGCACAGGCTCGCCATTTTGCCCGCAGGTCGCAAAAGACCACTCCGTGTTCGGAATGGAAATGCGCGGACTTGGCTGCCGGCGGCGAAATGTCAGCGTGGGAATAAATCCATCCGGAAGCGGAGCGCGATTATCCCTGCTCATGGAAGGATATGGAGATGAGCCGCCGCTGAACCAGCCGCTCGAAAGGCTCAGAGTGTTCGTGGGAGTCTGCGTAATCAATTCGCTGCGCACGATTCCGCTGATCGTCGATCCATCGGGATTGTGCGCCACAGGCACGGTCATCGTCATGCGCCCGTTGCCGGGCATGACGTCGGCTTGCCACCCGAACCAAACGATCGTGTAGCCCTTGCGCAAAAGAAAGCCGTCGCCGGCATCCGTCAGATTATTAGCGCCGCCACCGCGAACGTTGGCGTCAAACAGGCCCAGCCCGCCTTTGTTTCCGCGATTAATAATATTGAAAAAGAGGATGCCATTCGATTTGGAGCGGTCGACGGGCCGCAGGATGTCGATGTCGGTAACGTACTCCACCATGCCGCGCGCGTTCTTCGCTGCAAGCTGAATGTCTTGGATGAGCGCGTTCCCCGGCAGCTTGGGATCCACTTCGCCGAATGCTTTGCCGATCACTCGTTCGTACGCCCCGACCGAGCCAAAGCTCGCGCCAGCGAAGGCAGGCTCCGTCTTGGTGATTTCAATGCGCGTGATGCGAGCGTTGGCGGGGATAGCCAGAAAAACCGCAATCAACATGGCCCCAAGCGCAATTCGAAGAAACGGACGCATGGTTTCCTCCCAGTTCGTATGGACTATTTACCACAGAAACGAGAAACATAGTCCCTATTTCCAGGGTAGGTGAACTTTTCGGGCCGCTGAACAGGCAGGTACTCGATTATTTTTCGAATTCAAAATCGACAGGCTGAAGCCTGTCCTACTTACTTCTTCTTTGCCTTGGCTTTGGGTTTCGGCTTGGATGCAGGCGCGGCCTTGCCTTGCGCCATCCGGTGCGGCTGAATTTTTTCCGGCGTTACCGGGCCATTCGGCGCGGCTTCCGGCTTTGCATCCGGCTCGCCCTTTTTCTTGCCCTTCTCGGGCTTTTTCTTTTCTTCCGGCTTTTTGGGTAATTCTTTTATCCCGGCAAGTTTTCGCAAAACCTTGGTGTGATCTTCCGGCTTGCGCGCGCGGCCGAGAAGTTGAAGCTGGAAGAAATCTTCCACGACTTTGTCGAATTTCGGGCCGCGCTCCATTCCGAGTTGTTCCAACTCCAGCGCAACTCCGGGCAGGGCCTGTCGCAGCGGCTTCCACTTGGTGAAATACGTTTTAATTTTTCCGACGGCCTTCGCGTTGGAAGACTCGGCGAGAATGTAGGCCAGCGATTCGAGCGGCGCTTTTTCCAGAAACGCATACGCATCGCGCGGTGCGGCGGTCTTCGGACCGGACAAGAGCTTCACATTCTTTGCGGCTTCTTCCTCCACATCATTCACGGTGCGTAGTTCCGAGGAAGGCATCCCCATTCGTCCGAGAACGGATTTACGTTCGTTATCCTTGAGCTTGCCGAGAATCGCCACGGTGACAGGAGCGAACAGGCGCGGCCGTAGCCCGGATGAAACCAGTTCCTCGCGCACTTTAAAAATGCGATTAATCGCCTCGTAATCCGGATGGCGTTTTTCGAGCAGCGGGTGCACGACGCCCATCAGTTTATGTGTCTCCCAGGACTTCAGCACAGCACCGGGCTTTTCTTCGCGCGCCGCCTGGCGGAATTCGCTTCCCGCATCGTCCTGCGAGATGGTGTCTTGCAACTTCCGTTCGATGGCCAGCTTGAACCAATCCGCGGTGCGCAACTCAAGTTTAAAACCCATGCGCGCCTCATAGCGAAGCGCGCGCAGCAGACGCACAGGCTGGTTCGTGAAACTGTGAATAGTGAGCGCGCGAATCTCGCGGCGTTCCAGGTCAGCGAGCCCGTTCGTGGGATCGAGCAGCAGGCCGCGCGAATTTGCATTTAAAGAAATGGCAATAGCATTGATCGAGAAGTCGCGTCTCCGCAAGTCTTCCATGATGGTCGAAAACCGGATTTCGGGCTTCGTGCCGGGGCGGGCATACACTTCCTCACGCGCCGCCGAAATGCTGGCGTCGACATCGCCTGCCATGAAGAGTTCCGCGCAGCGCAGCGAATCATCTTCGCTGATAATTTTTGCCCCGCCCTTTTCAAGTTCGCGCAGGATGCGAGTGGGATTGCCCTCGATCGTGAAGTCCAAATCGCGGATGGACATTCCGGAGATCATGTCCCGGACCGCGCCGCCGACGAGATAAAGATTGGACTCGAACTGGACGGCGAGCTCCTGGATGCGGACCATCGCCGCGCGCTGCTCCGGGGACAGGCGGCTTTCGAGCTGGAACATATAATCAGGCATGCATTTACCATCCTCGGCCGGACACGCCACTTATTTCTCAGAGTGTCCGTACCCGATCAAATTTATTGTTCCGCGGAAAATTTCCGCGAATTTTGTTTAGCCTTCACGCACGCGGGTGATGCGCTTTATAAATTTCCTTCAAGCGCTCCTCGACCACGTGCGTGTAAATCTGTGTCGTGGAAATATCCGCGTGGCCCAGCATAAGCTGAACCGAGCGGAGGTCCGCACCCCGTTCCAGCAGGTGCGTGGCAAAACTGTGACGCAGTTTGTGCGGCGTAAGACGTCCGCGCAAACCCAAGCGCACACCATAATCGTGCATGATCTTCCAAATCCCCACGCGGCTCAGTCTGCGGCCCACACTGGTTAAAAGCAGTACCTGGCTGTGCGGCAGAGGACTTGACGGTCGTGCGAACTTGGGACGACCGTGCGCCAGATATTGCTCGATTGCCTCAATGGCCTTGCGCCCGATGGGTACCAGGCGCTCTTTGTCTCCCTTACCTATACACCGGACGCAGCCAACTCGCATGTCCACGTCCGAAATGCGCAGGTTCATCAGTTCGGATACGCGCAATCCCGTGGAGTATAGAATTTCGATCATTGCACGGTCTCTCAGCCCAATTGGAGTCGAAAGGTTCGGGGCTTCCAGCAACTTATTAATTTCTTCCACGCGCAAATAAGTGGGCAAACTGTTTCGAGTTTTAGGAGACTCGAGGTTTTCGGTTGGGTCGGTCGTCACCATTTCTTCCATCATGGCAAACTTGTACAATCCCCGGAGCGAAACCAGATACCGCGCCACGGATCGGCTGTCCATCTTTTCCCTGTAAAGATTGCTGAGAAAATCGACTACATCTTCGCGCGTCACGTCTTCCACTTTATTCTTGTGACGCTTGCGCATGAATTCGGAGAACCTTTTCAGGTCCCGGCCATAGGCAAGAATCGAATTCTGCGCGAGGGCCCGCTCCACGCGCAAATAGCTCAGAAATACATGGATCGTCGATTCCAATTTTGCTTACCCTACGATTCCTTGCTTTCCGGATTCCGAACCGGCTGAGTGAAACGCTATGCCATACACCTCGCTGATTTCATCGCAGCGGAACGCCCATGCTAGACCCAGATACGTCAGGGTCGCCGAGGCGATCAGCCCGATGAACACCAGCAATCGCGGACCGAAGTGTTCGATACTGTCGAATTGCGAATATTTCAGAGTGCCCCAGCAAACGACACCCATGACTCCGGCGCACGCCACAATTTTTCCGAGCGATATCGCCACGTCTCGCGTCCCCAATCTTCCAAATCGCAGCCGAAATACCACGAATAACGCGAACACGTTGAAATACCCGGCCAGAGCGCTGGCGAGGGCCGG
>DATHNC010000211.1:0-37582 GCA_035486415.1 Saccharimonadales bacterium (SeqCode)
TTTCCAAAAGCGCGGTGATGGGAGATTATACGGCAAGCCGTCCGATTATCATTCTTGCGTGGATCGCAACATTGGTGATGGGCTTAGCCGCCGTCCGCATGTTTATCCCCGGCTAAGGCCGCGTTTCGCAGTTAAGACTTCTGCAGAACGCTCCGCAATTCCCGGATGTCCTTCACTTTTTCCAGTCCCATGATCTTATCGATCAGCATTGTGCAGCTGGCTTTGCCGAGGACCGGTTCGACGAGGTCGCGGCATTTTTGCACAACTTCTTCGCGCGTCATTGGGTTGTCGACTGTGCCCCGCACGTCGGCAACGTGATTAATGAATTTCGTGCCATCGTTCATGGTGATCTCGACGATGGCCTGGCGCGCGGGCTCCATCTTTTCCAGTTCCGCGTCGGGCACGAGTTGCACCTTGGCGCGAACGGCGAGCACGGCAGGATCCTTCATGCGCGGCTTGTCATGCGCGGCCTTGAACGACGCGGTTTTGTCCAGCATCATCACGGCGATCATGTGCTGCAGGCAAATGTCCGGCATCTCGCGGTTGTCCACGACGCGCGCTTCGGTGTTGGCCTCGCGCACCACAATCGATTTCACGTCATTCGCGTTAATCGCGGGATGCTCCTTCAAAATGTTGTACATGCAGTCGAGCGGTGCCTGAATGGGTGAGCCGACGGTCCATTTCTTGATGTTGGTGCGGGCAATTTCGTAGCGCTCGCCCAGCTGCGAGACAAGTTCCTCTTTATTCGCCGTGGGCGCGTACGCGTCAAAGTAGTTGTCCACGCCCGAGAAAATGTCGTCGAGGCCGTCAAACCCTGCATGAACCACGAGCGCGGACGTGACTCCGTTGCGCGCGCTCATTCCCGCAAACACGAATGCTTTTTCGATGTGCTCGGTATCGCGATTCCACGCGCCGATGCCCGAGGATTGCTGCGACGTGTAATCCAGCAGCCAGCGCATCTGTTGCGCATTCAAGTCCGCCGCGCAGCCCGCCGCCGACGCAGCGCCGAAAACGCTGGAGATGGCGTGCGTGCTCTTGTGGCTGTGGTTGCGGAAATCCAGCGCGTTAAAGCTGATGGTCATGCGCGGGCCAATGTCATAGCCCAGCGTAACGGCGCGCAGGAAGCGCGTTCCGTCGATCCCAAATTTTTCTCCCGCCGCAAGTGTCGCGGGCACAACCGCGCAGCCCGGATGCGATTGCGAGAATTCGTTCGAGTCGTCCGTCTCATCCGAGTGCGCCAGCATGCCGTTGATGAACGCCGCTTCCGGTGGACTGGAAGTCATCTTCGATGCGACGATCGTCGAAGTCTTATCCGTATTAAAGTCGCGCGCGTAGTTAAATGCGGCGCGAGCCGGAGGCAGGTCCGATCCGGAAATCATGGCGGCAAACGTGTCCAGAATATGGTGCTTAGCCTTTTCAACCACTTCATCGGGGAGCGCGCGGCCACCGGCTTCAGCCATATAAGCGCTGAGTTTGGCCATCACGGGGCTGATTCCAGCGTCCGCTGCGAACATTCCGCTGGGGACGGCAAGCACGGCAGCGGTCCATCCGGCACGCTGCAGCAGCGTACGGCGGCTCAAGTTCGCTCCTGCCTTCGCGGAAGGCATGGTGTTCTTTTTACGAGTTGACATGGTTGGGTCTCCAGCGAAATCCTAACATGGCGACAGCGGGTGACGGAAGATGTGTCGGCAGGGTAGTTTACTTTGGCGGTTCGAATCGCTACAGCGCAAAGATTTTGTTTGCAAGCCATACAAGACGAGACGATGATCGAATAATATGATCTGTGAAGATGATTAATTATGAGTTTTGCTATCGTCGAGGCCGCCCGTCATCCAGTGTATGCAGCATCATGTTCCCGCTTCCTGGAACTGGTTTCATGAGGGATTTCCAAGCTACACATGCGCAATTTTGAATTTCGTCTATAATCGGTGCGAGTCGAGGGAGTGGATCGGATCATTCATCAACCATGCGATATCTCATCATTAGCGATATTCACGCCAATATCACTGCGCTCGATGCCTGCCTCGCCGCCGTAAACGGGCGCTGGGATCGCGCGTTTTGCCTGGGCGATCTGGTGGATTACGGCCCTGATCCGAACGAAGTGACGGACTTCATCAAGAAACTTGCGCCCACGATCATCCGGGGCAATCACGACAAAGCTGTCGCGGGCATTACCGACCTTGAAGATTTCAATCCGATTGCGAGAGTCGCCGCGCAATGGACGCGCACGCAAATGGAGCCCGCCAATCTGGATTATATTTCGCAATTGCCCGCGGGCCCTATTTCTCCGGACGGCATTACCATGGTGCACGGATCGTACGAAGATGAGGACGAGTATGTCTTCGTTCCCGGACAAGCCATGGGCGGCCTGATGGAATCGCCCACCGACGTCACATTCTTCGGGCATACACACTATCAGGGCGGCTTTTCATATCGCGAGGGACAAATCGGCATGATCCAACTTCGCCCGGATCACGGAGCGAATTTTGGCGCCCTGCGAATGGAAACCGGCACCCGCTATTTGCTGAATCCGGGCTCCATCGGCCAGCCGAGGGATGGAGATCCGCGAGCCGCATTTGCAATTGCGGACTTGCAGCATCACATCGTTGAATTTTGGCGTGTTCCGTATGATATTGCTGCTGTTCAGAAGCGCATGGAAAAGGCCGGGCTGCCCTTCCCGTTGGTCGAACGGATCGCTGCCGGCCGATAAAAAAATTTTGCGTCGCGCAGGTTGAACCGGTTGCTGTAGCCCGCCTCTGAAAACGCGGGCTACAGCAGCGGGCGAAGCTAATGGAAGCCTGAGCCCCCGAAATGCACCAGCAACATTTGAGGCGACGCAAAAGGAACGAAAGAGAATCAGGAGGATTTCCGATTTGATACCCACAGAAGAACGCAGCCGGTTACCGGTCGCATTTCTCGTCGGAATTGTCATCGTCGCCATACTCGTGAGCGGAGCCATGCTTTACAGCCGCTATGCCGCGCCCGCTATTTCGGAAGACGACAAACCGGTAACCTTCAACCCCGATGCAAAAACGTATGCTCCGCAAATTCATTTTCTGGAACCGAAGATGAGCCGCGCGGCGAATTTTCTGAACCAGGAAGTTACCTATGTTTTTTGCACGGTGGAAAATGGCGGCGACAAAAAAATTCACCAGATCGAAATCACCGTGGAATTTCATGATCCTTTTCATCAAGTCATTCTTCGCGATAAACAGCGCCTGTTTCTTTCGTCTGCTCCGCCATTCATGCCCGGCCAGCAGAGAGACGTCCAGATTCCCTACGAACATATTCCTCCGCAATGGGACCAGGTTTTCCCCTCCATCGTCGTAAGTGGCCTGGAATTTAAATAGAAGCCAACTCAAAAATAGATTCGTGGTTCGCGGCTTAAGCCGTAAAACCGCTGTAGCCCGCCTCTTCAGAGGCGGGGGTTTAGATTCCCCAGCGGCGGAAACGGGAATGTCAACGGAGCCAGATGTTTTCCAGCCGCACGCCCCAAATATCGTGCGCTTGTCACGAAAAATGACTTCCCCTTTTCCGCTGGCTATTCAATAATGCGCCGCAATGGAATTAGCCGCGGATTTACGCCGGGCACTCGATGGGCTGTGCGCCATCGGCGCGCCCGAGGTCCGCGAAAACGGCGAAAAGCTGCCCGGGCTGGCATCGTTGCAATACGAGGTCAGCGCACAGGGAGATACCGCCTTGCTGCATTTGTGGAGCCCCCAGCAATCCCTTGTTCGCCGCGTCATGAGTGTTGCCGAACAATCCAGCGAACGCGTAGTGCTCGAAGTCAGCCGCTTTGGATTTTCGAGAAATGCACAGCTGGAATTTGTTGCCGTCGCAGCGCCGCGCGAAACGCATCGCATCGAACGCGAACAATTTTCCACCCGGTTTCGCCGGATTTTAACCGACCATTTTCCCGATGAAGTGGTGGAATCGCTGGCCACTTCCGCCGATCTGCACCATTCCATTTCCGGGTCTTACTCGCGTGGGGTCGTTCGCCGCGGCTCGGCGGCTTACGCTGTCCTCGGAGCGTCGCCAAACGAGGACGGCGCAACGATCGACGGCATTCTTACTTTTGGGCTGATCTGGTTGCAGCATGCGCGTGACCGCGCACGGCGGTATTCGGTCCACGGATTACGACTGTTTGTCCCCAAGGGATATTCCTTCACCACGGCGCATCGCATGGCCGCCCTCGCGCTGCCCAACGAAGTCGAATTGTACGAGTATGAGCCGCTGTACTGGCGCGTTCGCCGCATCGCTCGGTCGGATGCTGGCAATTTAGTCTCGTGGATTATTCCGCGCCGCGAAATCGAGCAGGCCATCGCCGCGGCCATGCCCATCGCGGAGCGCATTCGACGCCTTGCGCCAGACGCCATTCGCCTGGGCGTAGTAGCAGAGAGCCAGGACGTAACTCTGCGTTTCCGTGGTCTGGAATTCGCGCGGTGGCGCACGGGCGCCATGTGGTACGGTCTGGGCGATCACCAAAATGTGTTGACCCCAGAAAAATGGGGAAGCCTCGAAGCTCTAGTCCGCCAACTGGAAAAGCACCGGCATCCGCTAGCCTCGGACGTCAAGCATCGCCTCTATCGCGGCCAGCCCGAGCGCTGGCTCGAAACCATGGTCGCCGCCGACCCTGGCCGCATCGAGGCGCGGCTGGACCAGCGGCATATTTATGCGCAAGTCCCGGCGTTTTCTGCCAGCGAACGCGGAATCATCGACCTGCTTGGGGTAACTCGCGACGGTCGGCTGGCCGTCATTGAACTGAAGGCGTCTGAAGATATCCAACTGGTGATGCAAGCGGTGGATTATTGGCTGCGGGTTCGATTCCATCACGACCAGGATGATTTTCGCCGGTTTGGATATTTTCCCGAAGTTCCCTTGAACGCAAAACCTCCGCTTCTGTACCTAGTCTCTCCCGGATTCCGATTTCATTCCTCCATAGATATCGTATTGCGATATATATCCCCGGAGATCGAAGTTTTTCGTGTGGCCCTCGCCGAAAATTGGCGCAAAGGCCTGCGTGTCGTTTTCAGGCAGTAAAAGCGCCTCTGTTACGTACTATTGTTACGGAATTGTTACAACCATGCGGTGTGAAATGGGCGTAAAAAAAGAGAAGCAGCTTTGGACTAGCCATCGCTGCTTCCCGGGGTGTGTCCTTGAAGTGGTTTGTCTAGTTAGACGCACGAAAATTGAAATGGTTGCACACTTAAGAAAAATTTTAGATTTTTAGTTTTATTCCAAGCGCGGGAAACCGGAAGGGAATTCCAAACCGCATCCAAGCCTCAGTAAAATAAATACTTGCGCCATTTTTCATCTTTATTGCCGATCAGCCGCATCAGCTGCCGGGAGGTGTGCAGTGTAAAGGGCCGCGGCCGCCGGGCTAACGCCAGCCCCGCTTCCTCCGGGGTCCTGTCCCCTTTTCGGTTATTGCACTGGTAGCAGCAGGCCACCAGGTTTTCCCATGACGACCGGCCGCCACGCGACCGGGGCAGCACGTGGTCCAGCGTAAGTTCGGAGGCGGGCAGAATACTCCGACAGAACTGGCACGTGTTGCGGTCCCTCAGAAGGATATTTTTGCGCGAAAGTGCCCTGGTCTGCTGGGGGATGTGCCGATATGCCAGCAGACGGATCACGGAAGGCACTGCAAGGGATCGCGACGCGGAGTGCACCTTCGTGTGGTTAATCTCCTCGGCTTGAGCTACCCCTTTGAGCATAAGAACCATGGCGCGGCGAACGGCTGTGACATTGATTGGCTCGAAGGTAGCGTTCAGGACGAGGACAGGCTCTTGCATGATGGCAGGCTTGCGAACGGCAGGCGGCAACCCCCCAGGCGGGCGCGACTCGCCTCGAACTTCCGGCGGGTGCTTCGGCCGGGGAGGCCTACCGATTTGGCCCGGTGGTTTCATTCCCCAAAGTCCTGGTCTTGCAAGCCGGCTTCAGGAGCCGGATATAAAGGTAAGGCTCTTGCGATGGTTAGACCCACCACTCGGGCGGCTCCGGCCACTTTAAGGGCTCTGGAGCAGGCGTCTAAAGTGGCCCCAGTGGTAAATACATCATCTACCAGTAAAACCCGTAGCTTGTCAACCGGCGCTCGTTCATATAGGGCATAAGCGCCACGTACAGTTTCCCATCGCTCACGTCTGGTTAGACGCATGTGATTGGGCCTGGGACGCGTCCGAACCAGCAAATAGGACCGAAATGGGATACCTAATATGCGCGCCAGAGGCTTGGCAATCAGTTCAGCCTGATTATAGCCCCTTTCCCGGTACCTTGCCCGATCCAGGGGCACTGGCACAACCGCTTCGAAGTTAAAATCTGGTAACTGTTTCCGAATTGAATACGCAAGAAGTTGCGCAAACCAGGAACCCAGAGGGGTAACATTCCCATATTTGAGCAGCAGGATGGCGCGAGACATTCTGGGCGTATAGGCGCCAAAGCTGCGCGCCATATCAAAGGCGTACACCCCACTTCGGCAAATGTGGCACAGAGGGAGGGAAATTCCTTCCGTAACTGCGGTCGAGACGATCGGCCTGCCGCATTTTGAGCAAAGGGGTTCTCGCAACGGCACTTGGATGGCGTCGAGGCAATTATGGCAAAACGGGATTCGGCTGCCGGTGTCAAGCATGCACTTGCAAATACGGCAAGGCGCAGGAAAAACGAGCGAGGCAAGCGCCTCGCACATTCCGCTAATCCGCGAGCGAATCGCATCGGCGGCCCTGGGCACAGTGCGCCAAGCCTACATCGCTTGCGGATAAGAGTGAAGCAAAATCTGGCATGATTCGTGACAGATTTTAGTGGCGCGGGCTTCAGCCTGCGGTGTTTAGTCCTTGCAAGGACCAAATTCCGCAGGCTGAAGCCCGCGCCACCCAAACCGCACAATACTGTGTGCTTTTTTTTCAGGACGAATATTAAAGGGGAATCCGCAATGTAGCTTCTACAGCAACCCCTGCTCGTGCTTTTCCGCGCAGGTCACGCAATAGCGCGCCCAGGGCACAGCCTCAAGCCTCTTCTGCTGAAGTTCTTCTTCGCACTCGGCGCACACACCATACGTTCCAGCCTTGATCCGCGCCAGCGCCGCATCGATCAACGCCAACAAATTCCTGTCCACATTCGTCTGCCCGAACAAAAATTCCTTGGTATAGGAATTCGCAGCCTTATCGGCAAGATCAACGGTCGGATCATCATCCGCCGTCCGGCCTTCTTCCTCGGTGCGCGCAATAGACTTGATCAGTTCCTCGCGCCGTGTCTGCAATTTTTTCTTATAATATTCCAGACGCTTCTTATCCATAGTAGGGCCCCACCAATCACCCAATTACGACTGTTACAAACGGGTGATTGTAGGCCCGCATCCCGCAACTGTCAAGGAAGCGGGCTATATCTGAAGATTCACCGCGAACTGCTTCGGAAAATTTGCTGACAGCCACCCGTGAGGATCTTTAAGTTTAAAATACTTTCAAGATGGCCAAAGCGGTAGCCAGGCAAGAAAATCCTGCAAACATTCCTGGCCTATAACGCAAAGATCTGGCGAGAGTTCCTTGGCTCGGTTTAGCTTGCCAAAACTCGTACTTCTCGCCGCAGAAAGAATCCTTTTGGGAGAAAAAAAAGAGACCTCAAGTAAGCGACTATTCACTATAAATTAATATTTCCCATAATTGACGACTCGATGAATTGCTGTTAAAAACCTTCTGTCCTTTTTCGCGACAAGCTTTACCAGTCATCCCATAGGCAGGTACTAGTATGGCCACATCCCAGCCCATTCTGTCTGTAGCTCAGGCCTTTCGCGAAAGTAAATTGTTCAGCGGGCTGACGAAAACTTGTGCAGCGTTCGCGGCCATTTTGTTACTTTTTTCTGCCACTGCAAGCGGCCAAGGTGAAGTACCTCTTATCACGGTTGCCACGGATCAAAGCGCACTTAGCCTCTCAAACCAGTTTGGGGTTCCAGCCAACTCCGCTATCAACCAGTCGGGCGATTTTGCATTCGTGGGAAATGGCGATACCGCCTTATTTTTGCGCCTTGCGGGAACATCCGCTGCCACACGGCTCCTGCAAATTGACGATGAACTGCCCAACTTTCCCGGAAGCCATATTCAATCCATTTTGCCGGAACTGGGAATCAATTCTTCGCGCACCCTTTTTTTTGGTGCTTGGTTCACGGGTGCCGATGGCGCGTCTCACTCCACGTTAATGACTTATGCGGGCACTACTTACCGCACCGTTGTGACCTCCGACAACTTCATCCCCAATTCGACCACTAGTACTTACGGAATCAATCTTGTTCCCGGCAGCATTGACGACAGCGGAGATGTGAACTTCGGGGCCGTACCGACCGGGACGAATTCTTTCGCCTATTTCATCGCACCGGCCGGGTTCACGACTGTCTTTCGAATTGCCGGCACGACAGATACGCCGCCGTTGTCTTGTACTTGGTGCACGGCTTTAGGCATTTCTCCAGTGAGCTTCTTAAATGGAGCCCCTGCGGGTGGCGGAGTCATAACAGAATTTCCTCTGACTTCAAGTATTCCGAAATTAAATGCGCAGGGCCAGATGCTTCTAGGTCTCTGGGGAGGCCTTTTCATTGGCGGAAAAGATGGCAGCTTTACCCTGGTCCCCATGGCTGCTTCCGGCCCGTGCAGCCCAAATCCGCCTGCAAATGCAACTTCCTATATTCCATTGCCAGGACCTCCAGCTTTTCTTAACAACAGTGGGGCGGTCGCTTTCACTAACCCACCAAATTCGGCGAGTGGCGCAATTTGCGTAGCGATGCCTGCATCGCAGGGAGTTGCACCCCCCTTTCCGACCGCCATCATTTCAGCTGGAGACGCTGCGCCTGCAAGTGTTGGTGGCGGCACGATGATTTCGCCGGTTGCGCTTGGATTCGACGATTCGGGGGACATCGTCTTTCAATCCCCCATTTCGGGAAGCAATGTTACGACCTCTGCCCTCCTCCGTTATCAGGCCTCGTCCGGGCAGTCAAATCTAGTTGCTTATGTTTGTGAACAGGCGCCAGGGACGAGTGGAGGTTTTTTCTCTCTTATTCCGTGTGATAGTTCTTGGGGTTCAGGGAGCATCATTTCTGTCTCTTCCTTGACCCCGTTTTCCGGAGTATCCATCGCGAAGGATGGGACCGTAAGTTTCTACAGTGTTTTGACGACTGGAGGGAGCGCAATTTACAGGCAGAAACCGGCCGCCTCCACTCCGGAATTTATTTCTCTGGCCAATAATGGAACTGCTCCGATTGTAGAAATTAGTGGAAACGTTCTCCTTGCAGCTAGCGGCCCTTTTTTAATCAATTCTCAATCGCAAATACTGAACAATGATTCCGTGTTTTTTGTATCGTATTTAGCGAGCGGCACTGCGGATTTTGCCGAATATTTGGGTTCGCCAGGTAACGTTCAAACACTGATGAGCACTGCGGATACTCTGCCGTCCGGGGCGCGCACATTACTTGGGAATTTTCCTCCACAGGCAGCCGGGCACTTCGTCGCCTTCACAGCCCAGCCAGCGGCTGGACGGAGAAACTTGCTGGAATCTGATCTGACTACCGGAGAAATCAAGCGCGTCACGAGTGACAACGATCCAGCTTTCGCCGCCGCGGAAGCGCCATATGGAAACCCGTTGCTGTCTTCCAATTTTTTCTTGAATGACACGGGCATGGTCGCATTTGAAGCAGCCAGTACCTTCTCTGCCGGTGGATTCGGGAGCATTTCATTCACGTCCCTCACGAACAGCACTTGGGTCAATTCAGCCCCGGTTTGCGGAACAATTTTTGTTTGGTCTCCGTCGGGTGTCTTAACGAAAGTTGCCGCGGCTGGCGATTCGGTGCCCAATTCCAGTTCAAAATTCTCATGCGTTGCGTTGAACTCCCAACCGCCCTCACCCCTGAATCATTCCGGTGAGTTAACGTTCCTCAGCAGCGCCCCGCTTCTGAGCGGATCTGGGTGCGCGTTTTGCGGCGTTCCGCCAGTCAGTGCGAACTTAGGCGTGGACGGGGCATACCTTTACCATCCCGGCGGAGCCATCACCGAAATCGCGGCCGCCAACGACACGTTGCCGGGGCAAACCCAAGCCACAACATTTGTTCCTTACTTGGCGACACCTTTGAATTCAGCGGGCCAGGTCGGGTTCGGCGCACAATTGGGCGCTACCACTCAGGCGTTTTACCTGGAAAATGGATCTTCTGTGCAAAGCGTAATGGCGCTCGGCGATTCCGTGCCGGGCGGCAGCGATACGTTCGGCTTCCCCCATTTCATTTCCGGTCTGTCGGACAGTGGAAACCTTGCTTTTACCGCCGCTACCGGCTCGGCAATCGACGGCTTGTTTCTCGCGCCTGCCGGTGGAGCAATTCAGACGCTCGCCCTACAAGGAGGTGCTGCCCCAGTTCCGGGTGGCGGAGTGTATTCGCTGTCTGACGCGATTGCAGGGTTCACTTCGTTCCCCGGATCCACCCCTGTGACCACCTACTCTTTCAAGAATTTTGCAGAAATGAACAGCGAATCTGATGTTGCCTTCGGCTCTGACATCACAGGCGGCAGCGCGGATTCGGGCTACTTCCGCATGCTCCAGGGCGGCTCGGCACCCGGCACAGTTCTGCCAGCTGCGGTGCAGGGCGAAGCACTGCCGGGCGGCGGAACCCTTAACACGATACTTGCGGTAAGCTCCGTGGGTGGGACTTTCGCGCTTGGTCCGGACGGCTCGCTCGCCTTCGTCAACCCATTCACCACCAGCTCAGGCCTAAATCAGGGCATGTTTGTCGCGCGCCCGGACGGAACTCTCTTGAAAGTGGCTGCAACTGGCGATGTTCTTCCGGGCGGAGGAATTTTGTCCGGAATTTCCATTAGCCCGAAACTAGCTGCGGGCAATGCCGGGACATTTGCGTTTCTCGGGGGAATTTTTGAAGGCAGCGCCCGCAGCGGCATATTCGCTACAGCCATACCACCGGGAACAGCTGCAACCACAATCACACTCAGCCCACTGTCGGCCACAGCGGTAGCTCAGCAGCCTGCCGCATTATCTGCAGCGGTGGTTAGTTCCGTTCCGGGGAGCCCGTCGGGCACAGTTACGTTTTTTGCGAATGGAATTTCGATTGGGACAGGAACGTTGAATTCCAGTGGCCAAGCTTCTATGAACACTTCGACCTTGTCCGCGGGGCAAGACACGATTGTCGCGCAGTACAGCGGCGACGCAAATTTTGCAGCCGGAAATTCGAGCCAGCTGGCCATTGTCGTTACTGGATTTGCGCCACTTCCAACGTCGCTAGCCGTAACTCGCGGACAAAATCTCGTCATTCCTTTAACACTTTATGGCCCTGCAACTCCCGCGATGAGTTTTACATTGAGCTGTTCGGGTCTCCCTGCGAACGCGACCTGTTCATTTGACAACAATCCGGTAACGCCGGACCCGTCCGGTACAACGGTTCACTTGACGCTCACTACCACAATGGCAAGCGCAAAGCTGCCACTTGGTTTGCCACTCAATGGAATTCCGCCGATTCCGGGCTATCAATTGGCGACACTCCTCGCCGCCCTTTTAGCCGCGGCAACATTATTTTGGCGCCGGGCGCATCAATGGCGGTTGGCGGCTTGCGCTTGCGTCGCGGCATTCGCTTTGGCGCTGGCTATGGGGGGTTGCGGCGCGGTAGGAACTGGCTCGAACCAACCCGTGGTTCCGGGCACCCCGGCGGGCGCCGCCACGTTTACTGTCACCGGAACTTCGGGAGGCACAACAATTTCAACAGTCGTGAATGTAACTGTCCAATAGAGAATTTAGGCGGTGGTCCTGCCATTGAAGTAGAACTTGGTGTGCCCGGTCCTTCGCATTTTGTAAGGCGGGATCTTTTTGTCTATCCCCATATCCATCGCTCGCTGAAATGAGAGCCCCGCCCATGATGGGCGCCAAGTCCGTACCACCGATCCAAATTTAAATTGCCCTATATACTTACGAAAGTACTTGACAATATATCTATTGGGGAATAGAAGCACAGCAACAGATTCAATATGGATCGCCGGGACTTTCTTGGGGAACAACCAGGCGGTTACTGAATTACATGGGTTGATTTCTTCCTTTAGAACCAATTTAAGAAAACGATAGCGGGCCTCTTGCGTGTTCCGAGTGGGTAAGGTTTTCGGTTTCTCACTAAGGATTTGCTAAAAGGGGGTGCTGGAATGAACTGCTCATTTGCGAATTGCAGTTTTAAGGGACAGGTGTATCTAGCCGAAATGGCGAAGCGGGCGGCAGCGGTCTGTACCGCGCTTCTCTTGTTCGTCACGCTCGGGCACGCGCAGGCAAGTTTGGGGCGCATCTCAGGCGTCATCACCGATCAAACGGGCGGGACCATGGCCGGGGTTATGGTGACGGTGTTGGATACGCAAAGAGGAATTGCGCGCACGCTGACCACAGACGAATCGGGAGAATATGTCGCTCCCAATCTCACCCCAAGTAGTTACACGGTTAACGCCGAGGCCAAAGGTTTCAAGACTGCCGAGCGCTCCGGAATCTTGCTGGAAACCGGCAAGGACCTTCGCGTGGACCTCGCGCTTCAGCCCGGCGAACAGGCCCAAAAAATTGTGGTCACTGAAGAAATGCCCCTGGTCGAAACCACAAACGCCACGTTGGGCGGCACTCTCAGCAACCAATCGATCAATGATCTGCCCCTGAACGGACGCAATTACCAGAATCTGCTTTCCATGCGGCCCGGCGTGCTCGTCGAACCCGGAGGCGGCAGTTGGACGCAAAGCACGAATGGAGTGCGTCCCGAGGATAACGTTTACCTCGTCAATGGCATGTACAACGTGGGAGCATTTTCCGCACTCAGTATTCTGAATGCTCCGGCCCTCGCGGGAGACGCGGCGTCGATCCTGCCGATCGATGCCATTCAGGAATTTAACACCGAAGAAAATCCTCGCGCCGAGTACGGTTGGAAGCCGGGCGCTGTAATTAATGTTGGCATCAAGTCAGGCACAAATGGGCTTCACGGCACCGCTTACGCTTTTGGGCGGGACACTGCGTTCGATGCCCGCAACTTCTTCAATGAAGCCAGCGAGCCTGGCTGTCCCGCTCCCTGCGCGAAAACAGGGGTTGCGCTTGAGCAGTATGGCGCCACGGTTGGCGGCCCGATTAAAAAAGACCGGATATTTTTCTTCGGCGGATATGAGGGCCAGCGATATACGGTGGGTAGTCCATTTCAGGCCACGGAACCAGTTAGCGTCTCGTTGGGAGGGAATCCCGTATTGAGTATTCCCGACGCCGTGGCCGGGATTAACGCACAATGCGCCCTGCAGCATTCTGCGGTGGCGTATTGCACATCGTTTGGAGTAGGAGGAACGGCTAACCTCAGCGCGCTCAGCCAACATCTGCTGAATACCATCTGGCCAACCACCAGTATCGCTAGTACGACGAATCCCGGGATCGTATCAGCCAATTTCCCGAGCACCTTTGCATCCGATAATTGGCTGGCGAAAGTCGACTTTCACATCAACGAAAAGAACACGCTGAGCGCCATGTATTTTATAGCGAACAGCGTTGTTCACGACGAAGACGCGGCCTACCTGTCGCCGACATTTTTGACTCAGCAGACACAGCGTCCGGAAGTAGGCAACATGAACTGGACATGGATTCCCAACTCCAGGTGGGTCAATGAAGCGCAATTTGGAGCACAGTATCTGCTCAAACCTTCCTTCGTGGGCGACCACACCGTCGATCCAACCACGTATGGGCTGAATACGGGCGTCACCAACCCACTGTATTTCGGGTTACCTCAAATTTCTATAAATGGAAATAACACGACATTCACGACGCTGGGGGGCGGGACGTGGCCCAAGATTCAAGGACCGGAAACCGATTACATCATCCAGGATCACGTTTCCTACCTGATGGGCAAGCATGCCTTCAAGTTTGGCGGCGAGATAGTTGACAATAGCTTCACTGGCGGCGCTTTGAATACTTCCCGAGGATTTATTCGCTTTGGCGCCGGCACAGCCTTCACCGGCGCAACCGCCCTGGAAGATTTTCTCCTGGGATATCCGAACCAGGGAAAGATTCTGCTGGGTAACGCGGAACGGAACATCACCAATCAGGGTTACGCGGTTTTCTTTCAAGATGACTGGCGCATCAAGCCGCGGCTGGTTCTGAACCTGGGAGTCCGCTACGAAATCAACACGGTCATCAAGGATGCCAACGATCAGCTGGGAAATTTCCTTCCTGCGACCGGACTTGTGCAGGTGGGCAGCGGAATCAATTCGCCGTATGGCGGCGATCATAATAACGTTGCTCCGCGGTTTGGCCTTGCCTGGGACATATTTGGCAATGGTAAGACTGTTTTCCGCGCGGGCGCTGCGGTCGTTTACGAACAACTTTCCTATAACGTGTTCCTCGCTTACAGCAATACGCTTGGGTTAGGGACGGTTCCTACAGGAGCGATTATCGGAACACCAGGTAATACGCAGCCGGGCCCCGGCAATATCGCCGTGGGTTCGTTTACGTTCACAGGGAAGGCGTTCTCAGGGTCACCTGTTAATTGGAATGGATCGTCTGTTGGAGGCTCAACGATCTTTCCGACCGGCGCGGTCAATTGCGCAGTTAGCCCCTGCAACACCGTCGCCGTCGATCCAAACTTGCGCTCGCCGTTTGTCACCACGTGGACCGCTGAAATCCAGCGCTCGATAACCAATGACCTTTCACTCGAGGTAGGATATGTGGGCGATCATGGCAGTAAACTGATTGGATTCCACGATATGAATCAGCTGAATCCAGCTACGAACCTACGCCCATTTAGCAATCAGTATCCTTATCTCGCGTTCATCTACCAGATATCGAATCAGGACTATTCCAACTACGATAGTCTTCAGGCAACGCTCACCAAGCGCACCTCGCACGGCCTTTCGTTCACCGGCGGTTATACGTACGCCCACGCGCTGGATATCGCCTCAGCCAATTTCGGTGGAGGAATTCCCCAAAACAGCAACGCTCCTCAACTGGAATATGGAGACAGCAATTTTGACATTCGGCATCGTTTCACGTTTACCACCACCTATGCGATTCCTGGCAGGAAAGGGTTTGGGCAAGCGCTCGAAGGCTGGCAGATAAATTCAATCCTCAGCGTTCAGACCGCCCAGCCTTGGTCGGCAGTGGATACCAGCAGCAACATTAGTGGGACAGGTGAAAACGTGGACCGCTGGGATTTCGTCGGCAAACCTTCCGATTTCACCGCTGGCCCGAATCCGATTCCATTTTTTTTGCCTGGCAACCCCCCCGCCGGCGACGCGTCTGATCCGGCCTATGCCAAAAACAATGCGCTTTGCACAGCAGCCACCGGCAGCAACACTGGTTTGCAGAGCAGCATGTCGACGCTTGGTTGCTTCGCACAAGGGAGTTCGGTCTTGATCCCGCCCGTTGCTGGGACCTTCGGCACAGCCGGGCGTAACATCTTCCGCGGCCGCGGCCTCAAAAATTGGGATCTTTCAGTCACGAAAGGTTGGGCATGGCGAGAAACAATGAAGGCCGAGTTCCGTGCTGAATTCTTCAACGTCCTCAATCACCCCAATTTTGGAACTCCCGGCGTAAATGGATCGGGCTTCAACAATCCGAACGGCAGCCAGTTCGGTTGTACGTGTGAGACTCCGGACACTGCGGCAAGCAATCCAGTCCTAGGTTCCGGCGGCAGCCGCGCCATGCAATTGGGCCTGAAATTGATTTTTTAGCCTTATCAGCCACCCGTTTTGTTGCGGGCAAACCGTTTGGAAAGAGGGGCTACCTGAGGGTGGCTCTTCTTTGCTATGGGGCTATGCGCAATGAAGTGAGGGTAGCGAGCTTGCATGTTATGCCGTCTCTTGGGAAAGTTGCGCGGGGAGAAAGTGACTATAGATTCCCAAATAGATTTAGATTCTAGGTATCTCACCGTATTGCAGACCTTATTATCGTGCTATACTTTGTGGCCCAGCCTGAACCTGAGCAGAATACTGCGTAGGGGAGGGATTGGAAGGAAGAAGTCGCCGAGGCCAGTGATTTCAGGGGCTGGCAGGCGCGATTTTTGGAGGTGGGTTTATCGCGGAACGGAGTTTTCGTCAGGCAGACCGGATTCGGATCAACGATCGAATTCGGGCGCGTGAAATTCGCGTGGTGGATGAGGATGGCGGGCAGCTGGGTGTGATGCCGCCATTTGAAGCGATTAAGCTTGCGAAAGAGCGGGGACTGGATCTGGTGGAAATTTCGCCGACTGCCGACCCGCCGGTTTGCAAGATCACCGACTACGGAAAATATCTTTACCAAACCAACAAAAAAGCGCACGAACAGCGCAAGCATCAAAAGGGCTCGCAGCTCAAGGAAGTCAAGTTTCGTCCTGCGACCGCGGAGCATGATTTTCAGGTTCGCAAGAATCAGATCATCCGGTTCCTTGGCGAAGGGCACAAGGTAAAGGCGATGATTTTTCATCGCGGCCGCGAAATGGCTCACCAGGAAGTAGGGCGCGCGAAAATGACACGCCTGCTGGGAGAAATCGCGGATCATGCGCTGGTTGAAATCGGGCCGCGCATGGAAGCAAACGTTTTAATGGCGCTGCTTGCGCCGAAGCGCGGAGGCGGAGCGCCGCCGCCCAAGCCAGCGGGGGCTCCTGCCGGGGGGCAGGGCTGAAGCGCGATTAAGTAGGATAGGTTCAGCCTGTCAGCGGTTCGCACCGTATAGATTCAATTGAACTCAATTTTCGTTACGCTCAACCCAAAAGAAACAGGCTGAAGCCTGTTCTACTGGAAAGATTTTAGAGAGGAAACGTCTGTGGCAAAAAAGAAGGTAAAGAAGCTGAAGCTCAAGACCCATCGCGGAGCCGCGAAGCGGTTTAAGATTACGTCCACCGGAAAAGTAATGCGCATGCACTCTGGCAAGCGGCACCTGCTCGGCACGAAAAAAGCGAACCGCATGCGCCGCCTGAAAAAGTTAAAGCAAGTTCATCCGGCCGACGCAGGCAATGTTCACAAGATGCTGCCGTACGGCTAGATCTTAATGGGGTTCTTGTTGTTGTAAGGTCGCGGAATCAGGCTCTTATTTGTCATTCCGAGCGAAGCGAGGAATCACTCCTTAGTTCGAATGCAAGAAAAGTGAGATTCCTCGCTTCGCTCGGAATGACAAAGATTTTCGTATCTGGCAATATGTAAGGCCAATGGTGGCAAGAACACGGAAATAAGCAAGCCGCACCGAATGTATTACCGTTTTTGATTTTTTGCTGTGCCAGGCAGAGCGCAACCCGCCACGGTGGGCCTGCCGGCCAGCGGTTCGGTCCAATCAGCATTTAGGACCGGGCAATGCTCGCGAAAAATTCGCGTCATACGAAATTTTCGCTGAGCTTCTAAACACGCCGTGGAGACGCTCTTGCTTTCCGATTGTGTGCGGATTCCCGTGCGCGGGGATTTGCCATGATGTAGCGGATTGCCATGCGCCTCCGCACTTGGAGAAAATAAAATGGCTCGAGTAAAACGCGGTACAAAGCGACGCGCGCGCCGCAAAAAGTTTCTAAAGCGCACAAAGGGTTTTTTCCTAACAAAGTCAAAGCTGTATCAGTCCGCTCAGGAAGCGGTCAATCGCGCGGAGCGTTTTTCCTACCGCGATCGCCGCGTCCGCAAGCGCCAGTTCCGCACGCTGTGGATTCAGCGTATCGGCGCGGCGGCACGCAATGCGGGAATTTCCTACAGCGTGCTGATGCACGGGCTGAAGGCAGCAGGCGTCGAGATCGATCGCAAGGTGCTGTCCGATATCGCCGTGAAGGATGCCGCAGGATTCCTGCAACTGGTGGATCAGGCAAAAGCTTCGCTCGGCGCGGCTAAAGCAAAAGCCTAGCGCATTCGTAAACGATTGCTGTAGCCCGCCTCTCTGATCCTTCGTTTTCACTCAGGACAAGAGAGGCGGGCTACAGCAGCATTGTTTCAGCTTTGCTAAAATCTGCACGAAAGAATTCTTGCCCAATGGACGCGAATCCAATTTCGGCTGGAAAAATTCTTCCTCCGCTCGACGCAACTTCGCCCGAGCAGGTAGCCGTGTGCTTCGCCGGCCTGCGCGCGCAGTTCGATCGCGACGTAGCGGGCGCAACGAGCGAGAGCGGTTGGAAATCGCTGCGCGATGCGTGGGCCGGACGCAAGTCCGGCGTGCTCACGCAAGTCACGGACACTTGGCTTAAGCCGGCAAAGCCTGAGCTGAAACGCGCGGTCGGTCAGGCGCTCAACGAACTGAAAGCGCACATCGAAGCAGTACTCGAATCGCGGCGCGCAGCCATCGAAGCCTCCGCGGAAAGCGCAGCCAACGCTCGCGAGCGTGAAGATCTCTCGCTGCCCGGCGTGATTCGCACGCTCGGTTCGCGCCACCCGCTGCGGCAAACCTTTGAGGAAATCGAGCGCATTTTCCTTTCGCTCGGCTACTCCGTGGTTTCCGGGCCGGAGATGGAAACACCCTACTACAATTTTGAGGCGCTCAATATTCCCGAGCACCACCCTGCGCGCGACAACATGGACACGTTTTACATGGCCGCGCCCTTCGCGGAAAACACTCAGGGTAAACCCGGTGTCGCGCCACTATTGCTGCGAACGCACACTTCGCCGATGCAAATTCGCACGATGGAAAAACAGCAGCCTCCCGTGCGTATCATCGTCCCCGGCAAAGTCTATCGCCGCGATAATCCAGACGCGACGCACGGCTTCATGTTCCACCAGATCGAAGGCCTCGCGGTCGATACAGGCATCACGTTCTGCGATTTCAAGGGCACAGTGGAATATTTCGTGCGTGAATTCCTGGGACCTAATGTGAAGACGCGCCTGCGCCCCAGCTATTTTCCGTTCACCGAGCCTTCCGTCGAAGTCGATGCGACGTGCGTGTTTTGTGGCGGCGCCAAAGGCTGCAACGTCTGCAAACATTCCGGTTGGATTGAATTGTTCGGCGCAGGTATGGTCGATCCCGCCGTCTACGGTTTCGTGAATTACGATGCCAAGAAGTTTTCAGGGTTCGCCTTTGGCCTCGGCGTGGAGCGCCTGACGCAGCTGAAATACAACATCAACGATTTGCAGCTCTATTTCCAGAACGATGTGCGTTTCCTGCGCCAGTTCGCATAGAAAAGTTTTTGCATGTGGGAGGGGCGGAAACGGTTTACGGGGTGGTGCTGTAGCCCGCCACTTCAGAGGCGGGGATTTAGATGTCGCGTCGCCTAAACCCTCGCCTCTTCAGAGGCGTGCTACAGCAGACGGGTTAAGCTTTGCGTTTTTTATTTTTTCTGCAAACTAAAACATAACAATGAAAGTTCTCTACAACTGGCTAAAAGAATTCGTTGAGCTGACGGCGACGCCGGAAGAATTGCGGACGCGCCTCTCTTTATCCGGCACGGCCGTGGAAGCGCTGGACCAGACCGTCGCGGGACCGATGCTCGACGCCGAACTGACATCGAATCGCGCGGATTGTCTGGGGCACTACGGCATCGCGCGCGAAGCCGCCGTGCTTTACAGCTTGCCGCTAAAAAAAGTGGCACCGCAACTGCACGAATCCTCCGAACAAGTCTCTGCGGCGATCCGCGTGCAGATTGACGCGCCGGAATTGTGTGGGCGCTATACGGCGCGAGTCCTGCGCGGAGTGAAAGTTGGGCCGTCGCCCGACTGGCTGCGGCAGCGCCTCGAAGCGCTCGGACAAACTTCCATCAACAATGTGGTGGACGCCACGAACTACGTCATGCTCGAACTCGGCCATCCGCTGCACGCGTTTGACATGGATTTGCTGGCCGAGAAGCGCATCGTGGTGCGCCGCGCGCGCGCCGGAGAAAAAATGCGCACGCTGGACGGCATCGAGCGCACGCTCACAAGCGAAATGTGCGTGATCGCTGACGCCTCGCACGCCGTGGCCATTGCCGGCGTTATGGGCGGCGTGGACAGCGAAATTCGCTTCGCTAGTAAAAATATTCTCCTTGAATCCGCCTCGTTCGATCCGATATCCATTCGCCGCACTTCCAAACTTCTTGGCCTGCGCACGGAAGCATCGATGCGCTTCGAGCGCGGGGCGGATTTGGAAATGGCGGAGACCGCTTCGAGCCGCTGCGCTGAGCTTATCCAGCAATTGGGCGGCGGCGAAATTCTTGCTGGCGTGGCCGACGTTTATCCAGGCCGTAGCGAAGCGCCAAGGATTGTTCTGACGCGCCAGGAATTTTTGCGCGTAATGGGCGCGGATGTGTCCGATGCGGAAATCGAAGCGATTCTTGCGGGCCTGGGTTTTGCACCCGCGCGTTCGGATGCCGCGCAAAGAATTGAGGGATCGCGCGACGCGGCGTGGAAATGTGTGCGCCCATCGTGGCGCGGCGACGTGACGCGCGAAATAGACCTCATCGAAGAGGTCGCGCGAATTTACGGCGTGGATAAATTTCCTGTGCGGCTGCCGCCCGCGAAACTTCCAGCGTCGCGACTCGAATCTGCGGAAGCCGATGATCGCCTGCGCGAAATTTTAATTGGCCTCGGCTATCAGGAAATCATCACCATTCCGATTGTCGATGAACCGAGCGACGCGATGTTTCGTGCGGAAAACGCAGTCCCCGCACGCATCGCGAATCCGCTGGCCGAAGATGCGTCCGTGATGCGCTCGACTGGTGTCGTGACCATGACGCGAACACTGGAATGGAATTTGAATCACGGGCAGCGCAACGTGCGCCTGTTTGAATTCGGCAAAACCTATGGCTGGAACGGAACGCAACCGGTCGAGACGCGCACTTTAACAATCGGCGCATCGGGGCTCGCGCGTGAAAAAGGTGTCGCAGAAACGGAACGCCCTTACCTGTTTGCGGATTTGAAGGGCGATCTCGATCAGATCGGACATCTCGCTGGCGAAATCGCGTGGAAGGCTGGCGCGCCGGAATGGCTACAGGGAGCACACTCGGGAACAATTTCGCTGCGGGCGATTGCCGCGGCAGTTTCCGAGCGGCCTATCGGACATGCCGGGCAACTTTCGCGGCGCATTTCCGAGCGATTTAAATTGCGGCAGGATGCGTACATCGCTGAGCTGGAATTGGAGCCGCTCTGCGCCGGTTACAAAGCCGCCCGCGCGGCGCTGCGATATAAACCACTTTCCCGCTTTCCGGCCGTGGAGCGCGATTTCTCTCTCATCGTGGCGGATGGAACCGCATTTGCCGGCGTCGAAGAAGCAATTCGCGCGCTGGGCATCGCCGAAGTTTCCTCGATCGAAGCTGTCGACCTGTTTCGCGGCAAAAATATGCCCGAAGGGAAATTTGCATTGCTCGTTCGCGTAAAATTTGAAAGCTTGCAGGCCACACTAACCGAAGCTCAGCTCACCGATTTTTCGTCACGCATTCTCGCCACCCTCGAACAAAAGCTTGGTGCAACTCTTCGCGCATAGTTCTTTAGTGTTCACAAAAATTTTCGATGCTTGCAATATTTTTAGTAGCACAGGCTTGAGCCTGTGGGGGTTAGTCCTAGCCAGGCCGCAACCCCACAGGCTGAAGCCTGTGCTACTAAGACCATTCCCCCGGGAAATTGTAAAAGGGCGGATAGGAGAAAATTTAGTTAGCTTTTCTTGCCGGATAGACAAAAACAAAAATTACTGCGGTGATTCCAACCACGACAAATGACATCACGCTGCCTTCCGGTCCCACCAACCCGCCCGTGAGCCATGCCGGACCATGCAGCGAAGAATTCAGAAAATGGCCGGGCGCGACGAGGCCGCTATCCGGCACGGAAAACAAAAATGTTTCGCCCCAGTCGAACGCAGCGTGCAATCCGACCGCGAACCAAAGATTTCCAGTGCGCCACAGAGTCAGGCAAAAAAACATTCCAATCACAAACACGCTGAGCGCGCCGACTTTATCTTCGCCCGCATTGCGAAGGTGAATCGCACCGAACCCGGCCGAAAGCAACAGGGCCGCAGGCCAGAATCCAACACCCATGGAAAGCGTGAATTGCGCGTACCCTCGAAATAAAAATTCCTCAAAAATCCCCACCAAAATAAAAACAACGCCCCAGAGAACTGCATACCCCCACAGACGCGGCCCGCGCAAAGCCAAATTTCCAAATGTAAATCCGCCGAACGCGCGAATCAGCAAAATAATCGCGGTGATCATCGCGATTCCCCACAGCGTGCCTTGCCAAAATCGCGACCGAAAAGCTTCGCTGCGGGGCAGCCCGTAGATTCCGAATCGCCTGTCCTCCAGCATGGACATGATTCCCGCGGCCATGAACGTCGCGATGATTTCGGTTGTTTCCTGAATCAACATGGAAGTTGCCGTGATTCCCGAACGGGAAATTTCCGGCAAATGCAAAGACGTAATCAAAAATGTCCCAATCAGGGTAAACAAGACAACAAAAAATAAATACATCAGCAGACGCCAGCCGGCGCGAAATTCGGTCTCATTCCAGAAGATGGCTTTGCGGCCGGTACGCGGTCCCGCGGGCGGCCCGAGCGGAGATTGCGACGCAGGAATTTCAGGATTTTGTTCGGACATTGTTAGGTTACTCCGGACCGTGTTCGGCGTAGCGCTTAAGCCGCGCAAGATAATTTTCGTTGCGTCGCGCCACGGCGTGGCGCGTCATGAGCCAATCCATCATTTTGCCGAGGAAACCCGGCATCGTGTAATCGCTGGTCATGCGCACTTTCGTTCCCGCCGCACTTTGAGCCGATGACGAATTCACAAGCTCTAATTCCCATCGTTCCAGGCCTTTCACGCCGTAGCGGTCGCTGAATCGCCACTCAAATAATCGAGCTTGCTGTAAAGCTGTAACAACTGCAGTGTGCGACACTTCGCGCTTTCCCAAATTTCCCGCGATGTGCACCTTTTGCGCGACTGCAAAATCCGGCGCGCCGCCTTGCACTTCCAGGCACGCCTGCATATCCGCACCATACCAGTAAGCCATCCGCTGCGGGACGAAAAATGCAAATACGATTTCTGCGGGAGCCGCGATTTCTACCGAGGTTTCAATCCGCGCCATGGAATGCGCGTTACTTTAGCACGAGTCGGTGCCGGAAAATGAAGTAGCACAGGCTTCAGCCTGTGGGGGTTGGGCCTTGCAAGGATTAACCCCGCCGGCGAGACGCCGGCACCACGAAATGCCCCAGCATTTAAACTTTGGGAAAGGGTATTGCTGCCACGGCGAGAATGTGGCGGCTGTGGCGCTCCTGCACAAATACCACAGCGCGCAAATTTTCGCGATTCCATTCGCGCGCGGGATGCACAGCAGCGGTCGAGGAAAATCCCAACGCCGGTGAACTAATTTTTGAGACGAGAGTAAGCTGTCGCACCACGCCATTATGTTCCAGGGCGCGGCCGGCATTTTCTCCGCGCTTCACATCCGTGTGCAGCATGTTTTCGGCAACCACGAGGAACAGTTGCAGATCGTCACCGTGCATCGCGCCCGTCAGCGGATTCACATTTATTTTCAGATTGTCGCCCGCGCTCCAATCGAGTTGCACGGCCGGTTTGGGCAACTGGATCGAGGACCGGATAGCGCGCAGCGCGTCACTGTCCGAGCTCCCCACAAATTCCGTGCGCCCATCGACAATCATTTGCGGCGTGTAAATTTGCTCTCCGCCGAAGGCAGAGCCATAATCGTTCTGCCGCGCGGTCGCTTCTTCGGAAGAAAAAGGATCTTTCCACCCAAGCCGGTCCCAGTAATCCACATGTTCTTCGAGCGCAATAATGTCCGCGCCGTGGATAGGCTGCGTGCGCCCGAGCCGCGAAAGCAGCGCATCCGCCGGCGGGCAACTGGAACATCCTTCAGAGGTAAACAATTCAACCAATACAGGCGTCGCAGCTGCGTCCGGAGCAACGGCGACTGCGGCGGAACCATTGTTCAAGCTCGCCCTTACGGAATCAGCAAACCCAGAACGTCCTAGCACCACAAAACCAAGCACTACCACCAACGCCAAGAAAACTATAACCCTGACTGATCGAAGGTCCATCGATTTTCTCCCTCGCATTGCGCTTTACACTCATCCACTCAAAGATGAATACGAAGTTCGAGCAAGGGAAGTTACGCCCGTCCTAGTGCGAGCGACCGTAGCCGCCAAAGTAGTAACGCGCGCCAATAGTCGCGTTAAGTCCATAGGGTCCGGAAGTTCCGAGGTCCAGCCCGGGAACTGCCGGATCGACATTTTTGCTCCGGAACTTGCCCAGCCAGTCCACCTGGTGCTGCGTGATGCGAATTTCAAAATTCTTTGGCAGCTCGAAGCCAACGCCGACCGCCCGCTCAAACGCGATTCCAGACATGGACGCCGTGTATTTATATTGCGGCACGTTGCTGCCCAGGGAAAACGTCGGCGTTAAGAATACAAAGAAATGGCGCGCGATTGTTTTGCCAAAGGGCTGAATTTCCAGGTAGCCGCCAATCAGGTAGCGCGCGTAGGCCGTGCAAGGCGAGTTGGCTCCGCCCGCGGCGGCAATTACTGCTCCGGACTGCGTGCAGCGGCCAAGGTCCGGCTCGTTGTGCGATGGAGCGACCTCGAAATCCGCGTAGCCTCGAATCGAGTTGTGCGGGAAAAACCATCTTCCTTCAGACGCACCATAAGGTACAGGTCTCGGCGCCGGATCCGCAGCTTCCGGACTGGCGGTGGAGCCGGCGGCGGGAAGCGTTTCCATCGCGTCCTGCGCCAAGGCCGGCAACCCGGCAAATACAAGAACAGCTGCCAACAGCATGAAAACGCGAATTCGATTCTTCACTCGATTCTCCTTTTTCTTTCGAAATTTCGGAAAAATTCTCAGCGGTTCACTTATTTGGACGGGCTCGCAACATCGCCCGTGCCCTTCACAAATTCAGGCGCGCGGCCCTGGGACCACGGATCGTAGGTTTGCGCGAAACGCATGCGTTCGTCGAGCGGCGGATGATTATAAAACCAGAGTTTCACAGCGGTGGAAGGACTGGGCTCCTCGAGGTCAACCTCGCCCAGAACCTGAAACGCATGTGCCGCCACCACCGGAGCGTTCGGAATCAGGCCGTGGATCACTTCGAGTCCATACTGGTCAGCCTGATGCTCGAGATGTCGGCTGTAAGCGTTTGAAATGGGAGTAAACAAAAATCCAAAAACGGACAATAGTAAAAGTAAAACCGGCAAGGCAGCCAGATCATCCGGACCACGTATGGCCCATGTTTTTCCCCAACGCGCGAGCATCCAATGGAGCAAGCGATACGCAAGATTGAGAAAGAAGAGAAGCACGGCGCAGGCGAATAAAATTCCGTCGCGCACGTGGCCCAAAACGTAATGGCCCATTTCGTGGCCGGTCACGAACAAAACTTCGTCCTCACTCATGTGCCGAATGGTCGTGTCCCAAACGACCACGCGCTTGCTCGCGCCCAGGCCGGATACATATGCATTCAATTCCCGCAACTTGGCGCTCGCCGTCATTTCCAGAATGCGGCTTTGGGGAATCGGGGCGCCGGCGCGAATGGTCATCTGCTCGATCTTGGAGGCGAGTTGCGGTTGCTCATTGGCCAGCGGCGCGAATTTAAAAAATAGCGGCTCGACAATCACCGGCTCGATGATTGCGCCCAGAATGATAAGCGGTACCGCGGCAATCCAGAACCAGAACCACCACTTTTTCGGGCTCTTGCGAATCACCACGAACAAGATCCAAACCATCAAGCAGGAAATGGCGAGTTCCACGCCCTCGCCCTTGGCCCAATCCGACATCCACGAATTCCATCCCTGAATGGACTGCTGATATTGCAGCGCCAGGCGGTGCGACCAAATTCCTATGGGTAGGCTCAAAACATCGATTGTGATGAAAAGAAGCGGGGCAAAGACAAGAATCTGGCCGAAGTCACTGTCTGTCCATTGCGCGGCCCAATCACGATACAAGGGTGCGATTCGAAGCTGCAGAATCATCACGAGCAGCAGTAGGCCGTAGGCATTATCCAAAAAATAAAGTTCATGGCGGGCGTGCGCATACGCGATGGCTTTCGCTTCCTGATCCGGAGTAAGTGTGTAGCCCTGCGCCTGCTGCGAGATATGTTGCGAAGGGGAAGAAGTGGACGGCGCCGAGCGCGGCTGCGTGTCTTGCGCGCCGCCGGTCGTAGCAAAGAAAAATCCAGCCGCGACGAAACTTACGAAAATGAAAAAAATCTGCGCGACTTGGCGGCTTCTGCGTTTCACGTGTCTTCCTCTGGCATTGCCCGGCTCTGCAGGCTGCGGAAAAACCCAATACTCTGTCATTCTGAGCGAAGCGAAGAATCTCTCCTTGTTTCTTTTCCTATACTTAAATCGAAGAGAGATTCTTCGCTTTGCTCAGAATGACAGAACTAAGCCTTTTTTCCGTGACCTGTCTGGCCGCTCCGCGCCGGAAAATTGCGGGCTCAGTGCGCGAAGTATGATCGAACCTGCGCCGCGGATGCAAACATGGTATTGCGTGTGCTCGCGACTGTCTTGCGAATTTTCTTCGCGCTTCAATTTGGCGATTTCAAATTGTAGTTGCGAATCGCGCCGCCCACGGCGATACCGGCGTGGATGGCGGAAGTCCATCGCTCCAGACGATGATGCCCGGTACGATGAAATATGTAGGAAACCCCCACCGATGCCGCCGTCGCCCCGATCTCGATCGCCGCAAACAACGGGTGATTGTCGACAATGGAATTGGTCAGGAAAGCTTCGTTGATGCCGCGGTGGCGAAGGTTGAGCGTCGAAGCGTAGTCCAGCGCGCGCCCGGCTCCCACAGCGGCAAACAGCAAATCATTCTCGCGATCCCAAAACCGGTGCACACCGGGGGCTATGGGATTTACGGTTGGTGCAATTCCGCCGTTTGCCTTCGGTTCAGGCTCGTCCGGCTTATCAGCCTTCTCGGGCTTCTCGGGCTTATCACGCAAATTTGCGGTGGCCGCAGGTTTTGGCGCATCCGGCACGTTCGGTTCCTGGCTTTCCCCCGGTTGTTGCTGCGCGAATGCCGGGGAAGCAAGCGCGAGCGACAGAAGCATGGCGGCAATTGCAGTCAAAAACCCCTTACGCATGAAATCCATTCTTCCCTTTCGCTTCACACAATGGAAGGAAAGATTGTGGTCAAGCACGGAAAGGTTGTAAAGGAAGAAAGAATAATTTCGCCGCCGGTTTTTTAAGCTTGGCTCTTCAGGTTGCGGAAAAGGCATCGTAATCTGTCATTCCGAGCGGAGCGAGGAATCTCTCTTCGATTTAGCCTAACAGAAAACAATGAAAGAGAGATTCCTCGCTCCGCTCGGAATGACAGAAATGCTGTGTTTTTCCTCAGCCTGGTAAGCCCCAGTCGTGCTCCCCACTCGCTTTGCAACCGCACCACTATGAATTGTATATTTTCTCTTGACACCACAAGAGCATCGGCGCAAAATCCCGGCAACTTTTCCGATTGTTTCCGGCTTGGGGGAACAGAACTTTTGTTTTGGCCGGAAAAAGTCGTGCATCGTTCCATAAGGGGGGAAAAGCGTGCAGTATTTGCCTGGATGGACTGTGCAATGTATCAATCCGGAGTGCGCGGCACGCGGCCACTGGCTGCGGGCTGCTGATGCGGGGGGAGAGTTCTGCAGCAATTGCAGCTCCCCGCTCCGTAATGTCCCGCCTCCGCTGAGCCCACGCTTGCGGATGCGTCCGCGTTCGTTGGGGAGTTACCGTCCGACCCGTTCACCTGGCCGGCACCGGTAATCGCCGCGAGCGATCTTAGGGCCGCTCGCCCCGGCTTGCCCGGGGCGGGCAGTCCCCGCCTCTTTTTTCCACAAAATGTTACGCCACCCGTAGCGCGGGCTTCAGCCTGCGGGGTTATGGTTTTGTAGCGCCGGCGTCTCGCCGGACAGGTTTCAGCTATCGCAACGCAGCGCAAAACCACCGGCGGGAGGCCGGCGCTACAAGGCCTAACCCCCACAGGCTGAAGCCTGTGCTACTTAAAACCGATCAAATTGGATTGTAGAATTGGGGAGAGCGGCCGACCATCCGGCCGCTCGCAGGGCATGGGCAAACTTAAAATGGCTGCAGCTCAATCGAAAAAACTATCGCAAATGGTCCGCCGGACCCAGAAAACTTAAGCAGACCAGCAAAGCAAATACCGTGATACAGGCGAATATGATCATCGGCATCCTCGGCCGGCCCGTACAGCTCCGACCTGGGATGATTCTGCTGGAACGCTCAAGTTCAGCAAATAGAGCGAGAGTTACATTCGCACCGGTACTCTGGTACGTCACGTTTCTTACCCGCCATTTCACACTCCCAGGTCAGGAATGATTTCCGTCGCGTCGTTGAAACGGTTCGTAAAATTGGCCATGCAGATCACCAGCGTCAGCTCCACAATCTGACCTTCGTCGTAATACTTGCGCAAAGTCTCCATCGCGGGTTGGCGGATGCCGGCAGCGCCGCGCGTAACGCGATCCGCATAGAGAATGGTGGCCTTTTCTTTCTCATCAAAAAGCGGGCTTCGCGCGTAAAACGGCAGTGCAGCGATTTGTTCCGGAGTGACGCCCGCGCCTTTGGACGAAGCGATGTGCGCGCGCGTACAGTATTCGCACCCGTTTACCATCGATGTTCGCAGATACGCGAGTTCCTTATACTTGGCCTCTACGGTTCCCTGGTTGACGACGGCCTTGTAGAGAGGAAGAAATGCGCTCAAGACCGCGGGCCGATGGGCCATCGCGGCAAAAATGTTTGGCACTTTCCCGGCTCGCCCGGCGAGCTTTTCAAAGGTCTCTTGTAATTCCGGCGCGGCCTGTTCTTTTGTCAACGGATTCACCACTGCCATGCTCGATCTCCTTTTCTTTCCTAAATTGCGGATTGAAATCTAGGTATGCCGCCGCAAGTTTATCAAGAGCAGAAAGGATCGGATAGTATTGCCTTTGCCTTCGTAGCACCCGGCCGTTTTTTGGGCGGGCACCTTTTGGAGTGCGATCCAAATAGACGTGCGAGGAAGCATTAGAAATAAGCGAGCCTGGCAAAATTCTGGAGGTACGCTGGCACTTCTTGCAAGGCCTAACCCCCACAGGCTGAAGCCTATGCTACTGGCGAACCTTGCGCCATTGAATGCAATTTCGGCGCGTGTTAGCCTGCTCCGAGTAAAGCCCTTCCAATCCATACGTTGCACTTAGGAAAAACTCCTGATGGTGTCTTCCGCACGGCAAATGAACGCAGAGACCAATGAAGAACGAATATTGGGCATTGTCCGGGAGATTGTCGCCGAGCTTGGTCACGAGTCAGCCGTTCGTTCCGCTGGGGTGCATTCCCAACTCGATCGTGATCTGGGACTTGGCAGCCTGGAACGCGTGGAATTGCTGGTGCGGTTGGAGAAAACTTTTGGCACGCGGCTGAATGAAGACGTCCTGGCCGGGGCGGAAACCGTTCAGGATTTGGTCGTTGCGATGAGCAACGCGAGTGGCGACTCTTCTGCCGTTCGCCTGCAGGAGGAGAGCGGTTCACGCGCCGCGCGCGTCTCTTTTCCCGGCCAGGCAGAGGGAGTGCCCGCCGCGCAGACCTTCGAGGAAGTGATCCGGCATCGCGGGCGCGCGGATGCCGAGCAGACGCACCTGATTTTCTACGAGGACGAAGGGGAAAGTCCGACCCTGACGTTTGGCGAATTGCTGAAAGGCGCCGAGCGCGTTGCTGCCGAGCTGGCTCAGCGCGGCATTGGGCGCGGCGACACAGTCGCGCTGATGCTGCCGACTTCGCGCGACTTTTTTCTTTCGTTTGCCGGCACGCTGCTCGCAGGCGCAACCCCCGTGCCAATTTATCCGCCGTTTCGCGCCGACCGCATTTCGGAGTACGCTGAGCGCCAATCCGCTATTCTCGCCAACGCGGGCGCACGCCTGCTGATTACGTTCCGTGAAGCAGCCAGCGCGGCAAAACTATTGAAACCTCTGGTGCCGTCTCTCGAGGGCGTAGTAACGGCCAATGCACTAGTTCACTCCGAGGCCGCAATTCCGCTCGGAACACAGCTGCATTCGCGCGCGAATGACCTTGCGCTGTTGCAGTACACATCCGGCTCGACTGGTAATCCCAAAGGCGTGATGTTGACCCACGCCAATCTTCTGGCGAATGTGCGCTCCATCGGCGAAGCGCTTGGGATGCGCAACGAAGATGTGGGCGTGAGTTGGTTGCCGCTCTATCACGATATGGGTCTGATCGGCGCGTGGCTTATGCCGCTGTATTTCGGCTTGCCTCTGGTGGTGATGTCTCCCCTCGCATTTCTTTCGCGCCCCGCAAAATGGCTGCGCGCGTTCCATCGTTATCGCGGCACGATTGGAGCGGCGCCGAATTTCGCGTATGAATTAGCAGCGGCAAAAATTTCTGATGAGGAAATCAAGAGCGTTGATCTGAGTTCGTGGCGCGCGGCGCTCAACGGCGCGGAGCCTGTTCTGCCTGCGACTCTCGATCGTTTCGTATCGCGTTTTGCCGCCTATGGATTTCGCAGCGAAACTTTATTGCCTGTGTACGGTCTGGCGGAGGCTTCCCTCGCCGTGACGATTCCTCAGGTGGGTCGCGGTCCGATCGTCGATCGTCTCGACCGGACTGTTTTCGCACAAGAGGGTAGGGCTCTTCCCGTAACTTCTGAAACTCCTGCCGAAGATTTGAATGTAATTTCCTTCGTATCCGTAGGGCCGCCCATCCCGCGCCACGATGTGCGAATCGTGAACGAGCGCGGAGAAGATTTGCCGGACCGAACGGAGGGGCAGCTCTGGTTTCGCGGCCCTTCCACCACGCAGGGTTATTACCGGAACGAAGCGGCAACCGCGGCACTGCTTCCGGAAGGGCTTGCCGCGGGCTGGGTGAATTCCGGCGATCGCGCCTACCGCGCCGATGGGGAAATTTATATTACCGGGCGCGTGAAGGACATCATCATTCATGCGGGCCACAATCTTTATCCGCATGAGATTGAAGATTGCGTCGCGCATGTTCCAGGCGTCCGCAAAGGTTGCGTCGTAGCGTTCGGCGCGACAGATCCAATCGCAGGCACCGAGCGTTTGGTGATCGTTGCCGAGTCGCGCGAACGCAATCGCGCTGCTCGCGAGCAGCTTGCGCAGGCCATCACCGCGCAAGTCACGGAATCGCTCGGGCAGCCTCCCGATAAGGTCGAAGTGGTGCCGCCGAATGCGATTCCAAAAACCTCCAGCGGGAAACTACGGCGCGACGCCACGAAGCAAAAATTTCTTTCCGGTGAATTGCATTCCGGCGCACGGCCTGTGTGGCTGCAAGTCGCCGGGCTTGCAACAGCTTCAGGCGCCAGTCGAATCCGCGCCACGCTAAGACGAGCTGGCGAAATAATTTACGGGATCTACGCAATCGCCATGTTTGCGTTGCTGCTCTTTCCTGCGTGGCTGTATGTATTAATTTCGCCTTCAAGAAAAAGTTCGGCACGGGTCACGACAGCGGCGTTGCGCGCCTACTTAAAAGTGGCGGGTTGGCAGGTGAGCGTCAAAGGACGAGAGCATCTGCAGGATGTGAAGCCGCACATGTTCGTCGCGAATCACACGAGCTACGCGGACATCGTTGTGCTCATGGCGACCCTCGGAACCGACTACCATTTCGTGGCCAAAGCGGAAGTCATGGCCATGCCTTTTTTCGGCACTTTTCTTCGGAAGTTGGGACACTACTCTTTTCGGCGCGAAGATCCTCGCGCGAGGCTTGAGCAGGCGAAGCAAGTGGAGGAAACTCTTCGCCGCGGCGAGTCCGTTTTTATTTTTCCTGAGGGAACATTCAACGCGCAATCCGGCGTGCGCGCATTTCATCTAGGCGCCTTCAAAGCGGCCACGGCTGCGCAGCGCGAAATAATTCCCATATCTCTCAGCGGAACACGGCGGGTGCTGCGCGATGGCACATGGCTGCCGCGCCCCGGGAAAATTAACATTACGATTTGTCCGCCAGTGAACCCGCCGCCCTCGACGGACGATTGGCAGCAAATCGTGCAGATGCGCGATGCAATTCGCGAAGAAATAAGCACTTATGCTCACGAGCCGCTATTGTAATTTTCACCTGACAAGGGCAACCGCCCTCTAAAAATAGCGCATCACAATTTAAGTTCGAACACCGTTTCTTTCTGGACGGAGTCGTTTGGGCCGAAGCACCGACAACTTCGGCCCACGACGAAATCCCTCCGCTTGCCCAGAACCTGTCTGATTCAATTGTGAAGTTGAAAAATCACAGTAATCGAAGTTTCTACTTCAACGGGCTCGCCATTCAGCATGGTCGGCCGATACCGCCATTGCGATACAGCTTCGAGCGCGGCTCTAACGAGCAGCGGATGCCCGCTCAGAATATCGAGCCAAGTGATGCGTCCGTCACGGTTGATGATGGCGTGCAGACGAACAACCCCCTCCGTCTTGGTTTGCAGCGCCAAGGCCGGATAGCTCGGCTCAACGCGGCTAATCAGCTGCGCCTGCAACACTCCTTCGCTTATTTTCACAGGACGTTTTTCAACCTGCGGAGGCTTGCCGACAGGCTCGGGTTCCCTCACTAACTGGGATACCCCGCCTCCTGGCATCGCATCACCTCCGGGAATATAGGCTCCAAAATCCACGATGTCTGGACCGGAGAAACCCGACCCCACTTCGGGCCGTCCGCTACCTACCGTGTGGATAGGCGTAATTGGCGGGTATGGGTCGTAGATTGTCGTGGTGTGATTCGCGAGCACCGTTGTGACATGGTCTCCCAGCTTAGGCCGGGGCCCGGACCGAAAGAATGTCGTTACTGTTGGAAGGGCGGGTCGAAGGTATGGCTGCGCGACACTGGAGAATAGTGGTGCCGTTACGAGCAGACCCAGGATCAGGAGTTCAATGACCAGGGAAATCCCGAAGGCTTCTCGCCGGTTTCGTCGGGCCCTTGAAACTGACGAAATATCGCCATCGACCAGACAGCCGCTAAGTACAAAATCTGATTTTTCGTGATCTTGCCGCGCATCTTCCGTATTTGATCGTTGCATAGGCACTCCTCAATTTGTCCGCCATACCCGAAGTTTGGGCACCGGACAGTCATTTTTTAATTACTGAGGAGCGCGCGCTCACTTAATTTGACACCGTTTGGCGAAGTCCGTTCCCCTGAATTTGCGATTATTTGCTGCAGGCATGCCAATAAATGCTGCAAGTGTTTCATTTTCAATTAGTTAGAATTGCAAGCATTTTATTCGCCAACCTTGCACCAATTTCACATGTTCGTGCATCACATATGCAGTTTGCTTTTTGGGCGAGGTACATAAATTATGCGTCTTCCTTCTAAAGAAGCAGTTGGAGTTCGTTATACAGGTTGGGCTGCGCTAGGCCGTGATCCGCAAGAAGACACGCTCGAATACGCGTGCCCCTATTGCGGTGAGCATGGGGTGAAAGCGGCGCGACGCACTCCGGACCAATATCATTTTACGGATGGGTTTTTGCAGGATTTGCAAGGGGAAATGGCCGCGTGCCGGGCTTGCCGTCATGCACTGAGGATCGCACCTGTCGTCCTGCTCCATGACCAGGACGAAAAACGCCGGTTCGAGGGCGTTTTCTCGAATGATTTAATTCCAAGCAAGAACTAAGTTTCGACCAAATTAGTTTATGAGATAGAAACGGGCCGCCTCCTTTCCGGAGACGACCCATTTTTATTTCTGATTATTTTATCCGGATCGCGAAAGTAAAGTTGTTGCGAAGCGATAACTGTTTGTGTGTTTTGCTCAAGCGCATTTTCGATTGGAGTGTTTACGGCGCATTGGCCTAATCGTCCGGAGTCCCGGGGGGGGACGCAACAACATAGCCCACTACGGAAGTGGCGGGGGTTCACGCGCCGTAAAAATTCAGCCCCGTAGGGGCGGCACATTGATTCGGGCCTGTGCGCCGCCCCTACAGGGCTTTTTTATTTCGATGCTCGTTCCCACCACTTCCGTGGTGGGCTACTTTCTTTCGCTCCTTGCGGGGCTGTCCTGCACCGGAGACAAGTGCGGTCAAATGTAAATACTTGACTTGAAACCGTATTAGATCAAGAGGGAATCGGGTTCCATGTGGTGTGCCTCGAGGCCATCGCGCACGCGGTCGAAGGCTTGATCCACGGTGTCTGCAAATTCCAGCATCCCGTATTCATGCCGGTTGATCATTCCAGTGCGGACCATGTGTTTCCAATCGAGCACGCGGTCCCAATATTTTCGCCCGTAAATCAAAATAATATTGCGGCGCTGTAATTTTCCGGTCTGCATCAAAGTCAGCATTTCCCACAGCTCATCCATCGTGCCGAATCCTCCGGGAAAAACGATCAGCGCTTTGGCGAGTTGTGCGAACCACAATTTGCGCATGAAAAAATAATGAAACATGAAACTGAGCTCGGGGCTGATGTAGTCGTTGGGCCGCTGCTCATGGGGAAGCTCAATACTTAGTCCAATGGATTTTCCGCCCGCTTCTTTGGCGCCGCGGTTGGCCGCTTCCATAATTCCCGGGCCGCCGCCTGAGCAAATGACGAAACGGCGCGGGTGCTCGCCGAGAGACATCGCCCACGACGTGATCCTTCTTGACAATTCACGCGCTTCCTCGTAATAGCGGGACATTTGCACCGCGGATTTCGCGTCGCTCAGCGCAATCCGGTATTGCAACGGGGAAAGATTCTGTTTTTGTACTTCCTGCAGCCTCTGCAAATGCTTGGTCGCCTGTTCGTGCGAGAGAATTCGCGCCGATCCGAACATTACAATTGTGTCGCCCACTTTTTCGCGACGCAGCCGCTCCAGCGGATCGATATATTCGGTCGTAAAACGCACGGTGCGCGCCGGTGAACTCTCCATGAATACCGGATCGCGGTACGGCGGAACGATTTCCTTATGATGACTCCTGCGCTTCATGAATCCTCCGATGCAAGTGACAACAGTTTGACATTCTACGCAACCCGCGAAACGATTGCTCAATAACTCAGCATTCATGTGTTCCGTCTATATACCGTTTTTCCCGTATCTATCTCAAGTGACACTCGCCATGATTTTCAAAAGTGCGATTTCATCATGAAAAGTGTGGCCGCAATTCCCGGGTTTGACCAACGCGACAGCGCGTTTTCGCTTCCAAAGTAGTAGACTGGAGTGGAGATAAAACGCTAATGCGAACCCGACAAACATCGAACCTCTCACTCATCGCAATTCTATTTTTTTGTGCCGCACCTTTTCATGCCCAGCAAACACAAGGGCCTAATACTCCAAAGCCCGGAACGCCTGTCCAGCAATCCCCGGAAGGAAGTATTCGCGTTCGCGTCTCGCTCGTCAGCGCGCCAGTCGTCGTGGTGGACGCAAAGGGCGAGCCTCTCCTCGATCTCCAGCAAAAGGATTTTCATATTTTGGATGATGGCGCGGAACAGACCATTGAATCATTCGACCTCGGAGGAGAACCGGTCGCGGCTGTTTTCGTTTTTGAGACCAGCTCGCGAATCCAGCCTCTATTGCCTGCCGTACAGAAATCCGCAATCATTTTTACGCAAACCGTGGTCGGTCCATCGGGTGAAGCGGCTGTCGTGAGTTATGACAGCACGGTCAACACGTTGCTGCCGTTCAGCATGGACAGCGACAAAATCGAAAAAACAATCGCCAATCTCAAACCTGGCAACAGCGGCGCGCATCTTTATGACGCGCTCTCTTCAGCGGTTGGTTTGCTGCGAGATAATACGAAAGGAATGCGTCGCGCCATTGTCGTAGTCGGCGAAGCGAGCGATTACGGAAGTGAGCAGAAACTGGGACGCGTTCTGCGTGAAGCGCAGCTTGCCAACATTGTGATCTACAGTGTGGGGCTTTCCGAGACTTCAGCAAGCGCGCGCGCGCCGGCAACGCAAACGGCTCCGCCTACGGGGACGCCGCCTGGAACATTCGGCGGGCCTTCCTTCCCCGGAACCGCGCAAACTCCCACAAGCCAGCAACAGTACGGCGGCAATATCGATCTGATGGGGCTTGCGGAGTGGGCCGTGCGCAATGCCACAGCCGTGGTGAAGGATCGGCCGATGGAAGTGGCCGCAACGGCCACAGGCGGCACGTACCAATCCGTTTTTCGTGATAGCAAAATTGAAAATGCGATTGATCAGATCGGCGGAGAACTCAACTCGCAATATATGCTCAGCTATCGCCCCACCGGTGCGGACAATCCCGGCTATCACCAGATTAGGGTCACGGTTGATCACCCAGGAGTAAAGGTGCGGACGCGGCCGGGATATTACCTCGAAGCGAAGTAAATTTTGCATTTTGCTGCATAGGCTTCACCCTGTCCGGTTTAAATTCCAGATCTTCGGCAATCTAAACCAGACAGGCTGAAGCCTGTCCTACTTAACCCACAATCGAAATCATTTTCAGAATGTGCAGGGCGACCGCTTCGTCTCCTGACACTTGAACTTGCGATCTCGCTTCTTCCCGCGCAATTCCTTTGGTAAAAATGCGCCAGGCAATTTCCTGCGGAATTGTTGTCTCTGATATTTTTTTCCCGGCGGGCGAGGCAATCAATTTCCATTCATTGCTTTCATGGAATAGATACCAGCCCCCGCCGCATTCTCCGCTGATATTAAACTGCGCCAGGGATCCAGGCGCGGACCCAACATTTCGATACGTGTAGGGCAGTGCGCGCATAAAGCAGTCGAGCACGGGAAAGTAGAACTCGCGGGTCATGATCCCCGGCTTATTTACGGCAACGCGAATTTGCTGTTGATGATGCCAGCGCTCCGTAAATTCGCGCGCAATGTGGAACCAGTTGGGCGATTCCTCATCACCTGCCCAGCTCACAGGAAATACAGCTGGCGCGAATGGATCGAGTGTTTGGAAGTAATCCACAAGTTCTTCCGAGGCCGTTTCCATTCTGGAAATCAATTCATCGCACGATAAAGCGCTGTATTTGCGGACGCCTTCCGCGTTGAGGGTGTTGATCAAAAACAGCAGCTTGTCGCCAGTGAGCTTTTTTGAGTTTTCAGGTTTGTAGCCGCGTCGAACCGCGGCAAGCGCACGCGTTTGCGTGTCGAGCAGATGCGCCGCAACGTCTTTTACTTTCCATTGCGGGGCGAGCGTTTGCTTTTCCCAGTCATCCGGTGCAAGCGACCGCAAAAGCTCAATCAGTTTCGCTTCCAGCGCAGGAAAGAGCTGTGCAGTGAAAATGGGCGGCAGGGATTTAATTTGTGCATCCATGCCGCTCATTTTATTTTATCCCCCTCCAATTTTTCTTGCCGAGACAAGCTTTTCGTAACGCCGGCGTCCCGCCGGCAACCTTTTCAGATACGCCCAGCAGCCAGCCAATTCCTCAAGCGATCAACAATTCACACCGGCCAAACCCAAGGCCAATCAATAAGACCAGCTCTCTCGGGATTTTCAATTACGTATTGCACAGCGTGATGAAATTCGACCTCATCACGAACCATATGGTCATAATACTCACGCTGCCAAAGCTGCGATGATCGACCAAGAATTTTATTAGCTTTCTTCGCCGAAAAAGATTTCCAAGAATGGAGTATTTTAGGTAGCGTATTCCCGCTCAAAATCTTGAAAACGACATGGACATGATTCGGCATAACGCACCAGGCAAACAATTGGTATCGCGTCCCGTGAAACTGGTGCAATGAATCAACCACAACTCTCGCAATAGTAGAGTCCCGAAAAAAACAGCCACCAACTCCTTCATCCAGGTATTTTTCGATACGACTGGTATTCAACTTCTTTAACTGTTTGCGTTCAACG